>NZ_RKHT01000007.1:0-764147 GCF_003752615.1 Klebsiella sp. BIGb0399 | reverse complement strand
GACGTTATGCGGTATTAGCTACCGTTTCCAGTAGTTATCCCCCTCCATCAGGCAGTTTCCCAGACATTACTCACCCGTCCGCCGCTCGTCACCCGAGAGCAAGCTCTCTGTGCTACCGCTCGACTTGCATGTGTTAGGCCTGCCGCCAGCGTTCAATCTGAGCCATGATCAAACTCTTCAATTTAAGTTTGATGCTCGTGAATTAAACTTCGTAATGAATTACGTATGTTCACTCAGAGACTTGGTATTCATTTTTCGTCCGAGGACGTTAAGAATCCATGTCACTTTGAGTGCCCACACAGATTGTCTGATAAATTGTTAAAGAGCAGTGCCGCTTCGCTTTTTCTCAGCGGTGCGGGGTGTGCATAATACGCCTACCCGCTTCAGAGTCAAGCATTTATTTTTGCCTTTCTCTGCCGGGTCACTCGGCTGGCTTTCAGCGGAGAACCCTGCTGACCCGGCGGCTTGTTTGCCGTTGTTCCGTGTCAGTGGAGGCGCATTATAGGCAGTAATTCTGACGTGACAAGTTTAAATTCACAAAAACAATTCGTTCGCTTACTTATTAAACAACTTTGCGTTCGGACTTTAATTCTTGCCTGGTTTTTAAACAAAAACGAGCCCATTGGGCCCGTTTTTGTCGTTTTGTGATTTACTGCACTGCGACGATATGGTCGTCTTTGACCACCAGCTGCACTTCTTTACCAGGAATTAACTCACCGGAAAGAATTTGCTGCGCCAGCGGGTTTTCGATCTGCTGCTGGATAGCGCGTTTTAACGGACGCGCGCCATACACCGGATCGTAACCATTCGCGCTCAGCAGTTTCAGCGCCTCATCGGACATATGAACGTCATAACCACGTTCTTCCAGACGTTTGTACAGACGCTGCAGCTGGATCTGCGCAATAGAAGCAATGTGTTTTTCACCCAACGGGTGGAAGACTACCACTTCATCGATACGGTTGATGAATTCCGGGCGGAAGTTCTGACTAACCACACCCAGAATCAGATCTTTCATATGGCCGTAATCCAGCGCCCCGAAACGTTCCTGAATCAGATCCGAACCAAGGTTAGAGGTCATGATCACCACCGTATTACGGAAATCGACCGTTCTCCCCTGCCCATCGGTCAGACGACCATCGTCCAGCACCTGCAACAGAATGTTGAACACATCCGGATGGGCCTTTTCGACTTCATCCAGCAGAATGACGGAATACGGACGGCGACGAACTGCTTCGGTCAGATAGCCCCCTTCTTCATAGCCGACATATCCCGGAGGCGCACCAACCAGACGCGAGACGGAGTGTTTCTCCATAAACTCGGACATATCGATACGCACCATTGCATCGTCGCTGTCGAACATAAAGTTAGCCAGCGTTTTGCAAAGCTCGGTTTTACCAACACCGGTTGGACCGAGGAACAGGAACGATCCGATTGGACGGTTCGGGTCAGACAGCCCGGCACGGCTACGACGAATCGCGTTGGATACCGCTTCAACCGCTTCGTTCTGACCGATCACCCGACTGTGCAACTCCTGCTCCATCCGCAGCAGTTTTTCACGCTCACCTTCCATCATTCGCGCCACCGGAATACCGGTCCAGCGGGCCAGCACTTCGGCAATTTCCGCATCGGTCACTTTATTTCGCAACAGACGCATAGTTTTACCTTCAGACTGGGTGGCAGCCGCGAGCTGTTTCTCCAGTTCCGGAATTTTGCCGTACTGCAGTTCAGACATCCGCGCGAGGTCGCCGACGCGACGCGCCTGCTCAATCGCGATTTTCGCCTGTTCCAGCTCGGCTTTGATGGTCTGAGTTCCGGAGAGTGACGCTTTTTCCGCCTTCCACTCTTCTTCTAATACTGAATACTGACGCTCTTTATCGGCCAGCTCTTCATTCAGCATATCCAGCCGTTTCAGACTGGCCTCATCGGCCTCTTTCTTCAACGCCTGCTGTTCCAGCTTGAGCTGGATAATACGACGGTCGAGTCGGTCGAGTTCTTCCGGCTTCGAGTCAATCTGCATACGAATGCTGGACGCGGCCTCATCGATCAGGTCGATGGCTTTATCCGGCAACTGACGGTCAGCAATATAGCGATGCGACAACGTTGCGGCTGCGACGATCGCCGGGTCGGTGATCTGCACATGGTGATGCAGCTCGTAACGCTCTTTTAAACCACGCAGAATCGCGATGGTATCTTCCACTGACGGTTCAGCCACGAACACTTTCTGGAAACGACGCTCCAGCGCAGCATCTTTTTCAATATACTGACGATACTCATCGAGGGTGGTCGCGCCGACGCAGTGCAGCTCACCACGAGCCAGCGCAGGTTTCAGCATGTTGCCGGCATCCATTGCGCCGTCTGCTTTCCCTGCCCCCACCATAGTGTGCAGCTCATCAATAAACAGGATGACGTTACCTTCCTGTTTGGAGAGATCGTTCAGGACGCCTTTCAGACGCTCTTCGAACTCACCGCGATACTTCGCCCCGGCCACCAGCGCCCCCATATCCAGCGCCAGTACACGGCGGCCTTTCAGCCCTTCCGGTACTTCACCGTTGACGATACGCTGCGCCAGTCCTTCCACGATGGCCGTTTTCCCGACGCCGGGTTCACCAATCAGAACCGGGTTATTTTTAGTGCGCCGCTGCAAGACCTGGATTGTCCGACGAATCTCTTCATCACGGCCAATCACCGGATCCAGTTTGCCTTGTTCAGCCCGCTCGGTCAGATCGACCGTAAATTTCTTCAATGCCTGACGTTGGTCTTCGGCACCCTGATCGTTCACGCTTTCACCTCCGCGCATTTGTTCAATCGCCTGAGTCACATTGGCGGTTGTTGCTCCGGCAGATTTTAAAAGGTCGGTCAGCGTACCGCGTGATTCAAGCGCCGCCAGGACGAACAGTTCTGACGAAATAAAGTTGTCCTTCCTCTTTTGCGCCAGCTTGTCGCAAAGATTCAGAATACGCACCAGATCCTGAGACGGCTGCACGTCGCCACCGGTGCCTTCCACCTGCGGTAAACGGCTCAACGCCTGAGTGATGCTTGTGCTTAACTCTCCGGCGTTAATGCCAGCAGACGTTAATAAAGGACGTACCGATCCCCCTTCCTGATTCAGCAAGGCGCTCATTAGATGAAGAGGTTCGATGAATTGGTTGTCGTGCCCAAGTGCAAGAGACTGGGCATCGGCAAGAGCAAGCTGGAATTTATTGGTAAGACGATCCAGACGCATAATTCCTCCCATAAACAGGTCAAATTTGCTACTGGAGATTAAATGAGGTCATCCCTCAATTATTCAAGGTTAAAGACCTGAACTATGCAAAAAATATGTTTGCCGTCTGGATCGTCTTGACTCGCGAGGTTATCTCAACCAGATGAAACTCGCCATACGACCCGTCGTCTTATCGCGGCGATAAGAGAAAAAATCATCCTTTTCGCTTAGCGTACAGCGATCGCCGCCGAAGATCTGCGTCACGCCCACGTTAGCCAGGCGCTGGCGGGCAAGCTGATAAATATCGGCAAAGTATTTCTCACCGACCGGCCGAAAAGCGCTGTCGGCCTTCGCGTCTTTACTCATAAAGGCATCGCGCACTTCCGGACCGACTTCAAACGCCTCGGGACCGATGGCCGGACCGAGCCAGGCCAGAATGTTTTCTGGCTTATCGGCAAAGCAGGCGATGGTTGCTTCGAGCACGCCGTCGCATAACCCACGCCAGCCGGCATGTGCAGCCGCAACTTCGGTTCCTGCACGATTGCAAAAAAGCACCGGCAGGCAGTCTGCGGTCATCACGGCACACACCGTGCCCGGCGTATTGCAGTATGACGCATCCGCTCGCTTTGACTCATATGGCCCGCCATCCAGTTTCAGCACGGCAGTGCCATGCACCTGCTCCAGCCAGACCGGATACGACGGTAACCCGCCTGCGGCAAACATCCGCCGGCGGTTCTCTTCCACATGCTGCAGATTGTCTCCGCAATGGGCACCCAGATTGAGTGAATCGTACGGAGGCAGGCTGACGCCGCCAACACGCGTGGAGCTACAGGCCGCCACGCCTTCCGGCACAGGCCATTGCGGTACAATCAGTTTAGTCATAACCAGTCAATATCGTCCTTGTGGTCTTCATAATCAGCACGCATTGCGTCAATCAGATCAACCATATCCTGAGGAATAGGCGCATGCCATTCCATCTCAATACCGCTGATCGGATGGTACAAACGCAGCATCGTCGCGTGCAGCGCCTGACGGTCAAACTTGCGCAGCGCGGTGATGAACGCTTCCGAAGCGCCTTTCGGCGGGCGCGGACGGCCGCCATATACCTGATCGCCCACCAGCGGATGGGTGATATGCGCCATATGCACACGGATCTGGTGCGTACGACCGGTTTCCAGACGCAGACGCAGGCGCGTATGAATACGGAAGTGCTCCATAATACGATAGTGCGTGACCGCCGGTTTACCCATCGGGTGTACCGCCATGTGCGTACGCTTGGTCGGGTGACGGCTGATAGGCTCTTCCACCGTTCCGCCGGAAGTCATGTGGCCAATCGCCACCGCTTCATACTCACGGGTGATTTCACGCAGCTGCAGCGATTCCACCAGGCGAGTTTGCGCCGGGATAGTCTTCGCGACGACCATCAGGCCGGTCGTGTCTTTATCCAGACGGTGCACGATACCCGCGCGCGGGACATCGGCAATCGGCGGATAGTAGTGCAGCAGCGCATTCAGCACAGTACCGTCGGGGTTGCCCGCGCCCGGGTGTACAACCAGGTCGCGCGGTTTGTTAATGACGAGGATGTCATCATCTTCATAAACGATATTGAGCGGAATATCCTGCGGTTCGAAGCGGACGTCTTCTTCGATTTCAACATCGATGGAGACGAGCTCTCCCCCTAAAACTTTCTCTTTCGGCTTGTCGCTGACAGCGCCGTTTACCAGCACTCGCTGGTCAAG
This sequence comes from Klebsiella sp. BIGb0399, assembly GCF_003752615.1. NCBI lineage: Bacteria > Pseudomonadati > Pseudomonadota > Gammaproteobacteria > Enterobacterales > Enterobacteriaceae > Klebsiella > Klebsiella sp. BIGb0399. Next base: position 759,206 of record NZ_RKHT01000007.1, on the reverse strand, counting down.
GATCCAATCTTTTATTCGCGATCGCGAATAATCAGGGAACATTTCGGCCAAAGCCTGATCTAAGCGTTGTCCGAGTTGATTTTCGGACACCGTTGCGGTGAGTTGTACTCGTTGTGCCATATACAGCTTCTTCGTTTAACGTTGGGTTTTACGGCTTTGCCGTTTAATATAGTGTGCTATTGTAGCTGGTCTTAATCGGGAGCAGGAACAGAGATTCTCCCGCATAAACATTTTGAGGAAGTCAAAACGTCATGACGCGCATGAAATACCTGGTGGCAGCGGCCACACTGAGCCTGGCTTTGGTGGGTTGCTCCGGCTCAAAGGAAGAGGTGCCTGATAATCCGCCGAATGAAATCTACGCGACCGCTCAGCAAAAGCTGCAGGACGGTAACTGGAAACAGGCAATAACGCAACTGGAAGCGTTGGATAACCGCTACCCGTTCGGTCCTTATTCCCAACAGGTACAGCTCGACCTGATTTATGCGTATTACAAAAATGCCGATCTACCGCTGGCTCAGGCAGCCATCGACCGCTTTGTTCGTCTGAACCCGACACATCCTAACATTGATTACGTCATTTATATGCGTGGTCTGACAAATATGGCTCTGGATGACAGTGCGCTGCAAGGCTTCTTCGGGGTCGATCGTTCCGACCGCGATCCACAGCACGCGCGCGATGCCTTTAACGACTTCTCCAAACTGGTGCGCGGTTATCCGAACAGCCAGTATGCCACCGATGCCTACAAACGCATGGTGTTCCTGAAGGATCGCCTGGCGAAGTACGAGCTGTCAGTGGTGGATTACTACACCGACCGTGGTGCATGGGTTGCCGTGGTGAACCGTGTTGATGGCATGCTGCGCAGCTATCCGGATACACAGGCCACTCGCGATGCATTGCCGAAGATGGAAAACGCCTATCGCCAGATGCAAATGAATGCCCAGGCCGATAAAGTAGCGAAAATCATCGCGGCTAACAGCAAAAACACCTGATTGCATTTCAGATAAGCAAAACGGCAGCTATGAGCTGCCGTTTTTTTATTGCTCAGGCACCAAAGCTGAAGCGTTTTAGCGCCGAGACATCCTATCAAATATGACGCCCTTTCCCCTGTTCGACAAGTAAAATCTCACCTGTTCCTGCCCTGCCTCACAAAATGAATTCGCTGACAAAAAGTGACATTAAAATGTGATCTTAATCACACATCTTGACATTGGGCGAGGTATGCTGAGTTCACCAAGACGGGAAAGACAAGAGGTAAAATTTATGACAATGAACATTACCAGTAAACAAATGGAAATTACTCCGGCAATCCGCCAGCACGTCGCAGACCGTCTCGCCAAATTGGATAAATGGCAAACCCACTTAATCAACCCGCACATCATTCTCTCCAAAGAGCCGCAGGGTTTTGTCGCTGACGCAACCATCAACACGCCTAATGGTCACCTGGTTGCCAGCGGAAGAAGTGAAGATATGTACGTCGCTATCAACGAATTAATCAACAAGCTGGAACGGCAGCTGAATAAAGTGCAACACAAAGGGGAAGCCCGCCGCGCCGCAACATCGGTGAAAGAGGCAGGCTTTGTGGAAGAAGAAGAGTAATCCTTAACTTAATATTGTGTAACGCCACGCGCCTTCGGGCGCGTTTTTTATTGACAGGATGAAAACAGTACGGGTACTGTAACTGCCATCAACCAAAGGATATCACCGTGAAACAACTACCGTTCTTCTTCGCATTCTTTTTTACCTTCCCCTGAACGGGAGGCAATTCGTCGTGTGATAAAGAATGCGAAGACGAACAACAAGGCCTCCCAAGCGGGAGGCCTTTTTTTTTGATAAATGAATAACAATAAAGGCAACACAATATGACCGAGGAAAACCCGTTACTGGCCCTGCGCGATAAGATCAGCGCACTGGATGAAAAACTGCTCGCGCTGCTGGCAGAACGCCGTGGGCTGGCGGTAGAAGTAGGTAAAGCCAAGCTGGCATCGCACCGTCCGGTCCGTGATATCGACCGCGAACGTGACCTGCTGGAGCGGCTGATGACGCTGGGGAAAAGCCATCACCTCGATGCCCACTACATCACACGCCTGTTCCAGCTGATCATCGAGGATTCAGTACTCACTCAACAAACGCTGCTGCAGCAACACCTGAATAAAATCAATCCGCACTCAGCACGCGTGGCGTTCCTCGGGCCGAAAGGGTCATACTCACATCTTGCCGCACGCCAGTACGCCGCTCGCCACTTCGAGCAGTTCATCGAGAGCGGCTGCGCTAAATTCGCCGATATCTTCAATCAGGTAGAAACCGGACAGGCCGACTACGCGGTCGTCCCCATTGAAAACACCAGCTCCGGCGGGATCAACGACGTCTACGATCTGCTACAGCACACCAGCCTGTCGATCGTTGGCGAGCTGACGATCCCCATCGATCACTGCGTGCTGGTCTCGGCGTCAACCGACCCGCAACGTATTCAGACCGTGTATAGCCACCCGCAGCCGTTTCAGCAGTGCAGCCAGTATCTGAGCCGTTATCCACACTGGAAAATTGAATATACCGAAAGCACCTCGGCGGCGATGGAGAAAGTGGCGCAGGCTAACTCTCCTGCCGTTGCCGCGCTGGGTAGCGAAGCCGGCGGCGCGCTGTACGGCCTGCAGGTGCTGGAACACTGCCAGGCGAACCAAACACAAAACATTACCCGCTTCCTGGTGCTGGCACGCAAAGCGGTGAATGTTTCCGATCAGGTACCGGCAAAAACCACGCTGCTGATGGCCACCGGTCAACAGGCGGGTGCGCTGGTTGAAGCGCTTCTGGTACTGCGCAACCACAACCTGATCATGACCAAGCTGGAATCGCGCCCGATTCACGGTAACCCGTGGGAAGAGATGTTTTATCTGGATATCCAGGCCAACCTCGAATCAATCCCGATGCGTAAGGCACTGAAAGAGCTGGCCGAGATTACCCGTTCTATGAAGGTTCTCGGCTGCTACCCGGGCGAAAACGTGGTGCCGGTCGACCCGATTTAACGCTCAATAAATACTGGCTTCTTCATCCCTGCTACCGCAACCGGCAGGGTGAAGATGGCGCCAGAGAGCGGATATTGCTGTACTTCGTCGGCGTCCATGTTTTCCCGGGTGGTGGTGATGTACAGCGTGCGCATATCCGCGCCGCCAAAACAGACCATCGTCGGGCAGCGCACCGGCAGCCGGTAGGTTTCCAGCGCTTCTCCGCTCGGGGAAAAGCGGGCAATCCGCCAGCCGTCAAACATTGCACTCCAGTAGCACCCTTCTTCGTCGATAGCCGCCCCGTCAGGGATCCCCTCCCCCGGTTGAAAACGACGGAAGACTTCCCGCTTGCCGGGTTCGCCCTGCTCATCCAGCGGCGTCCGGTAAATCACGGCATTTGGCGTATCAGAGGTATACATCCAACGTTTATCGTCACTAAATGCCAGGCCGTTGGCGCCATGAATGTCACACTGAATCACCCGAGGCGACAGGTCATGGTTGATCCGCATCAGCAGCGCACCATTAAAATCTCCCGGCCCCCAGAATGTCCCGGCGTAAAAGCGCCCCTCGCGGTCGGTACCGCCGTCGTTAAAGCGTGCCAGCTGCGGGTTGCTTGGGTTATCACAGATTTTACGTCGCAGCAGGCCGTGCGCATCGGTTAACCAGATAGCGCTGCGTAGCGCCACGATAAAACCGCCTTTCTCGCGCAGAGCAAAGCAGCCCACTTCTTCGGGAAATTGCAGGACCTGATGCTCACCACTGTTGATGTCATAGCGGTGGATTTCACACTCAAGGATATCGGCCCAGTAGAGCGCCTGCTCGGTCTCGCTCCAGGTCGGGCATTCCGGCAGATGTCCTGCGTAATCAAACAGCGGTTGTGGTTCAGCCATCGTTGTCATCCCTATAAAAAAAGCCAGCGGGTTTCCCCTCTGGCTTTGATTATATACGGTTTTCCGTTACTGCCGGTTATCATTCGCCTGACGCAGCAGCGTCCGGCTTTCGCTCTGGAAGCGCTGAGCATGGTCGCCAAACCAGTGCTCCACTTTGCGGAAGCTGTCGATAAACGCCTGTTTATCTCCCTGCTCCAGCAGACCAATCGCTTCACCAAAACGCTGGTAGTAACGTTTAATCAGCGCCAGGTTATTTTCTGACGACATAATAATGTCGGCATACAGTTGCGGGTCCTGGGCAAACAGGCGGCCTACCATCGCCAGCTCAAGGCGGTAGATCGGTGATGACAGCGCCAGCAGTTGTTCCAGGCGGACGTTTTCTTCTGCCAGATGCAGGCCGTAAGCAAAGGTCGCGAAGTGGCGCAGCGCCTGAATAAAGGCCATATTCTGGTCATGCTCAACGGCGCTGATACGGTGCAGACGCGCGCCCCAGACCTGAATTTGTTCCAGGAACCACTGATACGCTTCCGGCTGACGACCGTCACAGTAAACCACGACCTGCTTCGCCAGGCTCCCGCTGTCCGGACCGAACATCGGGTGCAGGCCCAGCACTGGACCACGGTGCGCCGCCAGCATCGCCTGCAACGGTTCTGCTTTAACCGACGCCAGATCCACCAGGATGCAATCCGCCGGTAATGGCGGCAGCCGGCCAATCGTCTCAACCGTGGTATGAATAGGCACGCTGACGATAACCATCCCGGCATCGGCAACAATCTCTGTCGCGCGTGGCCAGTCTTCTTTCTCGAGAATACGGACCTGGTAGCCTGAAAGCGTCAGCATTTTTTCAAACAGACGCCCCATCTGCCCGCCGCCGCCGACAATCACTACCGGACGCAGATTCGGACACAGCGTTTTAAAGCCTTTGTCGTTCTCGCTGGAATATGACTCGCGCATGACGCGACGCAGCACGTCTTCGATAAGATCCGGCGGGACGCCAAGCGCTGACGCCTCTTCCCGCCGGGAAGCCAGCATCGCCGCTTCACGTTCCGGAACGTAAATCGGCAGGCCATACTGGCTTTTAACTTCTCCGACCTCCGCGACCAGCTCCAGGCGGCGTGCCAGTAATCCCAGCAGCGCCTTATCGACTTCATCAATTTGATCGCGTAACGCGGTCAGTTCAGCAACCATACTTTCCTCTTACCCCAGACGAGCCGCCAGATGACCGCGCAGATCTTTATCAAGTTCGCGGAGCAGAGCATCGGTGGTTTCCCAGCTGATGCAGGCATCGGTAACGGATACGCCGTATTTCATATCGCAACGCGGTTGTTCAGAAGACTGATTACCTTCGTGGATATTACTTTCAATCATCAGGCCAATAATGGAACGATTACCATCTTTGATCTGTGCAACGACGGATTCTGCAACCGCAGGCTGGCGGCGGTAGTCTTTGTTAGAATTACCATGACTGCAATCTACCATCAGCGACGGTTTCAGTCCCGCCTGCGCCATCTCTTTTTCGCATTTTTCGACATCTTCCGGGCCGTAGTTCGGCGATTTACCGCCGCGCAGGATCACATGGCCGTTCGGATTGCCCTGGGTTTGCAGCAGGCAAACCTGGCCGGCCTGGTTAATCCCGACAAAGCGGTGTGGCATGGCGGCGGCACGCATGGCGTTGATTGCTGTTGCGAGGCTGCCGTCTGTGCCGTTTTTAAAGCCAACCGGCATCGACAGGCCCGACGCCATTTCACGGTGAGTCTGGGATTCGGTGGTACGTGCACCGATTGCAGACCAGCTAAAGAGATCGCCGAGGTATTGCGGGCTGTTCGGATCCAGCGCTTCTGTTGCCAGCGGTAATCCCATGCTCACTAGCTCAACCAGCAGGCGACGCGCAATTTTCAGACCGCCTTCAACATCAAACGAGCCATCCATGTGCGGATCGTTAATCAGCCCTTTCCAGCCCACGGTAGTACGAGGCTTTTCAAAATAGACGCGCATGACCAGGTAGAGGCTATCGCTGACCTCTGCGGCAAGTGCTTTAAAACGATGGGCGTACTCAATTGCCGCTTCAGGATCGTGAATTGAACAAGGACCACACACCACCAGCAGGCGCGGATCGCGGCCGGCGATAATGTCAGAGATTGTCTGGCGGGATTGCGCAATCTGCGCTTCTTGTTCAAGGCTCAGCGGGAATTCAGCTTTCAGCTGATCCGGAGTGATCAAAACCTGTTCGTCGGTAATATGTACGTTGTTCAGCGCGTCTTTTTGCATGATGGCGATCCTGTGTAGCTCGTTTGCGATAATGGGTTCCTCGGCTGAGGAGTGACGTAACGATACCACACAAAGTAAAGATTTCAATCCATATTCCGTAAATTTTACTTTACACCTGCAAATTAAATGGCCTGAAAATCGCCATTCAATGTAAACATATATATACAATATAGCGATTATGCTACCAGGGCAGTTACTTTATTCACCATTCCTTTACGAAAAATCCTGGATGAAATTGCCGTAAGGATAAAGCAGTGATTAATGACGCTCCTCGCCAACAGTGGTATCCTGCGCCAGAACATCAACGATCTGCACTTCATGCATTAAGACGAACCTGACGGATCCGTTAATGAAACAGTTTCACCGTCTTATTTTTATATTTTTATTATTTATCGTGGGCTACCCTGTTTTCGCCTCCGAGCCGCCGAAAAATGTTCGGGCTATTGTTTCAGGTATTGTCACTTATACCCGCTGGCCTGCATTATCCGGTCTGCCTAAATTATGTATTTTTTCTACCTCACATTACGTACAGAGCCTTGCTCAGGAAAAGCCTGAAGCGTTGCCATATCGGCCGGTCATTGTTCACAATACTCAAGAAGCAATGAATACGGTCTGTGATGGGTTTTATTTTGGCAGCGAGTCGCCGTCTCAGCAGGCAGAACTCACCTCAAAATATCAATCCCGTCCTCTTTTGCTGATCGCAGAACAAAATAGCGAATGCGCGATTGGTAGTGCTTTTTGCCTGATTATCAATGACGAGAGGGTCAGATTCTCCGTGAATCTGGATGTCCTGACGCACAGCGGCGTACGGGTTAATCCAGACGTACTGATGCTTGCCCGGAATAGCGCACATGAATAAGGAATTATCACAGGCTCCACGCCCGACGTTTAAAAGAGCGCTGCGCCGTATCAGCGTGATAAGTGTGGTGATCTCAATGACGCTGGTCTGGATGCTGCTGAGCACCGCCTCGGTATTTACGCTTAAGCAATATGCGCAAAAAAACCTGGCGCTGACCGCCGCCACCATGAGCCGAAGCCTTGAGGCCGCGCTGGTGTTTGATGACAGTTCCGCCGCGGAAGAAACCCTGGCGACGCTCGGGAAACAGGGACAATTCTCTGAAGCCCTGGTGCTGGACAACCAGCAAAATCGCTTTGCCGTCTGGCAGAATACCGATCTGGTCCGCCACGAGAAACTGAGCGGAATTATCAGCCAATGGCTGTTCCCGGAACCGACCAGGCAGCCGATCATGCATCAAGGGAAAGTCATCGGCGAACTTCGTCTGAAAGCGCTGGACAGCATGATCGGCCATTTCCTCGCGATCTCGATCATTGTATTAACCGGCAGTATTCTGCTGGCCTCAGTGATTTCCTTATTGCTGACCCACTCACTGCACCACGGTATTGTCACCGCGCTGCAAAGTATTACTGAAGTGGTTCACGATATTCGGGAAAACCGTCATTTCTCCCGTCGGGTTCCGGAAGAACACATTGAGGAATTCCATCTTTTTGCCCAGGACTTTAATAGCCTGCTGGGCGAAATGGAGGACTGGCAGCAGCAGCTGCAGGCGAAAAATGCCCAGCTGTTACGCTCGTCCCTGCATGACCCGCTGACCGGACTGGCCAACCGTGCCGCATTCCGCAGCATTATCATGGCATTAATGAAAGATGACACCGCCCGCCAGCGCTCAGCATTACTGTTCCTCGATGGCGACAACTTTAAACTGATTAATGACAACTGGGGTCATGCAACGGGTGACAAAGTCCTGATCGACGTCGCCAGCCGGCTGATGGCCTTTGCCAACAAGCGCCATCAGGCATGGCGTTTAGGCGGCGACGAGTTTGCGATCCTGCTGCGCGATGTTCATTCAGAGGCGGAAGTGCAGGCACTTTGCGCCACGCTCTCGGCTCTGTTCCTCGAGCCGTTTAATTTGCACAACGGCCATACGGCAACTTTGTCTCTCAGTATTGGCTATGCGTTAGCCTGGGAACATCACTCTGCGGAAAGCCTGCAGGAGTTCGCCGATCAAAATATGTATCGGAAAAAACACCAGCGTATTCAGCAAGTACAAAATTAAAGGGATCCACCATGCTCAGGAAATATTTTGCTCCCGCACTGATAGCAGTGGCTTTACTCAGCGGCTGCCAGACGGCACCGCAAGGAAAATTCTCTGCGGAACAAATTGCCGCGATGCAGTCATACGGCTTTACGGAAACTGAGGGTGACTGGTCACTGGGTTTATCCGACAGCATTCTGTTTGATAAAAACGACTACCATCTGCGTAGCGACAGCCAGGCGCAAATCCAGAAAATGGCCTCCCGACTGGCCGCAACCGGCATTACACATGGCCGACTGGATGGCCACACCGACAACTACGGCGAGGACAGCTACAACGAAGCTCTGTCGCTTAAACGGGCTGATATTGTCGCAGATGCCTGGACGAAGGGAGCCAACATCCCGCGCAGTAATTTAACCACCCGCGGGTTAGGTAAAAAGTATCCGATTGCCAGTAATGATACGGCGAAAGGCCGTGCTGAAAACCGCCGCGTCACGGTGGTGATCAGCACGCCTTAAGCGGCTTAGTCGACGGAGTTCGCGAGCGTGACGCCTGTAGCCGCGCGCCAGCGGAGATAGTCGATCGCCAGACATGCCGCCAGACTGACGCCCATCAATGGCAACGCCAGCCCCAACATCACCGCGATCGCCAGCGTGATGACACGGGCTGGCCACCCGAGATTCACCCACGCCTGAACCAGGGTGTTTGCCGGGTTAAACGCCGCGTGGGCCGGACGACGGATCCACCACAAACGATATCCCACCACGATCATCACACACAGCGCGATACCGAAGGCGATCAGCAGCAACTGGTTGGCCAGGCCAAACAGGATCCCCATATGGAAATCCACGCCCCAGCGGGTCAGCTTGGCCATCAGCGGGAAATCAGCAAAACGGGTACGATCCACCACCTGCATCCGTTCACCATCAATCGCCACCGCATCAACCTGGGTCGGCCAGCTTCTGTCGATCTCCGTGACCGTCCACGCCCGGCCGGCCGCTGCCGGTGGGCGGATTTCCAGCTTGCTGGCATCCAGGCCCGCCGCCTGCGCCACCGTCAGCACGTGATCAAACTGCTCGCCCGATGCTGATGGCATGGCCTCCGTCATCGCCATATGCCCCATATGATGTTCTGCATGTGGGTCATGCGCCATCGGCATCGCGCTATGCAGTTGGGTATTCACCTGCGGCGTCAGCCAGCCGAACGCAGCTCGCATCTTATCGACGTTGCCGCCCGCCCACTGCGACCAGGTCAGGCCGGTGGCAGAAAAGAGCAACATGCCCGCCAGCAGCGCCCAGCCCAGAGAGACGTGCAAACGACGGTGGTTCTGCATCCGGTTGTTGATCCGTCGGCGGGGACGGGTCATCGCCCAGAGCACGATCCCCCCGAGCGCCGCCACCCACATCCACGATGCCGCCAGCTCGCTATAAAGCCGCCCGCTATCGCCTAGCAACAGCGAGCGGTGGGCGTAATCGATCCACTGGCGCAGCGGTAAAATTCCGCTGGTTCCGTAGACGGTCATGTCCCCCGTCACCTTCAGCGTCACCGGATCGATAAAAATTGACCGCGTTTCAGACTCGCCCAGCTGCGGGTCAGCAAACATCACCCGGGTGGTTTCACCGGCGTTGAGGGCCGGACGCACCGCCTGTAAACGAAGGTTACCGTGAGTGCCGTCTTGCGCCGCCGCCAGCTGTAAGCTCAGGGGCTGGCTTTCGCCGTTGAGCGTGCCGTGCAGGGCGTCCCGATAAAGCCAGTTCTCCAGCTGCGGGGTGGCGACGTAAAGCGTACCGGTCAAGGCCGCCACAAAGATAAACGGCCCGACAAACAGACCAATGTAAAAATGGAGACGTCGCAGCAGGTTGAGCCATGCCGCGCGCGAGGTGCAGGTTGTCATACTTTTCCTTTCTGAAAGCAAAAAGAGAACGTTGCGCAGTGCGCACATTATTTTTAGAAAGCGGGAAAAGCAGAACGGTGCGGCGGTGCGCGGGTTTCCGGGTAAAGCCAGGGAAAGTAATGTCGGCGTTTCAGCACCAGACAGGGGAAGAGGACCCGAACGCGACGCAGGACGATAGAGAGCAACACCGCCAGCGCAAAGAGCAGCCCCGGAACATGGGCTAACAGCACGCAATAGCCGCAGGCTTCGGCATGGTCAAGCGGTTGCGTATGCGTCGAGGAGGGATCAGTGGACGCGGCAGAATGCGGCTCCACCATATCGTGCGTCATGCCCATCATCGCATGGTGCATGCCCGGCATGGCGCTCATCGGATCTTTTTGCAACGAAACCGAAATCAGCGGTGCGATCACGATCAACAGGATCGAAAAAAGCGCCAGCCATGCGGCCCGCCGTTCGATTGTTGAGTGTTGAGAAATATCGCTGACCACCGCCCCTCCGAGATGAGGGGATATTGTAAATGATTTACATCACGATGGTTAAATTAAAGATAAAAAAAGGGCCGGCCCATCAGGCCAGCCCTTTTCATCAGGATGTCGCGAAAGCGAATCTTAGTTAAGACGCTCTTTGATACGAGCAGACTTACCGGTACGCTCACGCAGGTAGTACAGTTTAGCTTTACGTACAGCACCACGACGTTTAACAGTAATGCTGTCAACGACCGGAGAGTGAGTCTGGAAGACACGCTCAACGCCTTCGCCGTTGGAAATTTTACGAACAGTGAATGCAGAGTGCAGACCGCGGTTACGAATAGCGATAACCACGCCCTCGAATGCCTGCAGACGTTTTTTGGAACCTTCAACAACCCATACTTTCACTTCCACGGAATCACCCGGGCGGAAGGAAGGTACGTCCTGCTTCATCTGTTCTTGTTCAATTTGCTTAATAATGTTGCTCATAATTTAATCTCTTATCCTGGGTAAACTGATATTGGGGGCTTACGCCGTCCCATCATGTTTATGTTGCTGTTGTGCGTGTTCAGTTTTGAACTGCGCCAGCAACTTTGCTTGCTCTTCAGTCAGAGCCAGGTTTTCCAAAAGTTCAGGTCTTCTAAGCCAGGTCCGGCCCAGCGACTGTTTCAAACGCCAGCGACGTATCTCAGCATGGTTTCCCGACAGCAATACTGGCGGTACTTCCATCTCTTCTAACACTTCAGGGCGAGTATAGTGTGGACAGTCCAGCAACCCATCAGCAAAGGAATCTTCCGTTGCTGATGCTTCATGGCCCAGAACTCCCGGAATGAACCGGGAAACGGAGTCAATCAGCGTCATTGCCGGTAACTCTCCACCGCTGAGAACGTAATCACCGATTGACCATTCTTCGTCAATTTCGGTCTGGATTACGCGCTCGTCTATCCCTTCGTAGCGACCGCACACCAGAATCAGTTTCTGATTCGTTGCCAGTTCGCTGACGCCTGCTTGATCAAGCTTGCGTCCCTGAGGTGACAGATAAATCACCTTAGCGCCTTCACCTGCCGCGGCTTTTGCTGTGTGGATGGCGTCCCGTAAGGGTTGCACCATCATTAGCATCCCCGGTCCGCCGCCGTAAGGACGATCGTCCACGGTACGGTGCCGGTCATGAGCAAAGTCACGAGGACTCCAGCTCTGGATGCTCAGCAGGCCATTTTTTACTGCCCGGCCAGTTACCCCGTAATCGGTAATTGCGCGGAACATTTCAGGAAACAGGCTAATTATGCCAATCCACATAGCGCCGTCTTTTACCGTTTATCCGGATAATTTAAAAACCAGGATCCCAATCTACTTCGATTGTACGAGTAGCGAGATCGACTTTCTTGATAACCTGCCCATCGAGGAACGGAACCAACCGCTCCTTGATGCCAAATGCATCTTTCAGGTTTGCCTTAATGACGAGAACGTCATTTGACCCGGTTTCCATCATATCGATGACTTTACCCAGGCCATAACCTTCAGTGGTGACTACCAGGCAACCCATCAGGTCTTTCCAGTAATAGTCGCCCTCTTCGAGCTTCGGCAACTGCGAGGAATCGACGACAATTTCACAATTAGTCAGCAGATTCGCAGCATCGCGATCGTCAATGCCTTTCAGCTTAATCACGATGTCCTGATTGTGGTGGCGCCAGCTTTCCAGCTCAACAACCTGCCACTGACCCGCCTTCTGGATTAACCAGGGCTGATAGTCAAAAATGCTTTCGGCGTCTTCGGTGGAGGAAAACACTCTGAGCCAACCACGGATACCGTAGGAAGAACCCATCTTGCCCAATACAATCGGATCAACAGGTGCTTGTGCGGTGTGTTGCTTGCTCATCATGACCACCGTGACAGATTAAGCTGCTTTGTTTGCTGCTTTGATCAGCGTAGCTACGCGATCGGAAACTGTCGCACCCAGGCCAACCCAGTGAGCGATACGATCCAGATCCAGACGAGTTTCTTCTTCATTCGCAGATGCGATCGGGTTGAAGAAACCAACGCGCTCGATGAAGCGACCGTTACGTGCATTACGGCTGTCAGTGACAACAACCTGGTAGAACGGACGCTTTTTAGCGCCGTGACGAGCTAAACGAATAGTTACCATAACATCCTCTTGTGTGAATAGAACAACCGGGCCCCATCGAGGAACGGAGCCCGGGTGTCATATTAAAAGCCCGAAAATTTTACTCATTTTTGGGGAAATTGCAATCAACAGTTGATAAGTCGGCTATAAAAGGCCGTCGGCGGTGCGGTCAGTTCGGTGCCGACGTGCGCGCAACCACCGGAGCGTACACGTAGTACGTGAGGATGGCGAGCACACCCCGGTGCCGAAATGGCAAACAAGCCAGGCCGATTAGCGACCAGGGAATCCTGGCGGCATCATCCCTTTCATGCCCCGCATCATCTTCATCATGCCGCCTTTCGACTTCATCTTCTTCATCATGCGCTGCATATCGTCAAACTGCTTGAGCAGACGGTTCACATCCTGCACCTGCATGCCACAGCCCGCGGCGATACGGCGTTTACGTGAACCTTTAATGATTTCAGGTTTGGCGCGCTCTTTCAGGGTCATCGAGTTGATGATCGCTTCCATCCGCACCAGCACTTTGTCGTCCATCTGCGATTTGACGTTGTCCGGGATCTGCCCCATACCCGGCAGTTTACCCATCAGGCTGGCCATGCCGCCCATGTTTTTCATCTGGCGCAGCTGCTCAAGGAAGTCGGTCAGGTCGAAGCCATCGCCCTTCTTCAGCTTGGAAGCCAGTTTCTCGGCCTGTGCACGGTCAACCTTGCTCTCGATATCTTCGATCAGCGACAGCACGTCGCCCATGCCGAGAATACGGGATGCAATACGATCCGGGTGGAACGGCTCCAGCGCTTCGGTTTTTTCGCCGACACCGAGGAACTTGATCGGTTTGCCGGTGATGTGGCGAATAGACAGCGCCGCACCGCCACGAGCATCACCATCGACCTTGGTCAGCACCACGCCGGTCAGCGGCAGCGCTTCGTTAAAGGCCTTGGCGGTATTCGCGGCATCCTGGCCGGTCATCGCATCCACGACAAACAGCGTTTCTACCGGATTCAGTGAAGCGTGGACCTGTTTGATCTCGTCCATCATCGCTTCATCGACGTGCAGACGACCGGCAGTATCCACCAGCAGCACGTCGTAGAATTTCAGCTTGGCTTCTTTCAGCGCCGCGTTGACGATATCGACAGGCTTCTGGCCCACGTCGGACGGGAAGAAATCAACGCTAACCTGCTCGGCCAGGGTTTCCAGCTGTTTAATCGCCGCCGGGCGATAAACGTCCGCGGAGACAACCAGCACTTTCTTCTTGTGCTTCTCACGCAGGAATTTACCGAGCTTGGCAACGCTGGTGGTTTTACCCGCACCCTGCAGGCCCGCCATCAGCACGACAGCCGGCGGCTGCGCGGCTAAATCCAGCGCCTGGTTCTCTTCGCCCATCGCCGCAACCAGTTCGTTACGTACGATTTTGACGAATTCCTGGCCCGGGGTCAGGCTTTTGTTAACTTCATGACCCACCGCGCTCTCTTTGACGCGGCTGATGAAATCACGCACGACAGGCAGAGCAACGTCCGCCTCCAGCAGCGCCATGCGCACTTCGCGCAGGGTGTCTTTAATATTGTCTTCGGTAAGGCGTCCGCGGCCGCTAATGTTGCGCAGCGAACGCGACAAACGATCGGTTAAATTATCAAACATTGTCTCTCGCCTGAGGTGGAAACTGTCGGTCGCGGTAGCGACTCGAAAAACACGGATTTGGCGCAGTATAACACGACATGAAGCGCGATGTGATGCAACGGTTGGAGCAGACGTCGCGTAACGCTATACTGCTTATCTTTCTTACTTATTTAGTCAACAGTCGACGCCCATATGCCTGTTTTTGCTCTACTCGCGCTTGTCGCCTATTCCATCAGCCTTGCGCTGATCGTCCCCGGCTTACTGCAAAAAAACAGCAGCTGGCGGCGAATGGCGATACTTTCCGCAACAATTGCGTTGATTTGTCATGCTTTTGCGCTGGAGTCACGCATTTTCCCCGGCGGAGAGAGCGGGCAAAATCTCAGCCTGCTTAACGTCGGCTCGCTGGTGAGCCTGATGATCTGTACGGTGATGACCATCGTTGCTTCGCGCAACCGTGGCTGGCTGCTGCTACCCATCGTTTATGCGTTTGCGCTGATTAATCTGGCTTTCGCCACCTTCGTCCCCAACGAATACATCACCCACCTCGAAACCACGCCGGGGATGCTGGTGCATATCGGCCTGTCGCTGTTCTCTTACGCGACGCTGATCATTGCCGCGCTGTATGCGCTGCAGCTGGCATGGATTGACTATCAGTTGAAAAACAAAAAGCTCGCTTTCAGCCATGAAATGCCACCGCTGATGAGTATTGAGCGTAAAATGTTTCATATCACCCAGGTTGGCGTGGTTCTGCTGACCCTGACGCTCTGCACCGGCCTGTTCTACATGCAGAATCTGTTCAGCACGGAAAATATCGATAAAGCCGTCCTGTCGATCGTGGCGTGGTTCGTCTATATCGTTCTGCTGTGGGGACATTATCATGAAGGCTGGCGCGGTCGCCGGGTCGTCTGGTTTAACGTCGCCGGGGCCGGACTGCTGACGCTGGCCTACTTCGGCAGCCGCGTGCTGCAACAGTTAATGAGTTAACCCAGACTACAAGCCTGGCCCGGCAGGCATCATCGAGACAAACAGCCTACCGGGCCAGGCGCTAAGGAGTCCCCCCTGGAACACATATCTACCACCACGCTGATCGTCACACTGATCATCATGGTGATCATCTCCGCCTACTTCTCTGGTTCAGAGACCGGCATGATGACGCTGAACCGCTATCGTCTGCGCCACATGGCCAAACAGGGCAACCGCCAGGCGAAGCGTGTCGAAAAACTGCTACGTAAACCTGACCGCTTAATCAGCCTGGTGCTGATCGGCAATAACCTCGTCAACATCCTCGCCTCCGCACTCGGGACGATTGTCGGTATGCGCCTGTATGGCGATGCCGGGGTGGCGATTGCCACCGGCGTACTGACCTTTGTGGTGCTGGTTTTTGCCGAAGTCCTGCCGAAGACCATCGCCGCGCTGTATCCGGAAAAAGTGGCCTACCCCAGCAGTTTCTTGCTGGCACCGTTACAGGTGCTGATGATGCCGCTGGTGTGGTTTCTTAACACCATCACCCGCCTGCTGATGCGCATGATGGGCATCAAAACCGATATCATCGTCAGCGGCGCGCTGAGCAAAGATGAGCTGCGCACCATCGTGAACGAGTCGCGGACCCAGATCTCCCGCCGCAACCAGGACATGCTGCTGTCGGTGCTGGATCTCGAAAAGGTCAGCGTTGACGACATCATGGTTCCGCGCAATGAAATCATCGGGATTGATATTAACGACGACTGGAAGGCCATCGTTCGCCAGCTGACCCACTCCCCGCATGGGCGCATTGTGCTGTATCGCGGCTCGCTGGATGACGCCATCAGCATGCTGCGCGTGCGCGAAGCTTACCGCCTGATGACCGAGAAAAAAGAGTTCACCAAAGAGGTGATGCTGCGCGCCGCCGATGAGATCTATTACGTCCCGGAAGGAACGCCGCTCAGCACACAGTTGGTGAAGTTCCAGCGGAATAAGAAGAAAGTCGGCCTGGTGGTCGATGAGTATGGCGATATCCAGGGCCTGGTAACGGTAGAAGACATTCTCGAAGAGATCGTCGGCGATTTCACCACCTCGATGTCACCAACGCTGGCGGAAGAAGTGACGCCGCTAACCGACGGCACGGTGATTATCGACGGCAGCGCCAACGTCCGTGAAATCAACAAAGCCTTTAACTGGCACCTGCCGGAAGATGAAGCGCGAACGGTTAACGGTATTATTCTGGAAGCGCTGGAAGAGATCCCGGTTCCCGGCACGCGCGTGCGCATCGAGCAATACGATATCGATATTCTCGACGTTCAGGACAACATGATTAAGCAGGTCAAGGTCATGCCGGTCAAACCGATTCGCGAAAGCGTCGCCGAGTAATCATCCGGCAAATCAGATACGGCGAGCCTGGGGTTCGCCGTTTTTTTGCCCCGGAAACGGGCAGAAGATAAGAGAAAGAGAAAAACGGCCACCGGCTGGCGGCCGTTTGGAAGCGAATTACTTCGCTTTTGCCACGGTGACCATCGCCGCGCGAATGGTACGTCCGTTCAGGGTATAGCCTTTTTGCATCACGCCCAGCACGTTGCCCGCAGCCACATCGTCAGACTCAACCATCGCAATGGCCTGATGGACGTTAGGATCCAGCGGTACGTTGGTATCGGCAATCACTTCCACGCCGAATTTGCGTACAACATCCAGCATCGACTTCAGCGTCAGCTCGATACCCTCGACCATAGAGGCCATGTCAGGGTTGGCTTTGTCCGCCACTTCCAGTGCGCGATCCAGACTGTCGATAACCGGCAGCAGTTCGTTGACGAACTTCTCAAGCGCAAATTTGTGCGCTTTTTCGATATCCAGTTCGGTACGACGACGCAGGTTATCTTCATCGGCTTTCGCGCGCAGTTTCACTTCCAGTTCACGTTTCTGTGCTTCAGCAAGCTGTGCTTCCAGATTCGCAATTGTTTCATCGCGCGGATCCACCTGCTCAGCCGAAACTTCAGGCTCAACAGCCTCAACGCTCTCGTGCTGTTCCGTGATAATTTCTTCCGGGGCTTGCCCGTCAGGCGTTTTCTGTTCTTTACTACTCATGAATTTCTCCGCGTTTTTTTTCGCATTCATCTCGCTAACTTCGCTTATTATGGGGATCCGTTTCCGGGTTTCAAGGGAAGCCGTCAGATTGTCATCATTCATTTAACGCAAGGACATCCAGAACATGAAGAATCATTTCAAGTGTATAGGCATTGTGGGACATCCTCGTCACCCAACCGCGCTGACCACACATGAAATGCTCTGGCGCTGGTTATGCAGCAAAGGATACGAGGTCCTGGTCGAACAGCAGATCGCTCATGAACTTCAGCTTAGCAATGTCAAAACCGGCACGTTGGCTGAAATTGGTCAGCAGGCAGATCTGGCGGTGGTGGTCGGCGGCGACGGCAATATGCTCGGCGCGGCGCGAACCCTGGCGCGTTACGATATCAACGTCATCGGCATTAACCGCGGCAACCTCGGCTTTCTGACCGACCTTGACCCGGATAACGCCCTGCAGCAGCTCGCGGACGTGCTGGAAGGCCACTACATCTCCGAAAAACGCTTTTTACTGGAAGCGCAGGTGTGCCAGCAAGACTGTCAGAAACGTATCAGCACCGCGATCAATGAAGTGGTTCTGCACCCGGGCAAAGTCGCGCATATGATTGAGTTTGAGGTCTACATTGATGAGGTGTTTGCCTTCTCCCAGCGCTCCGACGGCCTGATTATCTCCACCCCAACGGGCTCGACCGCCTACTCGCTTTCCGCCGGCGGCCCTATTCTGACGCCGTCACTGGACGCCATCACCCTGGTCCCGATGTTCCCGCATACGCTATCGGCTCGCCCGCTGGTGATTAACGGCGACAGCACCATCCGCCTGCGTTTCTCTCAGCGCTGTAGCGATCTGGAGATCAGCTGTGACAGCCAGATAGCGCTGCCGATTCAGGACGGCGAAGACGTACTGATCCATCGCTGCGATTATCATCTGAATCTGATTCACCCCAAAGATTACAGCTATTTCAATACATTGAGTACCAAGCTTGGCTGGTCTAAAAAATTGTTCTGATTTTTACCGCCGCCTCTTTACTGGATAAAAAACCAGTCTATACTGTATGAAAACACAGTAATGGTTTTTCATACAGGAAGGCAGCTATGCTGGCGCAACTCACCATCAGTAATTTTGCTATCGTTCGTGAACTGGAAATTGATTTTCACAGCGGCATGACCGCGATCACCGGGGAAACCGGTGCCGGGAAATCGATCGCCATCGATGCGCTGGGGCTGTGCCTTGGCGGAAGAGCAGAAGCAGACATGGTGCGACGTGGCGCCAGCCGTGCAGACCTTTGCGCCCGCTTCGCCTTGAAAGACACACCGGCGGCCCAGCGCTGGCTGGAAGAGAACCAGCTGGAAAGCGGGTGTGAGTGTTTACTCCGCCGCGTCATCAGCACTGACGGCCGCTCCCGGGGCTTTATTAACGGCACCGCCGTCCCGCTCTCTCAGCTGCGCGAACTCGGCCAGCTGCTTATCCAGATTCACGGCCAGCATGCACACCAGCGGCTGACCCGGCCCGAACATCAAAAAGCGCTGCTCGATGGTTACACCTGTGAGTATGCGCTTACTCAGCGTATGGCTGAGCATTACCATCAGTGGCATCAGAGCTGCCGCGAGCTGGCGCAACATCAGCAACAAAGCCAGGAGCGCGCCGCGCGGGCCGACCTGCTGCAATACCAGTTAAAAGAGCTCAATGAGTTCAACCCGCTAGCGGGTGAGTACGAGCAAATCGACGAAGAGTATAAGCGTCTGGCCAACAGCGGCCAGCTGCTGACCACCTGCCAGCACGCGCTGACGGTACTCGCCGATAGCGAAGAAGCTAACCTGCAGAGCCAGCTCTACACCGCCAGGCAGCTGGTGACCGAACTCGCCGGCATGGACAGTAAGCTCTCCGGCGTGCTGGACATGCTCGAAGAAGCGGCCATTCAGCTCAGCGAAGCCACCGACGAACTGCGCCACTATAACGACCGTCTGGATCTCGATCCGAACCGCCTGTTCGAGCTGGAGCAACGCATCTCCCGCCAGATTGCCCTGGCGCGTAAGCATCAGATCACCCCGGAAGAGCTCCCGGCATTTTATCAGGCCCTGCTGGAAGAGCAGCGCCTGCTGGACGATAGCGCCGGTTCGCTGGAATCCCTGAGCCATAGCGTCGTCGAGCATCATCAGCTGGCGCTGGAGACCGCCCGCCAGCTGCACGACCTGCGTCAACGCAGTGCCGAAGAGCTGACGCAGCTGATTACTGAAAGTATGCACTCACTTTCCATGCCTCACGGGGTGTTTGCCATCGATGTTGCCTTCGATGAGCGTCATCTTACCGCCGAAGGGGCTGACCGCATTGAGTTCCGCGTCACCACCAACCCGGGGCAACCGCTGCAGCCGATTGCGAAAGTGGCCTCCGGCGGCGAACTCTCGCGCATCGCGTTATCTATCCAGGTCATTACCGCCCGTAAGATGGAAACCCCGGCCCTGATTTTCGATGAGGTCGATGTCGGCATCAGCGGCCCGACGGCAGCGGTGGTCGGTAAACTGCTGCGCCAGCTAGGCGAATCCACTCAGGTGATGTGCGTGACTCACCTGCCGCAGGTCGCCGGATGTGGCCACCATCATTTCTATGTCTGCAAAGAGACCGATGGCGAAATGACGGAAACGCATATGCATCCGCTAGATAAGCGGGCGCGACTGCAGGAGCTGGCCCGTCTGCTGGGCGGTAGCGAGGTCACGCGCAACACCCTCGCTAATGCGAAAGAGTTGCTCGCCGCGTAAACTTTTTGAATTTCGCAGAGTCATAGTGAACAGCAAATTGCCGCAAGACCTGCAGTCGAAGGTTTCCAACCGGGCAAAGGTCTATTATTATCGGCATATTACAGATGAGCCACGTACTGCTCGGGCCCGAAAAGGAATAAAATCACTATGCGCTGTAAAACGCTGACTGCTGCCGCAGCGGTTCTTCTCATGTTGACCGCAGGCTGTTCCACTCTGGAACGAGTGGTTTACCGTCCTGATATCAACCAGGGTAACTATCTGGCACCCAACGACGTAGCAAAAATTCGTGTCGGCATGACGCAACAACAGGTTGCTTATGCGCTGGGTACCCCGATGATGTCGGATCCGTTTGGCACCAACACCTGGTTCTATGTGTTCCGTCAGCAGCCTGGGCATGAAAAAATTACCCAGCAGACATTGACGCTGACGTTCGACAGCAGCGGCGTGTTAACCAACATCGATAACAAACCGGCACTGACCAACGAGTAATCGGGTCAGCATCGGACCAGAAATGCAAAAAGCGCTCATTGAGCGCTTTTTTTATCACCACGGTTACGGCTGCTACTTGTCGGCGCTTTTTTCCGCGCGCTGGCGCCGCAGTTCTTTCGGGTCCGCAATTAGTGGGCGGTAAATCTCTACCCGGTCACCATCATGCACCGCATCGTGCAGCTTAGCGGGACGACTGTATATCCCGACCTTGTTTTTGGTCAGATCGATATCGTCGCGCAGCGTCAGCAGACCGCTGGCCTGAATCGCCTGTTCGACGGTCGCCCCCTCTTCCAGCTTCACGCTTTGCAAATACTGTTTTTCCGGCAGCGCATAGGCAACTTCAACCACGATTTTAGCCGACACGATAAACCTCTTTGGCCCGGGCGGTGAAAGCCTGCACCATGTTTATCGCCAGCTCTTTAAAGATGCGGCCAAACGCCATCTCGATCAGCATATTGGTGAATTCAAAATCGAGGTGAAACTCAATTTTGCAGGCATCCGGGCTTAACGGGATAAACTTCCAGCCACCAATCAATTTCTTAAACGGGCCATCGACCAGGCTCATCAAAATGCTGTGGTTGCTGGTAAGCGTATTGCGAGTGGTGAACGTCTTGCTGATGCCTGCCTTGGACACATCAACCGCCGCCATCATTTGCGTCGGCCCAGATTCCAGCACACGGCTCCCGGTGCAGCCAGGCAAGAAATCAGGATAGGACTTCACGTCATTCACGAGTTGATACATCTGTTCCACGCTGAAGGGCACCAGCGCAGTACGGCTAATCTGAGGCATAGCAAGTTCCACATTTAAACACGGCGCAAATAATATCATTTATCTGGCGCTAAAAAAAACGCTGTGCCGCAACTCGTGCTAAGATAGCGCATTACACCTCGCAGGATGGATTGAGGTACTGTGTTCCCGTTTAGCAATGACTTCAGGACATTATGACCAAGAAAAAAGCCCACAAACCTGGATCAGCCACCATTGCGCTGAATAAACGCGCCCGCCATGAATACTTTATCGAAGATGAATACGAGGCTGGTCTTGCTCTGCAAGGGTGGGAAGTTAAATCTCTGCGCGCCGGCAAAGCCAACATCGGCGACAGCTACGTTATCCTGAAAGATGGCGAGGCCTACCTGTTCGGCGCAAACTTTACGCCGATGGCCGTGGCCTCCACCCACTACGTGTGCGATCCAACCCGTACCCGTAAGCTGCTGCTCAATCAGCGCGAGCTGGATAACCTGTATGGCCGTATCAACCGTGAAGGTTATACCGTCGTGGCCCTGTCGCTGTACTGGAAGAACGCCTGGTGCAAAGTGAAAATCGGCGTCGCGAAAGGTAAGAAACAGCACGATAAGCGTACCGACCTCAAAGATCGTGAGTGGGCGCTGGATAAAGCGCGCATTATGAAACACGCGGGCCGCTAATCCCCTCTTCAGGGCCAGCTCAGCTGGCCCTTCTGCGCTATATCGTTGTTGATGCTGCTTTTTTGCCCACTCCCCCGTAATAATCATCCTACGCAGTACTGGTAACCGCATTCACTAATCTGTTATACTTGCCGTAACACATTGGGGCTGATTCTGGATTCGACGGGATTTGCGAAACCCAAGGTGCATGCCGAGGGGCGGTTGGCCTCGTAAAAAGCCGCAAAAAAATAGTCGCAAACGACGAAAACTACGCTTTAGCAGCTTAATAACCTGCTCTGAGCCCTCTCTCCCTAGCTTCCGCTCTTAAGACGGGGATTCAAGAGAGGTCAAACCCAAAAGAGATCGCGTGGAAATCCTGCCTGGGGTTGAAGCGTTAAAACTAATCAGGCTAGTCTGGTAGTGGCGTGTCAATCCGCAGGTGCCAGGCGAATGTAAAGACTGACTAAGCATGTAGTACCGAGGATGTAGGAATTTCGGACGCGGGTTCAACTCCCGCCAGCTCCACCAAAATTCTCCATCGGTGATTACCAGAGTCATCCGATGAAGTCCTAAGAGCCCGCACGGCGCAAGTCCTGCGGGCTTTTTTGTGCCCTCAATTTGTCCCGCGAAGTCCGAAGAGAACTAATTAAATCCGAACCTTTTAGGCCCATTGATAGGCCCAACGAAAAGCTCTATTGTTTTCGTTGGGCCTAAACGCATGGAGACTCCCCATGGCAAGAAAAACCAAGCCGTTAACCGATACGGAAATCAAAGCCGCCAAACCTAAAGATGCCGATTACCAGCTGTATGATGGTGATGGGCTTACTCTGCTAATCAAGTCCAGCGGTAGTAAGCTCTGGCAATTCCGTTACTATCGCCCTCTGACCAAACAGCGAACCAAACAGAGCTTCGGTGCCTACCCTGCCGTCTCACTTTCTGATGCGCGTAAACTCAGAGCTGAATCTCGAGTTTTACTGGCGAAAGACATTGATCCGCAGGAACATCAGAAAGAACAGGTAAGAAATTCTCAAGAGGCCAAAACCAACACTTTCCTGTTAGTTGCCGAGCGTTGGTGGAATGTGAAGAAAGCCAGCGTAACAGAGGACTATGCCGACGATATCTGGCGCTCGCTTGAGAGAGATGTTTTCCCAGCAATCGGTGATATCAGTGTCACTGAGATTAAGGCTCATACTCTGGTTAAAGCAGTTCAGCCAGTTCAGGCCAGAGGTGCGTTAGAGACTGTTCGCCGCCTTTGTCAGCGTATTAATGAAGTCATGATTTATGCGCAGAACACAGGCCTGATTGATGCGGTTCCCAGCGTAAACATTGGGAAAGCATTCGAGAAACCGCAGAAGAAAAATATGCCGAGTATCCGCCCGGATCAGCTACCACAATTAATGCAAACAATGCGTACGGCAAGTATCAGTATGTCAACACGGTGCTTGTTCATGTGGCAGCTTCTTACCATTACCCGCCCTGCCGAAGCCGCAGAGGCACGATGGGATGAGATCGATTTCAATGCTAAAGAATGGAAAATTCCAGCAGCTCGAATGAAGATGAACCGGGACCATACGGTTCCATTATCTGATGGAGCTCTCGCTATTCTGGAAATGATGAAGTCTCTCAGTGGTGGCCGAGAATTTATCTTTACCAGTCGCATCAAACCAACCCAGCCGATGAACAGCCAAACAGTGAATGCAGCACTCAAGCGTGCTGGATTAGGAGGCGTTCTCGTTTCTCATGGCTTGCGTTCTATCGCCAGCACTGCTCTCAATGAGCAGGGATTTCCGCCTGATGTTATTGAAGCAGCATTGGCTCATGTTGACAAAAATGAGGTTCGGCGAGCTTATAATCGTAGCGATTACCTAGAGCAACGTCGTCCAATGATGCAATGGTGGGCTGACTTTGTGAAAAAGGCAGATAGTGGTAGCCTCACTGAAGTTGAATTTACAACATTAAAGCTCACTGGATAGGAGAAATTCTTAATCCACAAAAGCAAAAAACAGGAGTGTGTGGTAATGACGCAATCCTGTTTTAAAATATCTTATTTCTTGGGCTACATGCATGATTTGACCGGACGAGCATTGGCTCATACTATCAGAAATAAATGTGAAGCAGCCTGCAATCGTACAGACTTGTTGAATGACGCCAAATGATGCAGGCATGGGAGATTATGTTCAGGCTGCGACCTCTAATACCTGATAAACCAGCCTTCCATTGGTACGGGCACTTCCAGACACTCATATAATAAATCAGGGGAATAATTTTGTTTACCCTTCGGGCAGCACATGAAGAGGCGAGTAGATTTCGAGAGCTACTCGAAAAATCTGATCCATCAACAACCTACCTCATACCTCACGACTTTCCTGTCATGAGTTGCAGGCTTTGCTCTATGCTGCTTTCCTTCCACTTTCTGCAACTATGGCCCGAGCTGGAATTGATGGGTGTCACAGGAGCCACCGGTAAAAATGACGCGATAACTCACTACTGGCTGGAAGTGGGGGATTACGTTATTGATATCACTGGGGATCAATACAACATCATCAACGCCAGTAAACTAAACGAAGATATCGTAAGAAGCAGGCCATTTGTGCCTGTTCACGTCGCTCACCGAAAGGACAGCTATCTCTATAATTTATTTAGAATTCAAGGGAAGGAACGTTTAATCTTTGGATTTCCGACAATCGGTGATGATTTCGTCGATGAGATGGAATGTGATTATCGCCAGCTTGTTGGCTGATGGTAAACATAGAACCAGGAGAAGAGTGCAGATCTGCGCTTATATCGGCAAATCTGCAACTGAGGTTCTACTGGCCTTACAGTAGCTATGACGTTATCTGACTTGTGCCTAAGTTCCGGTAACCGTCACTAAAATGTTTGGTGTTGTTCTTTGCCAGGTAAGCGACCCGTAGCAGGAAGTCATAATAATCAGGGCTTAACGTTAATGCGTGGTGTCGTGTGAACCAAGCAGTGTGGTTCTTCGGGAAATGAACCCGACTGGCATAATCGGGATAATCAAGTCCAATAGCGCTGCACCAAGCTTTCTGAATACGAGTCGCCATATTATCAGCATTAGGTTCGGTGTAATTCCCCAGATAAGCATAGACCTCTCTGTCAAACAACAGAACTAGGTGGTAGTGGGGATGTTCGCTGGTATTACGCTCTCGGGCCCAGATATAAGCGGGTAATGCAGGTTCACCAGTCCTGCCTGAACGCAGGTGCTCAGCCCGTAGCTGGCTTTTCAGGGAGTCTAAGGCTCGGGTGATAGCCTTCTCATCATCTCTCTGAAAACACAATGGTAAATCAGGTTCACCGGCAGCATGGGACTGAGCAAATCTCAGGACAGCAAACACGGCGAATATGCGGTTATTCTTCTCAAGAAAATCATATACCACCGAAAGCGAGCGACGAAGCATATACCTCGACATCCGGGAGCTATATTTATTTTCTGCATCCAGTAGAAGGTATTCAAATTCTTTTTCAGATAATCCATCAAGTGATCTCATAATAAATTACTCAAGTGATATTTATTGTGGGTAGCTGTGGGCTACCCATGTAATTAGGTGTACAGACCTTCAACAGGGATAGATTATATCTGCTGGTATCTGGGTATATAAGACTGGTTAATTAACTAGTATATATTAACTGGTATATAGCATATATTAACTGGTATATATTACATATACCGGCCAATCAAAACTGGAAATAACTTTATTCACAGCAATATAATCCTCAGCCGACTAGGGGTTAATACCGAAATAACTCATTAACAAATAATAAAAATCACTCTGAAGTTATTCTTTAATGGGCATACTGCTAAATACACTCCCACCACTATGATAAGCCGGTCTTCCTGACAGGATGTTTAGTTTTGCATCCAGTTCTGTAGGCGTCATTTCGTAAGCAAGATATTTGACGTAATGCGTCCCGTTTTCATCCTCCCATAACTGAACTTTTCCTTCATCAGAAAGCTGTTCAAGAATAGGCATCAGGTTTGCTTTTTTTCTGAGTGGAAGATAAATTTTTTGCATAATTTCACGCCTTAAAAAATCGTAAGAGCCGTTTTTGACAAGATTGTTTTCGAACCATTCAAGAACTATTTCAGTATAGGAAGGTCCCATGACAGCATCCATTTTTATCATAAAATGGTTAAAGTACCATTCCGATATCAATAGTGCAGCTTCCAGCGTTTCCAGCGTAATAACTGTTGATTCAGGGGTAGTATATAACTGCATTACAGCGGCAATCCTCGCTGTATGTTCGGTGAACCGAGCCCCCCAATCATTGTAGTGATACAGTTTTTTTCCAGGCTGTATCAGATATTTGATGTGCCTATCAATATCATGTAACCGCTTCTTTGCATCTGGAGCCAAGGTCATACAGATGCGGGGTTCTTTTTTTTTCCTTCGCTCGCTCCCGGCAGTTAAATGTTTTTTTTGAATAGAATAAAACCTATCGAGATCGGATTCATTGCCAGGCACTAGATCATTAATATCAATCGGTCTGGTGATCAATGTAAGATCCATTCTTAAAATACGTGCATCTCCCCCCGTTGGTCTTGTTTTTTTAGCCAGCGATCTCAGAATGTTATCATGCGGTTCCGGTTGCATCATCAATAGCATCCCAAGCCGGGGATCCTTGATGTAGAAACTGCCCGTTGACACACGGCTGACCCGATAATTATCACCACACCACAGGCTGTTAAGATTTGCTGTCTTACGGCGCATGATACTTTCAAACAGAGCACTTCCCTCATCAGAAGTAATACCCAGGCTGGAGTAGTCGCTCATTTCTTTCAGAAGTGCTTCCGGTGTAGGATCTGTTACCGTTAAATGCACTTGCACAGGCTTTACAGGTTCATTTTTAAGACATTCCTCCAGCTCGCGTCTGGCTTCTTCTATTCCTTCTTTCTGACGTCTCGCTTTCTGAAGCGATTTCTTAAGGCTTTTACATTCTTCATCCCAGAGCACATATTGTCGTTCGTATTCTTTCAGCCTGATTGAGAATACTTCAGCCAGTTGGTGCTCAAACTGGTGAATTTGGGCCATTGCAACCCTGTATACCGTTGTTTTTCGGCTTCCCGATCTTGCCAAACTAATGTGGAAATGCGATACGGGTACGATAACACCATCAATAATTTCAACATCAAACATATCCTGACAGGCGAGAGCCATGCTTGCCAGAATTGTGGAAAATGTAAGCTCAACGGCGGCTTTGGTTTTTCCACATATGCAAAATAAAATTTGCTGGACGAAAATCAAAATCGCCCTGACATCCAGGTTAACATCATGATTCTCTTTTCTTTTATGTGTAATTTTCATTGCTCTCTCCTTTTTCAGAAAAAAATTAAACAATTCTTGAAGCGATCCACTCATCAACAGAAGTGGAACGCCATCCAACCGATGCGGCACCTAGCCTGACGGGCTTTGGAAAGGTCACGTCGTAGTACCTCGATTTCGGATTCAACTTTTCGTAGATACTTGAGCGTGAGATCCCCAGTATCACTGTCAATTCAGTCATACGAAGGATACGTAGCGGGTGTACTTTTTGTTCACTAATGTTCGACATTTTCACTTCTCCTGTTGGATGTCTTTGGCTGGATTCGAAATTTGCCATAACATCTGGGATAGTGTCCGCGTAGAAAAATGGAAACCAACCGGAGGAAGTTCAGTGGCACATGCATTTGCAAAACTGATGTACGACGTCTGTCAGATTTTGGGAGTATTCAGGGAAGGGAGTAAACAGCGGGATATACGTGCATATGGGAGTTTTTGGCGTCATCAGGCGTTTTTTAATCAGCGCTATAATGAGATAATCGGAATAATTGATAAAGAAAGAGTATTCAGTGAAGAAGAACGTCGTAGTTTGTTCTACAAATACGAAATGTTTTATAATCAAATCATGTCTTACCCCGTGTTCAGCACTCTGACCCGGAGCCAAGTATTCGAGCGTTATATTCAGCTCGGGGTTTCTTCATGCCTGGCACTTGATATACACAAAACTTTCAACACCACTAATAACAGCGGATTCTACTTTCATATTCATAGTTTTTTGTTGAGTGATCATTGCCCAACACTGGAAAATAATGAAAGGGATATCCTACAAGGAGTGAAAATCTATTTAAGGGACCTTATTAAGTCACCTGACGGGAGTTATAAAAAAGTTCTCAGCCCACTGTCTGAACATATAAGAAATATCAGAAAAAACAGCACACCGATAAAATCATGGATGAATAGTGCCATAGATGAATGCATCGAACATTCCCAGATAACATTAGACGAGGATGAGTTTAACAAAATTAAAGGTCAACTGGATGATTTTAAAGTAGCTTACTCTTCGCTTCGAGTCCTGCTGGCTTTGGAACGAAAGACTGGTCTGACTGAACACCTTTCCAGTTTTTACCGATACCTTTTTCATGTAGAGGGTCTGAATGACAGCTATTATTTGGCATTACATCAATATCTTTATGAATCGAAAAAATTCGATGAGCGGTTGCTGGAATCTGTAATAGAAGAGTTTCATAAGAAAGCGACCAAACCTTATTCGATAGAGATAAACAAAGATGCATGGCTGGATATCAAGGTCATCTGGCATCTTGTTTTCAGTTCTCTTAAAGGTGAAGTTTTTTCTGAATTAGATTTGATAGAATTGGCTATCAACCTTAAAAATTCTCCAGACTCAGTTGTCCTTACACCTTATCTGACGTTATCTAAAATAATACATAACATTTGCATTGACGATTTAAACGAGGCAAATAAAAAAGCTAATGCCATATCAATTAATGAGCTACCTCCAGGTTTTATTTCAGCAGCTATTAGCACTATTAAGTTAGCTCTTAACATCAAATTAAACGGGAATACGATAAAAAATGGAGAGTTACTTTCAGATATAAATACAATTTTAACGTATCGCGGCGTTTTTACTGATCATGTCAATATCGATCGCAAATTTAAACAACCCGATTTGATATTAGTTATGTGCGCCAATAATTTGATAATAATGAGTGCGATAAAACAGTATAATAACATGGTTCAGATGACAAGTTTCTTCAACGAGCTTGAACTTTCTGTCATCCACCCACAGTCTATTACAGGCATTCTGGATGAAGTTGAATCTGCATTGGGCAAAATAAATAAACGGCTTGATGCAGCCGAGAAAATTATTAATAGCGAAGAACTGGCCAAGTTAATTATAGATGAAAAAATATTAACCGTTCGGGAGTGCAGACAAAACCTCGTAAGCTATTTGAATGAATTTACATTGTACAACTGCATTCTTAACTTGAATTATATAAAACCTTACCTGACACTCCCCGGGGAGAAATTAGTTAATATTTATGGACTTGTCGGAAATTCAGAAGAACGTGTAATAAAGCGGGAATTTTTAGCTGAGGCTATCAGAATTGTTAATGAGAGAGAAGGTCAAATTAAGCCTTTAGCTGAAGGTGAAAAAGCTCAAAAAATGGCGCTAATACACGACCTGAGCAGTGAGCTTTTCAAATATGATGAGTGACCCCCTTTATCCCTGCTACAGCTGCTACACGTAGCAGCTGTAGCAGGGGATGTGTGTTTCATTTTTTATTTTTCTGCTCGCAACTCTATGATAAATATACTACGCCCATATATTGGCTATTTTATAGCCTTCAAACCTTGAATCGCGATATGCCGATGAGCCACAACCATTTCGTAAGTCGTAGATGCTACACGATCCCTTTAAGCAATAGTTTAATGGTGCCATTAATCACCACCTCCTATAGAGGTGGTTTAGGCAAAAAAAAGCAAATTCTCATCCTTTCAATGTTTTTCAACTATTGAAGAAAGAAATCCACAGTCATGAGGCTTATCAAAACCAGAGGTGCTTTTGACATATTCAGTAATCAGCGCACCAATAATCTTAACTGCATCTTTGTTAGTTGTAATGAAGCCCAATGGCATCGTCACAGGCAGCGTTTCTGGTTGAGAAATATGATAGATAACGGCAGATAACTCATCTTCAAGATGAAGGATCTCAACATTACCATCTAACAGTCCTTCTACTAGCCCTTTAGCGCACGCGTGGAATTGCCCAAGTTCATGCTTCCACTGTCTGGCAACCCGGGCATCAACTGCATCCTGGACGGGTACGTACAGCACCGGTTTATACAGCCGCTTATCCTTCGTAGCCGACCTGTTAAGAAAATCGCTCAGGCTTGAGATAAATCGGACGCTCTTTGACCAGTAGGGATCTGATGGAGCTACCCAGACGAACGGGCTACCGCCATAATCGGTTTTGTCTCTGATACGCTGATTGAGCACCGGTGCCAGAGCTTTCTGCAGCTTTTCCCAGTTGTTTTTAGAATAAACCGGGCCTAAAAAAGTCGTCCTGCCAGAGTCTGAGTATTCTTCCAGCGCCTGCATATCCTTGATAAATAATGGATTAAGTTGATTCGTTTTAGAGTCAAACAGCTTAAGCGTAAGGTCATCGTTTATGGATACCATGGCCTTAAAAATACTCATGGTATTGTTATGCCGTGATAACCTAGCTATCTCAACAGCCATTAACTCATGAACACATTCCGAACTGTTTAACTGTTCATAGTCTTCACGCTCGACAGCCTTACCATCGTTATCCATTTTAAATTCCGTTGTTAAACGGAGCGGTATTTGCCGCAGCTTATTAACAGAATTAACTGTATAGATAGAAGGTTGTTCTTTACCTCCCTGAACCTGCAAGTGAGACAGATAACCTTTATCCAAGATTTGATTAAACTGGTACTGAAAGTGCTTCTCAACCAGTTTCTCACTTTGAGAAATGTTGTTGTCATCAACCTTTAATGTTAACCCTCCCCTCCAGTGGTCCTGGAAAGTTTGGTTGCTGAAGCAGCTAAATGTGGCTAAATCAAAGGATAAGGTACCACCACTGTCCTGGATAGTTGAAAGGTGCGGTATCTCGCCAACCTCAGAAAAATAGCCATTTGATTTGTCGGTTAAAGTCAGTCTGCCGTCTGAGGAGAGCGTCAATTCGCCACGCTGCACAAGATCGGAAATCGCCTCCTCTGTCTCACGGTGGGTCAGGCCGAAATAGGTTGCTATTTGTGCTTTGCTCATCGAGGCTACATGAACAAGTCTTAGCACAAACTCCCGGATGAATGGCAGCCCCTTCTGGGAAACATAGGAAAACTGAATGTTAAACCTCTGTGCGGGCAGCAGGAAGTCAACCTCGTGATAGGTTACTTTGTTATCAGATATCATTTCTTTTTGCCTCCCTGCTGAGCGGAGAGGAACCTGTATCCAGCTTCCTGACCTCGTTCAGCCATATAACTTACAACTGAGCCTAATGGTAGTTCTTTATTGTTTCCCTTCCAGATATCGGCATTACCCACAATCAACAGGCGATCCATTGCGCGTGACATCGCAACATTTATACGGTTTGGAGCTCGTAAGAAACCTGGGCTATGCTGCTTATCCGAACGCGTCAGTGACAGGATGATGATCCGGTTTTCCTTACCCTGATAACTGTCAACAGTGTCAATTTTAACAATGTCCTTAAATCCCTCGCTCCAAATTTCCTGATTGAATTTCTGACGGAGCAACCGCTTTTGTTCGGCATACATACATATCACGCCGATAGCGGCTTCATCTTTGTTAACGAGCTTTGAAAGCTGAGCGACAAATTCTTCATTCTCTGACACCTGTTTAAGTACAGAAATAATCTCGTCAGCTTCACATCGGTTGTAAATACTTGTTCCGCGATCTTCAAGATGATGTGCCCGGTGGCCCAGATTAGCAGTATCAAGCCAGGTTACGACGCTACATAACGCTTCTGGAGCTTGCTGATAGACATCCGGAATTGCCCGTTCTCCATTCAGAAGCTTCTTGTCATAGAACGTCTTCGATACGAGATCACCAATCGGTGGAGCCATACGATACTGGGTCAGCAGAGCAGCACTCGCTTGCGCACCATAAGCAGAGTTGAAGGCACGGGCAAAGTCACTTCGTAATACCTCGTCAATTTCAGTGCGGGAGTTATTGATACCCAGTTTCCTCGCTAATGCCGCCTTGTGGGCATCTGAGTACAATGGGGGAAGCTGCAGGTGGTCACCCACCAACAGGACACGTCGGGCCGACTGCATAGCAATGGCAAGTTCGCTTGCAATCGAGCGCGCCGCCTCATCAATGATCACCCAGTCGTAGATATTCTCCTGAATGCCAATGTGCCCCTGTCCAATACCAACGCATGTACCAGCCACTAACTGCCTGGAGCGCGAATAAAACTCGTCTAGGTTCACTCGCTCTCCCGACATAGCATCCTGCATATCACGTGATATTTTAGCTAATGCCTTTACTCGTCTTGCCTCATCAGGTCTGACGCCATACTCTGTACACAGCTTGGAAATCAGAATGTCTTTTGCTGCAGAAACCTTCGCGCCTTTATCTAGGTTAATCCCATATTCCTGACTCAGCCTGGAGCGGATGGAAAAATCGAGTTCGACTGCAATATCTTTCAGTTCACCGATCTCTTTTGAATCCGTTAAATCATTAACCTGATAGAGCAATTTCTCAAGGTGATCGATTTGTCTGAACAACCTGAGCTCAGCAAGTACAACACCCGAAATAAATCCCGGCTCCAGACCAATGGCTTCACTCAACGCTTCAACACGGTACTTAATTTCAGCATTGAACAGTTCGCGCTTCTCAGTTGTGATTGCGTTTGAGTACACATCTTTCAGGCCAGGGGAAACAGCCCCTTCCCGGTTGCTGAACCTGACAACATCCAGCTCTGTACCAAGCCGGGAACAGTGCTTTCTGATGCGCTCGGCCGCTGTATTCACAGCCTCGTGTGACTGGCTGACCAGTAAAATGCGTTTGGTATTCTGTTTCTCGATCAGGTAGTGGACAAAGGCCGCGATGAACTCGGTTTTACCGGTCCCCGGTGGCCCCTGAAGCAGGGAGAGAGGGCCATTATTGACCAGTTTGTTAAACGCCTTTCTTTGCTGCTCATTCAGACTGATCTTATTTCCGTGCTGGTCTTCACGGTCGTATCTGGCAAAATCGGTATCGCTGAGAGTGATACCATAATTTTGAGCCACCTGTTTGCAGGATGGGTCGAACAGATCAATTAAGTCAGGCAGCACACTTTCTCGATCTAGGAGACGTTCCAGTGCGCGTTTACGTTTCTGATAAGACGCCCGATCCTGCTTTGTACGGAAGAAGACAATATCAGAATCCTTCAGCCTGTAGGCTGCTGAACGCACTTTGACCAGACGGATCTCTTTGAGTTCTGACTTCTTAAGTGACACCTCACCTATAAATCGCTCAACACCTTCCTGATCGACCTGTAAGGCTTCGACTTCATCACTACTTCTGAAAGCGCCAAGTGGATCAACGTCTGCAGAGTAAGGGAGAAGAAGCTCTCCATGAGCATCTGCAACCGGGACCACTTCCCCGCTGACTTCAATGTTTGGATAGGATTCTGTTTCAGTATCCAGAATGGCGCGCCACAGCTTCACCGTAGGGATTTCCAGCACTTCTTTTAAAGCAGGTTCAAGCGCCTGCTTATCAAGTCTTGCAAAGGCATCTTTTAGCTGAAGCGTAAGCGGGTCCTGTTCCTGAACGTCTTCAGGTGCGGCAATCAACTTGATTGCCCGCGCAAAAGATTCTTCTTCATTAAGCAATACTGTCAACGCCGATATATCCTGCGGACTGCCGGGAATAATCCTGATGCCAGTACCAATTTCGAACTGGCTTTCATCAATATCTTGCTTACGAATTGTGGCGCGAACCCATGGCCTGAAGCCATGAATCAGCGTTTTCTGCTCTTTGTGGAACACTGCAGTGAAACCGCCACCTATCCCGCTGAAAGTTACTTTTACTTCAGCTGGGGCTTTAGGATTTGGTTCAACTTTGACATACAGATGCCCGTTATCTGGCAGGACAGAGATGATTTCATCGGCATTTCCTGCTGTTATCTCTATCAGGGCTTGTTCTGACGTTAGGTCATTACTGTTTATCGCTTTTTTAAATCGCCCTAAATCCTTAAACCGAAAAACAGGATCTTCCAGTTCAGCCCGGATGGCATTAGCAATAGTCGGATAAATGTCTGATTCCTGCCCCCATGACAAACCTAACAACTCGCAGGACATCTTCATCACTGCATAGTTGTCGCGTTCAAAGGAAGTACAATTATCGATGTATTCAGGGCTGTAGCTGTGGTTTTTAGTTTCGTCACCGAACGGTGAAAAATCGGGGATATCGATGAGGAAAAGAGAACGACTCTGTGTCCCAAGCATCACATTACCAGGATGGATGTCCCCGTGAGAAACACCCAGTCCGTGCAAGTGCTCAACGGCGGCGACAAACTTATCAATGAGGTCGATTTTTTCATCATCTGGAACCACCATGTTATCCCAGGTTTCTCCCAGTACCTGATCCGTGACCAGGTACAGACTTGATGATTTGGATGCAATACCGAATTCACGAATTTCAGGCAGATACGTTGGTTTAACTAAAGAAAGCTGCTCAACCTGTTTTAAAAACTTCATAACCTGGAAGTTTACTGACGGATCGTCTCCCTGCCCCCCAACGTTCAGCCAAACCTTCACGACCCTTCCACCCGAGATATAAACTTCTTTGTCGGATGTTTCTACCAGAAAGTCATCGTCTTCCCGGTACTGACGAGAGTGGTTGATAGCATGCCGATAAGGGTCAAGCTCAGTATCATCAAATGTTGGGATAGCCTTACCCGCAGGTTCGGCTTGTTTCAGGACATCAAAGAATTCTGTCGCGGAAGCAAATTTTGCAGCAACGGCATCCAGTAATACATATGAATACCAGTGCTGGCTGTTTAGCATACTGTCCTGTACTGTCTCCAGACTCTTGGGAGACATGCGCTTACCGCTTAACAAGTGCCAGGCTACAAGGCCCAGGGCATGAACATCCTGCTGAAAAGGCGTAAGCTCGCCCTCATCAAGCATGTCTTTTACCTCGACTGCACCTACGGATAAAAGCTTACGGTAATCGCCTACCGTTCCGGCTGGCCGGTGGTATGCCGAAATAAAGTTCGAAAGGGCAACTTCTTTTGAAGGTGAAATCCACAAGCTATGATCGGCGATATCCCTGTGCGCAATTTTTATCTCATGGAGATCGCTAAACTTCGCAATGAGCAATTTAACCACATTCAACCGGTCCAGATCTGAAAACGCCTTTCCATACTTTCCGATGAATTCGTTAAACCGAACATGACCCGGCGGAAGCTCATAGACTTCACTGTACTCGGCAGTCACTTCGTCTTTCTGAAAACTCGTCAGAGACCTCAGACAGTGGTTATACAGATCCCGGTTCTGGTGATTGATGTGCTGTAACACTTCACGCTCACGTGAAACGATCTCAGCTCTTCCTTCCGGCGTGTACGCTTTCGTCCCTTGGATGTTCCGGAAATTCCATACCCTGAGTAATGCTTCGCTATTAGCCGATATTTCTGATTTTGCTAGGTATTCCCGATACACCTTTTTAGGATGTTCGAAAATCATATCCTTAGCTTCGAAGCCATTAACCCGCAGGGCTTTTGCTGCTGTCTGAGGCCCTAAGAAAAGGTTATCAAAAAGGGGAAAATCTTTGTTTAGAACCTGGGAGCCTGGATGGGGTCTGAAATAGTTGTTGAATGTATTGCGATCGGCAAATTTAAGAAAATCTGTTAACGAGATTGTATGGTGAAGTTGTTCTTCCGGTAACTCACTGAAGTCCGCATTGCCAGTCATCACAACAAAGAAATGTACAAATGGAACATAGCCTTTGTTCGTAAAACGATCTGCCAGACGCTTGAGTTTGTTGTCCAACGTGAACTTTTTGCCACGGGTCACGCTTACCGGCGAGCGTCCCATGTTCTTATCACCCTTATACCAAGTCTCTCCGCGCGCAGTTACGGGCTGATGGTTCCAGTCCTTCAACTCAACTATGATCACATTACAATGCGTAACAATGACTAAATCAAATTCACCTTCTTTTTTTGCCTCAACAAAACGAAAACCTGCATAACCTTTCCAGGGGAACATTCCGTTGCCGGTATAACCATATCTTTGTAGCTGCTCGCCAATAGAACCCCCACGAACAAGCTTGTCAGACATAGATAAATTATCCGAAAACGCAGCCTTTATTTTCTCAATAGCTGCCACTTCTTGCTCTTGTAAACCGCCATCCCACATTTCTACTTCCAACGGAATCCCCCCTAGGACTTCAATCTGATTTATCTAGTGATCCTGACTAATCATCTCAGTAGTGCTTTGTAGCTTAAGTAAACAATGCCCACTATCGCCGTTATTCTCTCTGGAAGTAATATCCCTGCGAACTGTATTGGTTATTTTCATCATAATGCGTAAATTCTGCCCTATGCCTTCACCAGTTTCGCAGACATGGGGTCATAGACATACCCAATGATGCTACCATCCTTAATACGTGCAACAGCCTCATCGATAACGAATAACGGAACGAGAAACCATTCCTCGGGCTGCACTGGATGGCCGAAACGGTCGTTAATGGTAATTTTAAGCCGTGCGGGTGCAAACAACCTGTGAAACAGGTTTTCCATCCGGGTGCGGTTGATGCCTGCAAGCTTGTATGAAGCTACCACCTCGACCTTCGCTAAGAGATAGGTGGAATCGTGTTCAGCATTGGCAATACGAGTCTCTACCTTGCCACCAGTCACACCAATCTTGTGAATGACATCACGATGTTCAGCCACATAGGGGTTATCAGATAGTGAACGCAACACATAAATGGTGCCGCTTTCTAGATCGCTCTCTTCTAGAGCATCGCTGAATAAAGGCCCCATGTCTGGATCGGTAATTCGGCGTGCTGTTTCGTCTTTATACAAAGCACGAACCAATGACAGCCGAAGTAGGTTGCTTTCCGTACCATTCGAGTAAATAACACGCAGCCGAGCATCTTTCTTCCCCTGTGGTGAATCGAATTCTTCACCTTCATCAGCCACATAAGCCGTTTGACCATCCAGGATGAACCAATGGCCCACTTCAATCGTTGCATACTGCCCAAAAGGTCGGGTCACTCTTAACCCTGAACTTAGATCACTGCGCACCTGCTCAAATAGCGGTTTGAACGCATCAAAATCCTCGCACGGCTTGCGATCCGCGATCCCTTGTACAGTACGCTTTTCGACGCTAGCACGAACATGACGTAAGACTGTTATGTCGTCCTCGCTGGTAACATCAGCCAGTTCGGCAGCCAAATTATCGATATCGACAATTTCGTCCGCTGACTCCGCTACCTCACCCCCTCCGGCCAATAAGCCATGATGATCCAGCGGCTCAAGCAAGGCACGGTAGTCTGGGAGAGTGCGTAGACGCTCGAGTCGCACTGCATAGATGCGCTCGAAGATCTCACGCCCTTCGCCGGGTTGCGGCGCACGCCCATGTTGGTCAGCGAAGCGCTGGATTTCCTCAAAACCTGCGATGATGCGTTCCTCGCTGGCTGGACGTCCTTTTTTCTTCTCAGGAGGTGCAAACTCGGCAAGTTCATTAGCCAAATCGTCTAGATCAGATTTACTCATAACGCCCCTCCGACCTGAATCGCATAAACGCGGCTGCGCCTTCGGCAAGGTGCTTTTCCCAAGCATCCGGCGAAGTTAACGATGGGAGGCGTCCACGTTCACGTTTGAATTCAGCGGCGCGCTTAGCGATCACTTTGGCATCTTCAGGCGTGATCGAGGTACGCTTGGCCGAGATGGCAGCCGCGACCTGCTTCAAACTATCTTCGCTCATCGTCTTAGCAAGGATGGCATAGGCTTCACCGAAGGGGTTGATGCGGTCGATAAGATCTATGTCTAAATCGCGTACGTCCATCGCAAAGCGACGCACTCCGTCGATAAGGGCAGTATTAAGCATCCCATCGTTCTCACCGGTGGCAAGACGCTTGGCCTGCTGCGTGAGATTAAGGGCGGCAATAGCGTGCTGACGCACAGCCTCCTGATCTTCAGCGTCAAGTTCAGGGTACTTTTCTTTGATGATCTTCCCCATACGAACCTGTGTTAATTCTTCGGGAATGAGCTCTTCGTCGAACAGTCCACGTTCGATGGCGGGCTTATCTTGCACAAAGGCCGCGATCACTTCATTTAAATCTTCCAGGCAGATGCGCGCCGCCTCTTTGCTCCTAGGCTCGGCAAGTCCCTTAATCTCGATTTGATACGTCCCTGTCTGCTCATTAACACCTAAATTGCAGTTATCCGGGTCATACCCTCCTTCACCATAATCAAAACCTGGGGTCGGACCGCTTTCAGGGTTCTTAGGCTTGAACTCGAAGCGCGGAGCTAATACTTGCTCCATCAGCAGGCTTGCCGCGATGGCTTTCAAGGTATCATTGACTGCTTCGGTAACCGCGCCTTCTAAAGCGTCCGGCTCGGCGATCAGGTTAGTAAATTTCGCGCGGGTTTTACCCGGTGCGTCGCGAGTGGCGCGACCGATGATCTGCACGACCTCAGTCAAGCTGGCTCGGTAGCCAACTGTCAGCGCATGTTCGCACCAGATCCAGTCGAAACCTTCCTTTGCCATACCAAGTGCAATAATGATGTCCACATAGTCACGATCTGTCTTCATTTTTACACCACGAAGGCTTTCCTGAATCTTGCTTTGACTAGTTGGGTCCACTAAGTCAGCGATACGCAACATCCGGCCATCGAGGCATTTGACTAGCTGGAAACCAGTCGCAGGATCTGCACCTTGCCAATCGCCAAGCTCGCCGAGAATGTGCTCCACCTCCTTGATTTTATCCTTCGTACTCTCGCGCGAATTGACGTTGGGAATATGGATAATGGTCTTCTTGTCAGGATCGAGTACATTGAGGATGTCATCGACGTAGGAGTCACTGTAGAAGAAGTAGCCAATGTCGAGTTGCTTGAGGTATTCGTAGCCGTTGAGTTGTTCGTAGTAGGTGTAGGTGACAGTATCGAACCTAGACTCATCCTGAGGAGCCAACACGGCCTCCGCATCACCCCGGAAGTAGGATCCGGTCATGGCAACGATGTGCGTCTTGTCCCGCGCGATAAACTGCCCCAGATGCTGACCAAGCTTGTTATCCGGGTTAGCTGACACATGGTGGAATTCATCGACCGCGATCAGGCGATCGTCAAACGCTTCTATGCCGTAGGCATCGACCGCGAAGCGAAAGGTTGCGTGTGTGCAAACGAGCACTTTATCGCTACCTTCCAGAAATGTGCCGAGAGATTTCACCTTGCCACCATTGTCGTTACCGGGCGCGTTGCACAGGTTCCACTTAGGTTTGACATGCCAATCAGCCCAGAAGCCATACTGCGATAGCGGCTCATCATTAAAGCTTGCACCGATGGATTTCTCCGGCACAACGATAATGGCTTGCTTGAGCCCCTGGTTTTCAAGTTTATCGAGCGCAATGAACATCAGCGCGCGGCTTTTGCCGGAAGCGGGAGGCGACTTGATAAGTAGGTATTGTTCTCCGCGCTTCTCATAAGCCTGTTCTTGCATAGGCCGCATCCCAAGGATATTAGCCCTAGTCGATGATCCATTGCGTGCATAGGTAACAGAAACGGACGGTACTGACTTAATCTTGGCGCTCATATGTTGGCTCCCACTTTACGCTTCTTGCCCTTGGCTGGTGCAGCCGAAGCAGCCATCTTGGTGTAGAGATCAAACAGCTTATCAAGCCGCTCTGTGTCATTCTTAAAGCGACGACCGATGTAGATGCGTTCTAGCACTTCGTCGTTGCGGTCATGCGCAGCTCGCAAATCAGCAGGCATGTTTGCGGGGTCGTACAAGTCCGCAATAGTCGCGGGGAAGTGATGCTCTCGTACTAGCAGGATTTCTTCAGCGCAGCGGGTAAGATCGGCCTTGTTTTTCTCGGTCAATATAGGCAAAGGAAAGGTGTTCCAGCCGAGGGTATTGGAATAACGGTAACGCGTTTCCAGCTTACCGCATACGGTTGCGATCCATGCCAGATGTAAGCGGCTGGCAAGAATTGCCATATTCCAGAGCGGAGCGTCGTAGAGGGCATAAGCCTGATTAGTTGTTCCCGTCCGACCTGGAAGTACCGCAACCGGGAGGTACTCCCGTACTTCAGAGCTCACTGTAGGCGCAAGGATGGTCAATCCGGTTGCTAAATTTCTGTCACGGAATTGATGCGGCCGGTCCACCAGCGCGTTGTAGCTCGAGTCACAGCTTTCCTCGCGTATTCTTCTTACACCGTCCAACCTACGCCGCACAAACTCACTCTGACTAGCAAATTCAAGATCATCTTCGTCAATCCATAAGCAATAGCGTTGCAATCCCCGAATGAACTCTTTAGCGCCATATAGTGGCAATATGATCCGCTCAAACTTTGGGTTCTCTTGTAGTAGTCGGTCTCGATCCAACATGCTCAACGTCAAGAAATTTCCATCACCGGGAAGGTTTCCATAGTTC
Organism: Klebsiella sp. BIGb0399; assembly: GCF_003752615.1. Taxonomy (NCBI): domain Bacteria; kingdom Pseudomonadati; phylum Pseudomonadota; class Gammaproteobacteria; order Enterobacterales; family Enterobacteriaceae; genus Klebsiella; species Klebsiella sp. BIGb0399. Next base: position 718,782 of record NZ_RKHT01000007.1, on the reverse strand, counting down.
ATCCGAGCAAGCGGTGAAATCGGTGTACTTCTTGTTTCCACTACCTGCACATCAGAGCTTGTTAGATATGCATTGATGTGGGCTACCTCATAACGCTGGAGATCATCGAAGATGACCTTTGGCAGCTGCGGATGACCAATTCCAAGGATCACACAGCTCACTCCAGCGTTATCGGATGCATTGTTGCTCCAGCGAAACGAGCGATGAGCAAAGTTGATTTGCAGCCCTTTCGAGAACAAATGCGGCCAGTAAATGGGAATTTGAGTGCCCTGTGACACCGAATTTGTTGTTACAAATGCGAAATTGCAACGTGTCTGAAGCACATAGTCTGCTGCTTTCTCAATCCAGCAAAATACATAGTCTAGCGATGCACTAGATTTCACCTTCTTCCCAAGTACGAACTTGATTTCCTCTTTCTGTTGAGCAGTTTGATTGCGACGCCCAACATACGGAGGGTTGCCACAGATGTACGTCTCCCCCCCTTCATTCTCGAAGTCGATCTCTGCCTGATCGATCGGCGTCTCAGAAAGATCTTCTGCCTGCAACTTCACTCCGGTTCCAGTCGCAGGGCAAACGCTCAACCAGTCAATTCGTAACGCGTTACCGCAGGTGATCCAGTTATCGTTTCGAAGGGGCAGAAACTCAGCCAACGCGAGCTTCAGGCCCCGATACAGCACATCGCACTGATACTCGGCGATAACCAGTGCAAGACGCGCAATTTCTGCCGGAAAATCACGCAGCTCGATCCCGCGAAAGTTGGTGATCGGTATTTCCGACCTTCCATCTGGCTCACCACGACGCCGATTGATCTCCGCCTCAATCTCACGCATTTCTTTGTAAGCAATAACAAGGAAATTGCCAGAACCGCAAGCTGGGTCGAAAACTCTTATTCTGGCAATGCGCTTGCGTAGGTTAAGCAAGGCACGCGGGTTGTCACCAGCCTCTTCTAGCTTCGTACGCAAATCATAGAGAAACAGCGGGTTAAGTACCTTCAAAATATTGGGAACGCTGGTGTAATGCATGCCCAGCTCGCCGCGCTCTTCGTCTTCGGAAATGGCCTGAATCATCGAGCCAAAGATGTCCGGGTTGATTCTGGTCCAATCCAGATTGCCAACATGCAGTAGATAGGAACGTGCAATACGGCTAAAACGCGGAACCTCATCACTACCAGAGAACAAAGCACCGTTAACGTAAGGAAAATCTATAGCCCAGCGAGGAATACCGGCGACAGCACGCTCATTGCGTGGGGTGTTCATAGCGCGAAACAAAGTGGCGATGACATCGTGCGTATTGGAAGCGTCGCGCTCACTCATCTTTGAAATAGTATCGGTGAAGGCCCCCTTTCCGATAAAAATATCGGTGTCTTCGGCGAAGAAGCAGAAAATTAGTCGCGCCATGAATTTATTCATGTCGTGACGACGCGCCGTAGTACCCCATTCAAGGTTATCTTTCAGTAGTTCGACGTACAAACGGTTTAGACGGCTAGTAGCTCGAATATCGAAGGCATTTTCACTAATCTGGCGAACTGTGGTAATACCTGCCAGCGGCAGAAAGAAGCCGAAGTGATCGGGAAAGTTTTCAAAGGCGCAAGCGATGGTCTGACCGCTTGTGAGATCTTCGGCTTCTAAGTCTTTGCCGTCTGTGGCGAGGATGAACTTAGCCTTGGCTTTACTTGTTGCCGGGCTGGCCTTAAGTGAGGCCAGCATATGCGTCACTTGATCTTCTTCACTGGTTAGAATGTGGATGTTGTTAGTCTGAAGAACCCCACCCAAGTCGGACTTGTTCGAAGCCCCGGCACGCAAGCGTTTGATAGTCGTTGCTTTGTTACCAAAAGCTTCAAGGAAAGCATAAGGAAACTCTATGGGATCAAAGGGTTGCTCCGCAAGATCCGAGATGGCTTGTTCAATTTCTACGGCGTTCATTTGCGTACAGCTCTCCATTGGCATGTGACCGGCCTACTGCTACTGGTGTGCAGTAAACTCATGTCAAATCCTAGGTTTTCTTGGAAATTTTTGACCGCAAGTTTAACAGAATAGAACCCAGCTCTGTAGCAGATTCAGCCTCAGGTTTTCGTTTCACAAAACCCTCTTATGTATTTATGTTGAGATTTCTAGCTTCGAGATAAACTCAAACAAATGTACAAACTTTCATGCACTTAAATGCTACTAATGTCATGATATATTAAGCGATCGCATATAAGTAACTTACGTCATTCTTTCTGATGTTCTTAAAAATTCTCAGGTTGCCTCAGAAACCCTCTTCAGCACAGGAAATGACTTTCCTGCAATCCGTCGAACCAAAGGGGCCAACGGTTCTTGTCTCGCACAGGCAATCCGGTTCACTCCATGTTCTATCTATATTGGAGTACTAATTTCGATATCTAAACCTAGGAGTAAATGTCTACTATTAGCAAAAAGCTGCCAGTCACCATGAGCGTTATTTTAAAAGTGGCACTGCTGCAGTTACATGCATCTGCTTATATTTCAAATAAATTCAGATAGATATCATCTACGTGAATCCCCCACATCTTTTACCGGATCGCGGGGTCTTTTTTTCACACAGAGATATTCGTATGCAAAAATCTGACGGCCTACAGGCTTTTGAAAAACCGCTGGCGTCACTACCACACACGCTTCGCTACCTTATCCTTGAGCGTCTTCGCAGTCTCACGAAGTACGAGCCGGTAATCGGCATTATGGGTAAAACCGGGGCGGGAAAATCGTCGTTGTGCAATGCCCTGTTTGCCAGTGAGGTTTCACCCGTTAGCGATGTGGTCGCCTGCACACGCGACCCCTTGCAATTTAGCCTACAAGTGGGCGAGCGCATTATGACCCTTGTTGATCTACCAGGTGTAGGGGAAAGTAGCTTACGCGATACTGAATATGCCGCCCTATATCGCGAACATCTTCCCCGGTTGGACCTGGTGCTGTGGTTGATTAAGGGCGATGATCGAGCGCTGGCGGTGGATGAACATTTTTACCGGGAGGTGATTGGTGAGGTATACCGGCATAAGGTGTTGTTTGTTATCAGTCAGTCCGACAAGATTGAACCCACCTGCGGTGGTGAAAAGCTGTCTACAGAGCAGAAACAAAATATCAGCCGCAAAATCTGTCTACTGCATGAGTTGTTCCAACCTGTAAACCCTGTCTGTGCGGTGTCGGTACGTTTGCAGTGGGGGCTGCGGGTGATGGCTGAACGGATGATTCGTTGCCTGCCGCGGGAGGCCAGTAGTCCGGTAGCGGTACAGCTTAGTGCTCAACTTCGTACCGATGTCGTTAATAAAAAAGCTCGTGACGATTTTGGTGAAACGGTCGGCTCGGTACTGGACACTGTAAGTTCCATGCCCCTGATACCGGCCCCGGTTCGGACAGTCATCCAGTCTGTACGCGACATCGTGGTATCAGTCGCTCGTGCAGTCTGGAATTTCTTCTTCTGAAAATTAACCCTTCTAACCCGTAGTTTCCTGAGCCCTGCCGCGATTTTGCGGCGGGGCTTTTTGTATTTATTTTCCATCATGAGGAGTCTGCTTATGACCCGTCTGGCTTCGCGCTTTGGCGCAGTAAATCTTATCCGTCGTGACCGTCCGTTAACCCGCGAAGAACTGTTTCTTGTGGTGCCCAGCGTTTTCAGCGAGGACAAACACGAATCCCGCAGTGAACGTTACACATATATACCCACCATCTCTCTGCTGGACAGTCTGCAGCGGGAGGGCTTTCAGCCGTTCTTTGCCTGTCAGACCCGCGTGCGTGATCCGGGTCGTCGTGAACATACGAAGCATATGCTGCGCCTGCGTCGGGAGGGGCAGACTACCGGTAAGCAGGTGCCGGAAATTATTCTGCTCAATTCTCACGATGGCTCCAGTTCGTATCAGATGCTGCCGGGATTATTTCGTGCGGTATGCCAGAACGGACTCGTCTGCGGTGAGTCGTTTGGCGAGGTGCGGGTGCCGCACAAAGGGGATGTGGTGAGTCAGGTGATTGAAGGGGCGTATGAAGTGCTGGGTATTTTTGACCGTGTGGAAGAGAAGCGGGATGCCATGCAGTCGCTGATGCTGCCGCCTCCTGCACAACAGGCTCTGGCACAGGCTGCACTGACGTACCGTTTTGGTGAGGACCACCAGCCGGTGACAGCACCTCAGATACTCTCCCCACGCCGTTGGCAGGATGAGAGCAATGATCTGTGGACCACATACCAGCGTATTCAGGAGAACCTGATTAAGGGCGGGCTCAGTGGCCGGAGTGCAAAAGGCGGGCGAACACATACCCGCGCCGTGCGTGGTATCGACGGAGATGTGAAGCTCAACCGGGCTCTCTGGGTGATGGCGGAAGCGATGCTGAGTGGGTTTCAGTCCTGAGAGTGTTATCGCCATGTTAACAAAGGACACTCCCTGTCCGTTTTCCCCTCATTGGATTGAGTGTTTTATCACCGCATTTCATGGTGTGCCGCGTCGGGCCTGCTTCCGGAGGCAGATAAAAAATAGTTCATTCCATGTCCATACCCTGTCCGCCCCCCTCTTTAGAATCATTTCATATTCAGTCAGTTAACTATTACGGAGATTTAAGATGGCACAGGCAGAGCGCCGTCATGATCGGCTGGCTGTCAGACTGTCACTGATAATCAGCCGCCTGGTTGCAGGTGAAACGCTGAACATGGCGCGGCTGGCTGCAGAGTTTGGTGTGTCAGTCCGTACCCTGCGACGGGATTTTCGCGAACGGCTGATGTACCTCGACCTTGAGTATCGACGGGGGCAATGCCGCCTGCGCAGCACCGGTGGGGGCGTACAGGGGGAGCTAGATGCGCTGACCTTCGCGCACCGGGCCGGACTGGCCGATATTTTTCCGGGGCTGGACCGGCGTCTGGCGGGCATGCTGCTCACTGCAGGAGGGATGCCGTGTCTGGTATGGCAGCCGCCACAGTCTGTGTCACCGGCCATCTCACTGGTGTTCTACCGTCTCGTCAGTGCCATTACCGCCTGCCAGCGGGTACTACTGCTGGCCGAGGGAGAACGCTGTGACGGGCTGGCTCCGTACCGCCTGATATCACTCGACGGCTGCTGGTACCTCACCGGTGAACTTAACGGGCATATCACCGTGCATCCTCTGGCGACCATCCATGCGGTGACAGTCCTGAACACCACTTTTACCCCGCGAAAACGTCTCAGCCAGTTAACCACACAGACGGGCTTTATCCGGGCTCTTCCGCACTTCAGCTGTATTCGCGAAGTCCTGTCTCCTGGACCCTCTGAGGAGGAGCAAGGCAACACATTGATTTAATTACCTCTGTTAAGAAGGAAAAACAATGACCTGGCATTACGAGAAAAATGGCATACGTCACGACAATGTGACCGAAGACGACATCACTGGCCTGATTGCGCGCGGTGAACTCACCGCTGCCACGCTGGTGTGGCGACAGGGCATGACGGATTGGCAACCGGTCTCCGCCACCCCGCTGGCTTCAGCGCTGCTCCACAGCACTACACCACCAGCGCTGCCGGGGAACCGCATTCCGGGTGGAGTGGTATGGACGCTGGCATTTGCTCCCTTCATGGGTTATGCGCTCGAGCTGTGGACTGCAGGGCTGAACGGAATGTCTTTTGACGAGGCATATGAGGCTGTCTCGGGCGGGCAGTACTGGTTTATCACGCTGCTGCTCAATATCGCTCTGGGGTATCTCGATGAACGACGCCTGCGTAAGGCCGGAGTGGACACCACCACGTTCGGCAAACTGGCCTGGCTGGTGCCGTTCTATCTGTGGCGGCGGGCAAAAACTCTCGGTCAGAAACCGGCTTACTTCTGGGTATGGCTTGTGATGCTGGGGCTGACCGTCTGGGCCTGAATGACCGCTACCTGATTCTTTCTCTGTTAAGGACCAACGTAATGAAAACACTGATTAAAGTACTGGGTATTACCGGCAGCCTTCTGCTCTGTGCGGGCGCTCAGGCTCAGCCTTATAACCGGACCCTACCTGCGGTAGTTAATGACAACAACGGGAACATTTTCTGGTGCGATGCGCATCGTCAGGTTACTGGAAAATGCGAAGCCATGTCTGTTGACCGCCTGGGCGGAATGGTCACGGTGCGTTCAGCCCCCTTTAAAGACTGCGAAGGCGGCCTGTGGGGCTGGATAACTATCATGCACAACGATGTGTCGAAGGGATTCACCATTACTCCGGACAAGAAATTCGGTCTCACCGTAAAAGACCTGTGCCGTCCGGGCACGGTAGTGACCTTTAAGCCCAACCAGAAGAAGCCTGAATATGACGACCTGGTGGCGCTTTACCAGGGCAAAGAGCTGTTTCGTTACCGTCGCTTCTGATAACACCCGATATCAACCTACCTCATTTTGCCCGACAGCGGGCTGGATTAATTCAGGAAAAAAACCATGCTGAAAATAATGACCTCTGCTGTACCCGCCCTCATTCTGTCACTTGCTGCATTCAGTGCCGGTGCAGCTCAACTTCCGGCGAGCCTGATGGATAAAGACAATCCGGGCGAGCCATACTGGTGTCAGGGTGACGATATCAACAGCTCAGTCTGCTCGCTGACCGCCGTCAGTGACGACCATAAGTTTGCCCTGATTCAGGACTGGCCTGGCCCTGCCTGTGCTGATAATAATTTTGGTGTTATTGACCTGATACATCAGACCGGCATTAATGTGCCCTATGACGGCGGTGACTGTCAGGGTGATGTGAAGGCCGGATTCGTGCGTGGCGCGAAGGATAACGGCCTGTATGTGAAGATTGTCCGGGGCAGCAAAACGTTGCTGATGAACAAAGTTAAAACCGGATACTGATACCGTTATCGATACAAAATAAACACAGCCCCTGTTGCTCACGCAACAGGGGCTGTGTAGTGAAGTGAGGTATTAGGTAGTTTCAAACCAGTCTGTATTTTTTAGGGCAACAGAAGTAATCGAATAGATCATTTCCTGCAAATGCAAATGAATGGCAAGTTCTGCCGCATCCGGGTCCCCGGCTTTCAGCGCCTCTAGGATACTGTAATGCTGCTGGATTAACTTTTCTGGTGGCGAAACTTCAACCAGACTAAGGAAGCGAACCCTGTCCATGGTGGCTTTGATGGTTTCAATCGTTTCCCAAGCGAGGAGACAGTCCGCGATTTGTGTCAAAAGGTAATGGAATTCATCATCCAATGCCAAAAACTCTCTGATTTGATTATTCCTTGCCGCCAGTTCCTGACGATGCAGATTATGTTCAAGCGCCATCAATTGTTCTGAGGTTATGCTTATGGCAACACGCCGCACAATTGCACATTCCACCGCCTGACGAATAAAGCGCCCATCATCCACCCGTTTTGAAGAAATCTTCATCACGAACGTTCCACGTTGCGGTAAAACCTGCACCAACCCTGCTTCAGCTAGTTTAATAAAAGCTTCCCGTACAGGTTGACGCGACACATGAAAGCGAGTGGAAATCTCTTTCTCTGAAAGCAGTGTACCTGGAGGAATTGTACAATCGACGATATCCTGCCTCAGGAAACGGTATATTTGCTGATTTACCGGCACATTATTAGTAATGCTGTAGGATTCTGACATGGAAATTATAAATATTCTCGGCTGATAGTAGTATCCAACCATACTAGCAGATTACGGCTTTGTAAGTGAGATGATAAAATTACCCATACCCTTGGGCATTTCCAGTTCTACACTTTATTTTTTAGGTCAGAAAAAGGAGGGCAACGAAGAATCTCACCCAGGAAGGTTGCCTGAGTGAGATGAGTATGAAGACCAGTTCTTACAAGAACGTATATTCTGTATGTTCTGAATAATTTAACGAACCATCATCTCAGCAACTGTTGCTTTCGCCCCTCTGGCCAGCAGTGCCAGATATGCACGGGTCACAGTATTGACGAATTGTTGATTATCCGGGAGGTCGCGACCAAATACGGCGGTCATTTGCAGTAGAGATTTTACGCGTGGTTCACCCTCGGAGCTACTGGCGACGTACAGGGCAATTTCCTCACGTAATGGATCACTGATGTCGATAGATTGCCCCTGCTCATCTATTCCCCCGACGTAACGCATCCATCCTGCAACACCTAACGCTAAGCAGTCAAAATTACTGCCATTTTTCAGATGCCAGCGCACCGAATCCAGCATACGCTGTGGTAGTTTTTGCGTGCCGTCCATGGCGATCTGCCAGGTTCGGTGTTTCAATGCCGTATTCTGATAGCGTGTCAGCAAGGAATCTGCATATTTTTCCAGATCAGTTCCAGGTGTGTTCAGCGTGGGAGCCTGTTCCACCAGCATCAGATGGCGGGCGGCGTTAACGTAATGCTCATCCAGCATACAATCACTGATATGTTGATAACCGGCCAGATAACCCAGATAGGCCAGGAACGAGTGGCTACCGTTCAGCATGCGCAACTTCATCTCCTCAAAAGGCAAGACATCGCTGACCAGCGCGGCCCCGGCTTTTTCCCACTCCGGGCGACCAGCTACGAAATTGTCCTCTATCACCCATTGGCGGAATGGCTCGCAGGCCACAGCGGCCGGATCCTGTACGCCCGTTTGCTGCGCGACTTGTGCAAGGGTGTCTGGTGTCACAGCAGGGACGATGCGATCGACCATGGTGGAAGGGAAAGTGACATTGGTTTCGATCCACTCTGCCAGCATGGGCTCGAGCTCTCGGGCATAAGCGGTGATCACGTTACGGGTGACATGGCCGTTTTCCGGCATGTTATCGCAGGACATCACGCTGAACGCTGGCTGCCCGGCCGCTTTACGCTGCGCAAGGGCTTCAACGATAACCCCAACGGCACTCTGAGGGCGATGCGGATTAGCTAAATCGCGTAAAATCAGCGGATGTTCCAGTTGCAACTGACCGGTGGCGGGGGAATGGCAGTAGCCTTTTTCAGTGATTGTCATGGAAACAATCGCCACTTCAGGCTGAATCAGAGCATGGAATATTGCGTCGAGTCCGTCGACCTGCGCATGCAGAGCCTGTTTTACCACTCCTACAACCCGCGATTGCCAGGCCTCAGCCGACATTTCTGCCACAGAATAGAGCATGTCCTGTTGTTTGAGGTCGGCAATTTGCTGCTCACCACCGATCAGATTGATTTCACAATATCCCCAGTCACTACCATGTTCATTCGCCAGAATATCGGCATACACAGCCTGATGGGCGCGATGAAAAGCACCAAAACCCAAATGAACCATACGCCCGACAAGCACAGAACGATCATACATGGGGAGGGTGGCCTTTGCCGCTAACAGCGTGTTTTGCAAAATACTTTCTCCATTCAAGGGTAAAGCCATAAGCCACTCCGTTCTGCGGAGTGGCTTATGTTGTTATCAGAGCGCAGAAAGTGGCACTTTGGCGACGATCTTCCTGATTTGTTGACATTCAGTGTCATGGCACAGCGGAGCGTGAATATCCCACGGGAAAAACACAACAAAATCCCCATTGTTCATGTCAATGCCATCCAGCGATACCGAAGACCGCGTATAGAAATAGTTATCTTGTTCGGGGTGTGATTCACTTGGCTTTATGTTGCCTGTTGAACAAAACTCCACCCGCTCTTTTCCCGTAATCACAAATTGAATATCAATGAACTCTTTATGTGTTTCTGGTTTACGCTCATGAGGTAACACAGTTGGAGCTGTGAAGGTTTTAAAGAGCACGCCATTTTTCTCAAACTGGCCGTCCGGGTGTTGAGAAAAATCAAGCGCCTTAATTATTTTCAATGTAGAAAAAATAATCGGAGGAAACTCTTTTTGCGCCACAACTAGTTGAGAGATATGTCCACTAATCATAAAGTATTCCGTTTTGCCAGTTGCTGAATTTCCGCCCACACACCATCATCCACTGGAATACCGTTTTTACGGAAGTTATCCCGATTACGTAATTCCATTTCACCTGGATAAAAGACTTCATGGTTATTTTCAGAGGGTTCGGAAGACTTCACATAATCCGCAATTCCAGCGGCCATATTTTCGCTGAATTCTTTACCGCCAAAATGTTTAGGGTCGAAAACCATGAAAACCTGACTCGCGCCGGTACAACTACCTTCCTGGATTTTATCGATTTCATTGGTTGAAGCACCTGCGGTCAGAAATGCCGCCATTGCATCCAGAAGGATCGCCATACCAGAACCTTTCCAGTAGCCGGTAGGGAGAATGCGCATGGATGCTTCAATCGGACCTGGCTCATCTGTCAGATTACCGTCTTTATCATAGCCTCCAGGGAAGGGTAATTTTTCGCCTTTAAGGCGCGTAACCTGCAATTTCCCGTAGGCGTACTGTGACATAGCCATATCCAGCACCAACGCACCGTTCTGCATTGGCACGGCCATTACATATGGGTTATTTCCCAGGCGTGGATTTTTAGCCCCCCATGCTGGCATACAAGATTCAGTATTTGTCCAGCAAATAGCAGCATAACCTTTTTCAGCAGCTTTCCAGCCATAAGTACCACCACGCATCCAGTGCGTGGTATTACGCATACCGACGATACCTACACCATTGGTTTGAGCAAGCTGGATGGCTCGCTCGGTGGCAAATAGTGCATTAGTAATACCAATCCCGCGCTGGCCGTCATAAACCTCCAGAGCTCCCAGTGATTTAACCTGTTTAGGTTCAGCGTTAATATTTACCCAGCCTTTGTTCACATAATCAATGAATCTGGCAACGCGATTGAGTCCGTGAGAAAAAATGCCATCGCAGCTGGATTCACAATGGATCTGTGCACAGATATCCGCTTGCTTCTCGCTCAAACCAGCATTAAGGAAGGCCTGTTTGACCGTTTCTTTCATTTCAAAAAATGCAATTTTAGACATAATGACCTCTATTTTGATTAATTTATTTTTTCAAGAGCAATATTTAACTCTTCATCTTCACGGGATATTTTATTATTTCCCCACAGATTTTCATAACTCCAGCCAGTGAGTAATTCCGCAACTGCTTTGGCCTCAGGCTGGACAGTTGATTTGCTACCACCATTTTTCAATCTTTCAATCTCATTAACTAAAATCAAATGATTTTTCTGGGTAAGCTTGAAACGAAGAGAACTTATTATTCCGAACAGCAGGAAAATGCTTGACCCAACACCGAACACCAGAACAATGCCATGAATAGTTTCCGGGCTTTGAGTTGCACTTTTTGCCACAAAGCCATATTCCTGCAAAATAAGTCCAACAATAAAGAGAGCAAGCGCCTGTACAGCTTTACGCACAAAAGTCATCACCCCGGCAAAAATCCCTTCGCGACGTTTACCTGTGAGCATTTCGTCAATATCAGGAATGAAACTGTAGACATTCCAGCAAACATAATAAGATCCAGAGCGGCCAATCCCCATCAATAAGGCAGCTACTAACACCAACCAAGTTGCGTTGGGCAACGAGAAAATATGTATTGACAGAAATAAGCTAACGCTTAATAACATGAAGCACTGCGCAATTTTGTATGACAGGCCATTACCCAATTTGATACATAACGTGATAAATAACGCCACGCACAAAAACTGGACTATTGTCATGAAAGTCAGTGCATTGGAAGCATCAACAGTTGTTTGACCAAGAACAAAAATTATGTAATACGCGAGGATTGCACCTAACACATCTAAAGCCACATATGCCCCCAGATACATACCTATATGCTGGCGGAACGTGCGTACCTGGAACGTCGAAATTAATGAACGAAAAAGGTATTTCATGTCTTTCGAGAAATTCATTTTTGGGCGGTTAGGATCCAGCTTAATCGGACGTTCCCATGTCAGTGGATAGAGGAACATAATAGCCACTGCAAACAACACTCCGAAGATCACCCCCATATAAAGGAAGGATGACGGATTATCTTGCCCGATCGTGCTAATGATACGTCCCGGTAACCAGGCAGCTAGGATCCCTGCGCCAGTCGAGAAGAACATGCGCACACCTGTAAGTTTCGAGCGTTCTTTAAAATCACTGGTCATTTCTGCTGCCAGCGTTTCGTAAGGCACTATCACTAGTGTATAAGCAGCATAGAACAGAATGTAAGTGGAGAGATAATAGAGAAAACCCATCCCGTCTGCCCACATAATGATATAAGTGATCATCACAAGTGGACCGCCAAACATGAAGAAAAATCCTCGCCGACCAAACCGCTGACCCAGTCTGGTACGATAAAAGTTATCTGTAACGTATCCCATCAATGGATCAAAAAAAGCATCCAGCAAACGTGCAATAGCAATAATTGACCCAGCAGCCACTGGGCTTAGACCTGCATAGGTTGTGTAAAAAAACATTAACCATAGGCCCAGAACGGCGAAACTACCTCCCCCAAAGAAATCGCCGCCACCATAAGCCAACATATTTCTAATCTTAATTTTTTTATTATTCTCATGATTTATCATGTTATATTCCTTAAGAATTAACAGAATTTATAGAGTACAGTTCAGGTTATTGTTAACTATTTAATCGATATAATTATTTTGCAACAGGAGTGTGGGTCCTCTTCAAATAAGGTCATCGCATTACGAATATCATCAAGAGGAAAATGATGCGTGACTAATTTTTCAGGATAAATTAATCCAGATGCTATCCAAGACATAACAACCGGGAATTTATTACTATTAAGGCGTGAGGTGAATATTGTCAGTTCCTTGCTAGTAATATCTTTTTGTACCAGTGTACCTGCAACATCGGAGAAACCCAATAAACCAATACGTCCTGCAGGAGATATCAGAGCAATAGCTTCGGTTAGAATATCTGGATGACAAGCCGCATCAATAATTAAAGTCGGTTCATCAGTAAGCTGCTCCTTTAACGATATTTTACTATTGTCTATAACCTGATCGGCCCCATTAATAAGAGCTAGCTTTAATCGTTCTGGAACTCTATCTACAACAATGACTTTTTTAACGTTATAGACATGTTTCAGTACTTGGGTGGAGGTCAATCCCATTGGCCCGGCACCATAAATCAAGGCGATATCGAGTTCCGTAGGTTGCATTTTGCTGCAAATATTTGCACCAATAGTGAATGGCTCGATCAGGCTTGCATACTCATCCGAAATGGTATCTGGCAACTTCCATGCACTTTTTTGCGGTACGCACGCATATTCACTGAAACCACCATCACGATGAACACCGATAACCGACAGTGATTTACACACATTTGGTTTTCCAACCTTGCACGGATAACATTCACCACAATTAACCACTGGGTCAATAGCCACCCGTTCTCCTATGCGACTGGCTGCGACACCTTCGCCCACTGCGTCAATAATGCCCGCAAACTCGTGGCCGATCACGCGCGGATATTTTGCAAATGGATTATGTCCATGCCATATGTGAACATCGGAGCCACAAATGCTGGCGTTTCTGACTGCAACGCGGACTTCATTTTCACTAGGTTGAGGTAGTGGTCTGTGTTCTATATCCAGTTGATTGGGTTGTTGAATAACAATACTTTTCATTATTTTTCTTCCTTACCAGTTCCACAAAGTGCCATCTTCAAGGCGAGCAACCGGCAAATATGCAGGTTCATATGGATATTTCGCCGCCAGTTTTTCATCAAATTCAATGCCAAGCCCTGGTTTGTCGCTTGGGTGCATATAGCCGTTATCAAACGTCCAGTTGTGAGGGAAGACTTCAAGCATTTGTTCGGAATAGCCCATGTATTCCTGCACACCAAAGTTCGGAACCCACAAGTCAAAGTGCAATGCCGCTGCCATACAAACTGGCGACAGGTCAGATGGCCCATGGGAACCGGTGCGCACTTGATAAAGTGAGGCGAAATCAGCGATACGGCGCATTCCGGTGATGCCGCCTGCGTGAGTGATGGTGGTACGGATATAATCAATAAGCTGCTCTTCAATAAGCTGCTTGCAGTCCCAGATGCTGTTAAACACTTCGCCTACAGCAATTGGCGTGACTGTGTGTTGGCGGATCAGGCGGAAACACGCCTGGTTTTCTGCTGGAGTGGGATCTTCCATCCAGAATAGGCGATGCTCTTCAATGCTTTTACCAAAACGCGCGGCCTCGATTGGTGTCAGTCGGTGATGCATGTCATGCAGTAAATGCTCGTTGAAGCCAAATTTGCTACGCACGGCTTCGAATAATTTCGGCGTGAAATCAAGATATTTTTCTGTCGACCATAATTGCTCTTCCGGCCACTCTCCTTTGGTTGCCGGTTCGTAAGACAGCCCTTTGCCTTTTGCCATGCCGTAGGTTGTTTTCATTCCCGGCACACCACATTGCAAACGAATAGCTTTAAAACCCATCTCTTTATGGCGTGCGTAATCTTCCAGCACATCATCAATGGAATGACCTGTGGTGTGGCAATAAACCATCACACCTTCACGTGATGCCCCACCCAACAATTGATATAGCGGCATGTTGGCAGCTTTCGCTTTGATGTCCCACAGCGCCATGTCGACGGCAGAAATCGCAGACATGGTTACCGGGCCACGACGCCAGTAAGCTCCTTTATAGAAAAACTGCCAGATATCTTCGATACGGTGCGCATCGCGGCCAATCAACTGCGGGCAAATGTGATCTTTCAGATACGATGCAACCGGCAATTCACGGCCATTTAAGGTGGCGTCTCCTAGGCCGGTTAACCCATCGTCAGTAGTGATCTTCAGGGTGACAAAATTTCTTCCCGGACAGGTGACAAACACTTCAGCTTTAACAATTTTCATGACATTCACATCCTGTTCTTGCTGATAACGAATGGATGGAAATTACCCCAAGTAATACTACCATACAAGTATTTTTAAAGGGGTTATCGATAAGGATCACATAAATGAGTAGCTTGAAAGTAAAACTGCAGTTCAGGAATGAGGCAAAGAATCGCCCTGAGCGATGAGGTTGATGTGAATCGCCACATGTTTATCAGACACCTCAGAGTCATTTAAGATGGCTTAAAGAGAGGTGCCCATGAGCGGTAAGCGTTATCCCAAACAGTTTAAAATTGAAGCAGTCAAACAGGTTGTTAATCGCGTTCATTCTTTTTCCCGCGTTGCAACACGTCTCGGTATCACCACCCACAGTCTTTACGCCTGGATAAAGAAGTACGGGCCGGACTCTTCCTCCAAAAAAGAACAGTCAGATACTCAGGATGAGATCCGTCGACTCCAGAAGGAGCTGAAGCGGGTACCCGAACAACTGATGGATAAAGACAATTCAGGCGAGTCGTACTGGTGTAAGGGAAACGATGTCAATAGCTCCCTCTGCTCGCTGAGCGGCGTCAGTGACGACCATAAATTTGCCCTGATTCAGGACTGGCCGGGCACTGCCTGAGCTGATAATAATTTTGGTGTTATCGACCTGGTACATCAGACCGGTATTAATGTGCCCTATGATGGCGGTGACTGTCAGGGTGATGTGAAGGCCGAATTCGTGCGTGGCGCGAAGGATAACGCCCTGTATGTGAAGATTGTCCGGGGCAGCAAAACGTTGCTGATCTATAAAGTTAAAACCGGATACTGACACCACCATTAATACAACATAAACCCAGCCCCTGTTGCTCACGCAACAGGGGCTTTTTGCATTTAAGAATCGCGTGATGTCTGAGCCAGTTTCGTCGTTAACGACGACTGAGTAAGAAAAAGAAAATACGCTAACTTTCAATACGGAAAATATGAAATTCAACCAATACATTCATATTTTACTGGTGGCGGGTTCCGCACTGATGACATTAATAACCCTGATTACCTCCGGCAGTCGGGGTTTTCTTTTTTTGTCGCTTAATATCCACCGATAGCCCTGGCAGTTCCGAACGACGAACGTAGTGGTTAGTTTCTATCTTCAGGTAAATGTATCCGCTTCTGGTTATAAAGTCTGCTGAGAGCGAAAACCGGAAGTTCGGAATGCATCCTTATATCGAGGTATCTTGAGTTATGGGAGCAAATCACATGCACTGCAGGACTTGGGCCAGATTAATCGTTTTGTTATTCAGGACGGATGCTTGTGCATCTGTGTATTCAATAAGAAAAATGTACATATCTGCAGTAGCAAAAAAAAGAGCTGCTTTACCATTTCACATAAAACAGCCCCCTGTATTTCCCTTATAGCTTAACGATTAAAAATCAACGAGTTCTAACTGACGCGCCATATTTAATTCATTACGCTCCACTATTTCTTCAACAATTTTGCCGGACGTATTAAACCTGAAATAGGTCAGGCTGGTCCAGGTGACATCCCTGCCACTGACGTCAAAACCGTTCCACGTGTTAGAGCCTGTCGTCACATGAGTCAGGGCGACAACAACCTGGTCGTCAGCAACAACCTCTTTTTGAAATGTCGTTACAATAGTCTTATAGCGGTCGGTCACATTCTCGCGCAGCCCTTTTTTAAAAACCTCAAGACCGACTAATGGCCCGGGGCAGTCAGGACGGTGAATCACCACGTTTTCATCAAAAAATTCATTCACGCGTTCGACATCTTTTCCGTCGACACAGTATTTAAAATAGGCTTTAACCACATCCAGGTGACTCATCTTCATTTCTCCGGGTTAATTAATCAGGGCCCCACCCTCAATATCTACTATCGAGCCGGTGACAAAGGGGTTATCCATGACAAACAGATACCCTTTTGCCAGGTCTTCTGCACGACCATACCTTTTGGCCGGTAGATTTTCTGCCGCCCGCGCCAGCATCTGTTCACGTGCTTCCGGTACCATACCTGCATAGGCTTCAGTATCTGTCAGTCCCGGACTGATGGCGTTAACGCGCAGAGGAGATAACTCTTTTGCCAGCATTTTCACTGCAGCTTCCAGAGCCGCATTCATCGTGGTTTTCACCAGGGTGCCGGGAACGGTACGACGGGCAAGAAAACCGCTGGTCAGGGTCAGTGTTCCTCCGGGTTTAATTTTCCCGCTCAGATGACGGGCAACCGCAAGACTGCCCCAGAATTTGGTATCAAACGCCTGTTTTGCGGTCTTCAAATCCAGGGTGGTTAATGCGCCACCCGGCGCCTGGGAGCCCGCCGTCACCACAATGTTGTCCACCGGTTCAAGCGTCCGGGCCAGGCGCTCAAGTTGCGCTTCATCGGCGATATCCAGTACCAGGCTTTCCGCTGACGCACCGGTTGTCTGAAGTAGCTGACAGGCATGTTGAAGTTTATCGTGATGGCGACCGGCAAGAATAATATGCTCCCCACGGGTTGCCAGAAGCTGTGCCACGGCGAAACCAATCCCAGTAGCGCCACCAATAATGAGTGTGCGTTGTGTCATGATTCAGACCTCAGTCGTCAGGAACGGATAATCGGTATAACCCACTTCAGTACCGCCAAACAGCGTTGCCGGATTGCCCATCTCTGCCAGCGGCAGGTTTTGTTTCAGACGGCGCGGGAAGTCGGGGTTGGCAATAAACGGGCGACCGAAGGCCACCAGGTCCACCACACCCGCCGCCAGCAGTTTGTCGGCTTTTTCACGGGTGTAATTCCCCGCCACAATAATGGCACCGCTGAAGGTTGCCCGCAGGGTTTCACGGAACTCATAAGGCACCTGCGGTGCATCATCCCAGTCAGCTTCAGCCAGATGAATAAAGGCGATGCCCTTTGTTTCACACCAGGCCGCCAGCGCCAGAATCGCTTCGATGGCCTGTGGGTCGTCCATGCCACGTTGGGTGATAAATGGCGCCAGGCGAATACCGGTGCGCTCTGCACCAATGGCGTCGCTGATGGCTTCCAGCACTTCCTGAGCGAAACGCACGCGGTTTGCCAGGCTGCCGCCGTATTCATCGGTCCGTTTATTCGAGGAGCGACGCAGGAACTGGTCAATCAGGTACCCGTTGCCACCGTGGACTTCCACACCGTCAAATCCGGCTTCCATAGCATTGATGGCCGCCTGGCGGTAATCCGCAATCACCTGCTGAATATCGCCATGGGTCAGCTCACGCGGGACCGGGCAGTCAACCATTTCACCCACACCTTCGCTGTTGACTACCCACACCTGTGCCTCCGGCGACAACGCTGAAGGGGCAACAGGCTTGCCATCCGGGTGAAAACTTTCATGAGACATACGCCCCACATGCCACAACTGAGAGAAGATTTTACCATTCACTTTATGAACCGCATCGGTCACCAGACGCCAGCCTGCGATTTGTTCAGCGGAATGAATACCCGGCGTCCAGGAGTAACCCTGACCCTGCGGAGAAATCTGCGTCGCTTCGGTGATGATGAGACCTGCACTGGCGCGTTGCTGGTAATACTCCGCCATCAGTGCAGTGGGGATATTGCCCGGCTGCGCGGTACGTGCACGGGTCATCGGCGCCATCACAATACGGTTTTTTAGCTCAAGATGGCCAATCTGTGTGGTTTCAAAAAGAGGGTGTTGTTGCATGTTCTGTTCTCCAGGGCGGTCAGTTATGGCTTGACTTTACGTCCTGCGCGTCGCTTTGATAATGGCGGGAATAACTGATTCTATTTTCAGGAAAACGGAATAATGGGCAAGTTTGAAGATATGACGTTACTGGTGGAAGTCGTGGAGGCGGGTGGACTGGCCGCAGCCGGACGGCGGATGAATCTTTCTCCTGCCACCATGACGGCCCGGTTAAAGGCACTGGAGGAACGCTATCAGACCCGGCTGTTTAATCGTTCCACCCGGGCAATTGCACTGACACGTGCCGGTGAGGATTTTTACCACGCCGCACTTCGCGTGATGGAGGAAATGGCGCAGGCCGAGTCGAAACTGACACAGAAAGACGGGATGCTCAGCGGCAGCCTGCGTATTTCAGCGCCATCAGATTTTGGCCGACAGTATCTTTCGGCCGCACTGCTCGATTTTTCCCGCCTGCATCCTGAAGTCAGAAGCTTTGTCTATCTGAGTGAAAGTGTGGTGGATTTGATTGCCAACCGTCTGGACATGAGCGTGCGTTTCGGCAACCTCCCGGACAGCAATCTGGTGACGAAATTTATTCGCCCCAATCACCGTGTACTGGTTGCGTCAAAAAGCTACCTTGAAACACATGGAAAACCTGTGCATCCGGATGACCTGCACGGGCATCGTTGCCTGGTGATGGAGCAGCGCGGCACGCCGATGAACGAGTGGCGTTTTGAAGAGCATGATGTGCCCTCCATGGTGCGGGTCACGCCTGCTATGGTGTGTGATGACGGTGCCCTGCTGCGCCAGTGGGTGCTGGCCGGTGCGGGTATCGCCAGCAAATCATGGTGGGATGTGAAGCGCGATGTCGAACAGGGGCGGCTCATCGTCTTATTTGCCGACACCTTTATCGGTTTCAGTCGCCATGACAAAAAACAGGTTGGCCTCCAGTTTGTCTACCCGCAACGCCGTTTTCAGCCCTTGCAGGTGACGGCGTTCAGCGAGTTTTTCATCAACTGGCTGGATAATGAATGATCCGGTAACAGGTTTATTCATAAAAACAAAATAATCCATTCCATATTACTGCCATTATCAAAAGTGATTCTTTAGCCCAGAATGACTCTCATCATTCATCTGTCAGAGTCACTTATGAAACCGCAACGTATCCCTTTACAGGTCTGGATACTGACCTTATCTGCTTTTGCTATCGGCACCGCCGAGTTTGTTGTCGCCGGGTTACTCACTACCATGGCGCACTCCCTCAATATCACCGATGGCCAGGCGGGAAATGTGATCACCGCTTACGCCATGGCGATTGTTATCGGTGGGCCGGTGCTGACGCTGTGGCTTGCCCGTTTTGAAAAACGTAATGTCCTGGCCGGACTGATGGTGATGTTTATTGCCGCCAACCTCGTCAGCGCCTTATCCACCAGTTATTCGGTGCTGCTGGTCAGCCGGGTGCTGGCGGGCCTGGTACAGGGGCCGTTTTACGGTATCGGTGCGGTGGTCGCAACGCGTCTGGTGGCAGAGAATCTTGCGGGTCGCGCAGTAGGGCAAATGTTTGCCGGGCTGACGCTGGCCAACGTGTTGGGTGTGCCGTTCGGGGCCTGGATTGGCAATATCTTCGGCTGGAACGTGACGTTTTATGTTGTCTCCGCCCTGGGTGCGGTGGCGCTGGTTGCTATTATGCTGACCATTCAGCGCCAGCCTCCTGAGCCGGGTAAGAGTGTGCGTCAGCAGCTGGCGGTATTCCGTCATGGCCCGTTACTGGCAAGCCTTGCGATCACCGTTCTGTGCTGGACGGGCTTTATGACGCTGTATGGTTACATTGCACCACTGGCAGAGCAGGTGGCAGGTTACAGCGTACAGGCGTTAACCGTACTGCTGTTTGTGGTCGGGCTGGGCCTCGTGGTGGGTAACCATATCGGGGGTATGACGGCTGACCGCAACCTGCGCCAGGCGCAGCTTTTATGGC
Source organism: Klebsiella sp. BIGb0399 (assembly GCF_003752615.1). Classification (NCBI taxonomy): domain Bacteria; kingdom Pseudomonadati; phylum Pseudomonadota; class Gammaproteobacteria; order Enterobacterales; family Enterobacteriaceae; genus Klebsiella; species Klebsiella sp. BIGb0399. The sequence goes on along the minus strand of NZ_RKHT01000007.1, from coordinate 698,545 downwards.
CGGTCCTGATGGTCGTGTCACTGATTGTTGTTGGCCTGGTCAGCAGCCATTACTGGTTGTTTATGGTGGCGACGTTCCTGTTCGGCATTGCCTCATTCGGTAATGTCCCGCCATTACAGATGAACGTACTGAAACATGGCAGTACTGCACCGGAACTGGCGGGTACCGCTAATATCTCAGCCTTCAACCTGGCGAATGCACTGGGCGGGATTATCGGTGGTCTGACCGTCGACAGTGCCCTCGGCGCGGCAGGTATTCCGTGGGTGGCGATACTGATCCCTGTGGCCGGCATTGCGTTTGTGCTGTTTAACCGTCGTACCACTGGCCTGAAAGTCCAGGCCGCGAGGTAACTATGTACATCGACCATGCGACATTCCGAAGCAGTGACATGGACGCCACGCGAGACTTTTTTATCGAAGTCTTTGATTTACAGCCCGGGGCGCGCCCCGGTCTTATCAGCAGCCGCATTCCCGGTTACTGGTTATATGCGCAGGACAAACCGCTGGTGCATATTATTCCTGCGGGCGATGAAGGGTACCCTTTACCCGCTGCGGCGTTAAAAGAAAGTATTGACCATGTGGCATTTCATCTCGAAGGTTACGGTGCCTTTCGGGAAAAACTCCAGGGTCTTGGGATACATTATTCCCTGATGGACCTGGCTGATATTCAGGAACGGCGAGTGTTTATACGAGCCCCCGGAGGGCAGTTAGTTGAAGCGGTGTTCAGTGAACCTGTACCGGAATCAACTTCTTGAAGGACAATGCCATTTTCTGAAGCAGTTCGGATCTGTATGCATGTCACTCTGCTGTCAGCGCCTGGTTTAGGGGGGTATCCGTTGGCAGGCAGTACGGCGGGATAGCGAACCAAAATACAACTGTGCAGGGATAACGGGCTAATTGGGGGCCAGTTATCCCGCTTATTTTCACGTTTGAAAGATAAGTCTTATCGTTCAGTCATTATTTTTAAGCGGTTCGATTTACGCTATTTTCTAACCTGAGATTTTAACGGCATTAATAAGACATTCTGTCTCTTACTGTAAATTAACAGGCATCACTGCTGTGATAGTTATATTGGGTTCTACACAGTGATAAAGACCAGAGCGGATGTGCTCTGTTGGTGATGGTTCCCGTGAGTCCGCATACTGAATCAAAAATATCATTCAGCCGCGCCCCGGTATTAAAGTTCGACGTAGTAACAGAAATGTTACTTTTACGCTATGGCTAATACAGCATAGCGTTTTTTTTATCCAACTCTATTCCTTTGAGGACGAGCATGAAAAAAACACTTCGTATCGGTCATATTGATTTAAGTTTCCACGCGGCCAGTGCAGCGCTGGTTTGTACTGTATTTGAAAAATATGGCTGGCAGGTTGAAATGACAGCCAGCCCTCATGAAGAGATGTTTAAGCGCTATGGGAAAGGAGAAGTGGACATGCTCGTTTCAGCCTGGCTCCCTGCCAGCCACGATGTCTATCTGGCCCCTTATCAGGATAATACGGTTAAATTAACAGTCCTGTATCATCCTTACTGTATATGGGGAGTCCCTGATTATGTCCCCGTCAGCGATGTGAGCTCTGTTGAAGACTTACTCAGACCCGATGTCCTGTTGAAAATGGAAAAACGGATCCTGGGTATTAACCCGGGGGCCGGGATCAGCCGTTTTTCTCGTACAATGATCGAGGAATATCAACTTGCCGATTCCGGTTATTATTTTGAAACTGGCAGTGAATCGGCGTGCTACAGCACTTTTGAGCAGGCTGTCAGCGAACAGCGCTGGCTCGTTATTCCCTTGTGGCATCCGCAGTTCCTGCATCACCGATATACTATCCGGGCATTAGAAGAGCCAAAAGGGTTACTTGGCGGACAGGATGAAGCTACGCTGATTGCGTCCAAATCGATAACAGAGACATTCGAACCCCAGTTACTTGCTGAGCTTCAGGCTTTATCACCCGGTAATACCGTCATCAGCGAGCTGGATTATCTCATCTGCCGAAAAAATAAAACCCCCGGTCAGGCCGCTGAAATCTGGCATCAACACCACTATCAGGAATAGCCTGTTGTGGGAGAGCACAAAAAAACGGCGAGCAGGCTCGCCGTTGCAAACTGTCTTTAATTAGCGGTCTTTTAAACTGGCATCCACGCCCGAGAAGAGATTAATGATGGGCTGGAACGCCGTTTTCCATTCGAAATCCAGTGACAATTTACCTGCGGAATTAGGCAGTAAAAACGGAATAGTGACCATAAAATAAAAGAAGGGAAATTCCCATCCGCCTCCTGGCATCATCCATGTGTAACCGATACCAAAATGTCCACTCATTAACTCGGCCGCAATAAGATAAATTGCTGCAATAAAAGCGCCAGCACGGGTCAGAAAACCGAAACCAATCGATACTGCTGCTGTGAGTTCGGCGAGCCCACCGAGAATAATCATTGTAACGGCAACGTTTTCACTGAGCACGGTACCGAAAGTATGCATACCCACGACATTCTGAAAGAAACCAACCAGACCGGCATCATGATGCGACAAAAACAGTTTTTCAGTACAATGCGTCAGGAAATTAAATCCAACAAACATTCTTAAAAAGGAGAGTGCGACCTCCTGGTGACCATATTGACGTATCCCCTCCCTGAAGATAATGATGGCCTGGAGCAGCAGAGGAATGAATGTGATGGCGGTTAACCAACCCACCCGCGACCAGTCATGCTGATCGGCATTTCGCACGACAATCAACGTAAAGAACAACGTTAACATAAAACTTATCAGGCGGTTTTTACGCCATAAGAGTGCTGTCAATGGGATCAGGAATGAAAACAAAACCATCACGATTGCGGACCATGTCCCGTCGTACTGATTCAGGTATGTCACCGATGCAATAAAAGAAATCAGACCGGTAATAAAGGTTAAATAATAAATTTTAGCTTTCATTTATTTGCCCCTGTTAAGAAATACTAAAGGTCACTTATTTCTGATAACTTTGAGTGTAAGAGTGGATGTGGCAAGTGTATGTTGATTAATAAAATACCCGGTCAGTGGTGCGGTTGAATTATCCGGTACATCGAGTTTTTCAACATCAAGAGCGTGTAGTGTATAAATATAAGAATGGACTTTTCCCACGGGAGGACAAGGACCAAGATAACTGCGCTTGCCGGTATCATTTGCTTTTATTGTTGCACCATCCGGTATTTCATTTCGTGAGAGATGATTGCGTGCTGCGGGAATGTCAATTAGCATCCAGTGCCAGAAACCACTGCCTGTATCAGCATCTTTATCGTATAAAGTGATGGTATAACTGCGTGTCCCTTCAGGGGACGAATGCCATGATAATTCAGGCTGGATATTGTTCCCTTTACATCCGAAATCATTTGCCATTAAATCAACGGAGATATTTTCACCATTATGCAAAACCGAACTTTTCAACGTCATTCTGGCAGCATATCCCGTTGCTGATGATACCCCAGCCCACAGAATCAACGTTGCTATCATTACTTTTTTACTGAATCTCATTCGTCCCCCATAAATATTCAACTAAAATACAATTGAGGAATATATTTATAACACTGGATGGCTTTGTTCTGCTATCTATTAATACTGAATAAATAATTCACCTGAAACGAATAATATATTTTGAATTATGGGGTGTAGATCTTGTTTTTTCAGGTTCGTTACAATCCAAAAAAGTAAAAACTACTGACAGGCGGTAGTGTTGTAACGTATTTACCCAAAGAGTTCTGAAAAGGGATATGAACTACTTAATTAAAAAATGTCATATAATAATATATTAGGCTGTAGGCTCCTTTGCCACGCACTTATTTTTTCTGGGCATTGGTTGTGCCTGCAACTGACGCATTTGCTTTTTCCATTCCGAATATTTAAGTCCGTGTTCTGACGCGGCTGCGTTTTAGACCGAATCATTTAAAATAACAGCTGAAATTTTTAAAAATTGAATTTATAGCTGATTACGTATTTAAAATATTTTCAGATAGATATTACATCCATGAACATACCCAACTATTGGCCGGATCCTTGCGATCCGGCTTTTTTATTTATCTGAGGAGATGTTATGGAACATAAAGATCCGTCTGAGCCTTTGCGACAAGTACTTTCCGGATTACCTGCATGGGTCAGCGGTAACAGTGCTTATGGCTACAACGGTCAGGCAACGCTGAACGTCGCCTTCTTATAACTCATCAGCCCCGGAAACGTGATATTGCATCACTACTCAAGGCCCCTGTTGCTCACGCAACAGGGGCCTTTTGCATTCAGGCGTAACACCGCTTTTTGTCATCAGCCTTACCCGCTTTATCTCAGTATTTTCATTACTCATTTCATATCAGTCCTGACCGGCTGACTTTTTATATCTGGAGCAAAACCATGACTACACAAGCTGACACCACCCATTCACCGATTAGTGATTCACAAATGACTACCGTCATTACGACCACCCTGGTACCTGATGAACTGCGTGCTGACTTTTGGCCGCAGCACTTCGGGCGTATCCCACAGTGGATTTTTATCGAAACCCATGTTTTCGGCTGGATGGACCGCTTCTGTGGAGACTACAGCGGCGGTATCTGGAACTTCTACACACTTAGTAACGGGGGGGCATTTATGGCACCTGAAGTTGAGGATGACGAGAAATGGAGGCTGCTCAACAACATGAATGGCAATGGCGCAGAAATGAGTGCGGAAGCCGCAGGCATTGCCGTGTGTCTGATTGAGTACAGCCATCACGCCTGTCGTACGGAGTGCGATGCCATGACAGAGCATTATTTCCGACTGCGTGATTACTCTCTACAGCACCCTGAATCCAGCTCCATTCTGCGCATCATCGACTGAACGGAGGAACCGATGAAACAGCTTTCCTTTTTACCCGGCGAGATAACGCCACAGGACCGGCATCTTATTCAGCGGGCACTCAGGGTTCTGGACCGGCACCTGCATGAGCCTGGGGTAGCCTTCACCTCCACCCACGCCGTACGTGAATGGCTGCAACTGCATATGGCTGCACTTGAGCGGGAAGAGTTCCGGGTGCTGTATCTGAACAATCAGAATCAGTTGATTGCCCATGAGACGCTTTTTTGCGGCACGATTAACCGTACCGAGGTCCATCCCCGAGAGGTGGTTAAACGCGCTCTGTACTTCAACGCGGCGGCGGTGATACTGGCGCATAACCATCCTTCCGGTGAGACGATCCCCAGCCAGGCCGATAAAGCCCTCACGCAGCGGCTGGTACAGGTACTTCAACTGGTGGATATCCGTGTCCCTGACCATCTGATTGTCGGTGGCAGGCAAATCTATTCGTTCGCTGAACACGGTCTGCTGTGAGGAGGTCTCAGGAAAATAATCAGTAAATCTGATGCCATGCGACTTCACCACCAGCATCCACAGTCCCGCGTATTTCGTTACAACATCGGCAAATACCAGTGGCATGGCAGCAGTCGTTATTACCTCGGTAAGGACCTCCCGGGTATTCCCGGTGTGCTGGCGGTGTACGCCGAACGCCGCCAGGGCCGCAACGGGCCGTATACCTTCCTGATGAGTATTACCTTGAACTGACAATAAAGGAGGTTAGAAATGAGCAATATCACATGGGGTCTGCAGCGGGATATTACACCGCATCTGGGAGCCCGTCTGGTACAGGAGGGTAACCGGCTGCACTATCTGGCTGACCGGGCCAGTATCACCGGTAAATTCAGTGACGCCGAATGCTTGACGCTGGATGAAACATTTCCGCATTTTATCAGCCAGATGGAATCGATGCTGACCACTGGTGAAATGAATCCTCGCCACGCCCACTGCGCCACCCTATACCACAACGGTTTTACCTGTGAAGCCGATACCCTTGGCAGTTGCGGCTACATGTACATCGCCGTTTATCCCACTCAACGCTAACTAATTTGACGAGAGCAAACATGAAAACTTTACCTGCAACAACTCCGCAGGCGGCTAAGCTATGTCTGTCGCCCGTGGCTGTCTGGCAAATGTTACTGACACACCTGCTGGAACAACACTATGGTCTGACGCTAAACGACACGCCGTTCGGTGATAAAACAGTTATTCAGGAACATATTGATGCTGGAGTATCGCTCAGCGATGCGGTGAACTTTCTGGTAGAAAAATACGAGCTTGTCCGTATCGACCGGAAGGGGTTTTCGTGGCAAGAACAAACCCCGTATATTTCCGTAGTGGATATTCTGCGAGCAAGGCGCTCTACCGGATTGCTATAAGCTAACGTGAAATAAACGCTTAAATACAGAGCAGACTAAAGGAAAGCAAAATGCTAATCTCACAGACGAAGAGACTTCTGCTGTGCCTCCCCTCCCCTGCAAAAAAACCTGACATTTTCTTTTAGGACCAACAATGGGACCAAATTGAAAACTGAACTGAATATTAAAAGCTATTAAACAACAAGTTACAGCACCAATTCAGACTCCGCCAGCCCACCAAAATTCTCCATCGGTGATCACCAGAGTCATCCGATGAAGTCCTGAGAGCCCGCACGGCGTAAGCCTGGCGGGCTTTTTTGTGCCTTGAATTTGTCCTGCGAAGTCTAATGCCAACTAATTAAATCCGAACCTTTAGGCACCTTGTTAGGCTCCTCGTTAAGCTTTATTATTTTTGAGGTGCCTAAAACTATGGAAACCCGCAATGGCATGTAAGTATCCCGCATAATCATGCTGTCATACGGGCAGAAAAATCAATCGGGCTTTTCAGCCACCGCAGTGAAGAACAGGACGCTGTAAAAGAGAGTTTTTTGAGAAGAAGCGAAACCGGAGAAACCCCACAGGAAATGTCTATGGGGTGGCATTGATATTATTAAATGGAGTACAAATCAATAGGTGTTACACACAACGCCATTCCCCATAGGGTTACAGGTCGTCGTAGTCATAGTTGGTGCTGCTGATTGCTGTTGAACTGCTTGTTGCTGCTGCATTTGCGCATTAGCCGCATTCAATCCACTAGTAAGCCCCTGCATATCAGCGGCGGCGTAACAAGCCGCCTTATCACCACTATCACACATTGCCATTACCTGACCAACTGACTTAAAAGCATAACGACTGTTCCACATGCTATTGGGGTCATTTGTACAACCACTGAGTACACCTAAAGAAACTGCAGCTATCATCAATAACTTAACATTCATTTTTATTAACACCTAAGGAATTACCTACACTGTAAATTAATGTAAATCCAAATAATTTGTAAAGTGGTGATCTGGGTCAATATAAAATAGTTAATCACGTTCCATAAGCACGCAATAAAATTATGAATAACAATACAATTACAATATAAATACAATGCCACATACACTGCATGACAGAATACAAGTCAGAAACCGATACTTTCTAACTTGCAACGGTCAGTTTATTTAACCTATAGCTCCATAACACAACCATCAGTTTTTATAAGTTTTTTATAAGCATAGTCTTGCTGCTCTATTATTGATTAATACTCATAGAGCACAAAAAAAAGAACACCCACCCTAAGATGGCTATTACCCACTACACCATTCAGATCTTATCGGCATTTAAACCCACAACAAAACGATGGCATTTTGCATCATCTTTGGTGCAGAATTTTGGCTTGTTTAAATTAAAGGTAGGCAAACCAGCATGGAAAAATCTAATACAGACCGCCTGACCCTGACCCGAAATCCTGCACTATTCGGAAACAGAACTCTTCCCTGTCCTGGTCACCGGTTTGTTCGCGGGTGAGCATAAAATCAGACGTTACACTTCCACCATCAAACCAGCTGTCCCAGCTTTCGCCCGTGGTGAATTTTTATTCTCATCGGTAGCATTCTACTGGTGCAGGCGATAAAGACGCGTACAAATTTATGTACATTATTACGCTCTGACAAATGATCTTGTCCCCGGTTAAACTCAGCCCCATATATATATACATATAAAAACATTACTAATATATCGCCGCGAGTTTATTTTGCCGACAGACAAATCATTTACCTAAGCAACATTAACACCGCCCCCCCTCTACCACCACCATCCATTAACCAACTAATCCTTATCTGAAATGGTATAGCGGAAATCCCCCGCACTACCCCTAATATTTTTGCATTAATTCCCTACGTATGGTCACGGCGATTCATTTCATTAACATGCCGTTTTCATTTATACAACGTGCATATTCCTAATTTCAGGCTAATGTCGGTACCGTCAGTTTATTCTGTAGATAACTATGTTACTCTGGATGCAATTAATGAAATTTTAACCAGCCCCGCAAACGTTCTTTTTGTTTGGAATTATCTATGCGATAAATTTTTAAAGGTTGTTATATGAATAATTTTACTGAGAGAAGTATGCAATGCATTCTCATTGGTGGGTGTGTAGAGTTTACCCCATACAATCGGATTTTAAAAAACACAAAAACCAATAAAAAATTAAAACTGCATGTCCCGGCGAGCTTGTGCTTTGAGCGATTATTAAGTAATCAAGGGAGTGTCGTTCCTCAGGATACGCTTATTCTTTGTGGTTGGGGTGAGAAAAATACTGCGGTAAGTTCCAATACGTATTATCAGTGCATATTACACCTACGCAAAAATCTCGCACTGGTTGGCCTGGATAATGTGATTGAAACTGTTCCGCGGCATGGCATTATGTTTAACCATAATGCTGAGATAATTTTTAATACTATTACAGAAGAGAAGGAAAAACCGACATTCGGAAATTATGCCAGAGAATCTGATGATGAAAACAAGCCTGCTTATCACTTAGTCAGCACAAAAATCCCGGTACAGGAAGAGAGCAATGATGGATACTTTACCAGTACTGCAGAAGAAAAAAACACTGGTTCAGGTAAAAAACTGGCGCTTGCCATTATCGCCGGTGTATTCGCAGTGGCATTGCCGCTGATCTTTATGCATCTGCACTCTACTGATGACATCAATGATAAGTATATAAAGCTGGCATCGGATAAATGTACCATTTTTGCCACCGACAACAGGTTCTCGGCTACTGAAATAAAAGGGCTAATGGATAAAGCCGGGTTGCAATGCCTTAATAAGGAAACCGTGTTTTTTACCGCATCGCCGATGCAAAGCCGGTTAAACTTCATTTACTGTACCGTATACGATAAAAATCAGCAGAACTGCCGTTCGGTGACGCTGATAGGAAAAATTAAGGGTGCGCGATGAAAAACAAATCTTGTTATCTTGCTTTGGCAATCACCGCCGGTATCGTCGTTTCAATCTATGCTTACACTCAGATAAAACCAGCGTTTGCATTTACTAAAGAAATGTCATGTCAGAGTCGCCATACTCTGATTCATGACAACTTAACGCTTGATGTCAACTATGGTTTTACATTCGGCAATCACCAGGGGGAGTTGACGATCCATGGCGTTGCTACTGAAAATAATCAACACGCCCAAATACGCCGGATAGTTAGCTTTAGCTATGCTAAAAACAGTGGCGTTTATATATTACACTCTCAGCGGCTCGAATCATTGAGCGGTGACGAGAGTGATGAAAGCAGTGTTAACGCTCATTTCCCGGCTTTTTTCTATGAAACGGGCAAAGATACGCTGGTTAAAATCGAGCGGGATAAATTCAACACCCCCGTTATCTACATGCAGATGATGCCCGTTTTTTATTGTAAGACCTTTAGTTGAGTTTTTCTTCCCAGCACAATGACTTTGTTCTTTTACCCTGCCAGAGGTCCCGTATCCCGACGCGCCATCGGGGCACGGATACTCTGACAGCGCTTACTGGTAGGTAAAGCTGAACGTGGCGGAAGCAGCGACATCGCCCCCTTGTTGTAGCTGTAGATCGCCACCGTTATAGTAATAGTGGGCCTTGAAGGGCAAGGTCTCCGTCTCTTTGGCATCATTAACCACCAGGAAAGTCTGCCCGAGGGTGACGGGATTATTGCCATACATCATCTGTATACCGACCGAACTGCCGGCGGAGTCGGTGCCGGTGCTCTGATTGGCCAGCACGTCGTTACGACCGGTCATGGTGGTGCCTTCAAACTTCATCGAGACTTTGGTCTGCGGCGTGCAGCTGAGGCCGATATTAAAGTCTTTGCCACCCGGATACCTGCCGGCATTGCTTTTTAACGCTGATGTTTTGACATCTAATAATGTCACGGTCTGGTTGGGATTGGTTACCGAGCAGCCTTTTTCTGGGGTGATTGTGATGGTATTACTAATTGAAAGATGTCTGAATATATTTATATTCCTATCGCTATTACTATGTGTTGCAATAATAGCCAGTGGTTTTGGCAGCGAGAGAACACCTTGTCCGACGTTATTACTTGTCGCATAAAACTGCATATATAGATTTGGTAACACTCCATCTATATAGCAACCTGTTGTATAGCAAACAGGAAAATCAACTGTAATAAAGGGCGACGGGGAGACCCCATACTGACTCCCCCCCACACTCTTAAACAATTTAAACCCTACCCCAGGCACATTTGTCTCGTATACATCAGAATAAGATGAAGGTGTCAATACAGTATTTAGATTTATATATACCTGCGACACATAATTGCACTGATAACCGTTTATATTCCCAGTATAAAATGGCCCGAAGACTTCACTAATGGGGGTGCCTGGCTCTGCCGTTCTTGGCACGGTAATCCCCCCCGTAGCAACGGTTACAGAGTACGAATAAAAAGGAGGAGCACACAACGCAGCCAAAGACACCCCCGGTGCCAATAAAAACAACAACGCTATCCATTTAATTATACGCATCATAAGATCCTTAAATTATAAACACTGCGCCGTCAGGCTGCGTATTCCCGAAGCCACCGCCTCATCAGATACCTGGTATGCCGCGCGGCACTGCTGCCCTGCCCCTTTGCCCCAGCGGACATCCAGCTCGCCCTGCTGCGCCAGCCCCGTCAGATAGACCTGACCGCCGTCGCCCACGATATACCCCTGGTCGGCAGTCTCTCCTGTCCGGGTCACCGTGGCCCCGAACGGCACCGTCTGACCACCGGCGCGGCTCAGCACCATCAGCGCCCTGATCCCGACGCTGGTCTGGTAGTTCGCCTTCACCACCGCCCCGCGGGTCGGGATCACCGTCTGCGACATGATTGCCACCTCGGTATCGTCCCCCAGCGTCTGCGGATCCAGGGTCACCGTATTCCGGCGATACGGGCTGCCGTACGACACCACCGTATAGCCGCGGAAGTCGGTCTTCACGCCGGTCTGGCTGTTCACCGCCACGCCGCTGGCCCCCGGCGCCGCCACCAGCACCACGGTTTCCCCCAGCGGCTGGGACAAGGTAATGCCCTCGCCGTGGGCGACAATCCCGCCCTGCAGGCCGTAGTTCAGACGACGGCTGTATTTGTCATAGCTGTAGCCGCCGTTCACTTCGCCATAGGTCGCCCGCCAGTCGGCATTCAGGCTGCCGCTGTAGCCCAGGCCTTTTGTGCCGTAGCCCTGCTGCACGCCCCAGCTCAGGTTGCCGCCCTCCAGCGCCGTGCCGTTCAGGCCCAGGCTGTGGGTGGTGCTCCCTTTTTTGCTGCTGTTGACCATGTAGCTGGCATACAGCGAACGGCGGTAATCGCGGCTGAACAGCCGGTCCAGCGGGGCGCTGATGTTGAACGAGAACAGGTGGTCGGTACTGCCCGCGTGGCGGCTGCTGTAGCCATCGAGGCCTGAATTGCGGCTGTAGGTGTAGCTCAGCCCGTAACTGATCCCTTCCCAGGAGCTGTTGTAGCCTGCCCCGAGGGATTCCAGTCGTCTGCTGGTGCTCCAGTAATCCTCACGAACCGCGCTCAGCCCCAGGCTGCCCAGGGTTGAGCCCAGGCTCTGGTTGAGGCTGACTTCTGCCCGGTTGCGCCGCCGCTCCTGCACCTGCCAGCTGTATCCCTCGCGTTGGGTGTCCATCACTTCCGCCAGGCTCCAGTAGCCGTTGGTCGCGTAGCGGTAGCCGGCTATCGTAAAGTTGGTTCCGGTGCTCAACACATTCTTGCTGTAACGGGCCCGGAAGGAGCGCCCGTTCTCTTTGGGCTGGTTCTGGCGCTTTGACCAGGCCTGGGTGACGTCAACGGACACCGCCCCCAGCGACCCGAGGTTCTTCCCGGTCCCCAGCGCCAGCGACTGATAAACTGAGGAAAACTGCCCGCCGCCATAGGCGGTAAACCCGGCCGGCAGCCCGTAGATCAGCGTGCCCTGGGTGAAGGGGGTTTTGTCGACCTGGCTGTCATAGGCCCGGTAGACGCCGGAGGTCAGGCTGTATTTCAGGCGCCCCTCGCGCTGCAGCACCGGCAGAGAAGCATAGGGGATCACCATGTTCTGCTCGCTGCCGTCAGACTCTTTGATCGTCACCTGCAAATCACCGCCGGCACCGGTCGGGTACATATCGCTGATTTCAAAGCTGCCGGGAGAGACGTAGGTCTGATAAATGGTGTGGCCGTTCTGGCGGACGGTGACCTGGGCATTGCTCCGGGCGATCCCCCGGATCGACGGCGCATAGCCGCGCAGGCTTTCCGGCAGCATCTCATCATCCGAGGCCAGCTGCCCGCCGCGAAACGGCACGCCGTCGAACACATCGGACGGGCTGGTGCTGTCCCCGAGCAGCAGCTGGCCGCCCAGCGCCTGGATATCACGCTGCAGATAGGTATAGACCGTGTCCCACTTGTTGCTCGTGCTGCCGCCCTGCTGGCTGCTGCGCGACCAGGTGGAGTAGTTGCGCAGGCGCCACAGGCCGATGTTCAGCCCCGGACGCAGGTTGACATACTGGCTGTTGCTGTCACGTCCCTGGCCGTTGCGGGGGGAGTTGCTGGCCCCGCTGAGGCTGTAGTTGAGCAGCGCGGCAGGAATGCCGTCGTCCCATAAGCGCGGGTCCACCCAGCCACGGGCGGCGTTGCTGACCGCTGACTGGGGAAAACTCAGCAGCAGCTGCTGTTTCGTGAAGCGAAATTCACTGCTGGCCTGCGGTATGGCCGACATCAGAGCGCACTCTGCATCCCCCGCGCCCAGCGCCGGGAACTTGCCGACCAGCACGCCCCACTTTGCGAGGTCGTCCAGCGGGATACAGGGGAGCAGTTTGCTGTGGCCGTCCGGCGCGCTACCGGCGCGGAACTCCACCGTCCGGGTGTCCATTTTTTGATTGTTGAGAAAGATATCGACCCGGTAGTCTCCCGGGGTCTGGCCGCCTTCATCGGCAAACACCGACAGGTCGACAGCCTCCTGGCCTGTGGACCCACGCTCCAGCAGCGCCGGGTTAAAATAGTCCCGGGCAGCGGCATCCGGAATAATGCCGGCCTGCAGAAGCAGCGCCGCGGCGACACACACCGCCCCCTGGGTAAATGTGGTTCTGAGGTGCTGATTGTTCTTGTTGTTTTTGTTGTTCTTGTAGTTATCCATCCCCTGTCTCCTCCATGTGACCGACAAACGAGCGGCGCCGGTTAATGCGGTGCGGTGTGCTCCGGCCCGATGCTGCCGTAGTCATTGATCAGCTTCCAGCTCACGCTCCCGGCGGCGCCCGACGGGGCGGTAAAGGTCGCCTCGCTCATCGGCAGCACGTAGGTGACATCCGCCAGGTCACGCCCGCCGAGCCTGATCTCATAGAAATTCATCACAAACGGCGTCGGGTTAGTGACGGTCACTTTGTTGCCGGCAACGCGCCAGCGCAGCTGGCTGGTCTGTTCTTCAGGCACGCCGGACAGCGCCGCCGGGCGGTAAATCAGCTTGATGCGGTTTTTGACGGCAATCTGCAGGGTGTTGACGTTGTCCTGCTGCGTTCCCCGGGGAATGGCTTTGACGTTGAGCCAGTAGAGGGACTCCCGGTCTTCCGCCAGGCTGCCGCCGGCGCGGACGATACGCAGGACGCTCTGCTGGTTACCGTCGAGGCGAAACAGCGGCGGGGTAATGATAAACGGCGCCTTTTCGGCGCTGTCTTCCCGGACATCCGCCCAGGACTGCACCAGATAGGGTTCAGGGGAAGAGCTGGTGACGCTCAGCGAGGCCTCTTTGCGGCTGCCGTCATAAATCACACGCGTGCCGCCCACGGTAATGCCACCAGCCGACGCCAGCTGCCCGCCCAATACGGCAGAAAGCGCCAGAGCTTTAATCCAGATATTCATAACGTCGGGGACTCCGTTGCTTAGCAGAAGATGGACCGACGGACGCCGGTCCACAGCACCACGCTCGCGGACCAGACAGGGTCCACGAGACGGGGATTAGTTGTAGATGAGGGTGAAATTAGTGGAGGTATCTGCCGGGCCGGCGGTGACGGTAGCGCTTGTGGACTGGTAACGAGCATTAAACTCGAGATCGTTCGTACCCACAGCCAGGGTATATGCTGCTGATGTGGCTCTCGGCCGAACGATCGTGTTATTAGCATCAGCAATCAAAATGCCGACACCGGTCGCCACTCCCGCCACAGCATTCGGAGCCAGAAGACTAGCATCGTCTGGATGAGGGGCATTCTCGAACTTCACCTTGACCGTTTTGGCGCTGGCCGGGCAGCTGGTCAGGTTAATCTTAAAAGGTGAGATGGATGACTGCGCGCCTTTTGTTCCACCGAATGTGGATACCGCGACCTCCCCCAACGTCACAGTCAGAGGGTTAGTGGTATTATTGGTTACGGTGCAGGACTCACCCGTAATTTTACCTCTAAATTGAATTTATCCGTCATAAGCCAGCGCAGATGCAGATAAAGACCCCGCAATAATCGCCGCTGCAATAATACTTAATTTTTTCATTTTATTTTCCCTTGCTAATAATTGAGGGTCACGCCCTCGATATCACTCATGCAATAAGCACATGAGTTCCTTATAGAAACAATAAATCACAACGGAGATATTATAATCAGTTGAGAGTATTGTTTGCGCCAAAGGACATTATGATTTCGCACCGGCGTTGAACACAGAATTTATCTTTTTTATTTTTATTAAAATCCACGATATTATTTAAACCACTTCTTAAGTTATCTTATTTACAGCAATATTAAATCACATCTTGTTGATATTTAAAGAAAATAACATCATCAAACAAACTCAGTGACGGTTCCCTACATTATTTTACCTACGCTGAAAAAGATGCAATATGAAGCAGAGCCGCAGGCTAAGCCAACATACAAAAACCCATTATGGCAATTTGCTTTTGTTTAAGCCGACGACTGGCACATTTCCAATGGCGGATTATTCAGCCATTTATCAGACTTTGTCTGTGATATCCCAGCAGCGCACGGTTATTCCCGGCACTTCTGTTCCCGGTAATTCCCTTCACTGCGTTCCACATTTTGTTAAGAAGAAAGACCAGTACAGTCTGCGCAGCAGTTTCGCCGCGCGACCCGGGCGGCCAGGCACAACGATGCGTTTACGGTATTAAAGGACAGGAAACGTTACCCACCCGACGCAGGAAAATATTTCAAATATGAATGGGATAGGGTTGGTTGCGGTGGCACAGAAGCACGACGTTTACATTACAACTACACCTTAAAAAACGAATTAAACAGCCGAAAGAACAGGAAAAACCGCTGTCCCCCTCAGCAATTACGGTGCTGAGCCCGTAGGCGTCAGTATTTTTCAGGCAACTCTTTTAAAATCGAATCCAGCTTTCCGTTGCGCACGTCAATATAGCCGCCATCTTTTAAGTCAGCGAGAATCTGGAATAAATAGCTGCGCGATATTTTGGTGCGTTTCAGAATAAACCCCGCCAGGCTGTCGTCATGTAAGATGCCTTCATCCTGTTGAATTTGATAGCGGTAGATCATGGAACGAATCACATTATAACGATTGCTAAAATTTCGCTCATTATAAGAATCCAGCAGCATCACCAGGGTAAATCCGGTCATTTTAATCAGATAGCTAAACTGCGCTTTTTGGGTAAACCTCTCGACAAAATCATCATAGTGCAGGGTCGCAATTTTGCTGTCCTGCTTGGCGACGTACTGCAGAGAGACGGATGAACCAAACGACTCCACCAGCCCGAGAACCATGCCCCGCACGGCTTTCCCGACGCGGAAAGGTTCTTCATGAGCCACCGTGATGCTCTCATGCTCCGGGAACGTAGGTTGCTGCATGTTGATCGCCAGCACCCCGCTCAGTACGACAATAATCTCGCCGTTTTCAATTCTGAAAATCTCGCCGCTTTTAATTATCCGGGTATTATCAGGCGTCGCGACAGATTTAATAATCGACTCATCCTGAGTAATAATTTTTTTATACTCAGAAATAATAGCAGAGTACTTTATTTTCATTTTTCGGCGCCTCTTATATACACTCTCCGCAGGTTAACATCACTTTTCCTCTATTGAAAGCGCAGCGCTGGCGCGATCCCACAACTCCAAAATAAATACTGAATCCGTAAACGGACTGTCGTCTGGTTAAAATCATCTCTTCGCACTAGAGTCTGCTTCACACTTTCATGTTCTGATTGCATTTACGCAATTCTGCAAATTGCATCACCCACAATGAAATTTCGAATTCGCATCACATTGTAAAAAATTCATGATCGGATGAGTGGTGGGTAACTCATTGATAGTCTATATGTAATGTAACTAAATCCTTACATTTGTAACATCAAATACTACAAGCCGTTTTCTATACGTCATCTGTTTTACCGTCGAAGGAACCTTGCCAATGCCAAAAAATGTCCCGTTTAAACGCACGATGCTGGCCAGTATGCTTACGCTAGCTTCAGGTGCCGTAACGTCTGCCTATGCAGCGCCGGCAACCGCCCCCCAAAAACAAGATAACGCCAAGCCCAACATCGTCGTGATTTTTGGCGATGACATCGGTTACTGGAACATCAGTACCTATAACGGCGGCACGATGGGGTATCAAACCCCAAACATCGATAAGCTGGCCTCTGAAGGTGCAAAATTCACCTCTTACTACGCTGAGCAGAGTTCTACTGCTGGCCGTTCTTCCTTCATTACCGGGCAGATGCCGTTCCGTACCGGGATGAGTAAAGTCGGTATGCCTGGTGCGCCACAGGGCCTGCAGAAAGAAGACCCGACGATTGCTAACATCCTGAAGCAACTGGGTTATGCCACCGGTCAGTTTGGTAAAAACCACCTCGGTGACCGCGATGAGTTCCTGCCTACCGCCCACGGTTTCGATGAGTTCCTCGGCAACCTGTATCACCTGAACGCTGAAGAAGAGCCAGAGAACCCGGATTATCCGAAAGACCCGGCCTTCCGTAAGCAATTTGGCCCGCGCGGCGTCATTAAGAGCACCGCGGACGGCAAGATTGAAGATACCGGTCCGTTGACTATTAAGCGTATGGGTACCGTCGACGAAGAGACTCTGGCGGCCAACAACGACTTTATGGAACGTCAGGTGAAAGCGGGTAAACCGTTCTTTACCTGGTTCAACACCACCCGTATGCACAACAAAACCCACCTGAAAGACGCCAGCATCGGCGTGACCGGTCTGGGGACATACGCCGACGGCATGGTTGAGCACGATAAGATGGTCGGTGAAGTGCTGCAGAAGATTAAAGATCTCGGCATTGAAGACAACACCATCGTCGTTTACACCACCGATAACGGCCCGATGACCGCCACCTGGCCTGATGCCGGTGAAACGCCATTCCGCGGCGAGAAGAACACCGGCTGGGAAGGCGGCTTCCGCGTACCGGCAATGGTTCGCTGGCCGGGCCATATCAAACCAGGCACCGTGATTAACGGCATGTTCGGTTCCAATGACTGGTTCCCGACGCTAGTTGCCGCCGCGGGTGAGCCGAACATCAAGCAGGAACTGCTGAAAGGCTACAAAACCCCATCCATCACCTACAAGGTTCACCTGGATGGTTACAACCAGCTCGATTACCTGATGGGTAAAGGCAAAGATCAGCGTAACGAATTCTTCTACTGGAGTGATGACGGCGATCTGCTGGCGATGCGTATGGGTCGCTGGAAAATCCACTTCATGATCCAGGAGCATGAAGGCCTGGATCTGTGGCGTTATCCGTTCACCAAACTGCGTGCGCCGCTGATTTTCGATCTGGATGTCGATCCGTTAGAGAAAGCTGACAAAGGGATGGGCTACCAGTCCTGGTTCTACGATCGCATGTTCCTGATGGGCGGCGCGTCTGCTGAAGCGAAGAAAATGCTGGAGACCTTCAAAGAGTTCCCACCGCGTCAGAAACCGGGTTCATTCACCATTTCTGATGCCTCTGCTATGCTGGAGCAGGGTTCTGGCGTCAACAAATAACGTGTCATTAACATGAGGCGCTGACCTCAACAACAGAGCGGGTTGCATCAGCAATCCGCTCTGCATTATAAAAAATACAATTGATGTGCGCTTTGTCAGCCATTTAGCCTAGGGGTTTGCTATGAAGTACAGCACCACATTGCCCGCCAAAGCACTACCGTCTGCTGAAAAATATGACGGCAAAGGGCCAGAATATAAACGCCGCTTCCACGTGATGGCCAAGCCATCCGGCTCCACCTGTAACCTCGACTGTACCTACTGTTTCTACCTGTCAAAAGAGCAATTACTCCATCAGGACCGCCACACCGGGATGAGCGACGAGGTGCTCGAACAGTTTATTCGTCAGTACATCGACGGCCAGGATGGCGAGCAGGTGGTCTTCTCCTGGCAGGGCGGCGAACCGACCCTGATGGGACTCGAATTTTTCCAGAAAGTCGTGAAATTCCAGAAGCAATATAAGAAGCCGGATCAACGCATCGAAAACGATCTGCAGACCAACGGCGTATTGCTCAACGATAAATGGGCGGAATTTCTTAAAGAACATAAGTTTCTGGTGGGTATCTCGATTGATGGCCCACGAGAACTGCATGACCGCTATCGCATCACCCGCAGCGGCAAGCCCACCTTCGATAAAGTGATGGAAGGTGTCGCGGCCCTCAAACGCCACGGCGTACCGTTTAACGCGCTGGTGACCGTCAACCGCACCAACGCCCGCTTCCCGCTGGAAGTCTACCGCTTTATGACCCGCGAACTGGGTGCCACCTACGTCCAGTACAACCCTTGCGTTGAAGGCGTCGATTTTAAAAGCACCGCGCCGCAATTCTGGCAGGATGACTCGATCCCGGTAACCGGCAGCCGCCGCGCGCGTCCGGGGGATCTTGACTCCATCGTCACCGACTGGTCCGTCGACCCGGAAGACTGGGGTAAATTCCTGATTGCCACCTTTGAAGAGTGGGTTAACAACGATTTAGGCCGCGTACAGGTCAATCTGTTCGAGACCGCCGTCGCCCAGACCATGGGGATGCCGGCGCAAATCTGCACCGCCTCCGAGTTCTGCGGCAAGGGGCTGGCGATTGAGAAAAATGGTGACATCTTCTCCTGCGACCACTACGTCTACCCGGAATACCAGATTGGCAATATCGAGAACAGCAAGCTGGCGCACCTGGCGTTTTCTGAGCGTCAGCAGGCCTTTGGTATGGGGAAAAAAGACACCCTGCCGAAATACTGCAAAGAGTGCCCTTACCTCAAGCTGTGCTGGGGCGAATGCCCGAAAAACCGCCTGGTCCGCACCCCCGACGGTGAACTGGGCCTGAACTACCTCTGTCCGGGGATCAAAGCCTTCTTTAACTATGCAGAACCGATTCTGGTCGGCATCGCCACGCTGCTGAAACGTGATTTTACGGGAGTGAAAAAATGAACAGCAGAGACAAACTGCTTCAGCTTGAACAGCGCATGAACACTCAGGTACTGGGCCAGGAAGAGCTGGTACGCATGCTGCTGATCGCCCTGCTCTGCGACGGTCACGTCCTGCTGGAAGGGCTGCCCGGCCTCGCGAAGACCCGAGCGGTACGTGAACTGGCCCGCCACGTGGAAGGGGAATTTCGCCGCATTCAGTTCACCCCGGACCTGCTGCCGTCGGACATCACCGGCAGTGAGATCTACCAGCAAAATGCCACCCGCGAAGAGGACCAGTTCCGCTTCCGCCCCGGCCCGGTGTTTGGCAACATTATCCTCGCCGATGAGATTAACCGCGCCTCCGCCCGCGTCCAGTCAGCCCTGCTGGAGGCCATGGAAGAGCGCCACGTCACCGTCGCCGGCAAAAGCTGGGATCTTCCCGGCGTGTTTATGGTGCTCGCGACACAAAACCCGGTGGATCAGGAAGGCACCTGGCCGCTGCCGGAAGCCCAGCTTGACCGCTTCCTGATGAAAATCCTGGTCGACTACCCTTCTAAAGCCCAGGAACAACAGGTCATGCAGCTGGTGCGTGCCGAACAGCAGGCCAAATATCAGGCCCTGACTCACCAGCACAGCGCCAGCGCTGAAGCAACCCTGACCCTGTCGCAGCAGGAGATCGCCACCAGCTGGCAGGAGATTTCCACCGTGTACGTCGCGCCCACCGTGGAGGAGTACATCGTCAATCTGATTGATGCCACCCGCCATCCGCAGAACATCAGCGAAACCCTGGCGAGCTACATCAATATTGGCGTCAGCCCGCGCGGGACGCTGGCGCTGGAGCGTTGCGGCCGTGCCCACGCGTGGCTGGAAGGCCGGGATGCGGTACAGCCGGAGGATATCCGCCGGATCGCCCCGGCGGTGATCCGCCATCGTCTGATGCTGAGCTATCAGGCGAACGCCGATAACCGCAGCGCCGACGACGTGGTGACGATGCTGCTTGATGCAGTGGTGGCGTGATGAACACGCCTCTCAGCGTCGATCGGCAGACGCTGCTCGCGCTGATCAACGACGCACGGCTGATCGCCAACCCGCCGGGGCAGATCCCGCCCGGTGCGCTGGCGGGCGAGCGCACCTCAAAACAGCAGGGGCGCGGGCTTAATTTCGACAGCCTGCGACGCTACCAGCCGGGAGACGACGTGCGGCTGATTGACTGGCAGGCCACGGCCCGTCTGCGTTCCCCGTGGATACGTCTCTATAACGAAGAGCGCGAGCGCCCGGTCTTTTTGCTGGTCGATCAGCGGCTCGACATGTATTTCGCCACCCGCGGGCAGACCAAATCCGTCGTTGCCGCCAAAACCGCGGCGCTGCTCGCCTGGCGCAGCTTTCATGATGGCGATCGCATCGGCAGCCTGACCTTCAACGATACCGCGATGGCGTTACAGAAATGCCGCTCGCCGCGCACCACGCTGAATGCGATCCTCGACGATCTCCTGCATTACAACCAGCTTCTGCCGGCGCAGTATCCCACCGAGCCTGTGGCGACGGTGTCCCTCGCCGATGCCCTGCAGCGCGCCAGTACGGCGATCCCCAACGGCGCATGGGTGGCGGTACTGAGCGATTTTCACGATCTGAATAAAAACTGCGATGCGCTGCTGGCGGGACTGCGCCGCCGCTGCGAAGTCAGCGCCTTTGTGATCCTCGACGATCTGCACCTGCATCTGCCCGCATCTGGCTCGCTGGCCGCGAGCTATCAGGGAAATGAGGCGGCCTTTACGCTCTCCCCTGGCATGAAAGCAGACATTGAACAGAGCATCACCGCCCGCCTGGCCCGTCAGCAAAGCCGCCTGACGCGTCTGGGCATCAAGGTGAATCATCTGGTGGTGACGCAGGACCTGATAAAGCAGTTACAAAAGGGTATCTAGATGCTCGAGAAAGGTTTTACCGTCCCCGCGCTGTTACATCCGGCGCTGCCCCCGTCGGTCTCCTGGTTTCCACTGCCGCCGGGCTGGCTGGGGCTGGGCGCACTGCTGCTGGCGGCGCTGGCCATTTACCTCTTTTTTCGCCTCGCGCGCTGGCGCCGTAACCGCTGGCGGCGTGAAGCGCTCGCCGCGTTTGCTCTCCCCCACTCCGTTGACGGCTGGATGGCGTTGATCAAACAGATCCAGCTGGTGCATCAGCCGCGTAACGTGGTGAGCCACAGCCTGACCCCGGAATCACTGCTGGATCAGCTGCCGCTCGAAGCGGATCTGCAACAGACCCTGTGCCTGAAGTACTGCCAGCGCGATAACCGTCTCGAGAGCGAACAGGCGTCGCGATTACGCCAGCAGCTGACCCGCTGGCTGAAGGAGTTGCCTGATGTCTGAATTACTATCACGGATCGATTTTGCCTGGCCCTGGGCATGGCTGCTGCTATTGCTGCCGCTGCTTAGCCGCTACCTGATGCCGCAGGAAAAGCCGCAAAAATCCCACGTGCGCGTCCCGTTCCTGCCAGAGCTTATCAACGATCTGCAGCTCGACAGCCAGCCGGTGCGCGAAGGCTGGCTGCGCGGCGCGTTGTTCTGGCTGACGTGGGCACTGCTGGTCTGTGCGCTGGCGCGCCCGGAATACCTTGCTCCGCCGCAGCATATTCAAAAACCGATGCGCGATATGGTGCTGATCCTCGACGTCTCCGGCTCGATGGAAAAGAACGACGTGGCGGGCGGAATAACCCGTTTGCAGGCGGTGCAGGCATCGGTGCGCAAGTTTGTCGCCGCGCGTCAGTCCGACCGTATCGGGATGGTGATTTTCGCCAGCTCCGCCTGGCCGTTTGCGCCGGTGAGTGAAGATAAACAGGCGCTGAATATGCGTATCAACCAGCTGGCACCGGGCATGATTGGTCAGCAGACCGCCATCGGCGACGCGCTGGGCGTGGCGGTTAAGATGCTCGATCAAAGCCAGAATAAAGAGGCCAGCAAGCTGGCCATCCTGCTGACCGATGGCAACGACACCGCCTCGCAGCTCTCTCCTGCCCTCGCCGCCCAACTGGCAGCAGCGCACCATGTGCAGGTGCACACGATCGCCTTCGGCGACCTGCAAAGCCAGGGTGACGACAAAGTCGATCTGCCGCTGCTGCAAACCATCGCCAGCACCACCGGCGGCAAATCCTGGACCGCCGCGAACTCCGGCGCCGCCCTCGACAGCGTCTGGTCGGAAATTGACGCCATCACGCCGGTGCAGGTGAAAAGCATCGGCTGGTCCTGGCATCTGCCGCTGTTTGCCTGGCCGATGGGGCTGGCGATGTTGATTCTGCTGGGGCTGGCAGTGGGCCGACTGATTGCGGAGAAACGCCGATGAGCGACTTTCATTTTATCTATCCCTGGCGGCTCCTTGGACTGATCCTCGCGGCCGGGCTGTGGTTTATTCCCTGGGGGCAAACCAGCGCCTGGCAGCGGATCATGGAAAAGCCCTTCGCCCAGGCGCTGATCGTCGGGCGTCAGAAACGCCTGACCCAGGTACTGCCATGGCTGTTTGCCCTGGGGGTTATCGCGCTGGCCGGTCCCACCTGGCAGCGTGAATACCCGGCGGCGCTGACCCCGGAAAGCAACGTGATGGTGATCCTCCAGCAGGACCTGGCGATGTATGCCCAGGACCTGGCCCCCAGCCGCAATGCGCGGATGCAGAGCAAAATCAGCCAGCTGATGGAGAACTCGCCCGGCGCGCGCTATGGCATGGTGGTCTACAGCAATCAGGCGTTTGTCACCACGCCCCTGACCCAGGATCCACCGTTCTTCTCGCTGTTTTTACATGCGCAGGAACCCTCACTGATGCCCGAAGGGCCAGGCTCAGGGTTGCAGCAGGCCGTCGCCCTGGCGCAAAAAAATATGCCGGCCTCGCCGCGTAGCCTGATTCTGGTCGCCGATACCCTCTCCGCCGCCGACGCCGAATGGCTGAAGAAAAGCCCTGCGCCACTGCAAATCTGGGTACCCGGCACCGCCGCCGGCGGCCCACTGCCGGAGCGCTACGCCAGCCGCGGCATCGATACCCGCCTGAACGTCGCGCGTTTCAGCGATCTTCGCGATGCCGGTATTCCGGTGACCCTGGTCAGCAGCGACGACCGTGATTTGCAGGTGGTGCAGAGTCATATCCAGCAATCGATAACCCAGCAGAATAATACCCGCCACGACCTACACTGGAAAAACAGCGGCTGGTGGCTGGCGATACCGATGCTGGCGCTGCTGTTTTTCTGGCGACGCCAGCTTATCTGCCTGCTGTTTACCCTGCCGATGCTGTTCTGGTCTCCGCAAGGCGAAGCCGCATGGCTCGACGCCTGGGTCAGCCCGGATGTTCAGGGGCAGCATGCCTTCGAAAAGGGCGAGTACCAGAAGGCGGCGGAACATTTCCGTGACCCGCTGTGGCAGGGAATAGCCTGGTATCAGGCCGGAAACTACCCTGCCGCGACAGGCGCATTTCGCCGCGCGCCGCAAACCCCCGAGACGCTGCTGTGGACCGGCAACGCGCTGGCGCAGCAGAAGCAGTGGCAGGCGGCGCTGGATACCTACGACCAGGCGCTGAGCCTGCGACCGGACTGGAAGATGGCGCACGATAACCGCGAAAAAATCGCGCAGATCGTTATGCAACTGCGCCAGAAAGAGCGCGAGAGAGAGCAGGAGCAAGGCGATGATATGGACGACGGGCCGGATAAAGTGGTGAAAGACCTGAAAAAAGGCGAAGGCGTGAAGCAGAAAGATATCGGCGCCGTCGACAGCGCAGCGCCACAGCTCAATCAGTGGTTCGAGAATCTTCAGGTCTCCCCTTCCGGCCTGCTGGAAAGTCTGTACCGCAACGGCGCGCAGGAGACGACACCATGAGATACCTGTCAGCCCTGCTGCTCCCGGCACTGCTGCTGGCGATATCCCCCGCCCGGGCGGTGATGGATATTAGCCGTGAAATAGTCGCCCCCAGCCATGTCGCTCCCGGCCAGCCCATCACGGTCGCCGTGACCTTCTGGACCGACAGCTGGTTCAATCCCCCGCCGCAATGGCCAGATTTTGCGGTGCAGAATGGTGCGCTGCTCAATACTCCGCTCCCCAATCAGCTGCTTACCCGCCAGAAAGATGGCATCAGCTGGAGCGGCATTCGCCTTGAACGCCAGGTGATGACGTGGGATCAGAGTACGCTGCGGCTGCCCGCGGTGGATCTGACGCTCACTTCCGCCGGTCAGCCGCCGGTGACCGTCCATCTCGATGCGCTGGAGCAACCTGTGGCCTGGCCGCCGGGCGTTGAGCAGCCTGACCGCTTTTTGCCCGCGCGTCATCTGACCCTCAGCCAGAGCATCACCCAGTTCCATGCGGGGAACGATAAAACCCTGCGGGCCGGCGATGCCGTCGAACGGGTGGTGACGCTCCAGGCCGAAGACGTACTCCCGGCGCAGATCCCGCAGATCCTGTACGCCATCCCCGGAGACGGCAGCCAGCGGCTGGCGCCGGAGAACCGCTTTGACAAAGACGGACGGGGCGGAATTAACGGCGCGATACGCGTCGAACGGCTGCGCTATCTGCCGACCGATGCCGGCACCCTGACGCTACCGCCGGTGAAGCTGCGCTGGTGGGATACCGATCAGCAGCAGTGGCAGCTGGCGACCCTGCCGGGCCAGACTCTGAAAGTCGATAGCGCGCGCGCCGCCGGGAAAGAGTCGGCCCTCGAAGGACGTCGCGACGGCGAAAAATGGCAGATAGGCCTGATTGTGCTCACACTGATAGTGCTGGCCGCCGCAGGCTGGTTTGCCCGCCGACCGCTGCGCCAAAGCCTGGTCTGGTTGCTGCACCGCTGGCAGCGCTTCTGGTCCCCGGTGTCGCTCCCTGAATTAGCCCCTATGAACAGGAGAAAACAATGAAAAAAAACCTACTGGCCTGTGCCTTGCTGCTGGGATGCGCGACCGCCGCCCATGCCGACCCTCTTTCCGCCTGGAATGACACCGCGGCAAAACAGTCGATAGAGCAATGGGTGCAGCATGCCACGCAACAGGGTAGCCCCGATTTTATCCCGGCAGACAAACGCTACGTGGTATTTGATAACGACGGCACGCTGTGGCCAGAGGCGCCGCTGACCTTCCAGATCCAGTTCATTCTCGATGAAATTGTCCGTCAGGCTCCCGAGCACCCGGAGTGGAAACAGGACCCGCTGATCAACGCCGTGCTGACCAACGATCTCAAAACCGTAGTGAAAGCCGGCGATAAAGGGCTGATGAAGCTGCTGGCGCTAACCCACAGTGGGATCACCACCGACGAATTCGATCGCCGGGTCGCGACCTGGCTGGAAACGCATAACGATAAGCGTTTTGGCTGCCGCTACGATCGGATGGGCTATCAGCCAATGCGCCAGCTGCTTGATTATCTGCGCGAGAACGGCTTTAAAACCTGGATTATTTCCGGCGGCGGCATCGACTTTATGCGCGTGATGTCGCAGAAGATGTACGGGATCCCGCCTGAGCAGGTGGTCGGTTCATTTGCGCTGGGCGAATTTTCCCTGAGCGCTGACGGCACGCAAATCCGCAAGACCATGCAGGGTGCCTTTAATGACGATAAGGCCAACAAGCCGGTGGCGATCCATCTGTTTATGGGGCATCGCCCGGTCGCCGCCTTCGGTAACAGCGATGGCGACCTGCAGATGCTGCAATACGCCGCCGCCAATCCGGATTACAAAGCCTTCGGCCTGCTGGTACACCACACCGATGCGGCGCGCGAGTACGCCTACGACAGCCATCCGCCCGCCAGCGGCAAGCTGGTGGAGGCCCTGCCGGAAGCCAAAGCCAAGGGCTGGACGGTGGTCGATATGAAACAGGACTGGAAAACGGTCTTCGACCCGGCGCAGTGCCCGACGAAATAAGCTTCCCGCATAGCCTACATGCCAGCCCCTGCGGCTGGCATTCTACCCAACCGCCCTGAAGTGCCGTCTAGTAGTTCCACTTCGGCCTGGCCACCGTGTTCTTCTTCAGTAAATTACGAAACTCTTTCAGATACGGCTCGTTGCTGCGCCCGCGCTTGCAGATTGCCGAGAACGGCGACTGGAAACCAAACTCGTTGGGCAGCAGCACCCGCAGCCGGTTCTCTTTGATCCACGGCCAGGCATAGTGCTCGGGAAGATAACCGATATATTTCCCCGACAGGATCAGCAGCAGTTGTGCGTCGACGGTTTCGACGGTGGCGCTGCCTTTACTAAAGCCACGGCGGCGCAGGTCGCTGGTATTCCAGTAGCTGCGGGTCACCAGCGGACACTGGCTGATCTGGTCTTTATCGAGCTGGCGGCTGAAGAACATCGGATGCAGGTCGCTGCAGTAGAGCCAGTGCTGCTCGCGGTACAGCGGTTCGCTGATGATGTTATGCACCTGGGAGTTATAGCTGCCGATCGCCAAATCAATATGGTTGTTCAGCACGCCGTTCAGCTGCTCCGCCGGAGTGCGGATAATCAGCTTGATATGCACATGGGGAAACTTATCGCTGAAGCTGCGCAGCACCACCGGCAGCGACAGCGCGGTTTCGGTTTCGATCGAGTCCAGCGTCGAGATGCAAATGGTGCCGCTGTGTTCGCCCTTCAGCAGCGACGACTGGCGCTCCAGCTCGTTCAGCTCGCTGAGCACCCGAATCGCCTGCTGTAAAAACTGCTGACCTTTCTCGGTCAGGGCAAAGCCCCCGCGCCCGCGCTGACACAGGCTGAACCCGAGCTGTGTCTCCAGCTGGGACATGGCGTTGCTGATCGCCGATACCGAAATCCCCAGCTCCTGCTGGGCCCGGCTATAGCTCTCAAGGCGGGCCACCGCCTCAAAAACCTGTAGTTGTCGAATGTTAAGGCTGCCGTCGTTAAGCATATTTAGTTCACCAATAAATGAACTAAGTATTTACAGCAGACGATTTAAAGTCCAGCCCATCTTTCGCACTATCTCCCTGTCGAGCATTTGTGTATCAGATCCAGGAGCTGAAATGGATAACGTCTTTCATCAACCACAGGGTGGCAACGAGATGCCACGTTTTGGCGGCCGCGCAACCATGATGCGCCTGCCGTTTATTGAAGATTTACAGGGACTTGATGCGGCATTCGTGGGCATCCCGTTGGATATCGGTACCTCCCAGCGCGCCGGAACCCGCTACGGGCCGCGCTATATCCGTACCGAATCGGTGATGATTCGCCCCTACAACATGGCGACCGGCGCGGCGCCTTTTGAATCCTTATCGGTTGCCGATATCGGTGACGTGCCGATCAACACCTACAGCCTGCTGAAATCGGTGCAGATTATCGAGGATTACTACACGGGATTAAATAGTTTCCCGCTGATCCCGCTGACCCTCGGCGGCGACCACACCATCACCCTGCCGATTCTGCGCGCCCTGACCAAGAAACACGGCCCGGTCGGATTGATTCATGTGGATGCCCATACCGACACCAACGATGAGATGTTCGGGGAAAAAATCGCCCACGGCACCACCTTCCGCCGCGCGGTGGAAGAGGGTCTGCTGGACCTCAAACGGGTAGTGCAGATTGGTCAGCGCGCCCAGGGCTATGCCGCCGGCGACTTCCAGTGGGGCGTCGACCAGGGCTTCCGTCTGGTGCAGGCGGAACAGTGCTGGCACAAATCCCTGGCCCCGCTGATGGCCGAAGTGCGTGAGCAGATGGGCGATGGCCCGGTCTATCTGAGCTTTGATATCGACAGCCTCGATCCGATCTGGGCGCCCGGTACCGGAACGCCGGAAGTCGGCGGTCTGACCTCCATTCAGGCGCTGGAAATCGTCCGCGGCTGCCGCGGCCTTAACCTGATTGGCTGCGATCTGGTTGAAGTCTCGCCGCCCTACGACGTCAGCGGCAATACCTCGCAACTGGCCGCTAACCTGCTGTACGAAATGCTCTGCGTGCTGCCCGGCGTGAAATACCCATAAGGAGCCAGACCATGCAACTCAAGGTTTTTCGCACGCTCTGGGGTGTCACCGCCCCGTGGCAACAAACGCTCAGCGAACTGAAAGCGGTCGGCTGCTGCGGCATCGAGGCTCGCGTCCCGCTAACCAGCGACGCACGCCAGACGCTGGCCCAACAGTTGCACGAGTCTGCGCTGGAGTACATCGCCATCGTCTTCAGCGGCGGCGGCGTGATCCCGGCCCAGGCCGAAACGCCGCAGCAGCATCTCGAGCGCTTAAAAAGCCGCTTTGATGAGGCAAAGTCGCTGACCCCGCGCTTCGTCAATCTGCTGGCCGGCAACGACCGCTGGCCGCTGGCGCAGCAGGTGGATTTTCTCGGCAAAGCCCACGAGCTGGCGGCGACATACGAGCTGACCTGCAGCTTCGAAACCCACCGCGCCACCTCGTTGTACAGCCCGTGGCTGACCCTCGAGATTATTGCCCAGTTGCCACAGCTGCGATTTACCGCCGACATCAGCCACTGGATTGTGGTCAGCGAACGTCTGCTGGATGACCCTTGCGATGATTTCAGCGCTTTTATCGACCGCGTGCACCACACCCAGGCTCGCGCCGGTTATGACCAGGGGCCGCAGGTGCCTCACCCGGCGGCGCCGGAATATCGCGCCGCGCTGGATTTCCAGCAGCGCATCTGGCTGCAAATCTGGCACTCGCAGCGCCAGCGCGGCTATCAGCACACCACGCTGACCCCTGAGTTTGGCCCCGATGGCTATCTCCATCATCTGCCGTTCACCAACGTCCCGGTCGCCGACCTGTGGTCGCTGAACGCGTGGATGGCAACCCGGCAACAACAGCAGTTTGCCGACTTTTTATCCCTCACCGACAAGGAGCTTTAGAGATGAGCGTTGCAAAAAGTTCTTTCACTGAATTACCGACCATTAATATCAGCGCTCTTCTTAGCGACGATCTTGCCGAGCGCCAGACCGTAGCGGATGAAATAGGCCAGGCCGCGCGTGAAGTTGGCTTTTTCTATATTACCGGCCACGGCATTGCCCCGGAGCTGATCGCCGGGGTCCGCAGCGCCGCCAAAGAGCTGTTCGCCCTGCCGATGGATCAAAAAATGCAGTACTACATCGGCCGTTCAGCCAGCCACAAAGGCTATGTTCCGGAAGGGGAAGAGATCTATGGCTCCGGCAAACCGGACCATAAAGAGGCCTTTGATATTGGTTTTCAGGCCGCCGCCGACCATCCGTTCGTGCTGGCCGGTACGCCGCTGATTGGCGCCAACGAGTGGCCGGAGCTGACCGAGTTTCAGTCGCGGGTGCTGGCCTATTACGAGGCGGTATTCGCCCTTGGTCATCGCCTGTTTGACGCCTTTGCCCTCGCCCTGGGTCTGCCGGAAGGCTACTTCAAAGAGATGGTCACCTGCCCGCCGGCAAAACTGCGCCTGATCCACTATCCCTTTGATGCCAGTGCCGAAGATGTTCCCGGTATTGGTGCACACACCGATTACGAGTGCTTCACCCTGCTGCTCGCTGACCAGCCGGGCCTTGAAGTGCTGAATGAAGATAGCGTCTGGATCGATGCGCCGCCGCAGAAGAACGCCGCAGAAGAAGAGGCGTTCGTGATCAATATTGGCGACATGCTGGAAGTACTGAGCGCTGGCACATTTGTTGCTACAGCACACCGGGTTCGCAAGGTGCCGCAGGAACGCTACTCCTTCCCGCTGTTTTTCGCCTGCGATTACCACACGCTGATCCGCCCGCTGCCGACCTTTTTGGCCGCCGGGGAAGCCGGCGAATACCAGGAATTAAGCATCGGCGAACATATGTGGAGCCAGGCGCTGCAAACCTATCGCTACCTGCGCGAGAAAGTCACTAAAGGCGAACTGCAGCTGCCGGAGCGCGCCCGCGGCACCAACACCTTTGGTCACCTGAAAAAACAAGCACAGCAAAAAACCGTTAATAACCCGTGAGGATAAATGATGAAAAAAACGCTTAAGAAGTTCTCGCGCCGTGTGGCTTTAGCTATCGCCGTCACCGCCTGTTTTTCCCCGCTGACCCAGGCCGCAGAGCTGCTGACCGATGGCGTCTTTAAAGTGGGCATGGAGGTTACCTATCCGCCGTTTGAATCTTACGACAGCAACAACAACATCGTTGGCCTCGACCCGGATTTTGCCGCGCTGATTGCCGAGCAGCTGAAAGCCAAACCGCAGCTGATCGATACCAAATTCACCAGCCTGATTTTAGGTATTGGTAAGAAGTACGACGCGGTGATCTCCGGGATGTACATCACCCCGGAACGCCTGAAACAGGCCGATGCAATCCCGTATGCCCTCTCCGGCGCGGCAATCATTGCCCTCAAGAGCGGCGATGTGCAGCCAAAAACGGAAGATGATTTGTGTGGCGTGAAGGTGGGCCTGCAGCAGGGAACCTCGTGGGTGACCAGCCTGAAAACCCACTCTGATGAGTACTGCCTGAAAAACGGCAAACCAGCGATTAGCATTTCGGAGTTCCCGACCTCGCCGGAAGTCTCCCAGGCCCTGCTGTCGAAAAATATCAGCGCGCAGGTCGAAATCGCCCCGGCGGCGCAGATCATCGTCGATAAAAGCCGTGGCCGCCTGGCCATCAGCTCCACGCGACTGGTGTATCCATTACCGCTGGGAATTTATGTCGCCAAAGGCAATAGCGAACTGGTGACCGCCATTAAATCGGCGCTGGCCACCTTAAAAGCCAACGGCAAATATGACGCCATCATCAAGAAATACAATTTAGAACGCATCGATTAATACAATAAAGCCATAAGAAACAGGAGTCGGTATGGAGTTCGATTGGGGATACTTTTTCTCATTATTTAGCGTTGGGGCATTCTGGCAGGCGTGTGTCACGGTGGTAGTCGTCAGTTCATTGTCCTGGTTTATTGGCCTGATACTGGGTTTCCTTTTAGCCTGCGCCAAGCTCTCCGGCCCGCGCTGGCTGAAGGTTCCCGTCGAACTCTATATTTGGTTTTTCCGTAGCGTGCCGTTAATGGTGCTGCTGGTATTCGTCTATAACCTGCCGCAGCTCTTCCCGGTAACCCAGCCGCTGCTTGGTATTCCGTTTATTGCCGGATTAGTGTCGATGACCGTCACCGAAGCGGCCTATATGGCGGAGATCCATCGCGGCGGATTACTGTCGGTGGCGAAAGGGCAAGGCGAAGCCGGTCACGCATTAAGCTTCAGCTTTATCGGGATCCAACGCTTAATTATTATTCCGCAGGCGTTTCGGATTTCGTTACCCACGTTGATTAACGAATACATCACCATTATTAAGCTCAGCTCGATTCTGTCGGTCATTTCATTACCGGAACTGCTGCTCACCGGCCAACGGCTGTATGCGCAGAACTTCCTCGTGATGGAGACGCTGCTGGCGGTCGCGGTCTACTACGTGATGGTGGTGACCATCTTTACCTGGCTGTTCCGGGCGCTGGAAAACATGCTGGATATTCAGCAAAAACGCCCGCAAACCTACAACGACGCCGAGTGTGATGCCCTGCGCAGCAGCCTGAAGGCGCCGCAGCAGACCGTCAAAGCCGAAGCCACCAGCGGCATGCCGCCGGCGCTCGACCTGCGGGCTATCGAAAAATCCTGGGGCCAGCATCAGGTGCTGAAAGGGATCGACCTGAAAGTCGAAAACGGCCAGGTCATCAGCATTATCGGGCCATCCGGCTCCGGTAAAACCACCCTTATCCGCACCATCAACGCCCTTGAAAGCATTGATGCCGGGGAGATCGTGCTGTACGGCGAAGACTACCTCAAAGGGGCGGCAATCGTCGATAAGCCGCAGATGCGTGCCGGCGTGCGGCGTATCGGCATGGTATTCCAGGGCTTTAACCTGTTCCCCCATCGCACAGTGCTCGACAACGTGATGCTCGCCCCGCTGTATCACAAGCTGGTTGACCGTGAAGTCGGCAAAGCGCAGGCCCTCTATCTGCTGGACCGCGTCGGGCTGCTGGCCCATGCCGAAAAATACCCATGGCAGCTCTCCGGCGGCCAGCAACAACGCGTCGCCATCGCCAGGGCGCTGGCCTTAAAACCGGACATCATGCTGTTTGACGAACCGACCTCGGCGCTGGATCCGGAGCTGGTTGGCGAAGTGCTGAAGGTGATTCAGTCCCTCGCCCGCGAAGGGATGACGATGCTGATCGTCACCCATGAGATGGACTTCGCGTTATCGATTTCTGACCGGGTGGTGATGATGGAAAACGGCGTCGTGGTCAGCGATGTCCACCCGCAGCGCATCCGTGATAACGCGGACGCCCCGGCGCTCGACCGCATACGTGAATTTATGGGAGTGCAATAAATGATGACTGAACGTGAACTACGCCAGGATCTGGCTGCCGCCTACCGCCTTGCGGCGCTGTTTGGCTGGGAAGATACGCTCTACACCCACTTCTCAGTGCGCCTGCCCGGCGACGGTGAACCGCGTTTTCTGATTAACCCGTTCGGCATGATGTTCGATGAGGTGACCGCCAGCAATCTGATCGTCGTCGATATGCAGGGGAAAGTGGTGGCCGGCCACGCCCCGGCGAACTCCGCCGGGTTTACCATCCATAGCGCGGTGCATATGGCGCGGGAAGATGCGCATTGCGTCATCCACACCCATACGCTGCCGGGAATGGCGGTCGCCGCCTGTCAGGATGGCTTACTGCAGCTTAACCAGATCAGCACCGAGTTTTATCAGCGTGTCGGCTATCACCCGTATGAAGGCGTAGCATTTGACCTCGACGAGCGCGCGCGTATTCAGCGCTCGCTGGGCAACAACATCGCCATGATCTTACAGAGCCACGGGCTGCTGTCGGTGGGGCGCACCGTTGCCGATGCGTTTTACATCATGTACTACCTCAATCGCGCCTGCGAAATTCAGATGGCGACCGCGCAGCTCGCCCCGCTCAGCCCGATCCACACTATTCCGCCCCACCTGAGCCAGCACGCCTGCGAGCAGCTAATGGGCGTGGAGCATGAGCGCCAGCAGGTCTGGCAGGCGTGGTTGCGC
This sequence comes from Klebsiella sp. BIGb0399, assembly GCF_003752615.1. Classification (NCBI taxonomy): domain Bacteria; kingdom Pseudomonadati; phylum Pseudomonadota; class Gammaproteobacteria; order Enterobacterales; family Enterobacteriaceae; genus Klebsiella; species Klebsiella sp. BIGb0399. Next base: position 665,101 of record NZ_RKHT01000007.1, on the reverse strand, counting down.
CGCCTCGACCGTCTCGACACTTCTTACAAAGACTAAAGCCTATGCCAAACCTGACTATCGTCGTCGATTGCAACGACCAGAGCTATGCCCGCGAGATTTGCGACGCGTTGCAGCGTTTTCCCGAGGTCACAGCGGTGCTGCCCGATCATCCGGCCGCCAGCGACGCGCAGTATGCCAGCTGCTGGTTCCCCAACCCGGAACTGCTGACCCGTTCGCCAGAATTGCAGCTGATCCAGGCCGCCTCGGCAGGTGTGGACCATCTCCCGGAGGCGGTTTTCGCCAGCGACGTGCCGTTGTGCCGGGTTGTCGATGAAGATTTTCGCCACGGCATGTTCGAGTACGCGCTGTGGGGCGTGCTGTGGTTCCAGCGTCATTTTGACCGCGCCCTGGCGCATCAACGCCAGCGGGTCTGGAAGATCGATCCCCAACGCGCCGCCGCCGATTATCACGTCGGGGTTATGGGGCTGGGGGAGATCGGCGGCTACATTGCCAGCCATCTCGCCGCACTCGGTTATCGTGTTTCCGGCTGGGCGCGCAGCGAGAAGCAGCTTGCTGGCGTCCAGTGCTATCACGGCGAGGCGCAGGCCGGGGCCTTTTTGGGCCAGCTGGACGCGCTAATCAACATTTTGCCGCTCACCGAGCAGACCCGCGGGATCCTCGCCCAGCCGTTGTTCGACCAGCTCCCGCCAGGCGCGGTGCTGATCAACTGCGGGCGCGGCGAGCATATGGTCAATGACGATGTGGTGCAGGCGCTGGATCGCGGCCAGCTGGCAGGGGCGGTGCTGGATGTATTCCCGGTCGAACCGCTGCCGCAAGACGATCCGCTGTGGGGCCATCCACTGGTGGTGGTCACGCCGCATATGGCCTCCATCGCCCCGGTCGAGGTGATTGCCCGCCAGCTGCTGGACAATATTCAGCGCCAGCAGCAGGCCCTGCCGCTGAAAAATCTGGTCAATAAACAGAGCGGTTATTAATCCTTTTTTGCCGGGCAATCCCCGGTCTGCACAATGAGCAACTGCTACGCTTAAGGGTCTGTTTCATCCACCATAAGGCCTACATTATGCACATTGATCTATCGGGGAAAGTGGCGCTGGTGACCGCGTCAACGGCCGGCATTGGCTACGCGATTGCCAAAGGGCTGGCCGCCAGCGGCGCGGAGGTGATCGTTAACGGGCGGAGCGAGCGCAGCGTCAGTGAAGCCATCGCCCGCCTGCAAAATGACGTCCCTGGCGCGCGCCCGCGCGCCGCGGTCGCCGACCTCAGCAACGCCGACGGTGCCGCACAATTGCTGCAGGCGGTCACCGGCGTGGATATTCTGGTCAATAACGCCGGGATTTACGGGCCGCAGGATTTTTACGCCACCGATGACGCCACCTGGGAAAACTACTGGCAGACCAACGTCATGTCCGGCGTGCGGCTGTCGCGCGCCCTTCTACCGGCGATGGTCCAGAAAGGCTGGGGCCGGGTGGTCTTTATCTCCTCCGAGTCGGCGCGCAATATTCCGGCGGACATGATTCATTACGGCGTCACCAAAACCGCCCAGCTGTCGCTGGCCCGCGGGCTGGCGAAATTTGTCGCCGGTAGCGGCGTCACGGTCAACAGCGTGCTGCCCGGCCCAACGATCTCCGACGGTTTCGCCGAGATGTTAAAAGAAGAGGTCGCGAGAACCGGCCAGCCGCTGGACCAGCTCGCGAAAGATTTTGTGATGACCCATCGCCCGAGTTCGGTGATCCAGCGGGCGGCCTCGGTTGAGGAGGTGGCAAACATGGTGGTGTACGTCTGTTCGACCCAGGCTTCCGCCACTTCCGGCGCGGCGCTGCGCGTTGACGGCGGCGTGGTGGACGATATTATCTGACGGCGTTGCGCCCGTCCGCACTGTCGCGGCCGGGCGGGTTATCCTTCGATGACTACTGCGCCCTGTCATCCGTAATGCCGTAGGCGGCATACTTCTGCAACAACGCCTGATATTGCCCATTGTCACGCAGCGTTTGCAACGCCGCCGCGAACTGCTGCGCCAGCGCCTGGTTGCCCTTGCCGACATAAATTCCCAGCGTTTGCGGATAAATAGTCTGCGGCGAGCTGACCTTCAGGCGCCCTTTGCTGCGCTGGGTAAACAGGCTGACCACCCCGGCGATATCCACCTGAGCCTGAATATTGCCGGACAGCAGCGCCTGCAGAGTCTCCGGTGAGGTCGGGAACTCTTTTATCTCGATAGCCCCTTTGCCCTGCTGCTGGCAATACCCGGCGGAGAGCTCCTGTAATTTTTTCACCCACGACGTACCCTGCTGCAGGCCAACGCTTAAGCCGCACAGATCGTTTTCCGTTTTCGGCATCACCTGGCTGTCGCTGCGCACCATGATATAGGCCCCGGTGTTGGCATAGGGGATCGCATCCGCCTGGCGGACACGCTCCGGGGTGATATAGAGCGCGGAGATCACCGCATCCTGGCGCCCGCCGTTAAGGCCGAGGATCAGGCTGCTGAATTTGGTATCCACCAGCTGCAGCGTCAGGCCCATTTTCTCACTGAGCAGCGCCGCCAGTTCGGCATCAAAACCGACGATCTTGTCATCCTGCCAGGACTCAAACGGCGGATAGGCCACCTCCATGGCGACTTTTATTTTCCCCGGCGCAAGCAGCGTCTGCGCGGCCTGAGCCGACGACGCCAGCCCCAACGCCAGCACCAGCGCGCTGGCGAGCGTACGTACTGCAAAAGATTGTTTCATCTGTCGGACTCCGTTCAGGAAGCGATACGCCGATGGTGGGCATCGGCAAGCTGGCACAGCAGTTCAAACATCAGGGTCGCGCCGGTCAGGCTGGTGAGGTTGCCCTGATCAAACGGCGGCGACACCTCGACCAGATCCGCGCCGATCAGGTTCAGTCCGGCAAGCTGGCGAATGCAGCGCTGTCCCTGGATCGTGGTCATGCCGCCAATTTCCGGGGTCCCGGTGCCCGGCGCGTATACCGGATCCAGCACGTCAATATCAAAGCTGATGTAGGTCGGCCGATCGCCCACGATCTCACGGGCCTGCCGCATCACCGCGTCGATACCCAGCTCGTTCACCTGTTCCATACGGAAAATGGTGATGCCGTTTTCCTCCGCCCAGCAGTGTTCGTCTTCAGAGAACAACGCGCCGCGAATGCCGATTTGCACCGTTCGCCGGGGGTCGAGCACTCCCTCTTCCACCGCGCGACGAAACGGCGTGCCGTGGGTAAAACGCTCGCCGCCAAAGTAGCTGTCGTTGGTGTCCGAGTGGGCATCGAAATGGATCATCCCCAGCGGCTTCTCCCGCCCCAGCGCCCGCAATACCGGCAAGGTGGTGAGATGGTCGCCCCCGGCCGTTAACGGCATTACCCCCTGCTGAGTGAGGTCGCGATACCAGGCTTCAATGCGCGCCATGCTGTCCTGCACATCCATCGGGTTAATGCGCACGTCGCCCAGGTCCCCCACCCGCGCACAATCATAGGGGGAGCGGCGCGAGACCGGGTGCACCCGGCGCACCAGGCTCGAGGCATTGCGCAGCTCGCGTGGCCCGTGGCGGGTTCCCGCGCGGTTGGTGGTCCCGCCATCCCACGGCACGCCCACCACGCCGATGTCCAGATCGGCGGCCTGCGGCGCAAAGGGAAGACGGAAAAAAGTCGGTAGTCCGCTAAAACGCGGGATGTCGCCATCCTGCGGTTGCGGATAGGCCTGTTCAGAGGCAGATGTCATTGCGGTATCTCCATGCTTTTCGGGTCGATGCAGAGATACTGCACAACGGGATGCTGAGAAAAAATAGTCAAAGCTAAAAAATTAGTTTAGAAAAATAAAAACAATTCCCGGGGCTTACAGCGGAGCATCCCCTTATGTCAGTTGGCAAATTTCCGAATCTGCGCCTGCTGCAGGTTTTTATGACGGTGGCAAAATATCAGGGCTACGCCAATGCGCAGCAGGAACTTAACCTGACGGTCTCAGCCATCAGCAACTATATGAGCGAGCTTGAAGAGAAGCTCGGCATCACCCTGTGCCGCCGGGGCAGAGGCGGTTTTTCGCTGACTGAAAAAGGCGAAACCGTGCTGCAGCAGAGCATCGACCTGCTCGATTCGATGGAGCATTTTGAGCGCAGCACCGCCATGCTGCGCGGTGAGCAAAGCGGGATTTTTAATCTTGGGGTGATCGATTCCACGATAACCGACCCGATGCTGCCGATGAGCAAAATCATCGCCAGCTTCAGCGAGCGTTACCCGCTGGTGCATATCAACCTGCAGGTCAGAAGCCCGAACGCCCTGCTGCAGGGAGTGTTGAATAACGAGCTGGATCTGGCGATCGGCACCTTCTCGATTCAGGCCAACAGCGTGGTCTCGCACCCGCTCTATCGCGAGCAAAACTGGCTCTACTGCGCCGACAACCATCCGCTGTTTACGGTGAAACATCCCACCGAAGCGCTGATTTCACAGATGCGGATGGTGACCCGCAGCTACTGGAGCAGCAGCGATTTGGGGCGCAAAGGATTTAAGCAGAGCGTGGCGAGTGCGGAGAGCATGGAAGCCCAGCTGATGCTGATTCTGTCCGGGAAATACGTCGGCTATTTGCCGGAGCACTACGCCTTGCCGTGGGTACAATCGCAACGGCTGCGCGCCCTGCTGCCGACGGAGTACGGCTACCAGGCACCTTTCTCGCTGATTTTTCGCCGCGGTCGCAGCAAAGAGACCTTAATTCGCGCGATACGCGACAACGTCCGCGCCGAGATTAAAGCGCGGAAACGTTAGCGCCCGGCCGTCAGGCAAGGCGTGTGTCGCAGTCCCTACTCGTGGATCTTCCATTTTTGCTTGAGGACATTTTTATCCTGGCGGTCCAGCCACTGATTGACCTTCTCCAGCAGCGGCTGATTGTCTTTGTTCATCATGTAGACTTTAAAGCTGGCGGTACCCGGGAACGGCTTATCGGTGGCGACACAAAAGACGCCGGGCTCTTTACTCTGGTAATAAAACCCTTCGATCAGGTCGGTAACCATCATATCGGCGGTTTTCTGGCGCAGCGCCTCCAGGTTATCGACGTTATTTTTGACCCGGATGATCTGCGCGTGTTTGATATGCGCATCGACGTAGCTCTGGTTGGTGCCGCCCGGATTAACGATCACTTTGACCGTCGGCTGGTCTATCTTCTCCAGGCTACCGAGCGCCGGGGCCGCGGCACAGTTCGCCAGGGCAATCTTGCCGTTCGCCACCACCGGATGGCTAAGGGCAAAATCCTTCGCCCGCTCCGGGGTCTCGGTCACGCCGCCCATCGCAATATCAAATTTGTCGGCTTTCAGGTCACTGGAGAGCGTCGGCCAGCTGGTCAGCACGAAGGTCACTTTTAGCCCCAGTTTCTGACCGAGATCTTTCGCCATATCGACGTCGTATCCGCGCAGCTCACCCGCTTCGTTATGAAATGCCAGCGGGGCGTAATCTCCCGGCACACCAACTTTCAGCTCGCTGCTCTGTTGGATCGTCGACATATCGCGCGCCTGGCTGCTACCGGCAACGCTCACCAGCACACAGGCAAGACAGACCTTCAGGTTCATACCATCATCCTTTTCAATGCGTTCGTTAGGGTACTTTTCCGCGTTATTACACCGCGTTTTATGGCTTGATTGCCGGGGGCAACCCCGAACATTTGTTAATGGTATGTTTTATTTTTGTGACGCACAACCAGGAAGCGCCGCGCATGCCCGGCGCGTCAGGTTAGTTATACTCGATCGCGAAAGTGACCTGGCCGTTCGCCCGTCCGGGGGTGACGACAGTGCTGGTCTGCACGTACTGGGCGGTGTAATTGATGTTCTCCGCGCCGGCGGCATTGCTGGCAGGCATATGTTTGAGCACCGGCAGGTTGCTGGACTCATTGATTTTTACCGCGGTCCCGGCAGAGGGCGCCGGCGCCGGATTATTGCCGTAGCTCAGTTTGATGCCGACGCCGCTGGCAGCCCCGTCAACCTTTGCCAGCGCCAGGGTATCGTTGAGACTGGGGTCGGCGGTGACGCCAAAAAAGCCAATGCGGATATCGGTCGGGGTGGTGCAATAGACCGGAATACTGAAGGTCTGCGCCGTTCCGGCGGTGGTGGTCTGGCCTTTGAACGCCGCTTTATTCACGGTCCCCAGATTCACGTTGATGGTCGGGCGGGTCACCTGGCAGCTGCCGCTGGAGCCAATGTCAACGTTGAGCGCGCCAAGGTCGATACTCACCGGCGCGCTGGCGGTGTGGCTCCCGCCGCTGACGTCCTGCTTCTCGATGGTTAAATTACCGACCTGCGGCTGCGCCGGGACGCTGGCATGGTTGCCGCTCACCAGCGCCACATCGCCGGTTTTGTAAAAAGTAATATAGGCTTTGACCACGGTTTCGCGTTGGTTCAGCAACGCCGACAGTTGTGAACTGTCGCAGACCGTCATGGACTCGCTGCCGGCTGGCGCATTGCTGCCGTCGATGTAGCGCACCGGGCCGCCGCTGCACTGGAATCCCAGCGAATAACCGATACCGCTGAGCGCCGTGGGATAGACATGCTGGCCGTTAATCACCAGCGGCGTCCCGGTGCTGTTTTGCCGATAGACAATCTGTTTCCAGACCGCGGTGGGCAGTTGCAGATCGCAGACAAAATGAATGCCGCTACCGTTATCCGCCATGGCGTTGGTCATCTGCGTGTTGGCGGGCAAGGTGGGCAGATAGCGAATATTCGGCACGTTAATGGTCATCTGCCCGACGCTGCCGCTGCAGCTCTCACTCCAGCCATAGTGGCTGTAAATCCCCGCCATCAGCAGGAACACAAACTGCATTATTCGAAGGCCGCGATGCATGGCTGCTACTCCTCAACTCACTGGCAAAAACCGCTGAAGGTTTTTACGCTGTTCTGCTGTTGCTCACTGGAAAGATGGAAATGCAGGGTGCATTTCCGCGCGAGGTTGTCCTGGGTCCAGCTCGCCTCAAGCGTGCCTTCATCCGGGATACCGCTGAGGTACACCTGGCCGCTATCGGCGACCATCCCCTGCGGCGCCGCGCCCGTGTCGTCCTGCTCCTGGCGCAGCTGGACGCTGGCGCCAAACGGGATCGCCCCGTCGTGATTGCGCAGGGTGAACAGCACGCGATTGCCGATGTGCGTCTGGTAGTTCGCCATCACCACCGCGCCACCGCCGGGGATCACCGTCTGTCCCTGTAGTTCGACATCGGTGTCGTTGGTCATCGATTCGGTATCCAGGGTGATGGTGTTTTTGCGATAGACCGTTAACGTCGGCACAACCGCATAACCACGCCCGTCGGTATGGACGTTGCTGCCGTTCTGAATCGCCACATCCGCAGCGCCTGGCGCCCGCACGATGGCAAAGCTGTCGCCGACGGGTTGCCCCAACGTGACGCCATGGGGGTGCGCCACGATAGAACCGGAAGCGCCCCAGGTCAGCTGATTGCTTTCACTGTCATGGCGATAGCCCAGCTGGGCGCTGCCGTAGCCGCCGTGGTAATCCAGCGCGGCGCTGCTGTTACTCCCCTGCCCGGCGTTGGCGTAGCCTTGCTGCACCGAGTAATAGAGGTTCTGACTGTGCGGCATCACGCCGTACATCGAAACCTGCTGCGAGGAGTGGCCATTGTTGTCGGAGGTGGTGCTGTAGCTCACCGAACTTTCCGCCAGCCAGCCGCTGAGTGGAATATTCAGGTTTAATGACCAGGAGCGGTCCGCGCGCTCCCGGTCGGAAGATTGGGTGTAGTAGTAGCCGACGCCCCAGGAGATGCCTTTCCAGGCGCTATAGAAACCGAGATGTATCGTTTCATCGCGGCTGTTGCTGTGCCAGTAATCCTGCGAGTAGGCGGACAACGCCAGACTGCTGGCGGTACCAAAGGACTGGGCAATCGAGAGCTCTTCCCGGCTGCGTTTGTTATCGACCATCTGGCTCTGGCTTTCGAGCGCATTCGCTTCGCTGAAGTCGTAATAGCCGCTCGAAGAGTAACGATAGCTGGCGAGGCTGAACGAGGTTCCGGTGCGGGCAAAATCTTTCTGGTACTGCACGCGGAACGAATGGCCGGCAAAATGTTTATCCGACGGCGTGGCAGTGTTGGCCCAGGTCAGGTCGCCGCCGAGCGATCCCAGTTCGCCAAAGCCGCGCCCGATACCCATCGCCCAGGCCTGATAATCCTGCGCCAGCTGCGTGCCGCCGTACAGGGTGACCGACGCGGGCAGCCCATAGAACAACGTGCCCTGAATAAACTCCGGTGAGCGAACGTCGTTCTGGTCGGAGTGATAGCGCCCGCCGCTGAGGCTGAATTTGGCCCGCCCTTCACGCAGCATAAACGGCACCGCGGAATAGGGTTGGGTAAACGAGCGCACCGAGCCATCGCTCTCTTTCACCTGCACTTCAAGGTCGCCGCTTTGTGCCGTCGGGTAGAGATCTTTAATCGCAAAGGCCCCCGGCGAGACGAAGGTTTCGTAGATCACATAACCATGCTGCAATACCGTCACTTTGGCGTTGCTGTGCGCCATCCCGCGGATCACCGGGGCAAAGCCGCGCTGGCTGTCCGGCAACATTTCGTCATCGGACATCAGTTGCACGCCACGAAACGGCACGCTATCGAAGACTTCGCCGGTCGTGAAGGTATCGCCCATGCGCAGCAGGCTTTTGAGCGGCGCCACGTCGCGCTGCACATAGGTACTTTGTGAATGCCAGCGGTAATGCTGGTCATACTGCATTGAGGAGATATTGCGCAGTCGCCAGGCGCCAAAATTAGCCCCGCTGCGTAAATTCAGATAGCTGGAGCGGCTTTGTTCTTCAGACTGCCGGGTCTGCGCCCCGGTCAGGTTATAGTTGACGAACGCCGCCGGCACGCCCTCATCCCAACGTGACGGGTCGACATAGCCGCGACTCTGGGTGTTCATCGCCGCCTGCGGAATGCTTAAATTCAGCCGCTGGGTGGCAAAATCAAACTGGCTGCTGGCATTCGGAATGTAGTGTTCAATCCGGGTGAAGGTCTCACCTTCATGCAAGGTGTTAAAGGATGAGAAAGCGCTGACGTTGACCCCGAAATCTGCCAGCTGCGCCGGGGTCAATACCGGTTGCAAGGCCCCGTGGTCTTCAACAAAGGTGACCGACCCCTGGCCGATTTCCTGATTGTTGACCCAGATACTCACCGGATAGGTTCCGGGCTGCTGCCCGCCGGATTTGGCGAAATAGTGTAAGTCCGCCATTTTTTGCTGCGGATTGGCAAACTCGAGGGCCGCGGGGTCGAAATAATCATCGGCCCAAACCACCGCGCTGTGGCACAACAAACACAGCAGCGGCGGCACGCTGGCGATGAACCGGGCATCCCCACACGGGGACGCCTTCACAGCATCGCCGTGAACGGTAACAAGGGATTTTTTTTTCACAATAGCTGACCTGGCGATGCTAAGCGCAAAAATGACTACTGGGCGTAATCCGTAATCCCGCCAAAATCATTAATGGCGCGCCATTTCACGGCTCCGGAACCGCTAACCGGCCACGTTTTGCTGGCTAACGGGGCAATCATTCCCGGTTCTTCGATCTCTTTGCCACCCACCGAAATCGTAAAAAAGGAGACAAAGTATGGCGTCGGGTTCTGCGCCACCAGCCGGTTACCGATCACTTTAAAAATCAACGATTGCCAGGCTTTGGCCGGATCGCCCGCCAGGCCATTTGGTCGATAGAAAATTTTAAACTTCGACTTAATATTGACCTGTAATTTATTGGTGTCCCCTTGCTGCGTCGGGGAAATACTTTTCACATTTAACCAAAATACCGATTCGCGATCGCGGGGCAGCGTTTTGCCAATGAAATTAATTCGCAATACGTTTTCTTGTTCAGGGTCGAGGCGAAATAATGGCGGCGTCACAATAAAAGGCACCGGGCTGGTATCTTTTGCCGCATAGTTTTCCACCCACGATTGCACCAGATAAGGTGAATGGGTATCAGCATTCGTCACGGACAGTGAGGCTTCGCGCTTTCCTTCTGGATAAATAACCCGCGTCCCTCCCATCACAATACCGGCCTGAGCCGTGGTGGAGACCAACAGAATAAAAGCAGCGGTGATGCCAGCCAGAGTATATTTCATCATCACAATCATCAAATAACGGTTTAAATACAACCGCAAAACACAACAAACAGCCAAAATACAAAAAGAAAATGAGCAGGTATTCCTGCTCATTGCTTTCTTAGTTGTACACCATATTGAAGTTAGCGGTTCCGTTTGCCGCACCGGCGGTCACCGCACTGGTGGAGATATAATCGGCAAAGAATTCCAGATCGGCCGTACCGGTGCTGGCGCCGCTGGTCCCGGCAACCACGTTCTGGTCACGAGAGACGGTGCCGAGATTAATCGGCGTGGATTTGTCATCTTCGTACAGTTTGATCGCTACACCCTGCGCGCCGCCGTTCACCGCCAGCAGGTCGCTGTTGTTGGTATCCCGGGTGCCATCGAACAGCACCGAGACTTTGGTGACCGAGGTCGGGCAATCTTTGACTTTAATATGGAAGGCGGTTTTGGTGGTTTCAGAGCCGGCGCCAGCAAAGTAGCTGCTCGCCCACTTGCCCAGGTCGACGACCTGATTGGCGCTGGTGCTCTCAATATTACAGGAGGTGTCGGTAATGGAGCCGGTGAACTCGACCTGACCACCCGTACCTTGCGTACCGCTATTTGAGCCCGGATTGACGGTCACTGCGGAACGTGCAGGCTGTGCGGGACTTGCCATTACAACGCCGGATACCAGAGCACCAACCATCGTTGCCATAATACAAAATTTGGTTTTCATTTTTTATCTCATTGCTAACAGATCTTTATGACAGATACAGCTCAGAAACAGTATGTTTGAGCAACTCTGCTTTCCGTTTCTCCATGTTAAGAATATGCGCGTTCCATCAGCGGGATATTAAACGCTCGACAACAGGTCCCGTTCGATTTATTGCACCAGAATGGCGAAATAGACCGCAAACAGGAAAAATAAAACCAGGCATTTAATATTAAGAGAAATACTATTCTTGCGATAAATAAAACGCAATATTTTGTTATGTTAATGAAATGATGTTTTATTTTACCAATGAAATAAAAATCCTATAGCTCATCAGGATTGTTAATTTTAGAACCCAAAAAACCCAACAGCATAACAGGACAATGCAACAACTTGCCGCGTCAGTTAACAACATCAACAAAAAGAGGCCCTGTTTTGCTGCGTTATTTCTGTGAACCAGCAGGAGACAATCGCTGTTTTAAGATTATTCTTAGTTACAGTCACCTTCTCATATTTGTCACATTGGCAATCATAATTGCACTAATAAATACCTGTTATAACTATCCTGAAGCCTTATATTTCATATGAAACTTCAAACTGAATAAATCTCATTCATTAGCCTTGATATTATTTCAGTGTGCTTAATTCTCAAGCGCCGTGAAATAAAGAAAAACGGCGTCTCCCGATAAAAAAACCCGCCACGGCAAACGCCGGTGACGGGTTGTATCGAACATCAGGTGGGTAAATGCGCGGTTAAATTCTCAATTAAAACAGTCCTAACGGCGCGGTACCGTAGCTGACCAGCAGGTTTTTGGTCTGCTGATAGGCTTCAAGCGCCATTTTGTGAGTTTCGCGGCCAACCCCTGACTGCTTGTACCCGCCGAACGCCGCATGCGCCGGATAGACGTGATAGCAGTTGGTCCAGACGCGACCGGCCTTGATCCCGCGCCCCATGCGGTAAGCCAGGTTGGTGTCCCGGGTCCAGACGCCGGCGCCGAGGCCAAACTGGGTCTGGTTAGCGATGGCCAGCGCTTCCGCTTCATCTTTAAAGGTGGTCACGCCAATCACCGGGCCAAAAATTTCTTCCTGGAAGCTGCGCATCTCATTGCGCCCCTTAATCAGGGTCGGCTGGATGTAGTAGCCATTGTCCAGCTCGGCGGCAATGCTGGCGCGCTCGCCACCGGTCAGGATCTGGCCGCCCTCGTCACGGGCAATCTTGATGTACGACAGGATCTTATCGAACTGCTGACGAGACGCCTGCGCGCCAATCATTGTATCGGTGTCAAAGGGGTCGCCGCGACGGATCTGCGCCACTTTGGCCATCACCCGCTCCATGAACGGCTCGTAGATCGATTCATGGATCAGCGCCCGCGACGGACAGGTACAGACTTCGCCCTGGTTAAAGAAGCCCAGAACCAGCCCTTCCACCGCCTTCTCAATAAACTCTTCTTCGCCATCCATCACGTCGGCGAAGTAGATATTCGGCGACTTGCCGCCCAGTTCAACGGTACACGGAATAATATTCTCCGCCGCGCAGGCCAGAATATGCCGCCCGACCGGAGTGGAGCCGGTAAAGGCGATCTTGGCAATGCGCTTGCTGGTCGCCAGCGCTTCACCGGCTTCTTTACCGAAGCCCTGCACCACGTTCAGCACGCCCGCCGGGAAGATATCGCCAATCAGCTCCATCAGCAGGGTGATGCTCAGCGGCGTTTGCTCTGCCGGTTTGAGGACCACGCAGTTACCGGCCGCCAGCGCCGGCGCCAGCTTCCACGCCGCCATCAGCAGCGGGAAGTTCCACGGAATAATTTGCCCGACCACCCCCAGCGGCTCATGGAAATGGTAGGCCACGGTCGTTTCATCGATCTCCGCGGTGCTCCCTTCCTGCGCGCGCAGGCAGCCAGCAAAATAGCGGAAGTGGTCGACCGCCAGCGGCAGGTCGGCATTCAGCGTTTCACGCACCGGCTTACCGTTGTCCCAGCTCTCGGCAATCGCCAGATACTCGAGGTTTTGCTGGATGCGATCGGCCACCTGCAGCAGCAGATTCGAACGCTGCTGGACCGAGGTTTTGCCCCAGGCTTCTGCGGCGCGGTGCGCGGCATCGAGTGCAAAGTCGATATCTTTGGCATCCGAGCGGGGGAATTGTGCAATGTCGCTCCCGTCCACCGGCGAGGTATTCATAAAGAATTCGCCGCCGATCGGCTCGACAAATTTGCCGTCTATATAGTTACCGTAAGCGGACTTAAATGACACTAAGGCGCCCGGCTTGCCAGGATGTGCATAACGCATTGCAATCTCCTTCTGTAGGGTTGAGGCGCAGCGGCGTATTGGTTTTGTGCTGTTGCCTGCTGCATGAGGAGTAATGCAGGGGTTATGCCAGAGTTTTATGACTATGAAATCATCATGTTATTCATTGAGTTACACGAATACCTTTGGCGGGTGTCGCACTGATTTCTGCTTCTGTGTCGCAAATCGCAACACATGAGAAACCATAAAGCTACAATGTTGCAACATTACTTAAGCGGCCATGAGGTGCTCCGTGCAAGGCAATTCGTTTACCCTCGACCCCGAGGCGAAAACCAACCCGTTGCTCAGCGATTCCTGGTTTCGTAGCCAGCAGTATGGTCTGGAGCCGACGACGGATGATTTTCCGCGCCTGCGATCCAACGAGCTGGCGGATGTGCTGGCCAGCCATACCCGGCTACAGCAGCTCACTCAGCCGGTGGTGAACACGCTGTCGCGAAAAGTGGCTGACCTGCAGTCGGTGGTGATCCTCTCTGACGCCAGCGGCCTGGTGCTGCAAACCTTCGGCAACCTGCACGCCATGGAGAAAGCGCAGAGCTTCGCCCTTGCGCCGGGAAATTTGTGGAGTGAAAGCGGTCGCGGGACTAACGCCATCGGCACCGCGCTGGCCATCGACGACAGTTGTGAAATCGATGGTCGCCAGCACTTTCTCACCAGCAACCAGGACCTCTATTGTGCCGCCATGCCGGTGCAGAGCCCCGACGGAAAAATAGCCGGCGTGCTGGATATTTCCGGCCCGGCGCAGGTGCCGCATCCGCATACCCTGGCGTGGGTGAAAGCGGCGGCCAAACAGATTGAGTACCTGTGGGTTAAGCAGAGTCTGCACCCGCAGCAGTGGCTGATGAGCCTGCATGCCGATCCCCACAAGCTCGATAGTGTCGAAGAGCTGCTGCTGGTCTTCTCCGATAACGTGCTGACCGCCGGCAATCGCCTGGCGATGCGCGATCTGGGCCTCGATCCCGAGCAGTTCGGCCAGGTCACCTTCCAGCAGCTGTTCCCGCAGCTGACGCAAACCGCCGTGAGCATCCCGCTGCCGGTCACCCTGCAGCAGCACACCTGTTATTACCGTTTACGCGCCCCGGCCCGCAGCGGCGTAGCGGTGGTGGCCCCGCCCCCGGCACCTGAGCCTGAACCTCTCCATCTGCCATTCACCAGCCCGCAGGAAGGGGAAAAGCTGTTACGTCTGCTGAATGCCGGTATTGCGTTATGCATTGAAGGAGAAACAGGATGCGGGAAAGAGTTTGTCAGCCGGACGCTGCACCAGCATAGCCGCTGGCGCAACGGTAAATTCGTCGCCATCAACTGCGCCGCCATTCCCGAATCGCTGATTGAATCTGAACTGTTTGGCTACCAGCCGGGGGCCTTTACCGGCGCCAGTAAAAACGGCTATATCGGTAAAATCCGCGAGGCCGACGGCGGGGTGCTGTTCCTCGATGAGATTGGCGATATGCCGATGCTGCTCCAGACCCGCCTGCTGCGGGTGCTGCAAGAAAAAGAGGTAACTCCGCTCGGCGCCAGCCGGAGCGCAGCGGTCAGCTTTGCGGTGATTTGCGCCACCCACCGCAACCTGGCGCAGCACGTGACCGAAGGGACTTTCCGCGAAGACCTGCTGTATCGCCTGCGTGAATTTGCCCTCACCATCCCCCCTTTGCGCGAGTGGACGACGCTGCCGGCCTTTATCCAGCAGCTCTGGCACGACCTCGGCGCCACGGCCCGCCATGTGCAACTCTCACCGCCGTTGCTGACGCATCTGGCGAGCCTCCCCTGGCCGGGTAACGTCCGCCAGTTGCAAAGCCTGATGAAAGTGTTGCTGGCGCTGGCTGACGAGGGAGATGAGCTGACGGTGGCGGATCTGCCCGCCGAGTACCAGACTGCACCGCCGCCGCTGCCATCGCGTGGGCTTCAGCAGCACGATGCCCAGCTGATCGCCCAGACGCTGAGCACCTTCAACGGTAACGTCAGTAAAACGGCGCAGGCGCTGGGCGTTGCCCGCAGCACGCTCTATCGCCGCGCGGCGCGTCACGGAAAAAATTAACCCGCTGCGGGGCGGGCTGCCCCGCGACCGCACTTTCTCACTGGCGTCGTGGATTTGTTTATTTTAGAATTATCTAAATTTAGAAAAAGCTAAAATAGATGAATACACCCGAACAGTTACAGTCAGCCGCCGGTGAGGCCGCCGCTCTGCTCAAAGCGATGAGCCACCCCAAGCGACTGGTGATCCTCTGCATGCTCTGCGAAACGCCGCGCGCCAGCGCCGGCGAACTGGCCCGCATCACCGGCCTGAGTCCTTCTGCCACTTCGCAACATCTGGCACGCATGCGTGAAGAAGGCCTCATCGGCTGCGAGCGCGAGGCGCAGCGTATCCATTACTTCATCACTCATCCTGCGGTTCAGCAAATTATCTCCACGCTGAAGACCCTCTATTGCCCTTAAGGAACAATCATGACTATCGCCACCCTTTCCCCCGAAGACGTCCGGGCTCAGATTGCACAAGGCGCCAGATTAATCGATATTCGCGATGCCGATGAATATGCCCGCGAGCATATTCCTGATGCCGAACTGGTACCGCTGGCGACGCTCACCAACGGCGCCACGCTGCGTACCACGGCGGACGACACGGTTATCTTCCATTGCCAGGCGGGCTCGCGGACGCAAAATAACGCCATTCGACTGGTCGCCGCCGCGGCCCCCGCGCAGGTGAAGCTGATGAGCGGCGGTATTCAGGCGTGGAAAGCGGCAGGTCTGCCGGTCATAGAGGACAAAACGCAGCCTCTGCCGCTGATGCGTCAGGTGCAAATCGCCGCTGGCGGACTCATTTTGCTGGGGGTAGTGCTAGGATATAGCGTGAGTAGCGGATTTTTCCTGCTCAGCGCGTTCGTCGGAGCCGGGCTAACCCTGGCCGGCCTAACCGGATTTTGCGGGATGGCGCGTCTGCTGGCTGTGATGCCATGGAACCGACGTGCGCAGTGAACCTGAGCACAATGTTGATCGACAGATGAGGAGAACGCGATGTATTCAGTGGGTGATCTGGTACAGCCACGCATGGGCGGGCCAAAACTGAAAATTGTAGCCGTCAACGAAGAGCATATCGTTGCCGTGCAGGCCAGTAACGAACAGGGCGAGCAATATACGCTGAAGCCTGCTGACGTTTCGCCTTATACCGAAGAGGGTGATTTTGGCGTTTGTTAATATTAACGGTGGGTCACCCCACCGTTATTTCTGCTGGTTCCGCTCCCATCCCACCCGCGTTTATCGCCGGTCGAACGTCGTTAGCCATAACGATTAGATCAGAAAACTTTCCAGGGTTTCACCTGCGGCGATGGCGTTAGCAATCGGCTTCGGCATACGTCCCTGACCAGTCCATGTTTTCTGCTCGCCATTAAGGTCGGTAAAACGATATTTTTCCGGACGCGGCTGACGTTTTTTGCTGCCTTGCTGGGGAGCGACATCCAGTGAAACCAGCTCGTCAGGGGTAATACCGTCGGCGATCATCAGCTCCAGCCAGGTCTGTACTTTTTCCTGGTATTCAGCGTGTTGCTCGCTGGCAGCCAGCTGCTCTGCCCGTTTTTCTTCAGTGACGACCCTGAGTTTTTCCAGCATTTCTTCAAGCACGTCAATGGAGAATTCACGCGACATCGCCCGCAGCGAACGGATATTATTCAATTTCTGTAACATTAAAGACATAAATTACCAAACAATCCTAAATTTCAAATAAGACAATACTACCGGAATACTTTAATATATTGGGCTATTTATTACCACCTTTAATCCCTGCGAATAAATATATCCCGAAGACACTTGCTCAATTCAATTTTAAACGGCAGGGATTATTGCCAAATTAAAAAATAAGCGGATGATGTCACCCCGCTGAATAGAATAAAAAAGCCACACTGATAGCACCAGTAGATATATTATCTGGCGTCTCAGCAGGTTATCCGCATCAATACGGCGACTGTCTTATACAACTTCAGCCCGCCAGTGAATAAGTATGCTTTAAATCAGAATGAAAATCGCAATTAACAAACAGAACACCATGCCATAAATGACGGCACGAATGAGAGAATTACTCCAAAAGTGATAGCCATCACACTGAAACGTGACATCAGGCGCCATCCGGGCCGTTCGTCTCCCCACACGCGCAACGCCCCTTCAGCCAGTAAAAAACCAACCATTTGATATTAATACAAAAAATACAAACCCAGGACAAAAGTAGCGCAACGCTTATAAAACGAACTCTTACAGAGTATTTTATCGACAAAACGCCACTAAATAAAAATTTATAGCTAGTTGCCAGTTTTAAGGCAGAGAGATAATCTACGCACACAAAACGACACAACCCAAAACGCTGCAAATGAACGCGTTTTGTGGCGTAACAGACTTCATTTTCGAGGAGCACCCCGATGTTCTCTGCGCAGTCCCGCTTGCGTCATGCGGTAGCAGACACCTTTGCGATGGTGGTGTACTGCACCGTTGTAAACATGATGATCGAAATATTCCTCTCTGGAATGACTTTTGAGCAGTCGCTTTCCTCACGACTGGTCGCCATTCCGGTGAACATTATTATTGCGGTACCTTATGGCTTTTATCGTGACCGCGCCATGCGTCTGGCACGCCATATCAGCCCCTCAGGCTGGATGAAGAATATTGCCGATGTCGTGGCATATGTGACCTTTCAGTCACCGGTATACGTCGCGATTTTATTTGCGGTCGGTGCGGACTGGCATCAGATTGCGGCAGCAGTGAGTTCAAACATTGCGGTATCGATGATGATGGGGGCGGTTTACGGTTACTTTCTCGATTACTGCCGCCGCCTGTTCCGCGTCAGCGCGTACCAACAGATTAAGGCCTGATCCTTTCAGTTCAACGACTCAGCGACTGACCTTTGTCAGTCGCTTCCCGGATACATCCCCACCCTTGCTGCTCTGTGCTTAGCTGTGAGACAGGCTCGGCGTCACTTCGCCAAATAACCCACTGATAAAGCGCTCAAGCGCCATTCGCGAACTGAACCCGTGTGGAATACCATAATGCTGCTGCACTTCCCCGGCCAAATACAGCGGGAACTGCTCATAATGATCGCAGGTTTTGATATCCGACGCGGGCTCCGCCAGCGAATTACTGCGTTCTTTTAACGCAGGGTGAATAATTAAAGCCGTGCGTCCCATGCGCGCTTCGCGGTTCACATAGACATAATTATCACCGCGGCGATAGCCATACGCTTTTTGGGTTACCGCATCCATGGTGAAGCCGGCCTTTTCAAGAACGCGCGCCACCTCATCGGGTCTTAAATACATACTCATTCCTCATTATCTTTTACCGCACATTGAACCTTACCTTATTCAGCATTGATAACGCTTTCGGAAAATTCCAGAAACCGAACACTATCAGCATAATTCAAAATCTTGTTCTACACTTAATCACTCAACGGAATTAAGGGAGAACGCAATGGCGAACCGAGCAAACCGCAACAATATCGATGAAAGCGCTGAGGATATTCATAGCGATGTCAGCCAATTAGCGGATACGCTGGAAGAAGTGCTGAAATCATGGGGCAGCGATGCCAAAGATGAAGCAGACGCCGCGCGGAAAAAAGCACAGGCATTGCTGAAAGAGACACGTGCCCGCCTGAATGGCAATAACCGTGTGCAGCAGGCTGCCCGCGATGCCGCAGGCTGTGCCGATACCTACGTGCGGGATAAACCCTGGCAGAGTGTGGGTGCCGCCGCCGCCGTTGGGTTATTTATTGGCGTATTATTGAATTTGCGTCGATAATATAAACGATAAATGAAGATAACAAATACGCGTCCGCCCCTGCGAGCCTCTGGTCCGCAGGGGCTTTTTGTTGTCTGATTGCTTGCCATCCGATGTGGACATGATTGTCGTTACAGGGTGGTTTGGGTGAAAGTGGTTTTTAGCGTGGGCTCCGTGGACAATTCCGTTTGCTTTCGTGGAATGTTCCGTTCACGGTGAATCCAGTACTTTTCTCACGCCCTCAGCGGGTGAACGGCATGGGGGGCGTTTCGCTCGCCCCCCATGACCCCCGGCATTGCGCTGAAAACGGCCGCTGCGCGGTATGCTCCACTCCGGCTTCATCTGGCGGACCGGGCCGGACTCAACATCCCTGTCTCGACCTGCCCTCTGACGGCCGTCCAGGCCGTCAGTCCTGGATGCGCGCCTGCGTTCCCGCCCGTTTTCTTGATGCGCCTTAACCCCCGCGCTGCCATCCCGAGGCTGTCCCGTCGCAATATCATGGCTGAAGGTTTTTTCAGCGACCAAAATGCAAGCATGGAATATAGCGACATGCTGCAAGGAAGTTGGAGCGGCTAAAAACCACTTTCGGGCAAACCACCGTTTACCTGAATCCTCCTGAGCCTCAATAACCAGCGTTACCCCTAAGAAGAAAACAGCGCCTGCCTGAGCCGCCGCACCACCTCTGTCGCCATCTCCATCGACGTCACATTCGTAAAACTCACCAACAGCCCTCCCGCCCCGCGGCTTACCATTCGCCAGTCGCTTAACGCCTGGGCGGCCAGCCCGGCCTGCTGCGCTTTGCGAGCCAGCGCCCGGTCGTCACCGCTTACCGTTATCACCAGCTGAATCCCTCCCAGCTGCGGCACCACGCCAAACCCCTGCTGCTGCAGCGCCGACTCCAGCCACTGCCGACGCTGGGCGTAGCTGGCGCGCATCTTCTTCAGGTGCCGCCAGAAATGGCCCTCAAGGATAAAATCGGCCAGCGTCTGCTGCCACAGCGTCGGGACGCTACAGCTCAACATCTGCGCCTGCTCGCGAAATGCAGCCACCTGCGGCAGCGGCACCACCAGCCAGGCAGCATGCAACGCCGGGAACAGCGATTTACTGAAGGTGCCGGCATAAATCACCCGCTGCGGGGCATCGAGGCTTTTCAGCGGCGGCAGCGGCTTCCCCTGGTAGCGAAATTCACTATCGTAATCATCTTCGATGATCCAGGCATCGCGCTGTGCCGCCCAGGCCAGCAGCTGCCGGCGTCGGCTCAGCGACAACGCCACGCCCAGCGGGCTCTGATGCGCCGGCGTCAATAGCGCGAAATGGGCTTCCGGGTAGTCTTGCTGCGCCTGGGTTACATCCATCCCTTCGTCATCGACCGCCACCGGGTCGATAATCACCCCGTGGCGGGTAATCACCGGTCGAATCAACGGAAAGCCGGGGTCTTCCATCCACATATGCTGGCCGGGTTGCGCCAGAGTGCGGAGGAGCAACTGCATCGAGGCGGCGTAGCTCCCGGTCACCAGCACCTGTTCAGGCAGGCATTCAATACTGCGGGAAAGCCGCAAATAATCGGCGATCGCGCGGCGCAGGATCGCCTCCCCGCACGGATCTCCCGGCGCCAAATCAAACCGCGTTTGGGTGCGCAGCCGACGCCCCATCACCCGTGCCCACAGGCCGCGAGGAAAGAGATCCAGCGCCGGCAGCCCCATCTGAAACGGCTGCGGCGCCGTCGGTTCACTGCTGAGCGGCTCACGCGCCGGGGCTTGCTGCTGCGGGCTTAGCCTGTCGCTGACGAACGTCCCGGCCTGCCCCCGTCGCTCGAGCCAGCCCTGAGCCACCAGCTCGCCCCAGGCATTTTCCACGGTGGCCCGGGAGACGCCGAGCGCCTGGGCATACACCCGGCTGGCGGGCAGGCGGCTGCCGGGCGCCAGTTCGCCACCTTCGATCGCCGATTTAAGCTGGCGGGCAATGCGCTGATAGTGCGGTACTTTTTTGACGTCCATTATGGTCTGCTTTTTTGATTACAATATGGCTATCTTTTGCAGTCCATTATAGTGCTATTTTGCAGCGGTTCTTAATTGAGGAAAACACCATGAGCCAACTACGTCAGCCCTACAATCAACTGAGCCCGGAAGTCTATAACGGTCTGCTGCAAGCCAAGATGGCGCTGGATAAAAGCGAACTGGACAGCACCCTGGTGGAGCTGGTGTACCTGCGGGTGTCACAAATTAACGGCTGTGCCTTCTGCCTGGAAATGCACAGTAAGGCGCTGCGTCACTCCGGCGTAGCGCAGAATAAGCTGGATGCACTGGCAGGCTGGCGAGTCAGCGGGCATTTCAGCGCTGCGGAACAGGCGGCGCTGGCATGGGCGGAATCCGTGACCGATATCGCCACCAGCCATGCGGAAGATGATGTTTACCTGCCGCTGCTGGACCATTTCAGCGCGCGCCAGATCAGCGATTTGACCTTCGCCATCAGCCTGATGAACGCCTTTAACCGCCTGGCCGTCAGCATGCGTCAGTAATTTCAGAGCACACGTCCCCACCCTCGCGGGTTCCACACGCGAGGGCACCTCTTATCTAAAAACGCTATATATTGCGTGGTTGAACTTTTAGATAACTACATCTAGTATTTCCTGAACAGTTAACCGATACCGAACGTCACGCCTTTTTGCGCCGTTCTGTTATCATAAATGGAAATACGAATCATGCGCATTACTATTTACACTAAAGATGACTGCGTTCAGTGCCACGCCACCAAACGCGCGATGGAAAGCCGCGGCGTCACCTTCGAGATGGTGAATGTCGAGCATCACCCGGATGCCGCCGATATGCTGCGCGAGCAGGGTTTTCGCCAGCTGCCGGTGGTGATGGCCGGCGAAACTCAGTGGTCCGGATTCCGCCCGGATATGATTAACCGCCTGCGCCCGCAACCGGTAGCCAGCGCATGAGCCTGATCGTCTACTTCTCCAGCAGTTCCGAAAATACGCACCGGTTCGTCCAGCGTCTGGGGCTGCCCGCGGTGCGCATTCCGCTGAACGAGCGCCAGCGCATCCAGGTAGACGAGCCCTACATTCTGATTGTCCCCAGCTATGGCGGCGGCGGTACGGCGGGCGCGGTGCCCCGCCAGGCGATCCGCTTTCTCAACGATCCCCATAACCGCCAGCAGATACGCGGCGTGATTGCCGCGGGCAACCGCAACTTCGGCGATGCCTACGGCCGGGCCGGCGATGTCATCGCCCAAAAGTGTGGCGTCCCGTACCTGTATCGCTTTGAGCTGATGGGCACCCCAACCGATGTCGATAACGTGCGTAAAGGAGTGAGCGAATTTTGGCAACGACAACCGTAGAAGCGAAAACGACCGGGGCATCCGATTTCCATGCCCTCAATGCCATGCTGAATCTATACGACAGCAATGGCCGCATTCCCTTTGACAAGGACCGCCAGGCGGTGGACGCCTTTATGGCAACCCACGTGCAGCCCAATACGGTCAGCTTCGTCTCGCAGAACGACAAGCTGGAGTGGCTTATCGCCGAAGGCTATTACGATGCCAGCGTACTGGCCCGCTACGATCGCCAGTTTGTGCTGGCGCTGTTTGCCGAGGCCCAGGGTTATGGTTTCCGCTTTCAGACCTTCCTCGGCGCGTGGAAGTTTTATACCAGCTACACGCTGAAGACCTTCGACGGCAAACGCTATCTCGAACATTTCGCCGACCGGACCTGCATGGTCGCCCTGAACCTGGCGCAAGGCGATGAAAACCTCGCCCGTCAGTTGACCGAGGAGATCCTCAGCGGGCGCTTCCAGCCGGCAACGCCCACCTTCCTCAACGCCGGAAAACAGCAGCGCGGCGAGCTGGTGTCCTGCTTCCTGTTGCGTATTGAGGACAACATGGAGTCGATTGGCCGGGCGGTGAATTCAGCCCTGCAGCTCTCCAAACGCGGCGGCGGCGTGGCGTTTTTGCTCTCCAACCTGCGTGAAGCCGGCGCGCCGATTAAGCGTATTGAAAACCAGTCCTCCGGCGTGGTGCCGGTGATGAAAATGCTGGAAGATGCGTTCTCCTACGCCAATCAGCTCGGCGCTCGCCAGGGAGCCGGAGCGGTCTATCTGCACGCCCATCACCCGGATATTCTGCGTTTCCTGGATACCAAACGGGAAAACGCCGACGAAAAAATCCGCATCAAAACCTTATCCCT
Organism: Klebsiella sp. BIGb0399; assembly: GCF_003752615.1. Classification (NCBI taxonomy): domain Bacteria; kingdom Pseudomonadati; phylum Pseudomonadota; class Gammaproteobacteria; order Enterobacterales; family Enterobacteriaceae; genus Klebsiella; species Klebsiella sp. BIGb0399. Next base: position 642,130 of record NZ_RKHT01000007.1, on the reverse strand, counting down.
TGGCGTGGTGATCGCCGATATCACCTTCCAGCTGGCGAAAGAGGATGCGCAGATGGCGCTGTTCTCGCCTTATGACGTTGAGCGTCTGTACGGCAAGCCGTTTGGCGATATCGCCATCAGCGAAATGTACGCCGAGCTGGTTGCCGACGAGCGGGTCAGCAAGCGCTGGATCCGCGCCCGGGATCTGTTCCAGCGGCTGGCGGAGATCCAGTTTGAGTCTGGTTACCCGTACATCATGTTCGAAGATACCGTGAACCGGGCCAACCCGATTGCCGGGCGCATTAACATGAGCAACCTGTGCTCGGAAATTTTGCAGGTCAACACCCCGTCAACCTTTGATGAAAACCTCGATTACGCCCACGTGGGCCACGATATCTCCTGTAATCTGGGGTCGCTTAACATCGCCCACACCATGGACTCACCGGATTTCGCCCGGACCATCGCCGTCGCGGTTCGTGGCCTGACGGCGGTGTCAGATATGAGCGATATCCGTTCGGTGCCATCGGTAGCGGCGGGCAATGCCGCTTCCCATGCCATCGGTCTTGGGCAGATGAACCTGCATGGCTACCTGGCCCGGGAAGGCATCGCCTACGGCAGTCCGGAAGGGCTGGACTTTACCAACATCTATTTCTATACCGTCACCTGGCACGCGCTGCACACCTCGATGCAGATGGCCCGCGAGCGCGGTCAGCATTTTGCCGGGTTTGCCCAATCGCGCTACGCCAGCGGCGAGTACTTCGGGCAGTATCTCGAGGGCGACTGGCAGCCGAAAACCGCCACCGTCCGTCACCTGTTCGCCCGTGCCGGCATCACGCTGCCCGACCGCGCCATGTGGCAGCAGCTGCGTGACGATGTGATGCGCTATGGCATCTACAACCGCAATTTGCAGGCGGTGCCGCCAACCGGTTCAATCTCCTATATCAACCATGCGACCTCGAGCATCCACCCGATCGTCTCGAAGATAGAGATCCGCAAAGAGGGCAAAACCGGCCGGGTTTATTACCCCGCGCCGTTTATGACCAATGAAAATCTGGCGCTTTATCAGGACGCCTGGGAAATTGGCCCGCAGAAGATTATCGACACCTATGCCGAAGCGACGCGGCACGTCGACCAGGGGCTGTCGCTGACGCTCTTTTTCCCCGATACCGCCACCACGCGCGATATCAACAAAGCGCAAATCTACGCGTGGAAAAAAGGCATCAAGACGCTGTATTACATCCGCCTGCGCCAGCTGGCGCTGGAAGGCACTGAAATCGAAGGCTGCGTATCCTGCGCGCTATAAGGAGAACAGGATGACCCATTTATCGCGTATTCGCGCCATTAACTGGAACAACATCGAGGACGATAAGGACCTGGAGGTGTGGAACCGCCTGACCAGCAACTTCTGGCTGCCTGAAAAGGTGCCGCTGTCCAACGATATTCCCGCCTGGCAGGCGCTGACGGCGGTGGAGCAGCAGCTGACCATTCGCGTGTTCACCGGGCTGACGCTGCTCGATACGATCCAGAACACCACCGGCGCGCCGGCGCTGATGGCGGATGCGATCACCCCGCATGAAGAGGCGGTGCTCTCTAACATCAGCTTTATGGAAGCGGTGCATGCCCGCTCCTACAGCTCGATTTTCTCGACCTTATGCCAGACCAAAGATGTTGATGCCGCCTACGCCTGGAGCGAAGAAAGCGTTTCGCTCCAGCATAAAGCCCGCCTGATGCTCGAGTACTATCAGGCGGATAACCCGCTGAAGAAAAAAATCGCCAGCGTGTTTCTCGAATCGTTCCTCTTCTATTCCGGTTTCTGGCTGCCGATGTACTTTTCCAGCCGCGGCAAGATGACCAATACCGCCGACCTGATTCGCTTAATTATTCGCGATGAGGCGGTGCACGGGTATTACATCGGCTATAAGTACCAAAAAGGGCTGGAGAGCGTCGATGCGCAAACCCGCGAGCAGCTGAAGCAGTTCGCCCTCGACCTGCTGATGGATTTGTATGAAAACGAGCTGGCCTATACCCAGGAGCTGTACGTCGACAGCGGCTGGGGCGAGGAGGTCAACGCCTTCCTGTGCTACAACGCCAATAAAGCGCTGATGAACCTCGGCTATGAGGCGTTATTCCCGGCGGAGATGGCCGCAGTTAACCCGGCAATTCTGGCGGCCCTTTCGCCAAACGCCGATGAAAACCACGACTTTTTCTCCGGTTCCGGCTCCTCCTATGTCATGGGAAAAACCGAAGAAACCGCCGACGACGATTGGGATTTTTAACCTTTATTTCACCAGGGAATTAGCGTTTATTCCCTGGTGATCTATTTCACATAATTACCTTTCATCACACAAAATAATCCACGTGATATTTGACTGAAACATTGCCGCAATATTCAGCAGGAATCATGTGGTTTACCAATTATTATCCAGCCATCGTCAAAAAATATTACCTTTTGTGAATCAACGCTCAGCCCTTATGTCACGGGGAATTCGCGGAACTCTGCCCGCCAAATTTCAGCCTCCGCGGGACATTGAGGGTTGTCACAGAATCTGAGTATGTTAGGGTGTAAAAAGGTCATCATCTCCATCAGGTACTATATTGATATAATACAAATAACAGGAAACTCTTTATTGCATGGCAATTAAATTAGAAATTAAGAATCTCTATAAGATATTTGGCGAGCACCCACAGCGAGCGTTCAAATATATTGAAAAAGGATTTACCAAAGAGCAACTACTGGAAAAAACGGGACTTTCGCTTGGCGTAAAAGACGCCAGTCTGACCATTGAAGAAGGCGAGATATTCGTCATCATGGGGCTTTCCGGCTCAGGAAAATCCACCATGGTTCGCCTTCTCAATCGCCTGATTGAACCTACCCGCGGACAGGTGCTGATTGACGGCGTCGATATCGCCAAAATCTCAGAAGCCGAACTTCGCGAGGTGCGCAGAAAAAAGATCGCTATGGTATTTCAGTCATTTGCGCTGATGCCGCACATGACGGTTCTGGACAATGCCGCCTTCGGCATGGAGCTGGCCGGGGTTCCAACCCAGCAACGCCAGCAGAACGCGCTGGACGCGCTGCGCCAGGTCGGTCTGGAAAACTATGCTCACGCCTACCCGGATGAACTGTCCGGCGGGATGCGCCAGCGCGTCGGTCTCGCCCGCGCCCTGGCTATCAACCCCGATATACTATTAATGGATGAAGCCTTCTCGGCTCTCGACCCATTAATTCGTACTGAAATGCAGGATGAGCTGACAAAATTACAGGCGAAACATCAACGTACCGTGGTCTTTATTTCCCACGATCTTGATGAGGCTATGCGCATTGGCGATCGTATTGCCATCATGCAAAATGGCGAAGTGATTCAGGTCGGTACCCCGGATGAAATTCTCAATAATCCTGCCAATGATTATGTGAAAACCTTCTTCCGTGGCGTCGATATTAGCCAGGTATTTAGCGCCAAAGATATTGCACGTCGTAGCCCCGTCGGCTTAATTCGTAAAACGCCGGGCATCGGTCCTCGCTCTGCAATGAAATTATTGCAGGACCAGGACCGTGAATATGGTTATGTGATTGAACGCGGTAATAAGTTTGTCGGCATTGTCTCTATTGATTCACTGAAATCCGCATTGAGCGAAGGTCAGGGAATTGACGCGGCGTTACTCGAATCCCCGCAGGCGGTGGATGCACAAACGTCGCTGAGCGACCTGCTCTCCCACGTCGGCCAGGCACCGTGCGCGGTTCCGGTGGTGGATGAAGGGCAACAGTACATCGGCATTATTTCGAAAGGAATGTTGCTGAAAGCTTTAGATCGCGAGGGGGCAAACAATGGCTGATCAATCGAATCCGTGGGACACCACACCGGCGGCGGACAGCGCCGCACAATCTGCCGATGCCTGGGGCACGCCGGCAGCCGCACCGACCGATGGCGGCGGTGCAGACTGGCTCAATAGCGCACCCGCACCGCAGCCGGAACACTTTAATATTATGGACCCGTTCCACCATACCCTGATCCCGCTCGACAGCTGGGTCACCCACGGGATTGACTGGATCGTGGTCCACTTCCGCCCGGTATTCCAGGGCATCCGCGTACCGGTGGACTATATCCTCAGCGCCTTCCAGCAACTGCTGTTAGGGATGCCGGCACCGGTAGCCATCGTGCTGTTCGCCCTGATCGCCTGGCAAATCTCCAGCGTCGGCATGGGCGTGGCAACGCTGATTTCCCTGGTGGCGATCGGCGCTATCGGTGCCTGGTCGCAGGCCATGGTAACGCTGGCGCTGGTTCTGACCGCCCTGCTGTTCTGTATGCTGATAGGACTCCCGTTGGGGATCTGGCTGGCGCGCAGCCCGCGGGCTGCCAAAATTATCCGCCCCATGCTGGATGCCATGCAGACCACGCCGGCGTTTGTCTACCTGGTGCCGATTGTCATGCTGTTCGGTATCGGCAACGTGCCGGGAGTGGTGGTGACGATTATCTTCGCCCTGCCGCCGATCGTCCGTTTGACGATCCTCGGGATTAACCAGGTGCCTGCCGACCTGATTGAAGCGTCACGCTCGTTCGGTGCCAGCCCGCGCCAGCTGCTGTTCAAGGTCCAGCTGCCGCTGGCCATGCCGACCATTATGGCCGGGGTTAACCAGACCCTGATGCTGGCGCTGTCGATGGTGGTTATCGCCTCGATGATCGCCGTCGGGGGCCTGGGCCAGATGGTACTGCGCGGGATCGGCCGTCTTGATATGGGACTGGCGAGCGTCGGCGGCGTTGGGATCGTCATTCTGGCGATTATTCTCGACCGCCTGACCCAGGCCGTAGGCCGCGATTCCCGTAGCCGGGGCAACCGCCGCTGGTACGCGACCGGTCCTCTGGGGCTGATTACTCGTCCTTTCCGTCAGTAACTTCTGATTGAACTTCTCATTGCCCGGCCGTATCACGCCGGCCGGGCCTGCAGTTTTCCTCTCTTTAAATAAGGAATAACGATGCGACATAACACGATTATTACTACCGCACTTGCCACTCTGCTTGCCACCAGCGCCGCCTGGGCGGCCGACCTGCCGGGGAAAGGCATCACCGTTAAACCGATCCAGAGCACCATTTCGGAAGAGACCTTCCAGACGCTGTTAGTCAGCCGTGCCCTGGAAAAACTGGGCTACACCGTCGATAAGCCGAGCGAAGTTGACTATAACGTTGGCTACACCTCACTTGCCTCCGGGGATGCGACCTTTACCGCCGTTAACTGGCAGCCGCTGCATGACGACATGTACGCCGCCGCTGGCGGTGACAAAAGCTTCTATCGCGAAGGCGTGTATGTGAACGGTGCGGCACAGGGCTACCTGATCGATAAAAAGACCGCCGAGCAGTACCACATCAAATCTATCGATCAGCTCAAAGACCCGAAAATCGCCAAACTGTTTGATACCAACGGCGATGGCAAAGCCGATCTCACCGGCTGTACTCCTGGCTGGGGCTGCGAAGCGGTGATCAACCACCAGATTGATGCCTATGGTCTGAGCAAGACGGTGGTACACAATCAGGGGAACTACGCGGCGATGATGGCCGACACCATCGCCCGCTATAAAGAAGGGAAACCGGTCATCTACTACACCTGGACGCCGTACTGGGTCAGCGACGTGCTGAAACCGGGTAAAGATGTGGTCTGGCTGCAGGTGCCGTTCTCTTCCCTGCCGGGCGTGCAGAAAAATATCGACACCAAGCTGGCGAACGGTGCCAACTACGGCTTCCCGGTCAGCACCATGCATATCGTAGCCAATAAAGCCTGGGCTGAGAAAAACCCGGCGGCGGCGAAACTGTTCAGCATCATGAAGCTGCCGATTAGCGACATTAACGCCGAAAACGCGATGATGCATGAAGGTCACTCGTCAGAAGCCGATATCCAGGGTCACGTTGACGGCTGGATCAAAGCCCACCAGCAGCAGTTTGACGGCTGGGTAAAAGAAGCGCTGGCAGCGCAGAAGTAATCACGATCCTGACCCGGAGCGCCACACGCGCTTCGGGTCTGTCGTCACGTCACGCGATTGCCCCCGCCCATCAAGGTATATACCCCAAAAAATTCGCGTTGAGCCGAATAACGGGTACAGCCAACACCCAAACAACTTGAAGGATGAAGGGTATAAATGCACCCAGCTCTCTGCTAAGGTAGTCCGACCTGTTCAATCATGTGACATTCACGTGAGTTATCAATAAATAACGCTAAATGGAAAAACCCGCCGCAGTGACGCCCGCCTCCACGGCCAGCGAAGCCACGCTTTCTGAAGGGATTAAAGACAGCCTGCCGATCGTGATCAGCTATATTCCTGTCGCTTTTGCCTTTGGTCTGAATGCCACCCGACTCGGCTTTACGCCGCTGGAAAGCCTGTTCTTTTCCTGCATTATCTACGCTGGCGCCAGCCAGTTTGTCATCACCGCAATGATTGCCGCCGGCAGTTCGCTCTGGGTGGCCGCCCTTACCGTGATGGCGATGGATGTGCGCCATGTCCTGTACGGTCCTTCTCTGCGTAGCCGCATTCACCGCGCGCTCGATAAGCGCAAAACCGCGCTTTGGGCCTTTGGTCTGACGGATGAGGTTTTCGCCGCCGCCACCGCGAAGCTGGTGCGCGACAACCGTCGCTGGAGCGAAAACTGGATGCTGGGGATCGCCTTCACCTCCTGGATATCCTGGGTATTCGGCACGCTGCTCGGGGCTTACTCCGGTAGCGGCCTGCTGGCTGGTTATCCGGCGGTAGAAGCGGCGCTCGGCTTTATGCTCCCGGCGCTGTTTTTGAGCTTCCTGCTCGCCTCCTTCCAGCGCAAACAGTCCCTCAGCGTGCTGGCGGCACTGGTGGGTGCGATGGGCGGCATTATTCTGTTTTCTATTCCGGCGGCTATCCTCGCCGGGATCGTCTGCGGCTGTCTGGTCGCGCTGATTCAGGCCAGTATTCAGGGGATGCCCGATGAACAGTGACGTCCTGATTATCGGCATCGTGGTCGGCTGCGTGAACTATCTGTTCCGCTACCTGCCCCTACGCCTGCGGGCGAATAACACACGGCCTACGCGCCGTGGTCCGGTCAGCGTCCTGCTCGATACCATCGGTATCGCCTCTATCTGCGCCCTGCTGGTCGTCTCCAGCGTCCCGGAGATCCTCAGCGACGCCCGGCGGTTGCTGCCGACCCTGGTGGGATTTGCGGTGCTGGGGCTGGCGTTCTGGAAGACGCGAAGCATCATTTTTCCGACGCTGCTCAGCGCGTTAGCCTACGGAATAGCATGGAAAATCACGACGTTGATCTGAGTTTAACGTATCAATTTTAGTCAATAATTCATTTGATTTATTTGTCACAATAGTTATTATATCGGCTGTAATTAATGAGGTCATACCCTAATGGATAGTTCGTTTACTCCCATTGAGCAAATGCTCAAGTTCCGCGCCAGCCGCCACGAAGATTTCCCCTTCCAGGAGATTTTACTCACTCGCCTCTGCATGCACATGCAAGGTAAGTTGTTGGAAAATCGTAATAAGATGCTGAAAGCGCAGGGAATTAACGAGACATTATTTATGGCGTTGATAACCCTTGAGTCTCAGGAAAACCACAGCATTCAGCCTTCCGAGCTGAGCTGTGCGCTGGGTTCTTCACGTACCAACGCCACGCGTATTGCCGATGAACTGGAAAAGCGCGGCTGGATTGAACGCCGTGAAAGCGATAACGATCGCCGCTGCCTGCATCTGCAACTGACCGATAAAGGTCATCAGTTTTTACGCGAAGTCTTACCGCCGCAGCACAACTGCCTGCATCAGCTCTGGTCTTCTTTAAGCACCAGCGAGAAAGATCAGCTCGAACACATCACCCGCAAACTGTTAGGTCGCCTTGACCAGATGGAAGAGGATGGCGTGGTTGCGGAGTCACTGCGCTAAGCGCGGGAACCGCTCAAAAATTTTTCTGGATTGACAAGGAAAAACAGACAGGCCAGCAGATTATCTGCTGGCCTGTCTGATAAACAGGTCGGCTCAGCCGATGTGAAATAATAAGATCGTGGAGAATAACATGAGCGCAAATGCGGAGAGCCCAATCCCGCAGCAACCGAACAGCAAGAAAGGCAAGCGCAAGGGTGCCCTTTTATTGCTGACATTGCTCTTTATTATTGTTGCCGTGGCATACGGTATTTATTGGTTTTTGGTACTGCGTCATTATGAAGAAACCGATGATGCATACGTGGCAGGGAACCAGGTTCAAATCATGGCGCAGGTGTCCGGCAGCGTGACGAAAGTCTGGGCCGACAACACCGATTTCGTGCAAAAAGGCGATACCCTGGTCACCCTTGACCAGACCGACGCCCAACAAGCCTTTGAAAAAGCGCAAACTCAGCTGGCCGCCAGCGTGCGTCAGACCCGCCAGCAGATGATCAACAGCAAGCAGCTACAGGCCAGTATCGACGTTAAGAAAACCGCGCTGTCTCAGGCACAGGCTGACCTTAACCGTCGAATCCCGCTGGGCGCCGCCAACCTGATTGGCCGTGAAGAGCTGCAGCACTCCCGCGATACCGTCGCCAGCGCACAAGCTGAACTGGACGTCGCTATCCAGCAATTCAACGCCAACCAGGCCATCGTACTGGGCACCCGCCTGGAACAGCAGCCTGCGGTTCTCCAGGCGGCAACTGACGTCCGTAACGCCTGGCTTGCGCTGCAACGTACACAGATCGTCAGCCCTATCAGCGGTTATGTTTCTCGTCGTTCCGTACAGCCGGGGGCGCAAATCAGCCCGACTACGCCGCTGATGGCCGTAGTACCTGCGACCAATCTGTGGATCGACGCTAACTTTAAAGAGACCCAGCTGGCGCATATGCGCATCGGCCAGCAAGCCACCGTCATCAGCGACATCTATGGCGATGACGTGAAATACACCGGCAAGGTCATCGGGCTGGATATGGGCACCGGTAGCGCGTTCTCACTGCTGCCGGCGCAGAACGCCACCGGGAACTGGATCAAAGTCGTCCAGCGTCTGCCGGTACGTATCGAGCTGGATGCCAAACAGCTGGCGGAACACCCGCTGCGCATTGGTCTCTCCACGCTGGTTGAGGTCAACACCACCGACCGCGGCGGCGAGATGCTGTCGAACCAGACCCGTAAATCTCCGGTTTATGAAAGTAACGCCCGTGAAATCGGCCTGGCGCCGGTGAACAAACTGATCGACGGTATCATCCAGGCGAACGCGGGATAATTCGGGGTGAGCGTAATGCAACAGCAAAAACCGCTGGAAGGCGCGCAACTGGTCATCATGACCATTGCGCTGTCGCTTGCGACCTTCATGCAGGTGCTGGACTCCACCATCGCCAACGTGGCAATTCCAACCATTGCCGGTAATCTCGGTTCATCGTTGAGCCAGGGAACCTGGGTGATTACCTCGTTCGGGGTGGCGAACGCGATCTCCATTCCGATCACCGGCTGGCTGGCCAAGCGCGTCGGGGAAGTAAAGCTGTTCATGTGGTCTACGGTGGCATTTGCTATCGCCTCCTGGGCCTGCGGGATGTCCAACAGCCTGTCGATGCTGATTTTCTTTCGCGTTATTCAGGGGATCGTCGCCGGTCCGCTGATTCCGCTTTCGCAAAGTCTGCTGCTCAGCAACTACCCGCCGGCAAAACGCTCCATTGCGCTGGCGCTGTGGTCGATGACGGTGATCGTCGCGCCAATCTGCGGGCCGATTCTCGGCGGCTACATCAGCGATAACTACCACTGGGGCTGGATATTCTTTATCAACGTCCCGATTGGCGTCGCGGTGGTCGTCATGACGCTGCAGACGCTGCGTAGCCGCGAAACCAGAACCGAACAGCGGCGGATTGACGGCGTGGGTCTGGCGCTGCTGGTGATTGGTATCGGTAGCCTGCAGGTGATGCTCGACCGCGGCAAGGAGCTGGACTGGTTCGCCTCAAACGAGATTATCATTCTGACGATTGTGGCGGTGGTCGCCATCAGCTTCCTGATTGTCTGGGAGCTGACCGACGACAACCCGATAGTGGATCTCTCGCTCTTTAAATCGCGAAACTTCACCATCGGCTGCCTGTGTATCAGTCTCGCCTACATGCTCTACTTCGGCGCCATCGTGCTGCTGCCGCAGCTGCTGCAGGAGGTCTACGGTTATACCGCCACCTGGGCAGGGCTGGCCTCCGCGCCGGTAGGGATTATCCCGGTCATCCTGTCGCCGATTATCGGCCGCTTCGCCCATAAGCTGGATATGCGCCGGCTGGTGACCTTCAGCTTTATCATGTACGCAGTCTGCTTCTACTGGCGCGCGTGGACCTTCGAGCCCGGGATGGACTTCGGCGCATCGGCCTGGCCGCAGTTTATCCAGGGCTTTGCGGTGGCCTGCTTCTTTATGCCACTGACCACCATCACGTTGTCCGGCCTGCCGCCGGAGCGGCTGGCGGCGGCATCGAGCCTGTCGAACTTCACCCGTACGCTGGCGGGGTCAATCGGAACCTCGATCACCACCACCATGTGGACCAACCGCGAGGCGCTGCACCATGCGCAGCTTACCGAATCGGTGACGCCATATAACCCCAACGCCCAGCAGATGTACGATCAGCTGCAGGGACTTGGGTTAAGCCAACAGCAGGCATCGGGCTGGATAGCCCAACAGATCACCAACCAGGGGCTGATTATTTCCGCCAACGAAATTTTCTGGTTCTCGGCGGCGATCTTTATCCTCCTGCTCGGTCTGGTGTGGTTTGCGAAACCGCCGTTTAGCGCCGGCGGCGGCGGTGGTGGCGCGCATTAGCGGCCAACATCTGTCATCAAAAGGGATCTGCGGATCCCTTTTTTTATGGCGCGCGATAAAGCCACATTGTCCAGTTCTCGCTAGTTTCTGTCCGCTTTGATAAAGCGCCCTTCCCGGTGTTTCTGCAGGATAAAGAACCGACACAAGGAGAGCATCATGCTGACAAACCCTGGCGAAAAATATCGTCCCTGGCCGCCGATTTCCCTGCCTGACCGCCGCTGGCCGGACAACCCCATCACCCGCCCGCCGCGCTGGCTGTCCACCGACCTGCGCGACGGCAACCAGGCGCTGGCCGAACCGATGGACGGCGCCCGCAAACTGCAGTTCTGGAATCTGCTGCTGGAGTGCGGATTTAAAGAAATTGAAGTGGCGTTTCCGTCGGCTTCGCAGACCGATTTCAACTTCGTCCGCCAGCTGATCGACGAACAACGTATTCCGCAGGATGTCACGATCCAGGTCCTGACCCAGGCGCGTGAAGACCTGATCCTGCGGACCTTTGAATCGCTGCGCGGCGCCCATCGCGCCACCGTCCATCTGTATAACGCCACCGCGCCGCTGTTCCGCAAGCTGGTATTTGGCATGGATAAAGCGCAGGTGGTGGCCCTCGCCACCCGTGCCACCCGCCTGATCCGCGAGCAGTGCGAAGCGCAGCCGGACACCCGCTGGCAATATGAATATTCGCCGGAAACCTTCTGCTTTACCGAAGCCGACTTTGCGCTGGAAATCTGTGAAGCGGTGGCGGATATCTGGCAGCCCTGCGCGGAACGGCCGATGATCATCAACCTGCCCGCCACCGTCGAGGTCAATACCCCGAACGTTTACGCCGACCAGATCGAGTATTTCTGCCGCCACTTCTCCCGTCGCGCCGAGGTCTGCATCAGCGTTCATCCCCATAACGACCGCGGGACCGGCGTTGCCAGCGCCGAGCTGGCGGTGATGGCGGGGGCGGACCGCGTCGAAGGCTGTCTGTTCGGTAACGGCGAGCGCACCGGTAACGTCTGCCTGGTCACGCTGGCGATGAATCTCTACAGCCAGGGCATTGCCCCGCAGCTTAGCTTCCCGGAGATGAACCGGGTGGTGGAAGTGGTCGAGCATTGTAATCAGCTGCCGGTGCATCCGCGCCATCCGTGGGCCGGCAGTCTCGCCTACACCGCCTTCTCCGGTTCGCATCAGGACGCCATTAAGAAAGGATTCGATGCCCGTAAACCCGGCGAGCACTGGGAAATGCCCTACCTGCCCGTCGATCCGCAGGACATTGGCTGTAGCTATGAAGCGGTTATCCGCGTCAACAGCCAGTCCGGCAAGAGCGGCAGCGCCTGGCTGATCGAACAGAATCACGGGCTGAAGCTGCCCCGGGCGTTACAGCAAGATTTCAGCCTCCACGTGCAGCAGGAAACCGATAGCCACGGTAAAGAGATGACCCAGAATGCGCTGTGGCAGCTGTTCCGCTCCCGTTACGGGCTGCTCGAGGGATCGCCGCTGATGCTGCTGGACTATCAAAGCGACAGCCAGCAGGACGGCCAGCTTTCCTTACAGGCTACGCTGCGGGTCAATGGCGAGACGCGACGGCTTCAGGGGCGCGGCAACGGCCTGCTCTCTGCCGCCGCCAGCGGCCTCAGCGCGTTGCTGAAGCAACCGTTCGTGATCAAGGATTACCATGAGCATACCCTCGGCGAACGCAGCGACAGCCGTTCGGTGGCCTATATCCGCTGCATCTTCCCCAACGGCGTCAGCCGCTGGGGCGTGGGCATCGATAATGACGTGGCGCGCGCCTCACTACAGGCGTTGTGCAATGCGCTCAGCGCAGGCGATCACGCCGGCGGGCGGAAATAGTCGCTGGGGGCGACGCCCATTACCCGACGAAACATGGCGCTGAAGGCACTGTGGCTGCCATAGCCCAGATCCAGCGCCACGCGTAACACCGACTGCCCCTGCGCCAGGCGAACCAGCGCTTCCATTAGCTTCGCCCGGCGCACCCATTCACTCCAGGTCAGCGTGGTCTGCTGCTGAAAGTGGCGGTTCAGCGTTCGTTCGCTCATGTTGCTCTCTTTCGCCGCCTGCTGGCTGCTCCAGGCTTCCCCCGGCATCTCGCGGACCTTCTGACACAAACGGCGCAGGGCCTCGCTCTGAGGCTCCACGAGGCCAAACGGCAGCACCGTCATGCCGCGGATCTCATCGAGAATTAATTCATATATCCGTTCGTCACGGCTGCCGGGTTCATAACGCTCGCCCAGCGCCAGCGAACTGACGATCAGTTCACGCAGCAGCGGGGTGATCTGCACGATCTGGCACGTGGACGGGAGATCGGCTCGCGCCAGGGGATCGATAAACAGCGTTCGGGCCGCGACTTTACCGGTGATCCGCAACGCATGGGGCGTCCCCGCCGGTAGCCAGACGCCGCGTCCGGGCGGTACCACCCAGTAGCCCACCGGCGTATCGACTCGTACCACGCCGCAGAGGATATGCAGCAGCTGGGCGCAGTCATGCTGATGCCACGGTTCGCTATCGCCGTGGGCGTAATCATGGGCAAACGGCACCAGAGCGCGGTGCTGAAAAGAGAAGGTTGAGGTCGTCGACATGGATGGCGGCGCAGGAATAGCGGCCCGGCGAAGAACGCCGGACCGACACAGAAGCACTAGATATGCAGTTCTTGCAGTGTTTCTTTCGGCAGAGCCAGGTCATCGTTGCTGTTGATGCGCACGTCGCGCTCGATGATATGACGCGCAATGTCCTGAGCTTCTTCCAGCGAGTGCATGGTATAGGTGCCGCACTGGTAAACGTTCAGTTCAGGAATTTGATTCTGCTCTTTAACTTTCAGCACGTCGGCCATCGCCGCTTTCCAGGCATCCGCTACGCGCTGCTCGTCTGGTGTACCGATCAGGCTCATATAGAAGCCGGTGCGGCAGCCCATCGGAGAGATATCGATAATTTCCACACCATTGCCGTTCAGGTGATCGCGCATGAAGCCCGCGAACAGGTGCTCAAGAGTATGGATCCCTCTTTCCGGCATAACTTCCTGGTTTGGCACGCAGAAACGCAGGTCGAAAACGGTAATTTCATCGCCGTGTGGCGTGTTCATTTTCTTCGCAACGCGCACCGCCGGTGCTTCCATGCGGGTATGGTCGACTGTGAAACTATCTAACAACGGCATTCTTCACCTCCGATAGTGATTTTTTTTTAAAATAAAATGAACTCTTTGTACACCCGCAAGTCTGAGTATATGAAAGACGCGCATTTATTATCATCATCATCCCTGAATCAGAGATGAAAGTTTGGCCACATTGATGTGGCCTTTTTCTTTTGTACTGCTTTTTGCTACGCATGTCGCGCTAACAGGGCTGAAAACGGCTCACTATCTTCCGCTTCCATCTTCTGCTGACGTACCACCGAAGCTTCACGTTCAGTGATAAAATCCTCTTCACGCAAAATTTCCAGCGGCTCTTCGCGCAGCATCGTCCGGTATTGATCGGCCAGCGCCCGACCGGTGCCGCCAATCCCTTCTTCAAGCATAGAACGCAGGACGCGTGCTGAGAAGGTTAATTCCGGATCGTCAAAGCTGGCAACCAGCTCATCGCACACCTGCTGGTAGGCTTCACCACCGTGAATGCTATCTAAGGTCTGCGCGACGCGACGCAAATCGCGGAACAGGTCTTTGCCCACTTTAGCCAGCGGGAACTGCGCGCTTTCGCAGCCGATGCCCAAGGTCAGGCCCGGTTTACGCCCTTCCAGAATCACGCGATTCCAGTTAGTACGCGTGCACAGCAGCTCATCGCTGCTCATTTCCGGCGCATCAGCCAGTACGCACCAGACCATAAACAGATCGAGGAAACGCACCTGCTGCTCATCGACGCCAATCGGTGAGAACGGGTTAATATCGAGCGAACGCACTTCGATATATTCAATGCCACCGCGCAGCAGGGCATCAGATGGCGTTTCTCCGCTGCGGGTGACCCGCTTCGGACGAACAGGCGCGTACAGCTCGTTCTCAATCTGCAGAATATTGCTGTTGATTTGCAGGTGCTTGCCGTCTTTCTCAAGGCCAATCCGGGCATACTCTTCCGACGGCGTTTTAATCGCCCGCTTCAATCCTGCCACATACTCATGCAGATCGTTAAACGTAATACCGAGATTGCTTTGCGACTTATTGGTATAACCCAGGTCGCTCAGGCGCAGCGAGGTGGCGTACGGCAAGTAGTACATGCCGTTCTTCGCTTCCTCAAACGGGAGCGTCGTCGGTTTGCCCTGCAGGAATGACGAGCAGATAGCCGGCGATGCGCCGAACAGGTACGGAATCACCCAGCCGAAGCGGTAGTAGTTACGGATAGAACGGAAATAGCCTGCAGAGATCGCCTCTTTGCCGCTTTCCGCATCCACAACGCCGCACTTCGCCTGCCAGAATGCCATCGGCAGCGAGAAGTTATAGTGGACGCCGGAGATGGTTTGCATCAGCGCCCCATAGCGGTTCTTCAGGCCTTCGCGATACAGCGTTTTCAGACGGCCAATATTCGAAGTCCCGTACTGCGCCAGTTCAATATCCTGACCTGGGGCAATATAGCAAGGCATGCTCAGCGGCCACATCCGCTCATCGCCGATGTGGCGTGCGGTGTAGCGATGCACATCGCGCATAAAGGTAAGCATATGCTGAATATCGCCATCAACTGGCGTAATAAATTCCAGCAACGCTTCGGCAAAATCGGTGGTAATCCATTTGTGGGTCAGCGCTGCGCCCAGCTCCTGAGGGTGACCGGTGGTTGCCAGTGAACCATCGGCATTGACGCGCAATGTTTCGCGCTCAAGACCACGTTGAATACCCTGCAGGGCCTGTGGATTTTTTTCCAGCCAGGCCAGCGCCTGTGATACGTCCGGGATCAATTTGACCTCCCGCCTGTCGAAATCGTTTGAATAAGCATAATTGTAATGGTGACCATACAGGCTATCCCAGAAGATATTATTGTTACCGCCAGTTCGCATGCGAGTGCCGAAGTCTGGCGATGTCGGGCTTAGCAGCGCGACAAAATAGCCAGTAAAATGGCCTGCCGGGATAGTCTTAGTTCCACAATTAGTGCCACCACGTCATACCCTGAAGCGTTACCACCGCAATGACGATGTAGCGTAGCGCTTTACCAAGGCATAAGAAAAAAAGTACCGGTCCCCACGAGATGCGCATCCATCCCGCCAGCAGACACAGCAAATCACCGATAACCGGTGCCCAGCTTAATAATAATGTGACCGCGCCGTAGCGCTTTAGCCAGCCGGATGCTTTTTCCTGCCAGCGCGATGTTTTGCGCAGCGGAAACAAGCGCCCCAGAATAACGTTAGTTACCCCTCCAAGGCTATTGCCGATTGTTGCTATTAAAACCAGAGCCCACGGTTGACTTGCTCCCGTAAGTAGCATAGCAATCAGCACCACTTCTGAGTTGCCGGGCAGTAATGTCGCGCTCAAAAAGCTACTGGCAAACAGCGAGGCTAGCGACAGCGCGTCGCTCACAGCAAGCGCACGTCCACAGCATCCATCCCCGCGCGCTTCGCCGCCTGCAGACCAAAATCCGCATCTTCAAAGACAACGCATTTTTCCGCTGCCACGCCCATGCGTTCAGCGCACAGCAGGAAGGTATCAGGGGCGGGTTTATGATGTTCGACATGATCGGCGGCAACAACTGCCGAAAAATAGTGACGCAGGCCGAGATGTGCCAGTAGTGCCTCTGCGACAGCGCTTTCGCTGCCGGTGCCTACCGACATCGGGCGACGCCCGTGCCATTCCTTGACCACTTCAATCAGCGGTAAGGGACGCACGCTGTCCAGCAGCATGCTCTTCACGGCATCGGTTTTTTCCCGCGCCAGCTCATGAGGGTTTAAATCCGCGCTATTCAGCTCGATAATCGCCTGGGCAATACGCCAGGTCGGAGAACCGTTGAGTGCGACCATCGCTTGCTCGTCGAAACGCATGCCATACCGGCCCAACACCTCGCGCCACGCTTTACGATGCGTTGGTTCGGTATCGAGAATGGTACCATCCATATCAAAGATCAGTCCTGCGTAACGTTCGTACATCGTGTTCTCACAAACCGGATAAGAAAACGTTACTTTATCGCAAAAGGCGCAGGTTGTCGCGGCCGGCACTTTACGCCATAAAGGCGCCATCAGGCGCCTTTATCGTATCAATGTCGTGGCTTATTTGATTTTTAAATCATTCTCAACCAAACGAACGCCCTGCACCCGACGGGTCACTTCCACCGCACGGCTGGCATCTTTCGTTGATGAAACAAAGCCGCTCAGCTGAACGCGTCCTTTAAAGGTCTGCACGCTGATTTCAGAGGACTTAATGTCCTTTTCATTAAACAGTGCGGTTTTGACTTTCGTTGTCACGACGGTATCGTCGATATAGCCACCGGTACTTTCCTTTGTGGACGATCCCGCACAGCCAGCTAACGATACGGCCACCAGAAGCGTCGCGCAAAACGCAGGTATTGCTTTGAACCATTTCATGGATTTCTCTCCTTGCACTTATCTCACCTAAATCAGGTCGATATATTCAGGTAAATTATAGTGGAAAGAGTCACTTGCCAATGAAAAAAATTTAAAAACGGAGTTTGAAGGATAATCAGTGCTGATGATAGCCAGAAAAGGCAAACAGAGAACGGATGAATGATTTGGAGTTGGGCTTGAATTTGGAGAATATGGTGCATCCGGGAGGATGACTCACTGTGTTCGCCCTACGGGCCGTTGCTAAAGCAACGTTATCCTCCCTGGTGCTGGCGATAATTTCGCAGACCATGAAGCGATAGTACAGGTGTAAATCGGGAGAATATGGTGCATCCGGGAGGATTCGAACCTCCGACCGCTCGGTTCGTAGCCGAGTACTCTATCCAGCTGAGCTACGGATGCATCAGGGGGAACTTCTTTACTACATTAGCTTCTCTGGTGCTGGCGATAATTTCGCAGACCATGAAACAACAACAAGCTGTTATTTCGAAGAAGATGGTGCATCCGGGAGGATGACTCACTTCGTTCACCCTACGGGCCGTTGCTAAAGCAACGTTATCCCCCCTGGGGCAAACGGTTATTACCGTTACCCCAGCCACTTCTTCATCGCTGAAGACGTAGGAGAATATGGTGCATCCGGGAGGATTCGAACCTCCGACCGCTCGGTTCGTAGCCGAGTACTCTATCCAGCTGAGCTACGGATGCATCAGGGAGAACTTCTTTACTACATTAACTTCTCTGGTGCTGGCGATAATTTCGCAGACCATGAAACAACAAACAAGCTGTTATTTCGAAGAAGATGGTGCATCCGGGAGGATTCGAACCTCCGACCGCTCGGTTCGTAGCCGAGTACTCTATCCAGCTGAGCTACGGATGCATCAGGGAGAACTTCTTTACTGCATGTCAGTGCCACAACTAACACTTGCCACACTGATTAAGATGGTGCATCCGGGAGGATGACTCACTGCCTTCGCCCTACGGGCCGTTGCTAAAGCAACGTTATCCTCCCTGGTGCAGACGGTTATTACCGCTACCCCAGCCACTTCTTCATCGCTGAAGATATGGGAGAATATGGTGCATCCGGGAGGATTCGAACCTCCGACCGCTCGGTTCGTAGCCGAGTACTCTATCCAGCTGAGCTACGGATGCAAAATGGCGGTGAGGCGGGGATTCGAACCCCGGATGCAGCTTTTGACCGCATACTCCCTTAGCAGGGGAGCGCCTTCAGCCTCTCGGCCACCTCACCACAACGCCTCTTGCGAGTGCTTCGAAGAACTTGTTTCTGCTCTTCGTCGCTGCGTTGGCGCACATATTACTTTCTGGTACTTATAAGTCAAACAATTTTTCGAACGCTTTTTCCGTTTGCACACTTACCGCGCAATTAGACTGCAAAAACGGCGAAAAGAGTGTTTTATCAACAGGAATTCAGAGGGTTCGCCTCGCTGATGCTAAAAGATAACTGTTGAGAATAATGGGCAGTGAACGAAAAAAGTGACGACAGAAAAGAGAACAGAGAAGAAAAACAGAAGAAAAGAGAGCGAAAGCCGAATGGGGATGCGCCTCACGGAACCGCGAGGCGCGAAAACCTTAGTAACTGGACTGCTGGGATTTTTCAGCCTGGATACGCTGGTAGATCTCTTCACGATGCACGGAGACTTCTTTAGGGGCATTAACGCCAATACGTACCTGGTTACCCTTAACCCCTAAAACTGTCACAGTGACCTCATCTCCAATCATGAGGGTCTCACCAACTCGACGAGTCAGAATCAGCATTCTTTGCTCCTTGAAAGATTAAAAGAGTCGGGTCTCTCGTATCCCGGCATTATCCATCATATAACGCCAAAAAGTAAGCGATGACAAACACCATACGGTGTAAGCAGTCACGGCATCACATTCTGTTAAACCTAAGTTTAGCCGATATACACAACTTCAACCCGACTTTATCGTTATCAGTGCTTCTCTCGCAAGATACCGTAATCCGAGAAAAACGGCATCTATACCCTTTATACTTCAAGCTACTTGGGTGTTGGCTGTCCTCGTTCACCCCAGTCACTTACCAGAGTAAGCTCCTGGGGATTCACTGCGTTGCCGCCGACAAGCAACTCGAATTATTTAGGGTTATGCATTTATAGTTATTACAGTTTTGCGCTGACCCAGCCTTTCACACTGGCTAACGCTGCAGGGAGAGCAGACGCATCGGTACCACCGGCCTGAGCCATATCCGGACGACCGCCTCCTTTGCCACCCACCTGCTGGGCGACCATACCAACCAGCTCCCCTGCTTTCACACGATCTGTCACATCCTTAGACACACCGGCAATCAGAGAAACCTTCCCATCCGCTACCGTGGCTAACACGACAACCGTTGAACCCAGTTGGTTCTTCAGATCGTCAACCATGGTACGCAGCATTTTCGGCTCAACGCCAGCCAGCTCGCTGACCAGCAGTTTAACGCCATTAATCTCTTCCGCTTTGCTGGAGAGGTTTGCGCTCTCCTGCGCTGCCGCCTGCTCTTTCAGCTGCTGCAGCTCTTTTTCCAGCTGGCGGGTACGTTCCAGCGCGGCACGCACTTTATCGCCGAGGTTGTGGCTATCGCCTTTCAGCAACTGTGCAATATCACCCAGCAGATCGCTCTGCGTATGCAGGTTAGCCATTGCGCCTTCACCAGTTACGGCTTCAATACGGCGAACACCTGCCGCAGTACCAGACTCGGACGTAATACGGAACAGGCCGATATCACCGGTACGTGAAGCGTGAGTACCGCCGCACAGCTCGGTAGAAAAATCACCCATGCTCAGAACGCGAACGCGATCGTCATACTTCTCGCCGAACAGCGCCATTGCGCCCTTCTCTCTTGCCGCGTCCAAATCCATGATGTTGGTTTCAACCGGCAGGTTACGACGGATCTGCGCGTTGACCAGATCTTCCACCGCACGGATCTCTTCCGGCTTCATGGCTTCGAAGTGAGAGAAGTCAAAGCGCAGCGCTTTGTCATTCACCAGAGAGCCTTTCTGCGCCACATGCGTACCCAGTACCTGGCGCAGTGCCGCGTGCATCAGGTGCGTCGCGGAGTGGTTCAGACGAATACGTTGACGGCGAGCCTGATCGACATCAGCCTGCACCGCGTCGCCCACTTTCAGCGCGCCGCTGGTCAGTTTACCGATATGACCAATCGCCTGGCCGTATTTCTGCGCATCGTTGACCACGAAGGAGAAGCCAGCGCCTTTCAGTTCGCCCTTATCACCTACCTGGCCGCCGGATTCCGCATAGAACGGGGTTTGATCGAGAATCACAACCGCGTCCTGGCCTGCCGCCACGCTATCAACGGCTTTACCGTCGATAAACAACGCGGTGACCCTGGCGTTCAGTTCCAGATGATCGTAGCCCTTAAATTCAGAAGCACCATCAACACGAATCATCGCGTTGTAGTCTGCGCCAAAACCGCTGGACTCACGCGCACGACGGCGCTGCTCTTCCATCGCGGCTTCAAAGCCAGCTTCGTCAACTTTGATGTTGCGCTCACGGCAAACGTCAGCCGTCAGGTCAACCGGGAAACCGTAGGTATCGTACAGGCGGAAAGCGGTTTCGCCATCCAGCGTGTCGCCCTTGAGCTTAGCCAGCTCTTCATCCAGCAGCGCCAGACCGCGCTCCAGAGTACGAGCGAACTGCTCTTCTTCGGTTTTCAGTACCTGCTCAACCTGCGCCTGCTGCTGCTTGAGCTCATCACCCGCAGCGCCCATCACGTCGATCAGCGGAGCAACCAGTTTCCAGAAGAAGGTATCTTTCGCCCCAACCATGTTGCCATGACGGACCGCACGGCGAATGATACGACGCAGCACGTAGCCACGGTTTTCATTCGATGGGATCACGCCGTCTGCAACCAGGAAGGCACAGGAACGAATGTGGTCAGCAATAACGCGCAGCGATTTGTTGGTCAGATCGGTGGCGCCTGTCACTTTAGCGACGTTTTCAATCAGCTTGCTGAACAGGTCAATATCGTAGTTGGAGTTCACGTGCTGCAGCACGGCAGCGATACGCTCCAGACCCATACCGGTATCGACGGACGGCTTCGGCAGCGGCTCCATGGTACCGTCAGCCTGACGGTTAAACTGCATGAAGACGATGTTCCAGATCTCAATGTAGCGATCGCCGTCTTCTTCCGGGCTTCCCGGAGGGCCGCCCCAGATGTGGTCGCCGTGGTCAAAGAAGATCTCGGTGCACGGACCGCACGGACCGGTATCGCCCATCTGCCAGAAGTTATCAGAAGCGAAGGCCGCGCCTTTATTGTCGCCAATGCGGATGATACGTTCGCGCGGAACACCGACTTCGTTTGCCCAGATATCGAAGGCTTCGTCATCGGTTTCGTAGACGGTTACCCACAGTTTATCTTTCGGCAGCGCGAACCAGTTTTCACCGGTCAGCAGTTCCCATGCGTACTGAATGGCATCATGCTTGAAGTAATCGCCGAAGCTGAAGTTACCCAGCATTTCAAAGAAAGTGTGGTGACGCGCGGTGTAACCGACGTTTTCCAGATCGTTGTGTTTACCACCCGCACGAACGCAACGCTGCGAGGTTGTCGCGCGAGAATAATTACGTTTGTCGAGACCCAGGAAAACATCCTTGAACTGGTTCATCCCGGCGTTGGTAAACAGCAGGGTCGGGTCGTTGTGCGGCACCAGGGAGCTGCTCGCAACTACCTGATGTCCCTTGCTATGGAAAAAATCGAGAAACGCCTGACGGATCTCAGCAGTGCTCTTGCTCATAATTATCCTGAAATCAAGCTATACACATCACCCTTCACGTCACCTCTTCGTTGGCTACGCTCGCTCCAGCAGGTGCGTACCAATGCACGCTCCAGAGGACTCACTCTCTTGCCACCTTGATGCAGCGTGAATGATTTTGTGTATAAGGAATAATCGTCGTGGACGCTGACTGCCTTTCCAGCACTCAGCGACCGGACGGAATAAAGTGGGAATAAGATAAGTTTTCTTCACGGGGAAGTAAAATACCCGATGGGTCAATCTGCAAAATTTCGCCAGATTTCCTGAATATCTTCCATCAAATAGCCGCGGTACAGTAAAAAACGCTGGATTTTAACTTTCTCGGCAAATGCTACAGGCAACGGTTCGCCATACTTTCGCTGCGCCTGCTCTTTCGCCAGCGCCGCCCAGTCGATATCACACTCGCGCATTGCGCTCTCGCTGACATCACGCGGGATCCCTTTCTGGTTGAGTTCCTGACGGATACGCGCCGGGCCATACCCTTTCCGGCTGCGGCTACCAATGAACTGGCGGACGAAGCGGCCATCGTCGAGGTAGCGGTTCTCGATACACCAGGCAATAACGGTATCGACCTCTTCCGGCGTGACGTCCAGCGTTTCGGGGCCATTTTTTCCCAGCACCGGGGCGGCAAGCTTGCGCCGCAGCTCCTGTTCGCTATGGTCACGCATGGCCAGAATGCGAATCGCACGGTCCAACAGCCGGGCGTAGCCGGAACGGCGGGATGAAGGTTCAGTCACAGGCACCTCGACAATCCTCAGCAAGACAATACAAAGTAAGGCAATCCAGAGTAAAACAAGCCGAGTAAAACAAACCAAAAGCAAAAGGGCTGCATGCGCAGCCCTTCGGGGTATTCAGAAGATTATCAGAAATCTTCGTGGGTTTCTTCAGCACCTGGACCGCTAGCGTCCACCACGAAATCCGGTTTGGAGTCCTGGTTGTTCAGCAGCAGTTCACGTACTTTTTTCTCAATCTCTTTCGCCGCAGCCGGGTTATCTTTCAGCCAGGAAATCGCATTCGCTTTACCCTGACCAATCTTATCGCCGTTGTAGCTGTACCACGCGCCCGCTTTCTCAATCAGCTTCTCTTTCACGCCCAGGTCAACCAGCTCACCGAAGAAGTTGATCCCTTCGCCGTAGAGAATCTGGAATTCAGCCTGTTTGAACGGCGCGGCAATTTTGTTTTTCACAACTTTCACGCGAGTTTCGCTGCCAACGACGTTGTCGCCATCTTTTACCGCACCGATACGACGGATATCCAGACGCACAGAGGCGTAGAATTTCAGCGCGTTACCGCCGGTGGTGGTTTCCGGGTTACCGAACATCACACCAATTTTCATACGAATCTGGTTGATGAAGATCAGCAGCGTATTGGACTGCTTCAGGTTACCGGCCAGCTTACGCATTGCCTGGCTCATCATACGAGCCGCCAGGCCCATGTGAGAGTCGCCGATTTCGCCTTCGATTTCCGCTTTCGGCGTCAGGGCCGCGACGGAGTCAACCACGATAACGTCGACCGCACCGGAACGTGCCAGCGCGTCACAGATTTCCAGCGCCTGCTCACCGGTGTCCGGCTGGGAGCACAGCAGGTTGTCGATATCAACGCCCAGCTTACGTGCATACACAGGGTCCAGCGCGTGTTCCGCATCGATAAACGCACAGGTTTTGCCTTCGCGCTGTGCAGCGGCGATGACCTGTAGAGTCAGCGTGGTTTTACCGGACGATTCTGGCCCGTAGATTTCGACGATACGGCCCATCGGCAAACCGCCGGCGCCGAGCGCGATATCCAGTGAAAGCGAACCGGTGGAGATCGTTTCAACATCCATGGAACGGTCTTCACCCAGGCGCATGATGGAGCCTTTGCCAAACTGCTTTTCAATCTGGCCCAGTGCTGCCGCCAACGCTTTCTGTTTGTTTTCGTCGATAGCCATTTTTACTCCTGTCATGCCGGGTGTAACCGGGTGATAAATTTTGTTCTGTTGAGGCAATTATACTGTATGGTCATACAGTATCAAGTGTTTTGTAGAAATTGTTGCCAGAGGAGTTTCAGCGCGTAAGCCGTCGCCTGACGGCGCACCGCTTCACGGTCTCCGGCGAAGCATTCACGCTGGGTAACGCCCTGCCCGTTGGCGCTGGCGACGCCAAACCACACCGTACCGACCGGCTTTTCGGCGCTGCCGCCATCCGGCCCGGCAATCCCGCTGACCGAGACAGCATAGGAGGCACGAGCCGCACGCAGCGCGCCCACCGCCATTTCAACCACCACCGGTTCGCTCACCGCACCATGCTCCAGCAGAGTCACCTCGCTGACGCCGATCATCTGCGATTTGGCTTCGTTGCTGTAGGTAACGAACCCCCGCTCAAACCATGCCGAACTGCCGGCGACATCCGTGAGCGTTTTCGCAACCCAGCCGCCGGTACAGGACTCCGCGGTAGTAACCGTCGCACCGCGCGCTTTCAGCGCCTGCCCGACCTGCTCGCTCAGCTGCATTAATTCTGAATCAGTCATTATCGCCCCGCTTACGCCAGATAAAGAGGCCATCAAAGATAGCACTTTCAACACAGATATGGGGATGAGGTGATGAATTTACGAGGAGGCATCTAAAAATGAGCGGCCCCGGGGGACCCGGGACCGTTAATCATGGTGTTATTTCATGCTGGCAGCGATCAGCTCCACGTTGTGGCGCAGCATTTTCACATAGCTGTCCGCCACGCCGCCCGGCTTAGAGAGCGCCTCCGGATAGAGTTCGCCGCCCGCCTGCGCCCCGGTCGCGCTGGCAATCTGTTTCACCAGACGCGGGTCAAGTTGGTTTTCCATAAACCAGGTGTGCACGCCATCAGCCTTAATCTGGGTAATCAGCGCCCCCACCTGCGCGGCGCTGGCTTCACTTTCCGAAGACAGCCCTTGCGGCGCCAGGAAGGTGACGCCATAGGCCCGGCCAAAATAGCCAAACGCGTCATGGCTGGTCAGCACTTTGCGTTTCTCCTGCGGTATCGTGCTGAACTGACTTTTGGCCCAGCTATCCAGCTCGTTGAGCTGGCCGATATAGCGCTGACCGGAGACCTCCAGCGCGGCTTTATCCTGCGGCGAGGCGGCAACCAGGCCATTGAGGATATTTTGCGCATACAGCGCACCATTCGCGGCGCTGTTCCATGCGTGCGGGTCGGTCACCATTTTACCGTCTTCATCCAGCGTGTGGGTTTTCACCCCGGTGGACGCCACGACCAGTTCACCTTTAAAGCCCGAGGCTTTAATCAGCCTGTCGACCCAGCCCTCCAGCCCGAGGCCGTTAACCACCACCACGTCGGCCTTACTGAGCAACGCGCTATCCTGCGGCGAAGGTTCAAACGTATGCGGATCGCCGTCCGGGCCCACCAGCGTGGCGACCTTGACATGCTCGCCGCCAACCTGCTGCACCATATCCCCCAGCACCGAAAAACTGCTCACCACGTTGAGCGTTTTCGCCATCGCCCCCTGCACCGCCAGGCCAAAGGCCAGCGTCAGGATTACTGCCGTTCTTTTCTTCATTTTGTCCTTACCCCATTAATTTACGCCAGCTGACGACCAGTCGGCTGCGTGTGCCAAAAAAGAGTGAAATAAAAAAGATCCCGCTGGCGGTCAGCACGATGGAGGGGCCGGCGGGCAAATTTGCCGCCCACGACAGGCTCAGCCCCATCCACGCGCAGAAAGCCCCGTTCAAGGCAGCCAGCAGTAATGTCCCGGGTAACGTGCGCGCCCAGCAGCAAGCGGCAACCGCCGGCAGCATCATTACGCCAACGGCCATCAGGGTCCCCAGAACCTGAAAACCCGCCACCAGGTTGAGCACCAGCAGCGCCAGAAACAGGCCGTGCAGCAGCGCCGGCAGTCTCGGATGGTTCACCTGCAGCCAGGCGCTGTCGAAGGCCTCATTCACCAGCCCGCGATAGAGCAACGCGATGCAGATCAACGTCAGGCTGGCGACCCCGGCGACAAACAGCGCGGCGTCGTTATCCACCGCCAGAATCGAGCCGAACAGCAGATGCAGCAGGTCAACGCTGGAACCGCGCAGTGAAATCAGCGTCACCCCCAGCGCCAGCGACCCAAGGTAGAACCCGGCGAAGCTGGCATCTTCTTTTAACGGCGTGCGCCGGCTGACCCAGCCCGCCACCAGCGCCACCGCGATACCGGCGATAAAGCCGCCGATCGTCATTGCCAGCAGCGACATGCCGCTCAGCAGGTAGCCCACCGCAACGCCGGGTAGGATCGCGTGCGACAGCGCATCGCCCATCAGGCTCATGCGCCGCAGCAGTAAGAACACGCCGAGCATGGTGGTACTCAGTGAAAGCGCCAGGCACACCACCAGCGCACGGCGCATAAAGCCGAATTCGATAAACGGTTGGAAGAAGGTATGCCAGATCATGCCAGCCTCGCCGAGTCAAAAGCCGGCAGCACCGCGTCCGTGGTGCCCCAGCGGGCGCGCTGTGGTTCGAGCAGCAGCGTTTCCGGGAAATAGTCGGCGACGCGCTGGTTATCGTGCAGTACCGCCAGCACCGTCTGCCCCTGCTGGTGCATCTCAAGAATCAGCGCCATCAGCTCGCGGCTGGTGGATTCATCGATGCCGGTAAATGGCTCATCCAGCATCACCAGCGGCGCCTGCTGCACGATGACCCGGGCAAACAGCATGCGCTGGAACTGCCCGCCGGAGAGCGCTTCAATGGGCGTTTTCGCCATTGCATCCAGCCCGACGCGCTCCAGCGCAGCACCGATACGCCGACGGAATTCCCCGCGTATGCCGCGCAATAAAGAGACGTGCGGCCAGACGCCCTGGCTCACCACATCCTGCACCGTCAGCGGAAACTGCGATTCGAGGGCATGCCGCTGCGCCAGCCAGCCAATCACCGGGCGCGATGTCGTCCAGCCCAGCCTGCCGCTCACCGGCGGAATAAAACCGGCCAGGGTCTTCAGCAACGTGGATTTGCCGCAGCCGTTCAGCCCGACAATGGCCGTCATGCTGCCCGCGGCGATCGTGCCGCTCAGGGCGGGCGTAATCGCCAGCGCTTCGTAACCTGCCACCAGGTGATCCAGTTCAATCATGGCAGCGTGACCGCCCACCAGGTCGCCAGCCACAGTAGCGCCAGCAGCACGCAGGCCGCGGCGACACGCCGTACCGCGGAGGCCATAAAAAGAGACGTCATCATTCCACCAAATTAATATGTTATAACGTAACAATATTGCATCAGCAGAAAAATGTAAATCAACGTCAACGAGGGGAAATGCTGCGAAATGTAACAGACTCCCCTCAGGGCGAGGGGAGCCTCAGAGACAGGCTTACTGCCCGCGGGCCTGAGAAACCGCCAGCCCCAACTGCCAGACCGCCATGGCGTAGTGGGTGCTGTGGTTATAGCGGGTAATGGTGTAGAAGTTCGGCAGGCCGTACCAGTATTGATAACCGGTGCCGACATCGAGGCGCAACAGGCTGGCCTGCTGATGGTTACCCAGCGGCTGCGTTGGCGTCAGCCCCGCCGCCGTCAGTTGCGAAATGCTGTAGTTGGTTTTGAAGCCGTTCTCCAGGCCCGGCGCCTGGCCGAGCGCCTGGACCGCCACCTGGTCACCGCTCACCCAGCCGTGCTGTTTGAAGTAGTTCGCCACGCTGCCGATGGCATCCACCGGATCCCACAGGTTGATATGCCCGTCGCCATTAAAGTCGACCGCATACTGCTTATAAGAAGACGGCATAAACTGGCCGTAGCCCATCGCCCCGGCGAACGAGCCTTTGAGATCCAGCGGGTCATCTTTTTCACTGCGAGCCATCAGCAGGAAGGTTTCCAGTTCACCGGAGAAATACTCGGCGCGGCGCGGGTAATTAAACGACAGCGTCGCCAACGCGTCGAGGATGCGGGTTTTCCCCATCACGCGACCCCAGCGGGTTTCCACACCGATAATCCCGACGATGATTTCCGGCGGCACGCCGTAAACCTGCCACGCGCGGTTCAGCGCATCCTGATACTGGTTCCAGAATACGACGCCGTTTTGCACGTTATCGGGGGTAATAAACTGTTTCTTGTAGCGCAGCCAGGCACCGTTAGGCCCTGACGGCGGCAGGCCGCTCGGCGCCTGGCGGTCCATCAGGCGCAGGACGTAATCCAGACGTTTTGCCTGGGAGAGGATCTCATGCAGTTGCTGTCTGTCGAAGCCATGCTTGCTCACCATTTTGTCGATGAACTGCTCCGCCGCTGGGTTGTTGGCGAAATCACCGCCCATCGCCATCACATTATGCTGCGGCTCCAGCAAAAAACCGCCCCCTCCTCCCGTCGTCTCCGCTTCTGGGGTGGCTTTAGGTTTGCTGCTACAGGCAGCAAGGAGAACACACAGGGGAAGTAGAGCCAGATAGCGACGCTTCAACATGGGACATCCATTTAACAAGTTTGGCAAAGGGTAATTATGGTAAAGCATGTGGCCGCCAACAAGAAAGCGGCAATGTATTTGCGGATAAAATAGTCCTGTTCATGCCGCCCGCTTTTCTCTTACCACCGGTCCGTTCTCCCTGCGTTTTCGGCGCTTCAAGCGTCATTCCTGACAAATAACTTTCACAATAAAATATTTATCTTTCATTTTGAGATCAAATTAACACTTTTTAACCTTTCAAAGTGATTAAAATCAGCTGCCAGTTAGCAAGAAAAATAACACTCTGAAGGAGAACACAATGATTGAAGTCATTACCCACGGTGCCGAATGGTTTATCGGCCTGTTTCAGAAGGGAGGCGAGGTATTTACCGGGATGGTCACCGGGATCCTGCCGCTTCTGATCAGTCTGCTGGTGATCATGAACGCGCTGATCAACTTCATCGGGCAGCGGCGGATCGAAAAGCTGGCGCAGCGTTGCGCAGGCAATCCGATCTCGCGCTATCTGCTGCTGCCCTGCATCGGCACCTTTGTTTTCTGTAACCCGATGACCCTGAGCCTGGGGCGCTTTATGCCTGAGAAGTACAAACCCAGCTACTACGCGGCGGCCTCTTACAGCTGCCACTCCATGAACGGCCTGTTTCCCCATATCAACCCCGGCGAACTATTCGTCTACCTCGGGATTGCCAGCGGACTGACCACCATTGGGCTGCCGTTAGGGCCACTGGCGGTGAGCTATCTGCTGGTGGGTCTGGTCACTAACTTCTTCCGTGGCTGGGTCACCGACCTGACCACCTCAATCTTTGAGAAAAAAATGGGCATCCAGCTTGAACAGAAAGTCCATCTCTCCGGAGCTACCTCATGACCCGTATTCGTATTGAAAAAGGCGCCAGCGGCTGGGGCGGCCCGCTTGAGCTGGACATCGTTGCCGGCAAAAAAATCGTCTACATTACCGCCGGCACCCGCCCGACGATCGTCGACAAGATCGCCGACATCACCGGCTGGCAGGCCGTCGATGGTTTCAAAGAAGGGGAACCACCGGAGGAGGAGATTGGCGTCGCCATTATCGATTGTGGCGGCACATTACGCTGCGGCCTCTATCCGAAACGCCGCATCCCAACCGTCAATATCCACGCGACCGGCAAATCCGGCCCGCTGGCGCAGTATATCGTCGAAGATATTTACGTCTCCGGCGTGAAAGAAGAGAACATCCATCTGCTGAGCGATAGCGGCCCGGCGGCAACGACGCCGAAAACCAGCCAGCCCGCTCCGCGGGATTACGACACCAGCAAAAAAATTACCGAACAGAGCGACGGCCTGCTGGCCAAGGTCGGCATGGGGATGGGTTCCGTGGTGGCGGTGCTGTTCCAGTCCGGGCGCGACACCATCGACACGGTGCTGAAAACAATCCTGCCGTTTATGGCCTTCGTGTCGGCGCTGATCGGCATCATTATGGCTTCCGGCATCGGCGACTGGATTGCCCACGGTCTGGCCCCGCTTGCCAGCAATCCGCTCGGGCTGGTGACCCTGGCGCTTATCTGCTCATTCCCGCTGCTGTCGCCGTTCCTCGGCCCAGGTGCGGTTATCGCTCAGGTTATTGGCGTGCTGATCGGCGTGCAGATTGGCCTCGGCAATATTCCCCCTCACCTTGCGCTTCCCGCGCTGTTCGCCATTAACGCCCAGGCCGCCTGCGACTTTATCCCGGTGGGGCTGTCGCTGGCCGAAGCGCGTCAGGACACGGTTCGTGTCGGGGTTCCTTCAGTGCTGGTGGGACGTTTTCTGACCGGCGCGCCGACGGTGCTGATCGCCTGGTTTGTTTCCGGATTTATTTATCAATAAGAGGTGCCTGACGATGACCGTGATTTACCAGACCACCATTACCCGTATCGGCGCCAGCGCGACGATGGCGCTCGAAGAGCAGATGTTAATTACCTTCCGCGAAGGGGCGCCGGCGGATATCGAAGAGTATTGCTTTATTCACAACCACGGCGAGTTATCCGGCGCGCTGGCGGCGGGTGCCGAGCTCCTGCTGGGTGAACAGCGCTATCCGGTGACCGCCGTTGGCGAGGTTGCCGAACAGAATCTACGCGAACTGGGCCATATCACGCTGCGCTTTGATGGCCATCGCGAGGCGGAGTTTCCGGGGACGGTGCACGTTGCCGGCCCCGTACCGGAAGCGCTGGCTCCCGGTTGCATACTGAAATTTGTTGCTTAAGCAGGAAGGAGAACATTATGAATCAGGTTGCTGTTGTCATCGGCGGTGGACAAACCTTAGGTGAGTTTTTGTGTCGTGGCCTTGCCGCTCAGGGCTACCGTGTCGCGGTTGTGGATATCCAAAGCGATAAAGCCACGCGCGTCGCCCAGGCCATCAACGAGGAATATGGTGAAGGGAAGGCATACGGCTTTGGCGCCGACGCCACCAGCGAGGCCAGCGTAATGGCCCTCGCCCGTGGGGTGGACGAAATTTTCGCCCGCGTGGATCTGCTGGTTTACAGCGCCGGGATCGCCAAAGCGGCCTTTATCAGCGATTTTGCCCTCGGTGATTTTGACCGCTCATTGCAGGTGAATCTGGTGGGCTATTTCCTCTGCGCTCGCGAGTTTTCACGGCTGATGATCCGCGATGGCATCAAGGGGCGAATTATTCAAATCAACTCCAAATCCGGCAAAGTGGGCAGCAAGCACAATTCCGGCTACAGCGCGGCGAAGTTTGGCGGCGTCGGGCTGACCCAGTCGCTGGCGCTGGATCTGGCGGAATATGGTATTACCGTCCACGCCTTGATGCTGGGGAACCTGCTGAAATCGCCGATGTTCCAGTCGCTGCTGCCGCAGTACGCCAGCAAACTGGGCATTGCCGAAGACGAGGTCGAGCAATATTACATCGACAAGGTTCCGCTCAAGCGCGGCTGTGATTATCAGGATGTCCTCAACGTGCTGATGTTCTACGCCAGCCCGCAGGCTTCCTACTGCACCGGGCAGTCGATCAACGTCACCGGCGGTCAGGTGATGTTTTAACCGTTACGCGCTGTTTCCCGGTGGCGCTGCGCTGACCGGGCTACCCGCTACATGCCGCGATGTTGTAGCCCGGACAGGCGCCACGCGCCGCCTCCGGGAAGATGTTTCGGCAGCACGGTCCCGGTGGCGCTGCGCTGACCGGGCTACATGCCGTGATGCTGTAGCCCGGACAGGCGCCACGCGCCGCCTCCGGGAAGATGTTTCGGCAGCACGGTCCCGGTGGCGCTGCGCTGACCGGGCTACATGCCGTGATGCTGTAGCCCGGACAGGCGCCACGCGCCGCCTCCGGGAAGATGTTTCGGCAGCATGGTTCCCGGTGGCGCTGCGCTGACCGGGCTACATGCCGTGATGCTGTAGCCCGGACAGGCGCCACGCGCCGCCTCCGGGAAGATGTTCGCACACACCTTAAGGAGATTTTATGGTTAGCGCATTAATCACCGTCGCGGCGATCGCCTGGATAACCCAGCTCGCCTTCGGCGGCTGGCAGATTCGTCAGTTCAACCGCGCCTTTGACCAGCTCTGCCTGCAGGGGCGAGTCGGGGTTGGCCGCTCATCGGGGCGCTTCAAACCGCGGGCAATCGTGGCTATCGCCTTTGACGAGCACGACCGCGTGCGCGACACGCTGCTGATGAAAGGGCTTACCGTGTTCGCCCGCCCGACAAAAATTCCGGCAATTAACGGACAATATCGTGAGGAATTGCAGCCAGATATGATCTTCCCCCAGGATCCGCTCTGTCGGAATGCACTATCATTAGCGCTTAAACCGAAACATGTATAATTTCGTTGTAAAAGTAAATATCTTGCGAAATTATCACTTCGAAACTTTACGCAAGATAGGATATTACTGCTATGAAACCACGTCAGCGCCAGGCCGCCATTCTTGAGCACCTGCAATCTCAGGGGAAATGCTCGGTTGAAGAGCTGGCGCAGCACTTCGATACCACCGGCACCACCATTCGCAAAGACCTGGTGATCCTCGAAAATGCCGGCACCGTGATTCGTACCTACGGCGGCGTGGTCCTCAACAAGGACGAACCCGATCCCCCTATCGATCACAAAACACTGATTAACACCGATAAAAAAGCGCGAATCGCCGAAATGGCGGTGCGCTATATCCATGACGGCGACTCGATCATCCTCGATGCCGGCAGCACGGTTCTGCAAATGGTGCCGCTGCTCAGCTGCTTCAACAACATCACGGTGATGACCAACAGCCTGCACATCGTTAATGCCCTCTCCGAGCTGGATAATGAACAAACGATCCTGATGCCCGGCGGCACATTCCGCAAAAAATCGGCTTCCTTTCACGGCCAACTGGCGGAAAATGCGTTCGAACAGTTCAGCTTCGACAAGCTGTTTATGGGCACCGACGGCATCGACCTCAACGCGGGGGTCACCACCTTCAACGAGGTGTATACCGTCAGCAAAGCGATGTGCAATGCCGCCAGAGAAGTGATCCTGATGGCCGACTCATCAAAGTTTGGCCGTAAAAGCCCGAATATCGTCTGCGGCCTTGAGCGCGTAGATAAGCTGATTACCGATGCGGGTATCGACCCGGCCTTCCAGCGGGCGCTGGAAGCGCAAGGCATAGACGTGATTATTACTGGAGAAGAACATGAGTAACTTTCTGTTAGAAGCCGGACGCCAGACCCTGTTACTGGAGCTGCAGGAGGCCAGCCGCCTGCCTGACCGCCTGGGCGACGACTTCATCCGCGCGGCGGAAACCATCCTCCACTGCGAAGGAAAGCTGGTGGTCTCCGGTATCGGTAAATCAGGTCACATCGGCAAAAAGCTGGCCGCCACCTTCGCCAGTACCGGCACCCCGGCCTTTTTTGTCCATCCGGCGGAAGCGCTGCACGGCGACCTCGGGATGCTCGACGGCCGCGACGTGATGCTGTTTATCTCCTACTCCGGCGGCGCTAAAGAACTGGATCTCATCGTCCCACGTCTGGAAGAAAAAGCCATTCCGCTGCTGGCGATGACCGGCAAATCCACCTCGCCGCTGGCGCTGGCGGCAAAAGCGGTGCTGGATATCACCGTGGAGCGCGAAGCCTGCCCGATGCATCTGGCCCCGACCTCCAGCACCGTCAACACCCTGATGCTCGGCGACGCGCTGGCGATGGCGGTGATGCAGGCCCGCGGTTTCAATGAAGAAGATTTTGCCCGCTCGCACCCGGCCGGCGCCCTCGGCGCACGGCTGCTGAACAAGGTTCACCACCTGATGCGCCGCGATGGCGATGTGCCGCGGGTTGAGCTGGATACCCGGGTGATGGATGCAATGCTGGAACTCAGCCGCACCGGGCTGGGGCTGGTTGCCGTCTGCGATGAACAAAACCGCGTCCAGGGCGTCTTCACCGACGGCGACCTGCGCCGCTGGCTGGTAGGCGGCGGCACGCTGGACGATACCGTCAGCCAGGCGATGACCCGTAACGGCGTCACCCTGCAGGCCGAAAGCCGCGCGGTAGAAGCCAAAGAGCGGCTGATGAAGCACAAAATCAGCGCCGCGCCGGTGGTCGATGAAAACGGCCTTCTGGTGGGCGCCATTAACCTGCAGAACTTTTATCAGGCCGGGATCCTTTAAGTCCCAGACGCTTCGCCAGCCGATGCAGGTTGGCGACGTCCAACTCCAGCGCCCGGGCCGCCGCCGCCCAGTTACGCTGGTTATCCGCTAAAGCGCGGGAAATCGCCTCGCGCTGGAACGTCTCGGTTGCCTCGCGCAGATTAATCGTCTGTTGCAGCGCAACCGGCGTTGCGACAGGCGGCAGCGACGTTGCGGCAGCAAACTGAAAATGGTGTGGCTCCAGCCGCACCTCATCCGCCGTCTGGGTCGCCCGCGCCAGCACCACCGCACGATGAATAGCATGTTCCAGCTCGCGCACGTTGCCCGGCCACGGCGCCTTACGCAGCCCCGAGCGCGCCGCATCGCTGAGCACCACCTGCCCTAACCCCATGCGTAACCGACACTGCTCGCAGAAATAGCCGGCCAGCAGCACCACGTCATCTTCCCGCTCGCGCAGCGCCGGCACCGACAGCGGGAACACGCTCAGGCGGTGATAGAGATCGGCACGAAAGCGGCCTTCAACCACCTCCTGGCGCAGGTCGCGGTTGGTGGCCGCCAGCACCCGCACGTTAACCCGCAGGCTGCGGTCATCCCCTACCCGCTGAATATCGCCATACTGCAGTACCCGCAGCAGCTTGGCCTGCAGCGCCAGCGACAGCTCGCCAATCTCATCGAGGAACAGGGTGCCGTTATCGGCCATTTCAAACTTGCCGCTGCGGTTGCTGATCGCCCCGGTAAAGGCCCCTTTCACATGCCCGAACAGCTCGCTTTCCGCCACGCTCTCCGGCAGCGCCGCGCAGTTCAGATAGATCAGCGGATTGGCTGCCCGGGACGATCCCTGATGCAGCGCTTTCGCCACCAGCTCTTTGCCGGTGCCGGTTTCGCCGCTGATCAAGACGTTCAAATCCGAGGCGGCGACGATATCGATCTCTTTTTTCAGCTGCACCATCGGCGCCGACAGGCCGATTATTTCCTGATGGTCCGGGGGCGTATAGCGCACGCTCGCCTCCGGCAGCACGTTCTGATTCTCAAGCCGCGCGATAAGCAGCGCGTTATTCAGCGCTCCCGCCACCAGCGCCGCGATCAGGCGCAGTGCTTCATCGCTGAAGCTATCGAAGCGGTCGGCCTCCATACCGTCGAGGGTTAGCGCGCCAATCAGGGTCTGCCCGGCAAACAGCGGAAGCCCCACGCAGGCGTGCACCTTCAGGCTCTCATGGCCGGGGATCAGGCCATCATAGGGGTCCGGCAGATCGCTGTCCGCCGGGAAACGCACCACATCGCCGGCGCGGGCAATCGCCTCCAGCCGTGGGTGGCCCGCCAGCGCAAAACGTCGCCCCAGCACATCTTCAGCCAGGCCGTCGATCGCCAGCGGCACAAACTGATGTGCCTCGTAGCGCAGCAGCGCCGAGGCGTCGCAGCCCAGCACCTGGCGCAGGGTCGTAATCAGGCGGGAAAAGCGGTCGGCATGGCCGATATCGCTTTGTAAATCAATGGCGATCTTCGCCAGCACGTCCACGGAAAAGCGCATCGCGGCCTCATTGTCATTTTGACACCAGTCATGGTCATAACGACTATTTTAACCGCTGTCATTTTGACATCAACCGGTTTGATAAAAAAACATAAAACACAACAAAATCAATATATTAAAAAACTGGCACGCAACTTGATATAGGTAACTCATCGTATCTGAACATGCTGTATAAATTGAGGTTGCTATGTCTATTGTGGTGAAAAATAACATTCATTGGGTCGGCCAGCGTGACTGGGAAGTGCGTGATTTCCACGGTACCGAATACAAAACGTTGCGCGGCAGCAGCTACAACAGCTACCTGATCCGCGAAGAAAAAAATGTGCTGATTGATACCGTGGATCATAAATTCAGCCGCGAGTTCGTGCAGAACCTGCGCAGCGAAATCGATCTCGCGGATATCGACTACATCGTCATTAACCATGCGGAAGAAGACCATGCCGGCGCGTTGACCGAGCTGATGAACAGCATTCCGGACACGCCGATTTACTGCACCGCCAACGCTATCGATTCCATTACCGGCCATCACCATCACCCGGAATGGAATTTCAACGTGGTGAAAACCGGCGACGCGCTGGATATCGGCAACGGCAAGCAGCTGATTTTCGTGGAAACCCCGATGCTGCACTGGCCGGACAGCATGATGACCTACATGACCGGCGACGCGGTGCTGTTCAGCAACGACGCCTTCGGCCAGCACTACTGCGACGAGCACCTGTTTAATGATGAAGTGGACCAGAACGAACTGTTCGAACAGTGCCAGCGCTACTACGCCAACATCCTGACCCCGTTCAGCCGCCTGGTGACGCCCAAAATTACCGAGATCCTCGGCTTCAACCTGCCCGTCGATATGATCGCCACCTCGCACGGCGTGGTCTGGCGCGATAACCCGACCCAGATCGTCGAGCTGTACCTGAAATGGGCGGCGGATTATCAGGAAGATCGCATCACCCTGTTCTACGACACCATGTCCAACAATACCCGCATGATGGCGGACGCTATCGCTCAGGGCATCACCGAAGTTGACCCTAACGTGGCGGTAAAAATCTTCAACGTCGCCCGCAGCGATAAGAACGATATCCTCACCAACGTGTTCCGTTCAAAAGGGGTGCTGGTGGGTACCTCCACCATGAATAACGTGATGATGCCGAAAATCGCCGGCCTGGTGGAAGAGATGACCGGCCTGCGTTTTCGTAACAAACGTGCCAGCGCTTTTGGCTCGCACGGCTGGAGCGGCGGCGCGGTGGACAGACTGTCTACCCGCTTACAGGATGCTGGTTTTGAAATGTCCCTGAGCCTGAAGGTCAAATGGCGCCCGGACCTCGACGCGCTGGCGTTGTGTCGCGAGCATGGCCGGCAGATTGCCCGCCAGTGGGCCCTCTCCCCGCTGCCGGTTGCCGCCGCACCCGCCGCACCGGAGCAGAACGCCTGCGCCGCGGCAGTAGACATGGGCCCCACCATGCAGTGCAGCGTCTGCCAGTGGATTTACGATCCGGCAAAAGGCGAACCGAACCAGCAGGTGCAGCCAGGTACGCCGTGGAGCGAGGTTCCGGACGACTTCCTGTGCCCGGAATGCTCCCTGGGTAAAGAGGTCTTTGACGTGCTGGCAACGGAGGCCAAATGAGCGAAGGTATCGTCATCATCGGCTCGGGCTTCGCGGCCCGTCAGCTGGTGAAAAACATCCGTAAGCAGGATCCGCAGGTTCCGCTGACCCTGATCGCAGCCGACAGCATGGATGAGTACAACAAACCGGACCTCAGCCATGTGGTCAGCCGTGGTCAAAGCGCCGACGACCTGACCCTGCAAACGGCCGGTGAGTTTGCCGAGCAGTACAATCTGCGCCTGTTTCCGCATACCTGGGTCAGCGATATCGACGCCGAAAACCAGTTGGTGAAGAACCAGGACCGCGAGTGGCGCTATGACAAGCTGGTGCTGGCGACCGGTGCCGCGCCGTTTGTCCCGCCGGTGCCGGGGCGCGAGTTGATGCTGACCCTGAACAGCCAACGGGAATATGGCGCGGCGCACAGCCAGCTGCGCGATGCCCGGCGGGTGCTGATCGTCGGCGGCGGGCTGATTGGCTGCGAGCTGGCGATGGATTTCTGCCGCGCCGGCAAAGCAGTGACGGTCGTTGACCACGCCGCCAGCGTGCTGTCGGCGCTGATGCCGCCGGAGGTCAGCAGCCGCCTGCAGCACCGGATGATCGGGATGGGCATTCATCTGCTGTTGCAAACCGGGCTTGCGGGCCTCGAACAGCAGGCCGATGGTATTCACGTGGCCCTCGCGGGTGAACGTTCAACGGTCGTCGATGCGGTAGTGGCCGCCGTCGGCCTGCGTCCGGAAACGGCGCTGGCGCGTCATGCAGGGGTGGAGATCCAGCGCGGGGTAGTGGTGAATCGCCAGCTGCAAACCAGCCATCCGGCGATTTATGCCCTCGGCGATTGCGCGGAGATCGACGGCAAAGTGCTGCCATTTCTGCAGCCGATTATGCTCAGCGCCATGTGCCTGAGTAAAAACCTGCTGGGACAGTCGGGAGAGCTGAGGTTGCCGCCGATGCTGGTGAAGGTCAAAACGCCGGATTTACCGCTGCACCTGGCAGGCGAAACCCAGCGTGACGATTTAACATGGAATATTGTTGCCGCCAAAGACGGTCTGGTCGCGAAAGGCATTGACGCCGACAACCAGCTACGCGCGTTTGTGGTCAGCGAGGACCGCATGAAAGACGCCTTTGCCCTGCTCAAGCAGCTGGTCAGTTAACCTTATTCCCGGAGGCGGCGCGCTGCGCCTGTCCGGGCTACAGGACATACGCCATCAGGTAGCCCGGACAGGTGCGTAGCACCGCCTCCGGGGAAAACATCACCGCGCCAGGTTATCGTACCCGCCCAGCCCGTAGCCCGGACAGGTGCGCAGCGCCGCCTCCGGGAAAGACATCACCGCGCCAGGTCATCGTACCTGCCCAGCCCGTAGCCCGGACAGGTGCGCAGCGCCGCCTCCGGGGAAAACATCACCGCGCCAGATTATCGTACCCGCGCCAGCCCGTAGCCCGGACAGGGGCACAGCACCGCCTCCGGGAAAGACATCGCCGCGCCAGATTATCGTACCCGCCCAGCCCGTAGCCCGGACAGGGGCACAGCACCGCCTCCGGGAAAGACATCGCCGCGCCAGGTCATCGTACCCGCCCAGCCCGTAGCCCGGACAGGGGCGCAGCCCCGCCTCCGGGGAAAACATCACCGCGCCAGGTCATCGTACCCGCCCAGCCCGTAGCCCGGACAGGGGCGCAGCGCCGCCTCCGGGGAAAACATCACCGCGCCAGGTCATCGTACCCGCCCAGCCCGTAGCCCGGACAGGGGCGCAGCGCCGCCTCCGGGGAAAACATCACCGCGCCAGGTCATCGTACCCGCCAGCCCGTAGCCCGGACAGGGGCGTAGCACCGCCTCCGGGGAAAACATCACCGCGCCAGGTCATCGTACCCGCCAGCCCGTAGCCCGGACAGGGGCGCAGCACCGCCTCCGGGGAAAGCATCACCGCGCCAGATTATCGTACCCGCGCCAGCGGTAGTTGAGCACCGACAGCACCCAGCAGGCGACGAACAGCCCGACCACCACAAACCCGGCATCGCCGAGATTATCGTTCAGCGCGCCAACCCAGCGCCACAGACCGCCGCTGAGCGAAAACTTATCCATCAGCAGCCCCAGAGCCTCCAGCCCGCCGATAAACAGCGCCACCACCACCGAGGTCCCGGTAATAGTCATATTGTAATAGAGCTTGCGCTGCGGCTTGCTGAATGCCCAACCGTACGCGCCCACCATCAACACGTTGTCGATGGTATCCACCAGCGCCATTCCGCTGGCAAACAGCGCCGGGAAGACCATGATGGACCAGATGGACATCCCGCTCGAAGCGCTGGCGGCAGAAATGCCCAGCACGCCGATTTCGGTGGCGGTATCAAACCCCAGTCCGAACAGGAAACCTACCAGATACATCTGCCAGCTGCGGCTAATCAGACGGAAGGTCTTGCCAAACAGCCAGCTCATCATGCCGCCGCCGGTCACCACCTCATCGCTGACGCTACCGCCCTTCTTCCACGCCTGAAAACTGCGCCAGACGCTACGTAAAATCACCAGGTTCACAAACGCCATCAGCAATAAAAACAGCGCCGACACCGCGGTGCCGATTACGCTGCCGGTATCATGAAACCAGCTCATCTGTTGCCCGAACGCGGTGGCCGTCGCGGCAATGGCCGCCGAGGCCAGCACCACAATCGACGAATGGCCTAATGAAAACCACGCCCCGACGCCGAAAGGCCGCCGTCCCTGCTGCATCATTTTGCGAGTGACGCTATCAATGGCCGCGATATGATCGGCATCCACCGCATGACGCAGGCCATATCCCCACGCCAGCAGGCTGGCCGCCATCAGCGCGCCGCTCTCGCCAAACGCCTGCCAGGCCCAGATCCAGGCCAATACATTCGCCAGAATCAGCCCCCCAACCAGCACCGCGGCTCGCGGCTGCTGGCGTAAAATCGTCACTATCATGGTGATGTCCTGTGAGCCTGCCAGCGCGCGGCGGCAACGACCGCCTGACCATAGGCGATCGCCCCATCTCCGGCAGGTAACTGTTGCGGAAACAGCAGAGTAAAATCCGCCAGATAAAACGTCAATCGGGAGACCAGTAAGCGGTTGTGTAGCACCCCGCCGCTAAAGGCCAGGGTCGTCACGCCGCGCGACGTGGCGCAATCCCGGAGCATCGCCGCCAGCCCGCAGGCCAGCGCATCATGAAATGCCCAGGCTTTCTGTTCCCGCGTAGCCTGCCACTCCAGCCATTGCTTCCAGAACACGGCCAGATCCAGCGTGCCGTCGCGCCAGGGAATACTGACCGGGTGGGCAACGCCTTCGCAGGTCGTCGCCAGCGCTTCCAACTGACAGGCCGCCTCACCTTCATAGCTCAGGCTGTCCGGGGCGCACGCCAGGGCGCAGGCCACCGCGTCAAACAGTCGACCACAGGAGGACGCCAGCGGCGCATTGATTCCCCGCGCGATGGCCTGCGCCAGCAGCGGCCAGTTGTGCTGATGCAGCGCGGCGGTTTCAGCATAGTTCTGCCACTGCGGCAAAAACGCCAGGCACTGCGCCAGCAAATTGCGCCATGGCTGACGGGCCGCCAGATCGCCCCCTGGCAGCGCCACCGCCGGCAATCCGCCAAGACGTTCACACTCGCGGTAGTTAACCCGTAAGCACTCCCCGCCCCACAGCGCACCGTTTTCCCCCATGCCGATACCGTCGAGCACCAGGGCGATAACATCGCCGCCGTCCAACGGCCAGCCGTGTTCCGCCAGGCAGGCGGCAGCATGGGCATGATGATGGAGGACGTTGTCGACCGGCAGGGTCAGCGATGCTGCCCACTGCGAGGCGCGATAGCCGGGATGGGCGTCGGCCACCACCCGCTGCGGCGTAAAAGCATAAATATCCTGCATCAGGTGCAGCGCCTCACGCCACTGCGCTTCAACTCCTTCATCGCCGAGATCGCCAAAGTGCTGGCTCAGCACCGCCCGATCGCCACGCGCCAGGCAAAAGGTATTTTTCATGTCGCCGCCGAGACACAGCAGCGGCGGCACGTCATGAAACCCCGGCGGCAGCGGCATCGCATCCGGTACGTAGCCGCGCGAGCGGCGCAACATTTCGCCGCTTTGGCGTATCACCGAGTCGTCCATACGCTGGACAATGTCATGGTTGTGCAGCAGAAAACCGTCGGCAATCCCCGCCAGGTCGCGCAGCGCGTCGGCGTTGTTTAACGCCGGTGGCCGCCCGCTGAGGTTGCCGGAAGTCATCACAACAGGGTGCGCCAGTGCCTGTAAAACCAGATGCTGCAGCGGATTAGACGGCAGCATCACCCCCACTTCTTTCAGCGCTGGCGCAATCTCATCACACAGGCCAACCACCTGTGATTTATCTGTCAGTACGATGGGGGCCGCGGGCGTGGTCAGTAAAGCCAACGCCGCCGACGGGAGCCCTTCGGTCACTGGCAGCATCACCGCCAACGGCTTCGCCGGGCGATGTTTACGAAGACGTAAGGCGGTCACCGCCTGGGAATTACCGGCGTCACAGACCAGGTGAAAGCCGCCGAGTCCTTTCATGGCCACAATCTGGCCGCGCTTCAGGCGCTGAATCGCCATCTGGAGTGCCGCCTCACCGTACAACACCTCGCCCTCGGCACGCCATTCCAGCTGCGGGCCGCAGTCGGCACAGGCGACCGGCTGGGCATGAAAACGACGGTCGGCAGGGTTGCGATATTCCGCCTCGCAGGCGGGACAGAGCGGAAACGGCGCCATCGAGGTTGACGGCCGGTCATAGGGCATCGCGCGAATAATAGTGAAGCGTGGACCGCAGTGGGTGCAGTTAATAAACGGGTAGCGATAGCGGCGCTCTTGCGGGTTATTCATCTCCGCAAGGCAGGCCGGACAGGTGGCAGCATCCGGGACAATCTGGGTTCGCATACTCCCACCCTCGCTGTGGCGGATCGCGAAATCCTCAGGCAGCGTCTGCCAGTGGAATGGCGCACTCTGCACGCTATCAATGCGCGCCAGCGGCGGACACTGCTGAACCAGCGCGGCAACAAACGCCGTCTCATCGCCGACGATGCGCACCAGCACCCCGTCGCCGTCATTGCAGACATCGCCACGCAGCCCGAGCTGCCGGGCCTGCTGCCAGACGAAGGGGCGGAATCCCACCCCCTGGACTTTACCGCGAATGCGAATTTGCACCCCGTTCATGATGCTGACGCCTTACCAGGCCAGCGCCGTGCGGCGACGTTTTTCGATATTCATCTGCTCAAGCTTATTGCGGTCGACGCAGATCAGCGCGTGGGTCGGGCAGGCGTCCATACAGGCCGGGCCGGCTTCACGGTGATGGCAGAGATCGCATTTGTTGGCTTCGGCTTTTTCCGCCATGACGTTCAGTCCGGCGCCGCTATGACGGATAACCGGGCGCACCACGACTTCCATCGCGCCATACGGGCAAGCCACGACGCAGGTTTTACAACCGATACAGCGCTCCTGCATCACGTGAATAAACCCTTTATCCCGGCTGATCGCGCCGTTTGGACACACGTTCGCGCAGGGTGCGTCTTCACATTGGCGGCAGGCGGTCGCAGTGGAGACGTTAACGCCTTTGATCACGTGGATACGCGGTAAGAAGGATTTGGGCGTCAGCGCCGCGCAGTCCTGATTTTCCTGATGAGAGACCACACAGGCCACTTCACAGGTGCGGCAGCCAATGCATTTGCTCGCGTCGGCAATAATGAAACGGTTCATCCATTTCTCCAGCAGTAAGAAGGTTACGCGGCGGAGTATGCATAATACGTTCCAACTTTTATCATTATGATAATAAAGGGAATTAACCACAGGGTTGCGGGAGGGAGATTCTGTCATCGTCACATCTGACGATGACAGATGTCGACGTCAGGCGTCGGGGCCGGCGGCTATCGAGTCGCGCTCAATCAGCTCGCCGGGGAAGGTCTGCTGATATTTTAAATCGCCGCCGTCGAGCATAAAGATCAGCCGGTTAATGGTCTCTTTGATCATTTCCGTCACCGGGACTTTAACGCTGGAGAGCGCCGGAACCATATACGGCGCCAGCACGATGTCATCGAAACCGATCACCGACA
The DNA here is from genome assembly GCF_003752615.1 of Klebsiella sp. BIGb0399. NCBI lineage: Bacteria > Pseudomonadati > Pseudomonadota > Gammaproteobacteria > Enterobacterales > Enterobacteriaceae > Klebsiella > Klebsiella sp. BIGb0399. Next base: position 598,996 of record NZ_RKHT01000007.1, on the reverse strand, counting down.
CCTCTTCCGGCACCTTGATACCCTGCAGATGCAGCTGCTTCATGGCGCCAATCGCCATATCATCGTTGCTCGCCACCAGCGCGCTGTAACGGGCATCACGTTGGCGCAGGGTTTCCACGCCCGCGGCGCCGGTTTCCGGGGTCCACTTCCCTTCGACAATCAGATCGTTATTCAGCGCAATACCGTGCTGCGCCAGCGCATCTTTGTAGCCGGAAAGACGCTCAATCCCGGTCGGCGAATCCAGCGAACCGGTAATAAACGCGATATCGCGGTGGCCGCGGGCAATCAGTTTTTCCACCGCCGCCAGGGCCGAGGCTTTTTGATCGGACCAGACGCAATGGCTGGCGTTACGCCGCAGGCGGCGGTTGAGCACCATGATCGGCTGGGTGTGGTTCTCAACGATGTCATCCATCTGATCGACGCTGAGAAAGCGGGGATAGATAATGATCGCGTCGCAGCGCAGGTCGAGCAGATACTGAATCGCCTCGCGCTCCTCTTCGGCACTGTGCTTGCCGTCGGCCAGAATCAGCTGCCGCCCTTTGTCTTCCGCCATTCGCGCGACGTGAAACAGCAGTTCGCTGAAATAGACCCCGTGATAGAGGGTATTGGTCACCACCAGCCCCAGCGTCTGGCTCTTTTTGGTGGCCAGATTGCGCGCCAGCAGATTGGGCCGGTATCCGCTTTCCGCCACCGCCTGGAATACGCGATCTTTCGTGTCCTGACTGACATAGCCGTTGCCCGATAACACCCGGGACACGGTCGCTTTCGACACCCCCGCGCGTTTCGCTACCTCCAGCATCGTTGCCATGTTGTTCTTCCTGTTGCAAAAGATGCCCGCAGTGTACTGCACGTCTCGCTTTTTTACAGCGTTGACCCTCGTCACGATGGACTCTTTTTCACCTCACAAGGCGATCAAAATCACAAAACGGAAAACTGATTTTTTTAGATCTTGTATGAATCAATGAAACTCATCATGATTTTGTGGAACCGGTTTCCTATGTATCGACCACGTCCCCCGTTTTGATGGGGCGATAACAAGCCAGTACCCTATTGATTAAACAGGATAAAATCCGATGTCGAAAAATTATGCAGCCCTGGCGCAGCAAATACTGACGGCAACAGGCGGGATTGAAAACATCGCCGCCGTCACCCACTGCATGACCCGCCTGCGTTTTGTCGTCAAAGATAATGCGCGGGTGGATAGCGCTGCGTTGAAGAGCCTGAAAGGGGTGCTCGGCGTGGTACAGAGCGATAACCAGTGTCAGGTGATCATCGGCAATACCGTCTCTCAGGCGTATCGCGAAGTCGTCAACCTGCTGCCGGGCGACATGCGTCCCGCAGAACCGCAGGGCAAAGCGCCGCTGACGTTCAGACGCATCGGCGCCGGGATCCTCGACGCGCTGATCGGCACCATGTCACCACTGATCCCGGCGATTATCGGCGGATCGATGGTGAAACTGCTGGCGATGATCCTTGAGATGAGCGGCGTACTGCCAAAAGGGGCGCCAACTCTGACGATCCTGACGGTGATCGGCGATGGCGCGTTCTTCTTCCTGCCGCTGATGGTGGCTGCCTCCGCCGCGGTCAAATTCAAAACCAATATGTCGCTGGCCATCGCCATTGCCGGGGTTCTGGTGCACCCGAGCTTTATCGAACTGATGGCCAAAGCGGCCCAGGGCGAGCATGTTGAATTCGCCTTTATCCCGGTGACGGCGGTGAAATATACCTACACCGTGATCCCGGCGCTGGTGATGACCTGGTGTCTGTCCTATATCGAACGCTGGGTCGATCGCATCACCCCGGCGGTCACCAAAAACTTCCTTAAACCGATGCTGATCGTGCTGATTGCCGCCCCGCTGTCGATTCTGCTGATTGGCCCGATCGGTATCTGGATCGGCACCGCGATATCCGCGCTGGTGTACACCGTGCACAGCTATCTGGGCTGGCTGTCGGTGGCCATTATGGGGGCGCTCTGGCCGCTGCTGGTAATGACCGGGATGCACCGGGTCTTTACCCCAACCATTATTCAGACCATTGCCGAAACAGGTAAAGAGGGCATGGTTATGCCGTCAGAAATCGGTGCTAACCTGTCGCTAGGCGGCTCGTCGCTGGCGGTGGCCTGGAAAACCAAAAACCCGGAACTGCGTCAGACGGCGCTGGCAGCAGCGGCCTCCGCGATTCTGGCCGGGATTTCCGAGCCGGCGCTGTACGGTGTCGCGGTGCGGCTGAAACGCCCGCTCATCGCCAGCCTGATCAGCGGCTTTATCTGCGGCGCGGTGGCCGGTATCGCCGGGCTTGCCAGCCACTCGATGGCGGCACCGGGCCTGTTTACCAGCGTGCAGTTCTTCGACCCGGCCAATCCGATGACCATCGTGTGGGTCTTTGGGGTGATGGCGCTGGCGGTGGTCCTGTCGTTTATCCTGACTCTGGTACTCGGCTTCGAAGATATTCCGGTTGAAGAGGCTGCCGCCGACGCCAGACAGCGTCAGGCCAGCATTCAAGCAACACACGCCTGAACACAATATTGATAACGAGGTAACGCATGGCAACTTTCCCACAGGGATTTTTATGGGGCGGCGCACTGGCCGCCAACCAGTCTGAAGGGGCCTATATGGAAGGCGGAAAAGGGCTGACCACGGTCGATACGATCCCTCATGGCGCAAACCGCCTGCCGGTAAAACTGGGGCTCGAGAAGCGTTTTACGCTGCGCGACGATGAGTTTTATCCGAGCCACGAGGCCATCGATTTTTATCATCGTTATAAAAACGACATTGCCCTGATGGCGGAGATGGGATTCAGCGTGTTCCGCACCTCGATTGCCTGGAGCCGTCTGTTCCCGAAAGGCGATGAGCAGGAACCGAACGCCGAAGGGATCGCCTTCTACCGTTCACTGTTCGAGGAGTGCAAAAAGCACAATATCGAGCCGCTGGTGACGCTGTGCCATTTCGATGTGCCGATGCATCTGGTGACCGAATATGGCTCCTGGCGTAACCGTCAGATGGTAACCTTTTTCAGCCACTACGCCCGCACCTGTTTTGAAGCCTTTGACGGGTTAGTAAAATACTGGCTGACCTTCAACGAAATCAACATCATGCTTCACAGCCCCTACTCCGGCGCCGGGCTGGTGTTCGAAGAGGGCGAAAACCAGGAGCAGGTGAAGTACCAGGCGGCGCACCATGAGCTTATCGCCAGCGCCCTGGTGACCAAAATCGCCCACGAGGTAAACCCGCACAATCAGGTCGGCTGTATGCTGGCGGGCGGCAATTTTTATCCTTATTCCTGTAAGCCGGAAGACGTGTGGATGGCGCTGGAAAAGGATCGCGAAAACCTGTTCTTTATTGATGTGCAGGCGCGCGGTGCCTACCCGGTGTGGGCGGCGCGGGTGTTCCGCGAAAAAGGGGTGGTTATTGCCAAAGAGCCGGGTGACGATGAGATCCTCAAGCACACCGTCGATTTTGTCTCCTTCAGCTATTATGCCTCGCGTTGTGCGTCGGCAGAGATGAACGCCAACAATACCAACGCCGCCAATATCGTGAAATCGCTGAAGAACCCGCATATTCAGGCCAGCGAATGGGGCTGGGGTATCGACCCGCTCGGCCTGCGTATCACCATGAACATGATGTATGACCGCTACCAGAAGCCGCTGTTCCTGGTGGAGAACGGCCTCGGCGCGCGGGATGAGATTGACGCCAACGGCGAGATCAACGACGACTACCGCATCAGCTATCTGCGCGAGCATATTAAAGCCATGGGCGATGCCATCGAAGACGGCATTCCGGTGATGGGCTACACCAGCTGGGGTTGTATTGACCTGGTGGCCGCCTCTACCGGCGAGATGAGCAAGCGCTACGGTTTTATCTACGTTGACCGCGACGATGCCGGGAACGGTACCCTCGTGCGCAAGCGCAAGAAATCGTTCTGGTGGTACAAAAAGGTCATTGCCAGCAACGGCGAAGACCTGGCGTAAAGATTGCCCCGTCACCTCAAGGTTATCCCTTGTTTTTCTGAGAAATAAAATAGCCTAATGGGCCAGGCTCTAAGTGAGGGGGAAATACTCTCCCTCCCCTGCAGTACGCTGTCCTTTCATTGTTGTGTACTGACATTTGCGTTACGCATGCTGTATAATTACTATCCATAGCAACACCAGAGGATGACATCATGCCGACCGCAAACAGCATGTCCATTAAGCGCGAAACGTTAAATCTGCGTATCAAGCCCGCCGAGCGCGATCTGATCGATCGGGCGGCGAAAGCCAAAGGTAAAAACCGGACTGATTTTGTACTGGAAGCCGCCCGCGCCGCCGCTGAAGAAGCACTGCTCGAACAACGCATCATTATGGCCGACCCGGAGGCGTATCAGGAGTTTCTCACTCGCCTCGATCAGCCCCCTGCGTCTAATGCCGCGCTGCGTAAAACCATGCAAACCCCAGCGCCCTGGGAGCAGGAAAAGTGATCGCCGCCCCTGAGCCACTTCACGCCGGGCATATTCTTAGCGTATTCTGCTGCGGCGTGGATTCTATGGATAACTGGCTGAAACAGCGGGCAATGAAAAATCAGATGAGTGGTGCATCCCGCACATTTGTCTGTTGTGACGGCGATGCAAAAGTCATGGCGTATTACTCGCTGGCTTCCAGCGCGGTGACGACAAATGCGGCACCCGGTCACTTTCGCCGTAATATGCCCGACCCGATCCCAGTGGTGGTCCTGGGCCGTCTGGCGGTAGATAACGCTCTGCACGGAAAGGGCGTAGGACGAGCGTTAATAAGGGATGCCGGACTGAGGGTTATTCAGGTAGCGGAAACTATCGGTATTCGCGGAATGCTGGTTCACGCGCTATCGAATGAAGCGCGGGAGTTTTATCTGCGGTCAGGGTTTGAGCCATCGCCGATAGACCCGATGATACTGATGGTGACATTGCGGGATTTGCAGGAGAGTGTGTGACCGCGTCTGTTATCCTCACATCCAGAGACACTCTGCATTTGTTGCCGGAGAAGCGTTCTCCGGCATTCTCTTCCTGACCCCTGTTCAGGCCAGGTCTTAGCGTAAAAACTTAATCTTCCGGCGCTTCCAGCGCGGCAAAGCCGCCCTGTCCTTGCCAGCCGTTCAGCTTGTGATACACCACTTCCACCGCCTCTTTAATCGGCTGGGTCATCGGGTAGTAAAACCCGACGATATCCGGCTGAATGCCTAAGAAGATCACCTCGCCAACGTCCTCTTTCAGCTGGTCGATCAGATAGTTGAGCGGCATATTGTGGGTGGTCATCATAAACATCTCGGCGATATCGTCAGGGTCGACAATGCGGATCTCGCCGGGGTTCAGCCCCATATCGGTGGCATCGACAATCAACAGCCGAGTAGGATGCAGTTCGCGGATCGCCACGATGTCATTTTCCGGCGCGCTGCCGCCATCAATCACCACCCAGTCGCCCTGCGGGTTGGCGGCACACATTTCCGCCAGCAGCGGACCGGCGCCGTCGTCGCCCATCATGCTGTTGCCGACACAGAGTAAAACGTCAGTCACGGAGTCTCCTCACCATCAGGTAGATGGCGCTTTCCTGGTGAATATCATGCAGCATGCTGAGCATCGTTTTGCTCCATGCCTGCTGCTGTGCAGTCTGCCCGGCCTGGGCTTTATCGAAAGCATTCGCGAGCATCACCACGTGGTTACTGTCGATGACAATCTCGCCATACTTCGGCACCCCTTCCATTTTGCGCCGCGCGGTACTTCCTGCTTCGAGCGTGCCAATCCATGCCAGATACTCATCCCACGGGCAGCTCAGCGCCGTCTCCAGACAGTCGATAACGCCGAGGTGGTGGCCAATCGCCAGGCTGTAATAGACCACCTGCTGCGCCTGATCCGGCGTGGCATCGTTCTCATCAATAAATTTACGGCTCAGCTGACTGAACACCACCGTCTCGCTCATCGGATACGCGTCTCCTCAACCACCTGATTCAGATGGGTAATAATCTCGGTCAGACGCGGATCTTTTTCCGCCTCCAGCCACCGCAGCACCTGGTTATCGCCCTGCCCCAGCAGCCGCATATAGTCGTCGGCGATCTGGCGGCCGTAGCGATAGCCCGCCAGGCGCCGCGCTTCGCGGTCGATGCGAACGCGCAGCGGCTGCACCATGTTCGGGTGCAGGATCTCCGCCGCTTTGTCGTCTTCTTCACCCGGCAGACGCGCGTGAATTTTCTGCTCCAGCAGACCCAGCGCCATCGCAAAGCCGTACAGCGTAGCGGCAGGCGTCGGCGGGCAGCCTGGGATATAAACATCCACCGGCACGATTTTGTCGGTGCCGCCCCAGACGCAGTACAGGTCGTGGAAAATACCGCCGCTATTGCCGCAGGCGCCGTAGGAGATACAGATTTTCGGGTCCGGTGCTGACTGCCATGCCCGCAGCGCCGGCGAGCGCATAGCGCGCGTGACCGCGCCGGTAAACAGCAGAATATCGGCATGGCGCGGCGACGGAACCACCTTGATCCCGAAGCGTTCGGCATCAAACAGCGGCGAAAGCGTGGCGAAAATCTCGATTTCACAGCCGTTGCAGCCGCCGCAGTCCACGCGGTAAACGTAGGCGGAACGCTTAATTTTCTTCAGCAGCGATGCCTTCATGCTGGCAATGGATTCATCCACCGTCATCGACACCGGAATGCCGTTATCATCGCGCGGGCCTAATAAGTTGCTCATCAGCTGGCCTCTCTCATATGACGAGTCAGTTCAATACGGTCGGACGGCACCAGGCATTTCTGGCGCTTGCACTCCGGGCAGGTCTCAAAGCTTTCGCGGTGCAGTTCGGCGCGGGAATCACCGTTGTGCTTGAGCAGCGCAATGGCGTAATCGATCTCCTTCTGCACCGCAAACGGCCGTTCGCACACCCGGCAATGGCAGATGTCGAAACGCGACTGCTGGAGGAAATCCTCTTTCTTCCACACCGCCAGCTCATACTCCTGCGAAAGCTTAATCGCCGTCGTCGGGCAGACCTCTTCGCAGCGTCCGCAGAAGATGCAGCGCCCGAGATTGAACTGCCACGCCAGCTCGTTCGTCGCCAGATCGGTTTCCACCGTCAGGGCGTTGGACGGGCAGGCATTGACGCAGGCCGCGCAGCCGATGCACTGCTGCGGGCTGTGCTCCGGCTTGCCGCGGAAGTTTTTATCTACCGGCATCGGCTCCAGCGGATAGGAGTGGGTCGCATTCCCGGTCTTAATGACTTTCTTGATAAAGGTAAACATGGCGATTCCTTATTTCAGCGGCGAGTTTTTACGCTCGATGCTGTAGCGCTCCAGCTCTTTGTACGGCACCACTTTGCTTTTCTTCTTGCGCACGTCGACCACGGTCATGCGGTCGGTACAGGAGTAGCAAGGGTCGAGGCTACCGATAATCAGCGGCGCATCGGAGACGGTGTTGCCGCGCAGCATGTAGCGCAGGGTCGGCCAGTTAGCGTAGGTGGCAGCACGGCAGCGCCAGCGATACAGTTTCTGGTTGTCGCCGGTCATGCTCCAGTGGATATCATCCCCGCGCGGCGCTTCCGAGAAGCCGAGCGCGAAGCGATGAGGAATATAGGTGAATCCTTCAACCGCCAGCGGGCCGCCCGGCAGGTTGTCGAGGCCGAAATCGATCATATTCAGCGCGGTGTACACCTCGTTGATGCGCACCTTCAGGCGTGAAATCACGTCGCAGCCCTGCTCGCTGTGGACTTCCATCGGCAGCAGACCATAGCCGACAAACGGGTGGTCGGCGCGGGTGTCACGGGCGTGGCCGCTGGCGCGTACCATCGGGCCAACGTTGCTGAAGTCACGGGCGATTTGCGGGTCAAGACGACCGATACCCACGGTACGTTGCTCCATGTTCGGGGTGCTGAGCAGCATATCCACCAGATCCTGCACGTCACGACGCATCTGCTGCGCCAGTTGACGGGTCTGGATCATGTCATCTTTCAGCAGATCGCGACGAATCCCGCCGATCAGATTCAGACCGTAGGTTTTACGCGCCCCGGTAAGGATCTCAGCCATCTTCATTGAGGTTTCGCGCACCCGGAAGAACTGCATAAACCCGGAGTCGAAGCCGGTAAAGTGGCAAGCCAGACCGAGGTTCAGCAGATGCGAGTGCAGACGCTCCACTTCCAGCAGAATCGCGCGGATCATCTGCGCCCGCTCCGGCACCACGATGCCCATCGCATTCTCGACGGAAGTGGTATAGGCAGTGCTGTGGGCAAAGCCGCAGATGCCGCACACGCGATCGGAGAGGAAGGTCACTTCGTTGTAACCCATGCGGGTTTCCGCCAGTTTCTCCATGCCGCGGTGGACGTAGAACAGGCGGTAATCGGCGTCGATAATATTCTCGCCGTCAACAAACAGGCGGAAGTGGCCCGGTTCATCGGAGGTCACGTGCAGCGGGCCAATCGGCACCACGTTGTTTTTCTTGCTGCCCAGTTCGTTGATGAACTCGTAGGTTTCCGCATCGGTGGTCGGCGCCGGGCGCTGACGGTAATCCATGCTGTCTTTGCGCAGCGGATAGAGTTCATCCGGCCAGTCATCCGGCAGCACCAGACGACGTTCGTCCGGCAGTCCCACCGGCACCAGGCCGTACATATCGCGCACTTCGCGCTCGCCCCAGACCGCGGCAGGCACGCGCGGCGTCACCGACGGGTATTCCGGCTTATCAGCATCGACTTCCACGCGCACGGTGATCCAGCATTTGGTGCCCTGCTCCATCGACAGTACGTAGTACACCGCGTAGTGGCCGTTCAGCTTACGTTCGTCGTTGCCGAACAGCACCGACAGCCAGCCGCCCTGCTGGTAGTAAAGGAACTCGACCACTTCCGGCAGGTAGTTGACCTTCACCGTAACCGTCAGTTGGTCTTTGGTCTGCCAGGCTTCATCCAGCACCACGCCAGGGAAGGCCTGGTGCAGAGCGGCGAGATAGTGTTGACCGATTTTTTCTTCAGACATGCTCAAACTCTCTTAAATCACGCCACCAGCAAGGAGACGAAGGCTAAAAAGGCGAAACCAAACCCGGCCCAGGTGACGCGGGAGGTGGCACAGAAACGCAGACGCGCCATGCTGTTTTCGAACAGGGCGATCACCAGCACGCCGGCCACCAGCTTGACGACGGCCAGCACCAGCGCCAGCAGCAGTCCGCCGACGCTGAAGTAGGTCATCTGTCCCCACGGGATAAACACGCCGACAAACATCTGTAACACCACCAGCTGTTTGAGGCTGATCCCCCACTTCAGGACCGCAAAGCCGCTGCCGCTGTATTCGGTGAGTGGCCCTTCCTGCAGCTCCTGCTCCGCTTCCGCCAGGTCGAACGGCAGTTTGCCCATTTCGATAAAGGTGGCGAAGGCGCAGGCGCACAGCGCCAGAATCAACGGAATGCTACGCGCGGCAGGCCAGTGATAAAGGGTATCGGCGATGTTGCTGATATGGGTGGAACCCGCGACCTGCGCCGCGACCCACAGGCCGAGCAGCAGAATCGGCTCAACCAGCACGCCGAGCATCGCTTCGCGGCTGCTGCCAAGCGCCGTAAACGGGCTTCCGGTATCTAGGCCAGAAATGGCGAAGAAGAAGCGAGCGATGGCGAACAGGTAGATCAGGGTGATCAGGTCGCCCAGCCCCGGCATCGGGGAGGCCACGGTGATCACCGGCAGCGCGGTGGCGATGGTCAGCATCACCCCGACCATCACGTACGGCGTCAGGCGGAACACCCAACCGGAAGCGTCCGGGCCAACGCTCTGGCGCCCCAGCAGCTTCAAGATATCCCGGTACTCCTGCAGCACGCCCGGACCGCGGCGGTTATGCAGACGAGCACGGGCGACGCGGGTTATCCCGGACAACAGCGGCGCGGCGGCGAACAGCACCAGCGCCTGCAACAATGCAATTAATACGCTCATTCTCAGGCTCCTCGCGAAATCACAATCACCACCAGCACCGCCAGCTCAACCAGCGCGACGCTGCGGAACAGCGCAGGCGCCGCAGCATTCTGCCAGCCGGGAACCAGCCGGACCGGGTTCAGCCAGTGACGCAGTTTCAGCACCGGTGCAAAGGCTTCTTTCACCGGCATGGCGAAGCCGTGGGCGGTGATAACCATCGATTTTTCATGGTCGTAGCCACACACCCAGGCCGCACCGCGCGAGCGGGCCGGCAGACGGTCGCCTTTGAAGAAGATCATCAGCAGCAACGGCAGCAGCGGGCAGGCGATCAGCAGCAGCGCGATCAGCGGCTGCGACACCACGCTTGAGACTTCCGCCTGTACCGGGAAGGCACCGCCAACCAGCGGCAGCAGCCACGGCGCAGCGACCCCACCCACCACACAGCAGGCGGCAGCCAGCACCACGCTAAAGGTCATCAGCCACGGCGCACAGGTGGCGTTTTCCGCCTCTTTGCTACGCGGCGCGCCGAGGAAGGTCACGCCATAGACTTTGGCCATGCACATCACCGCCAGTGCGCCGGTAATCGCCAGTCCAACTGCCAGCATCGGTCCCAACAGGCGACCAGCAAAGGCATCGCCGGTGCTCAGAGTGAAGAAGGATTGATAGATAACCCACTCGCCAGCAAAGCCGTTCAGCGGCGGCAGCGCGGCCATCGCCATCAGCCCCACCAGCATCGAGAGCGAAATCAGCGGCATCTTTTTGCCAATTCCGCCGAGCTTTTCGATGTCACGATGACCGGTGCGGAACCAGACCGCGCCGGCGCCGAGGAACAGCGTGGTTTTAAACAGGCTGTGGTTGATCAGGTGATACATGCCGCCAATAAAGCCCAGCAGCATCAGGGTGGCGTTGTGGGTCGCCACGCCGGTGACGAAGGCCCCAAGGCCGAGCAGAATAATGCCGATATTTTCGAGGGTGTGGTACGCCAGCAGACGCTGAATATTGTGCTCCATCAGCGCATACAACCCGCCGACAAAAGCGGTGATCATCCCCAGAACCAGCAGCATCACGCCCCACCACAGCGGCGGTACGCTCCCGGCCAATGAGACCGTCAAAATACCGTACAGACCGACTTTCATTACCACGGTGGAGAACAGCGCGGCAGCCGGAGCGCTGGCGCCAGCATGCGCCTGCGGCGCCCAGCCGTGCAGCGGGATCACCCCGGCCAGCAGAGCGAAGCCAATCAGTCCCGGCAGCCACAGCAGCATATCCGGCGCGACGCCCAGCGACAGACGGTTAATCTGCGCCACTTCAAGCGTGCCGTAGGTCGACCAGACCAGCCAGCAGGTCCAGGCCAGCAGCAGAGTGCCGAGACGTCCCAGTACAAACCACAGCTTGCCGGACTGTGCGCAGCCGGTCAGGAAGGCGGCGCACAGGGCCATGATTTCCGCCATCACCACCAGCGCACCGAAGTTCGTCACCACGACCGCACTGGTGGCCGCCGCCAGCAGCAGGTTCACCAGCAGGCCGTTGGCTTTGACCTGCGGGTGGCGGTGCCACGCAATATTGAACAGCGAAATCGGTAAAGCCGACAGGCCGATGGCCAGCAGCCACAGCGCGTTAATCCCGCCAACCCGCATGGTGAGGTTCAGCAACTGCAGGACGCCGCCGTTCATCCGCTCCGGCATCAGCAGCGCTGCGCCGCCCGCCAGCACCAGCATCACGCTGGCCACCGCGCCACCAATCCCGGCAATTGCGCCGCTCAGCGATTTACGCATGGTAAAGAGAAAGGCCAGCACGCCGCTGACGGCATACCAGACCACAGCCTGATTGACTAAAGAAATCACACTCATTTCACGCCCCCTTGTTGCGCCTGAAACAGCGACAGATCGCCGAGGTCGGTATTAAAGGTCAGCTCGCGCTTACGCTTGCTGGCCTGGGCGATATCACGAATATCCACCAGCAGCAGCGCTTTGGTCGGACAGGTCCGGACACAGGCCGGTCCCTGCTCATCGAAATGGCACAGGTCGCATTTCACGGCGATAGCCCGCACGCCGGGAACCCAGTCGAGCAGCGAACTGACGCGTGCAGGGGCCGGTGGCGCGGCGGGTGCCAGAGGCGTATTGGCATTCGCCGGAATATCCAGCGGACGGCTGCCGGAAAATTCGATCGCCCCAAACGGGCAGGCAATCCCGCACAGCTTGCAGCTTACGCACAGGCTTTCATTCAGTTGGATAGCGCCATCAACGCGGTTAATCGCATTAACCGGGCACACGGCGGCGCAGGGTGCGTCTTCGCAGTGGTGGCACATCTGCGGCGCGGATTCTTTTTCATTACGCATGACCTGCAGTCGCGGCATGGCCTGCAGGCCGTGCTGGCGGTGCGTCTCTGCGCAGGCGGCTTCGCAGGTGCGGCAGCCAATACAGACGGTGGAGTCAGCAATTACAAAACGGTTCACCGGATCATCCTCGGGTGACAGTCATTTTTGACGAAATCAGGGTGTTCAGCTGTCATTTTCGACACCTGTCGACACCTACGGTTAATGAGCCAACACCAGATGGCTTAAATCCACCGGTTGGTCGCGTTCCATGGCGTCATACAGACGGTCATACACGCTGGCGATAATCGCCAGATAATGCTCCAGCACCTGTTCGCGCGAACGGTTGCTGATACGGCCATCAATGGTGCCGTCGGAGGCCAGCGTTGCTTTAGCAATCAGACGCTTATCATCGCTGTTGCGTGTTTCAACGTAGTACTCGATGGTGTGGTTGTTGAACCCTTCCGCCAGTGCGACATACACCTGAAAATGTTCAAATAAAACAAAGCACAGCTCTTTGTCCGGCGCGCAGCTCATCGCGTGATGCAAACGTGCCTTGGACAGCGTGATGCCCTGAACCAGCGAATTGCAGTAATGCCGCCACTGATCCTGATAGCGACGGTGACGATCGGCGATGTAGTCCGCCTTTTCACTTATTTCCCAAATAGTCATCTCGGATTCCCCGTTTTCATGAGATGCACCGTACTAGCATTTTCCATGCCAAATTTTAACTACTTGATATTGAATGAAATTAACAAAACCAACGTCCTGAACTGACATGTCGATGACAGCCATTCACTGTCGTCATCGACAGCCACGCCGACAATAACGGTGAGCTGGCATCGTTATTGCATATAAGGCCTATAGAGATACGGAGGCAGCCATGCACGAAATCACGCTCAGCCAGCGGGCGCTGGAAATTATTGAACAACAAGCGCAGCAGGCCGGGGCACAACGGGTCACCGGCGTGTGGCTGAAAGTCGGCGCCTTTTCCTGCGTGGAAGCCAGCGCGCTGACTTTCTGCTTTGAACTGGTGTGCCGCGGGACGTTGGCGGAAGGCTGCGAGTTGCATATCGACGAACAGCAGGCGGAATGCTGGTGTGAATCCTGCCAGCAGTATGTGCATCTCATCTCGCAGCATGTGCGTCGGTGCCCGCAGTGTCAGAGCGACACCTTACAAATCGTCGCCGACGACGGCTTACAGATCCAACGAATAGAAGTGAGCCCCGACTGATTCAGGTTGTTTCCGGCAAAACCAAAACAACCTGAACGACGACGGGATAGACCAGGAGTAAATTATGTGTACGACTTGCGGCTGTGGGGAAGGCAACCTTTATATCGAAGGTGATGAACATAACCCCCACTCGGCGTTTCGCAGCGCCCCCTTCGCGCCGGCCCCGCGCCAGACCATGACCATTACCGGCGTCAAAACCGATAACTTCACCCCTACCCGCTCTGAAAGCGGCGACCTGCACTACGGCCACGGCGAAGCAGGAACCCACGCGCCGGGCCAGAGCCAGCGCCGGATGCTGGAGGTGGAGATCGACGTGCTGGATAAAAATAACCGGCTGGCCGCCCGCAATCGCGCCCGCTTTGCCGCCCGCGGCCAGGTGGTGCTGAACCTGGTCTCCAGCCCTGGCTCCGGTAAAACCACCCTGCTGAGCGAAACCTTACTGCGCCTGAAAGGCAAAACGCCGTGCGCGGTTATCGAAGGCGACCAGCAGACCATCAACGACGCGGCGCGTATTCGCGCCACCGGCACCCCGGCCATTCAGGTCAACACCGGTAAAGGCTGTCATCTCGATGCGCAGATGATCGCCGATGCCGCCCCGCGCCTGCCGCTGGCGGATAACGGAATTCTGTTTATTGAAAACGTCGGCAACCTGGTGTGTCCGGCCAGCTTCGATCTCGGCGAACGTCATAAAGTGGCGGTGCTGTCGGTGACCGAAGGGGAAGACAAGCCGCTGAAATACCCGCATATGTTCGCTGCCGCCAGCCTGATGCTGCTGAACAAAATCGATCTGCTGCCGTACCTCAACTTTGATGTGGAGAAGTGCCTCGCCAGTGCCCGGGAGGTGAATCCCAATATTGAGATCATCATGCTCTCCGCCACCAGCGGTGAAGGCATGGATACGTGGCTCAACTGGCTGGAGGCGCAGCAATGTGCATAGGCATTCCGGGACAAATCTGCGCCATTGATGGCAACCAGGCGAAGGTCGAAGTGTGCGGCATTCAGCGCGAAGTCGATCTGACCCTTGTCGGCGCCGTCGACGAGCACGGTCAGCCGCGCCTCGGGCAGTGGGTGCTGGTCCACGTCGGCTTCGCCATGAGCATCATTAATGAAGCCGAAGCCCGGGATACTCTCGAGGCGCTGCAGAATATGTTTGAAGTCGAGCCGGACGTCGGCGCGCTGCTGTACGGCGAGGAGCGATAATGCGTTTCGTTGATGAATACCGCGCCCCGGAACAGGTGATGCTGCTGGTTGAGCACCTGCAGGCGCGGGCGCAACTGCTTCCCCATACCGCCGAACGCCCGCTGCGGATTATGGAAGTCTGCGGCGGCCACACCCACGCCATTTTTAAATTCGGCCTCGACCAGCTGCTTCCCGACAATATTGAATTCATTCATGGTCCTGGCTGCCCGGTCTGCGTGCTGCCGATGGGGCGTATCGACACCTGTATCGACATCGCCAGCCGTCCGGGCGTGATTTTCTGTACCTTCGGCGACGCCATGCGCGTGCCCGGCAAAAACGGTTCATTGCTGCAGGCAAAAGCCCGCGGCGCCGATGTGCGCATCGTCTATTCGCCGATGGACGCCCTGAAGCTGGCGCAGCAGAACCCGGAGCGTGAAGTGGTCTTCTTCGGCCTCGGTTTTGAAACCACCATGCCCGCCACCGCCCTGACCCTCCGCCACGCCCGCGAGCGCGGCGTCGACAATTTCTACTTCTTCTGCCAGCACATCACGCTGCTCCCGACCCTGCGCAGCCTGCTCGACCAGCCGGACAACGGCATCGACGCCTTTCTTGCCCCCGGTCACGTCAGCATGGTCATTGGTACCGACGCCTACGGTTTTATCGCCAGCGACTATCATCGTCCTTTAGTGGTCGCTGGATTCGAACCGCTTGATCTACTGCAAGGCGCGGTGATGCTGGTTGAGCAGACAATAGCGAGGCACAGTCAGGTGGAAAATCAGTATCGCCGCGTGGTGCCTGATGAAGGCAATCCGCTGGCGCAATCGGCAATAGCCGATGTTTTCTGCCTCAGCGGCGACAGCGAATGGCGCGGCCTGGGGGTCATCAGCGATTCCGGCGTATGCCTGACGCCCGCCTACCAGCGTTTCGATGCCGAGGCCCATTTCCGCCCGGCGCCGCAGCGCGTCTGTGACGATCCGCGCGCCCGCTGCGGCGACGTGCTGACCGGTCGCTGCAAGCCGCACCAGTGTTCGCTGTTCGGCAAAGTCTGTAATCCCCAGAGCGCCTTCGGCGCGCTGATGGTCTCATCAGAAGGCGCATGCGCCGCCTGGTATCAATATCGCAGTCAGGAAAACGAAGCATGAAAAGCGTCCAGTTAGCCCACGGTAGCGGCGGTCAGGCGATGCAGCAGCTGATCGCCTCCCTGTTTATGCAGGCGTTTGCCAACCCGTGGCTGGCGGAGCAGGAAGATCAGGCGCGTCTTGATCTGGCGCAGTTAGCCGCCCTCGGCGACCGCCTCGCCTTCTCCACCGACAGCTACGTCATTGACCCGCTGTTTTTCCCCGGCGGCGATATCGGCAAGCTGGCGGTATGCGGTACCGCCAACGACGTGGCGGTCAGCGGCGCCCTGCCGCGCTATCTCTCCTGCGGGTTTATTCTCGAAGAGGGGCTGGAGATGAGCATCCTCGAACGGGTGGTCAACAGCATGGCCCATACCGCGCAGGCCGCCGGGATTGCCATCGTGACCGGCGATACCAAAGTCGTGCCGCGCGGCGCGGCGGATAAACTGTTTATCAACACCGCCGGGATCGGCGCGATACCGGCGGACATTCGCTGGGGCGCGCAGCAGATTACCCCCGGCGATGTCCTGCTGGTCAGCGGCACCCTCGGCGATCACGGCGCCACTATCCTCAACCTGCGCGAGCAGATGGGGCTGGACGGCGCGCTCTCCAGCGACTGCGCGGTGCTCACGCCGCTGATTCAGACCCTGCGCGACGTTCCCGGCGTCAAAGCCCTGCGCGATGCCACTCGCGGCGGAGTCAACGCGGTGGCCCATGAGTTCGCCGCCACCAGCGGCTGCGGCATCGAGCTGCATGAACAGACGCTGCCGGTCAACGATACCGTGCGCGGAGTGTGCGAGTTATTAGGCCTGGATGCGCTTAACTTCGCCAACGAAGGCAAGCTGGTGATTGCCGTTGCCCGGGAGGCAGCGGAAGCGGCGCTGGCGCAGCTGCGTAGCCATCCGCTGGGCCGCGATGCAGCGATGATTGGCGAGGTGGTTGAACGCCGCGGCGTACGTTCCGTCGGGTTATACGGGGTCAAACGCACGCTGGATCTGCCTCACGCCGAGCCTTTACCACGAATTTGTTAACCGTAGCCCGGACAGATGCGCAGCATCGCCTCCGGGAAAAACATCAGCATCTCAGCATGATTATCCAGCCCAAACCATCGGGCCACCACGGATGGATTACCGCGGCAACGACTGCTTTTTAACATACTATTATTTGTGTCATCACTTTCTTATGCGCCGCCTGAATGGCGCTTTTTGGACTTAAGCAATGTCGTATACACCACTGGGCGATTTTGGGCAGCAAGGGCTGTTCGATATCACCCGTATTCTGTTACAGCAGCCTGACCTGGCCGCGCTGAGTGAAACGCTAACCCGCCTGGTTCAGCAATCTGCGCTGGCAGATCGCGCGGCCATTATCCTGTGGAATGCCGGAAACCATCGCGCGACCCGCTACGCCTGCGACGACGCGGGCCTGCCGGTCAGCTATGAAGATGAAACCTTACTGGCCCACGGGCCGGTGCGCCGCCTGCTGTCGCGCCCCGATGCGCTGCATTGTGACCACGCCACCTTTGTCGAAGCCTGGCCGCAGCTGGCCGGCTGCGGTTTGTATCCGCCATTCGGTTATTACTGCCTGCTGCCGCTGGCGGCGGAAGGTCGCATCTTCGGCGGCTGCGAGTTTATCCGCAACGACGACCGCCCCTGGACCGAAAAAGAGTACCAGCGGCTGCATACCTTTACCCAGTTGGTTGCGGTGGTAACCGAACAAATCCAGAGCCGGGTCAGCAACAATGTGGATTACGATCTGCTGTGCCACGAGCGCGACAACTTCCGCATTCTGGTCGCCATTACCAATGCCGTGCTCTCCCGGCTGGATATCGATGAGCTGGTAGGCGAGGTGGCGAAGGAGATTCACCGCTATTTCCGCATCGACGCCATCAGCGTGGTGCTGCACAGCAGCCGCAAGGGCAAGCTGAATATCTACTCGACCCACTATCTTGACGCCAGCCACCCGGTGCACGACCAGAGCGAGGTCAACGAGGCCGGCACTCTGACCGAGCGGGTGTTTAAAAGCAAAGAGATGCTGCTGCTCAACTTGCACGAGCACGACTCGCTGGCGCCGTATGAAAAAATGCTCTTCGAGATGTGGGGCAACCAGATCCAGACCCTGTGCCTGCTGCCGCTGATGTCCGGCAATAATTTGCTGGGAGTGCTGAAGCTGGCGCAGTGCGACGAGAAAGTATTCACCACCACCAACCTCAAGCTGCTGCGCCAGATTGCCGAGCGGGTATCGATCGCCATCGATAACGCCCTCGCCTACCAGGAAATTCAGCGTCTGAAAGAGCGGCTGGTTGACGAAAACCTGGCGCTGACCGAGCAACTGAATAACGTCGAGAGCGAGTTTGGTGAAATTATCGGCCGCAGCGAAGCCATGCACAGCGTGCTCAAGCAGGTCGAGATGGTGGCGCAGAGCGACAGCACCGTGCTGATCCTCGGTGAAACCGGCACCGGCAAGGAGTTGATTGCCCGGGCGATCCATAATCTCAGCGGACGCAACGGCCGGCGGATGGTAAAAATGAACTGCGCCGCGATGCCTGCCGGGCTGCTGGAGAGCGATCTCTTCGGCCATGAGCGTGGTGCCTTTACCGGGGCCAGCGCGCAGCGTATCGGCCGTTTCGAGCTGGCGGATAAAAGCTCCCTGTTCCTCGACGAAGTGGGCGATATGCCGCTGGAGCTGCAGCCGAAGCTGCTGCGGGTGTTGCAGGAGCAGGAATTTGAGCGGCTCGGTAGCAATAAGCTGATCCAGACCGACGTCCGGCTGATCGCCGCGACTAACCGCGATCTTAAACAGATGGTCGCCGATCGCGAATTCCGTAGCGATCTCTATTACCGTCTGAACGTCTTCCCGATCCATCTGCCGCCGCTCCGCGAGCGCCCGGACGATATCCCGCTGCTGGTCAAAGCGTTTACCTTTAAAATCGCCCGCCGCCTCGGGCGCAATATCGACAGCATTCCGGCGGAGACCCTGCGTACCCTCAGCCGGATGGAGTGGCCAGGCAACGTGCGGGAACTGGAGAACGTGATTGAGCGCGCGGTGCTGCTGACCCGCGGTAGCGTGCTCCAGCTGTCGCTGCCAGAGCTGAATATTAAGCCGGAAACGCTACCGGAGGCCGCTCTGCCGCAGGAGGGGGAAGACGAATATCAGCTGATTGTTCGGGTGCTGAAAGAGAGTAACGGGGTGGTTGCCGGGCCGAAAGGGGCCGCGCAACGGCTGGGTCTCAAACGCACCACGCTGCTTTCCCGCATGAAACGCCTGGGAATTGGCAAAGATGAGTTAGTATAAGTTTTGTACTTATCGCAATCAGTCACTGGAAGGAGGTTTTATGGCGGTATCAGCACGTAACCAACTGACCGGCACGGTGAGTGCCGTTGCCACCGGCGCGGTCAATGATGAAATTGAATTGACGCTCACCGGCGGCGCAACGCTGGTGGCGATTGTCACCCACAGCAGCCAGCAGGCGCTGGGGCTGGTCCCTGGCAAAGAAGCTATCGCCTTGATTAAAGCCCCGTGGGTGACCCTGGCAACGGAAGCGTGCGGCCTGAAGTTTTCTGCCCGTAACCAGTTTGCCGGCAGCGTCAGCCGGGTGACCGAAGGCGCGGTGAACGCGACGGTGCATATTACTACCGATGCCGGGTTTGATATCGTGGCGGTCGTGACCAACGAGAGTCAGGAAGAGATGCAGCTGGTGCAGGGCAGCCGCGTGCTGGCGCTGATTAAGGCCTCGGCGATCCTGATTGCCACCCGCGCTTAACACCATCCAAAACACTGTTTCATTTCGATAAAAGTGAAACAGTGTTCTGTGAGACACCTCGCGTTACCCGCCGTGAATGAATGATAAATAAGCGTTTTCCATCATGGAGATGCTTATGACGCGTTTACCCCTGGCGGCAGCCATGACTCTGCTTATCTCTTCTCAGGGGGCTCTCGCCGCCCTGCCCACGCTACCGGTCTGGCCCGGCGGCGAGGCCCCCGGTGCAAAAAACAGCCCGGCGGTCCCGTCTCTGGTGGATCGTAGCAAAGATGGCGCCCTGCCCGACCGCGCGGTGACCGGTATCCGCGCGCCGGAGATCACGGTGTATGCTCCCGCGAAGCCCAACGGTATTGCGCTGCTGGTCACCCCTGGCGGTTCCTATCAGCGGGTGGTGCTGGACAAAGAAGGCAGCGATCTTGCCCCGGTGTTTACCGCGCAGGGCTATACCCTGTTCGTCATGACCTACCGCATGCCGGCGGACGGCCACGCGGAAGGCAGCAACGCGCCGTTGGCCGATGCCCAGCGCGCGCTGCGCACCCTGCGGGCCCGCGCCCCGGAGTGGCACATCGACCCGCATAAAATCGGCATCATGGGCTTTTCTGCCGGCGGTCATGTCGCCGCCAGCCTCGAGACCCGTTATGACGATGCGGTCTATCCCGCCACGGACGCCGTCGATGGCCTGAGCGCGCGCCCCGATTTTGTGGTGCTCGGCTATCCGGTAATTTCGATGGATCCCGCCATTGCCCATCCCGGTTCGCGCCACGCGTTGATTGGCGATACGCCGACGGCAGAACAGCAACGTCGCTATTCGCCGGAGCACAATGTGACCGCCGCGACGCCGCCAACGTTCATTATGCATGCGGTGGATGATCCTTCGGTGCCGGTCGATAACGCGTTGGTGATGTTTAACGCGTTGCGTGCTCACAAGGTGCCGACCGAGTTACACCTGTTTGCCGAGGGTAAGCACGGTTTCGGTATCCGTGGAACAACGGGGCTACCCGCCGCCGAGTGGCCTCAGCTGGCGATGAACTGGATTGCGTCACTGCCGGAGATGGAAAAGTAGCGCCAGAGGCTTCTCCCCGGAGGCGATGCTGCGCATCTTGTCCGGGCTACGGGAGCGTGCAGTCTGGTTGCCACGGAGGCGATGCTGCGCATCTGTCCGGGCTACAGGATCGTGCGGTCTGGTTGCCCCGGAGGCGATGCTGCGCATCTGTCCGGGCTACGGGAGCGTGCGGTCTGGTTGCCCCGGAGGCGATGCTGCGCATCTGTCCGGGCTACGGGAGCGTGCGGTCTGGTTACCCCGGAGGCGATGCTGCGCATCTGTCCGGGCTACAGGATCGTGCGGTCTGTAGCCCGGACAGGCGCATCAGCGCCGCCTCCGGGAGATTTTGCGGGGCTATTTTTCGGCACTGAAGCCGTTACTGGCCGCCAGTTCGGCAAACCACAGCGCGTTGCGTTTTATCTGCCGCTCGCCGGTTTGCAGATCGAGGCGCCAGAAGCCGTAGCGGCGCTTGAACGAGTTAATCCACGACCAGTTGTCGATGAAGGTCCACTGGTGCACGCCGAAGCAATTGGCGCCGTCGGCTATCGCCCGGTGCAGCTGCACCAGATGCTCTTCCATCAGACGAATGCGGAATGAATCATCGATCACCCCGTCGTCACCCGGCTCCCCTTCCGACTCGATATCCATCGCAATACCAATTTCTGCGAGGAACCACTTAATATTGCCGTAGTTGTCGCGCACGTTGGCGGCAATGTCATAGATCGCCTGCGGCAGAATTTCGTTGTTATCGCGATACGGGTTAAACCGCCCTTCAGGATTAACGTAGTTTTCGAAGTAATATTCCGGGGTGAAATAGTCCAGCGTATAGTCGCTCTCACGCGCCTGTACCCGACGCGGAACGTAGTAGTTCACGCCGAGAAAATCGACGTGCGAACCGGTAATCAGCTCAACGTCGGCTTTCGTCACTTCCGGCAGGCAATCGTGAGCGGCCAGAATTTCGCACAGCTCTTTCGGGAACTGATGTTTGACCAGCGGGTCGAGGAAGCTGCGGTTAAAAAACAGATCCGCATACCATGCCGCCTTTTTGTCCTCCGGACTGTCGTTGCGGGTGTAGGAAGGCGTCAGGTTCAGCACCACCCCGATCTCGCCCGGCAGCGCCAGCTCACGGAACTCGCGAATCGCTTTGGCGTGGGCCAGCATAATGTTAAAGGCCACCTGCGCCGCCAGCTTGCCATCCTTTTTACACGGATAGTGGAAATCGTACAGATAGCCCCCTTCCACCGGCACAATCGGCTCATTGAAGGTGATCCAGTATTTCACTTTATGGCCAAACAATTCGAAGGCGGTGCGGGCGAAACGGGCAAAGAGATCCGTTACGTGCGCCGACTCAAATCCGCCGTACTGCTTTTGCAACGCTTCCGGCATATCGAAGTGATAGAGGTTGATCATCGGCTCGATACCGTTGGCGATCATCTCATCAAGATAGGCGTTGTAAAAACGCACCGCGTCCGGATTGGCGGCCCCGGTTTCAAAATCATCAATCAAGCGAGACCATTGAATCGAGGTACGAAAGGAGTTAAAGCCGGTCTGTTTCATCAACGCCACGTCCTGCGGGTATTGATGATAGGTGTCACAGACGGTTTGCGGTCCAATCTGCTGATAAAAGCGTTCCGGTTGCTCGGCAAACCAGCTGTCCCAAATCGAGCGGTGCGGCTTGTTGCTCACCCCTTCCGTTTGCGGACCTGATGCTGCTGCCCCCCAAAAAAAGCCTTCCGGAAACTGATACCGGGTCATAACGCCTCCTGTCAGTGAAAAAAGGCCGCGCCTGACCGGCGCAGCCAAAAAAAGGTCTACCCTGTCACCTCATCTGTTGAGGTGAAAAATACGGCCCAGTGCACCAAAAGAAATCTACTGACAAAATTCGGAAATGTACATCCACAAACGGAAAACGCTTTCCATTATTGTTGGTCTGGTTCACAAATTTGAGGGGGACTCAGATATATTTGTGATTTACATCACGCTATGAAATATGCAAACGCCCGCATAACGCGGGCGAGATATCGGCCAGGAGAAAGGCAAAAAACTAGCGTTCGGCGTCGGCAAGCTGGCGTTCGTAGACTTTAAAGAACGGCCGGTACAGCATCCACGCGTTGAAGATGGCGAACAACGTCATGCAGAGATTTTTCCAGCTGCCGTTCGCAGACCAGGCCGCGCCGAGCGGGGACGGCATCGACCACGGCAACATCGCCACCGCCCGATCGAGGATGCCAATCTGCGTCAAATACCATGCGATACAGGCGTTTATCAACGGGACGAAGATAAACGGCAGCAGGAAAACCGGGTTCATAATGATAGGAAAACCAAACAGGATCGGCTCGTTGATATTAAACAACGACGGGATAAGGCCAATTTTACCGACGCTTTTCAGCTGTCGCGATCGGCTACGCATCGCCATAAAGACCAGCGGCAGCGTCGAGCCAATGCCGCCAATCAGCAGGTAGAAATCCCAGAACCCCTGCAGGTAGATATGCGGTAACGCCGTCGCCCCTTCCGCCAGCGCCTGCTGGTTTTCAAACAGATAGGTCATCCAGAACGGGTTCATTATTCCGGTGATGATCAGCGCGCCATGGATACCAACAAACCACAGCAAATTACAGATAAACAAAGAGATAAGTACCGCGGTCAGGGTATCTGAGGCCACCACCAGCGGCCTGACCGCTTCGCTGATCAGCTCCGGTAAAATCCGCCCGGTGGCTTGCTGCATCAGCGCATTGACCACGCTGATGGAAATCATCACAAACAGCAGCGGCACCAGCAGCTGGAAGCCGTTGCGGGTCATCAGCGGCACCTCTTCAGGCAGGCGAATGCACCAGCCTCTTTTATAAAAAAACCGAATTATTTCAATTGAATATGTACTGGATATCAGCGCGGTAAAAATCCCCATGCCGCCGAGGAAAATATTGGTTACGCCATTATCACGAAAGCCAATGAACAGCAGAAACGACAGGCAGCCGGTCAGTCCGCAGAGCCTTTCCGGCAGGCGGTACTGCTTCGCCAGGCTGGCACTGGCGCCGAAGGCGACAATCAGCGCCACCAGGCCGATGGTCAGTTCAAACGTCGGCAGCAGCATCGGGCGCAGCCACAGGTAGAACTGTCCGAACGTTGTCGCGCCATTTATGGAAACGGGCGGAAACAAAACGGGCACCAGTAAACTCCCCACAATCACGAACGGCATCGCCAGCGCAAAACTATCGCGCATCGCCGTAATGTGATTATTGCGCGTCAGGACGTTCGCCAGTGGCGCCAGACGCTGTTCGATGATGTCCACGGCAACATTCATCAACGGATTGTTCATGGTTCTACCTTATCGAGTGGTTTTGTTGGCAGGATGATCGCGCACTACAACATAAAGTAAAAGCCCGCCTTAGGTGATCGTTATCACAATTAATAAATCCACAAACGGAAAGCGCTTTCCGTAATGACGCCGTTATGACTATAGTCCCCCCATCCAACTCACCAGGAACGGTTTATGAAAAAGATTATGTTGTGTTGTTCCGCAGGTATGTCCACCAGCCTGCTGATGAAAAAAATGATTGCCGAAGCAGAGCAGCGCGGTCTGCCGGTGGAGATCAATGCCTTTGGCGTCGCCGAGTTTGATCAGCAGGTCGGCAACTATCAGGTCGTCCTGCTTGGCCCGCAGGTGAAATATATGCAGAAAGATCTGCAAAAGCAGGCGGACAAATATGGGATCCGCGTGGAGCCCATCAACATGATGGATTACGGCATGCAGAAAGGCGGCGCCGTACTGGATTTCGCGCTCTCCCTGATTGATAACAACCACTAAGGAAAGATCATGAGCTCTCTGTACGCTAAATTGATCGCCGTTATTGAACAAAAAATTACGCCGATGGCCGGGGCAATCGGGCAGCAAAAGTATGTCACCTCGATCCGCGACGGTTTCATCACCGCGCTGCCCTTTATGATCGTCGGCTCTTTCCTGCTGGTCTTTATCTTCCCGCCCTTCTCGCCGGATACCAGCTGGGGATTTGCCCGGGCGTGGCTGCAGTTCTCCCTCGATCATCGCGATGCCCTGATGCTGCCTTTTAACTTCAGCATGGGGGTGATGACCCTGTTTATCGCGGTCGGCATCGCCGCCAGCCTGGCAAAACATCACAACCTGGATTCACTGACCGCTGGCATGCTGTCGCTGATGTCCTTCCTGCTGGTGGCCGCCCCGCTGAAAGACGGGCAGATCTCCACCGCTTACTTCTCCGGACAGGGGATTTTTACCGCGATTCTGGTGGCGATTTACTCCACCGAACTGTACGCCTTCCTCAAGCGGCACAACATTACCATTCGCCTTCCGCCTGAGGTCCCGGCCGGCGTCGCGCGCTCGTTTGAAATCCTGATCCCGGTGCTGGCTATCGTCCTGACGCTGCATCCGCTGAACCTGTTTATCGAAGCGCAGCTGGGGATGATCATTCCGGAAGCGATCATGTCGCTGGTGAAACCGCTGGTTGCCGCCTCCGATACCTTACCCGCCATTCTGCTGTCGGTGCTGGTCTGCCAGGTGCTGTGGTTTGCCGGGATCCACGGGGCGCTGATCGTCACCGGGATCATGAACCCGTTCTGGATGGCGAACCTGTCGATAAACCAGGCCGCTATGGCGGCGGGTACGGCGATCCCTCACATCTATGTGCAAGGTTTCTGGGACCACTACCTGCTGATTGGCGGCGTTGGCTCGACGCTGCCGCTGGCGCTGATGCTGTTGCGCAGCAAGGCGGTCCATCTGCGTACCATTGGACGTATGGGCGTCGTCCCGGGCGTGTTCAACATCAACGAACCGATTCTGTTCGGCGCGCCGATTATCATGAACCCGCTGTTCTTCCTGCCATTCGTGCTGGTACCGATGATTAACGCCACTCTCGCCTGGTTCGCCCTGAAGCTGGATCTGGTGAGTCGCGTGGTCTCGATGACCCCGTGGACCACCCCGGCGCCGATTGGCGCGTCGTGGGCGGCTAACTGGAGCTTCAGCCCGGTGATCATGTGCCTGATCTGTATGGCCACAGCAATGGTGATGTATATGCCGTTCCTGAAAGCCTACGAAAAACAGCTGCTGCAGCAAGAACGCGACAACGCAGCCGCCCAGACTGAAGCCGTGGCTCAGTCCGCTTAATTCACACCACACTATGTATACCCTAAATAATTCGAGTTGCAGGCAGGCGGCGACGCAGTGAATCCCCTGCAGCTTGAAGTATGACGGTTATGGAGATTTATGATGGAATCAGAAGAACAAATCATGGGCATTATCATCAATGCCGGTCAGGCGCGTAGCCTCTGTTTTGAAGCACTGAGCTGTGCCAAAGAGGGGGATTTTGCCGCCGCTGACGAGAAGATGAAAGAAGCCGCGCACTATTCCCGCGAAGCGCACCTCGTCCAGACTCAGTTGATTGAAGCCGACGAAGGGGAAGGGAAAACCAAAATGACGCTGGTGATGGTTCACGCCCAGGATCATTTGATGACCTCGATTCTGGCGAAAGAGCTGATCGCCGAGCTGATTGCGGTCTACCGTTCACGCCCGCTACACCAGTAGCCGGACGACCCGGGCGGGCGTTGACGCGACCGCCCGGGAGTGCACTCCCCCACTCTCATCTGAGGACAACCATGCTACATCTGGGTTTAGATATCGGCGGTACCAAAATGGAAGCCGTGATGCTCAACGCCGACGGCGAATGCGTCTATCGCCAACGTCGACCGACGCACAAAGAGAGCTATGAGGCCTTTATGCAGCAGCTGCTTGGCCTGATCGACAGCGTGCGCCAGTGGAGCGAACAGCCGTTTACGATTGGTATTGGCCTGCCGGGCGCCATCGATCCGCAGAGCGGCCTGATTAAAAACTGCAACTGCCTGGTCCTCAACGGCCACGACCTGCGTCGGGATCTCAAGCAGCAGCTCGGCCAGCCGGTCTGGATTGCCAATGATGCCGACTGCTTCACGCTCTCCGAAGCCGTGGATGGTGCAGGGGCTGGCGCCAGTACGGTATTCGGGGTGATTATTGGCACCGGCTGCGGCGGCGGCATCGCCGTCAATCAGCAGCTGCTGAGCGGACCCAACGCCATCGTGGGCGAATGGGGACACAACACGCTGCCGGGCTATACGCCGGAGCGCGATGGCCCGGATCAGCCCTGCTACTGCGGCAAAGTGAACTGCATCGAAAGCTTTATCTCCGGCACCGGCTTTGCCCGTCGCTTCGGCGAGCAGGCGCGAGCGGAGGCGATTATTCAGGCCGCTGGCGAGGGCGACCCGCAGGCGCTGGCCCACTGGCAGCACTTTATCGATGCTTTTGCCCGCAGCCTGGCGTCGGTGATTAATATTCTCGATCCCCAGGTCATTGTGCTGGGCGGCGGCTTGTCCAACGTTGAAAAAATCTACGACGCGTTGCCGGCAGCGCTGGTGCCTTATCTGTTTTCCGACAGCTGCCGAACCCAGATTAAACCGGCTCGCTTCGGCGATGCCAGCGGCGTGCGCGGGGCAGCGTGGCTGCCGGTTCTGGCAAATTCCGCGGACCGCTGGCGATGACACTTTTTCAGCAGGTATGTTAAGCTAAGCGAAATAATCAAAGCAGAAAATACCATGCCAACCATTGATGATGTTTCAAGATTAGCGAATGTCTCGAGAGCGACGGTATCTCGTGTGCTCACCGGCACCCGCGGCGTGCGTGACGAAAGCCGGGAAGCCGTTCTGCGGGCAGTGGAAGAGTTGAACTATCGCCCAAGTTTTGCCGCGCAGAACCTCGCCAGTCAAACATCCAATCATGTCGGTCTGGTACTCCCGGTGCGGGATGAAAGCAGCAGCGCACGGCTGCTGCCTCTGCTGTCTGTGGCGCTGAAAAGCCTGAATAAAAACCTGATCGTCCAGTACGTCACGGATGCTGTCGAGCAGGCGGCCGTCATCGACGATTTCCAGCGCCAGTGTGTCGCCGTGGTGGTGCTCGGCCCCCTGCCTGCGGATACGCCACGCAACGTGATCTCCTTCGATCGTTTCAGCATCGCCGGGGTGAACAATCAGGGTTACGACTACGCCTTTGCTACCGAAAGCGCCTGTCGCTACGTGATTGGTAAAGGCCATCGTCACATCGCCCTGCTTTCTGACAGCGACAGCGATGACGCCAGCCGCCAGATGCAGGAAGGCTATCGTAACGTCCTGCAAAACTACTCGATTCCTTTCAACCGCCAGCTGGTGCTGACCGCCAATGACGATGTCGAACAGGCGCTGCTTACGCTGATCAACAGCTTCAGCAAATATTCGGTGATTATCGTGAAGCGTGACCGCTACGCGGCGGAAGCCATGCGCCTGCTGCGCGAATTCAATGTTGCCGTGCCGCAGGAAGTTTCGCTGCTGAGCCTCGAAGATTCGCCGCTGGCCTCGCTGCTCTATCCACCATTGACCTGTATCTCCTGGCCGCTGGAACAGCTGATGGAAAACTGCCTGCAGCGCATCCGCAACCTGATTGATGAGCGTCCGGCATTTGCCACCGAAGGTCGTACTCTCGCAGGCCGCCTGATCCCACGCCAGTCGGTCGCCGACATCTCCTGATTTTATCCTGCCCGGGCTGTTTTCCCCTGCCGGGCAGGCAGATACCCTGTTTTTTTCCTGCGATTTCCCCGCTTAGCTTACGCGATACCCTTGTGGTGCTAATCATTACCACGTCATCTAAATAATAATCATTTTCATTTATAAATAGCCTATGCTATATAACATAGCAATGGCTATAAAAGATGATTAATTAACCACATCGCAATGAGGGATCTTATGCTGCATTTGCCGTCGCTGAAACATCTGCTCTTTACCACGCTGCTGGCCGTCATGACCATCGCCCCGGCTCAGGCGAACGAAAAATTCACCGTGATCACCACCTTTACGGTGATTGCCGATATGGCGCAAAACGTCGCCGGCGATGCAGCCCAGGTCAATTCGATCACCAAACCGGGCGCCGAGATCCACGAATATCAGCCCACTCCAGGTGACATTAAGCGCGCTCAGGGGGCGCAACTGATCCTCACCAACGGCCTTAATCTGGAACTGTGGTTCGCCCGCTTCTATCAGCATCTGAAAGGGGTGCCGGAAGTGGTGGTCAGCAACGGCATTCAGCCGATGGGGATCAGCGATGGCCCCTATAACGGTAAGCCCAATCCCCACGCGTGGATGTCGATGGATAATGCGCTGATCTACGTCGATAACATTCGCGACGCGCTGGTGAAGTACGACCCCGCGCATGCCGATACCTATCGCCAGAACGCCGAGGCCTATAAAGAGAAAATCCGCCAGACCATGGCGCCGCTGAAAGCGGAACTGGCCCGGCTGCCGGAAGATAAGCGCTGGCTGGTGACCAGCGAAGGCGCCTTCTCCTATCTGGCCCGCGATAACGGGCTGAAGGAGCGCTATCTGTGGCCGATCAATGCCGACCAGCAGGGCACGCCGCAGCAGGTGCGTAAAACCATCGACACCATGAAAAAAGAGCATATCCCGACTATCTTCAGCGAAAGCACCATCTCTGACAAACCCGCGCGTCAGGTGGCCAGAGAAGCCGGCGCCCACTACGGCGGCGTGCTCTATGTGGACTCGTTGAGCGCCGCCGACGGCCCGGTTCCGACCTATCTGGACCTGCTGCGCGTCACCACGCAAACCATCGTCCAGGGCATCAACGACGGCCTGAGGAAACAGCAATGAGTACAGACATCGCCGGCCTTGCGGTCAACCAGGTCAGCGTCACCTATCGCAATGGCCACACGGCGCTGCGCGATGCGACGTTCAGCGTCCCGCGCGGTTCAATTGCCGCGCTGGTCGGGGTCAATGGCTCGGGGAAATCAACGCTGTTTAAAGCGCTGATGGGTTTTGTTCGCCTGTCCCACGGCGAGATTGCCATTCTTGGTCAGCCGGTCAATCGCGCCCTGCGCCAGAACCTGGTGGCCTATGTACCGCAGTCTGAGGATGTGGACTGGTCCTTCCCGGTGCTGGTGGAAGATGTGGTGATGATGGGCCGCTACGGACACATGGGTTGGCTGCGGCGGGCCAAGGCCGAGGATCACCAGCGCGTCGATGCGGCGCTGGCGCGGGTCGGCATGAGCGAGTACCGCCATCGGCAAATCGGCGAGCTTTCCGGCGGGCAGAAAAAGCGGGTGTTTCTTGCCCGCGCGATTGCTCAGCAAGGCCAGGTGATTCTGCTCGACGAACCGTTCACCGGCGTTGATGTCCAGACCGAAGCGCGGATCATCGCCCTGCTGCGCGAACTGCGCGATGAAGGCTGCACCATGCTGGTCTCCACCCATAATCTCGGGTCGGTCAGCGAGTTTTGCGATTATACGGTGATGGTCAAAGGTACCGTGCTGGCCAGCGGGCCGACGGAAACCACCTTCACCGCCGGAAACCTCGAGCGCGCGTTCAGCGGCGTCCTGCGCCACGTGGTGCTCAGCGGCGGTGAAACCCAGGTCATTACTGACGATGAACGTCCGTTTATCAGCCGCCGGGCGACGGGCGGTGAAAAGTGAACTGGCTGCTTGAGCCGTTTGGCTATCAATACATGCTGAATGCGATGTGGGTATCGGCACTGGTTGGCGGCGTCTGCGCTTTTCTCTCCTGCTACCTGATGCTGAAAGGCTGGTCGCTGATTGGCGATGCCCTCTCCCACTCCATCGTGCCCGGCGTCGCCGGGGCGTATATGCTGGGTCTGCCCTTTGCCGTCGGCGCGTTTCTCTCCGGCGGGCTGGCGGCGGGCAGCATGCTGTTTCTCAACCAACGGTCGAAGCTGAAAGAAGACGCCATTATCGGCCTGATATTCTCCTCGTTCTTCGGCATCGGGCTGTTTATGGTCTCCCTCAATCCGACCTCGGTGAATATCCAGACCATTATTCTCGGAAATATTCTGGCGATTGCACCGGAGGATATTATTCAGCTGGCGGCCATCGGATCGATTTCAATGGTGATACTGCTGCTGAAATGGAAAGATCTGATGGTGACCTTTTTCGATGAAAGTCATGCCCGCTCCATTGGCCTCAACACCACCGGGCTGAAGCTGCTGTTCTTTACCCTGCTGGCAGCCTGTACCGTGGCGGCCCTGCAAACCGTGGGCGCCTTCCTGGTAATTTGCCTGGTGGTCACCCCCGGCGCCACCGCCTGGCTGCTGACCGACCGCTTTCCGCGCCTGCTGGCAATTGCCGTGGCCATTGGCAGCCTGACCAGCTTTTTCGGCGCCTGGCTAAGCTACTATCTCGACGGCGCCACCGGCGGCATTATCGTGGTGGCCCAGACGCTGATCTTTTTAATCACCTTTGTGATGGCGCCTAAACACGGTCTGCTGGCTAACCGTCGCCGCGCCCGGAGGTCTTCATGCTGATAACAACCCTCCTCGAACCCTTCCAGTTTTCGTTTATGGTTAACGCCATCCTGGTGGCGACGATTGTCGCCGTCCCGTGCGCGCTGCTGTCGGTATTTCTGGTGCTGAAGGGCTGGGCGTTAATGGGAGACGCCATGAGCCACGCGGTCTTCCCCGGCGTGGTGGTGGCCTACATTATCGGTATTCCGTTCGCCATCGGCGCTTTTGTCGCCGGCCTGTTCTGCGCCGTGGCCACCGGCTATCTCGACGATAACAGCCGCATCAAGCGCGATACCATTATGGGCATTGTCTTTTCCGGGATGTTTGGCGCCGGGCTGGTGCTGTACGTTTCGATCCAGTCGGAGGTCCATCTCGACCACATTCTGTTTGGCGATATGCTGGGGATTTCCGCGAGTGATATTGGGCAAACGTCGGTGATTGCCTTAATGATTACGCTGATCGTCGGGTTAAAATGGCGTGATTTTGTATTGCATGCCTTCGACCCGCATCAGGCCAAAGCCAGCGGCTTGCGCTGCGGGCTGCTGCACTACGGGCTGCTGTGCATGATTGCGCTGACCATCGTGGCGACGCTCAAGGCGGTAGGGATTATTCTGTCGATCTCGCTGCTGATTGCCCCCGGCGCCATTGCGCTGCTGCTGACCCGACGGTTTGTCAGCGCGCTGCTGCTGGCGGTGGGCATTGCCGTTAGCTGTAGCTTCGCCGGCGTCTGGCTGTCGTTTTATCTGGATAGCGCACCGGCGCCGACAATCGTGGTGCTGTTCAGCGCGCTGTTCGTGATTACCTTTGTCGGTACGTCGGTTCGTGATAGTCGGACCCAGGCGACCGTAAGTGGTGGTTAGCAGTCAGAATACGCTTCCCGGAGGCGGCGCGTTGCGCCTATCCGGGCTACCCCATCGCACCTGCCAGTAGCCCGGACAGATGCGCAGCATCGCCTCCGGGGAAATCACCGCGACTTTTTCGGGCGGTATTTCTCCGGTAGCTCCGGCACCGGGCGTTTATCATCAATCAGATGGCGAAGGGTCAGCATCGGGTGCCGCCAGAGCATGCGCGGCCCGGCCCAACGCATGATCTGCTTCATCTCTTCGCGTTTTTGCGGCTGGTAGCAGTGCACCGGGCACTGCTTGCAGGCCGGTTTCTCCTCGCCAAACACGCACTTATCCAGCCGCTTATCCGCATAGGCGTTCAGCGCCTGATAGTGCTCCGCATCGCCCTGCGCATCCGGGCAGCGGCGCTGGTAGAGCGCAATCAAGCAACGAATGGTCTGTTTCTCACGGTCGATGCGTTTTCCTGCCATGGCCTTTCCCCTCAATAAAGATGCAAAAATAATACACCTTTAACGTCCGGGCCGCAGCCGTTTTTCCCCTGCCGCTTACGCCGGGTCGGCCGGTTTATCCACGTGCCCCAGCGCTTTTTCCGGGAAGCAGACATCGCGAACCCGGCGCTTCAGCTCGGCGGCATCCGGGAAGCCCTGATCCTGTTTGCGCTCCCAGATTTGTACCTCGTCCACGTGGATCGTGAAGATCCCTCCGGTTCCGGGAACCAGCTTCACCGAGGCGATATCGGTGCTGAAAGTATGCAGCAGCTCCTGCGCCATCCAGCTGGCGCGCAGCATCCAGTTACATTGCGAACAGTAGTTGATGGTGATGTTGGCTTTATGGCTCATGGTTATCTCACGGTGACTGAAAGGGTAAATTGTAAACAGGTTGCAGAATAAATGAGGAATAATTGAAGATCTTGTTGCAAATGATAATGCCTATTATTACCATTCGCAATCAATAAGCATGGAGAATACGGTCCGCCAGGGAAACAACGGGACTAACCTGCAAATCTGGAAGTAACGCGTGAGCCGATACTAATAATTATCAAGGCGTGGCTACTATGTATAAATCCACTCAATCACCTGTCTGGTTTAAAAAAAGCCTGCTGGTGACTTCTTTGCTCGCAGCAATGTATCAGACCACCGCCGGGGCGGCTGATACCACCACCCAAACTTCGATCAACGATGCTTCGTCCGATACGACGGAGCAGATGACGGTCACGGCACCTGCGCCGGTGCTCAAGCCGGGCAGCGAACATTCGGTTAGCGCCCAGGAACTGCAGGATAAAGGGGCCAAAGACTTTGGCTCCATCATGCGTTATGAACCGCTGATTGGCGCAACCGGCGCCAGCGGCGGCTCGGGCAACGGCAAAAGCGGCTTCGACCGCGGCGGCTACACCGGGTATAACATTCGCGGGCTGGAAAGCAACCGCGTCGGTATTGACGTCGACGGCATCGCCCAGCCGGACGCCACCGGGCGCAGCTACGTCAGCCGCGCGGGCCTGAATACCTTCGGCATCGGCCGCGATTATATCGACCCGTACATGTACGGCAGCATCGATATTCAGTCCGGCGCGACCTCGACTGAAACCGTGAATACCTCGATCGGCGGGAATGTCTCGTTCCAGCCGAAATCGGCGGATGACTATCTGCATCCGGGAAAAACCAGCGCGTTTGGTTACCGCAGCGGCTATGACTCGGCGGATCGCAGCTGGCATAACGGCGTGACCGTAGCGGGCGGCGATGAAACCCTGCGCGGCATTTTCGTCTACAGCCGCCGCGATGGCCAGGAAACGGAAAATAACAGCGGGACGGTTGATGCGTACCCGGCAAACTGGCACTCCGATGCGTTTATGGCCTCCGGGATCTGGCAGCCGAACGACGAACATAAGCTGACCAGCACCTTCGATTACTACCACAAAACCAACCATACCCATTACGACGCGTGGGATTCCAGCGGTAACAGCGTTATCGGCACGTCTAACCAGACCAGCCAGACTCGTCGCTGGGGCATCAGCCTGAAAGACGACTGGACGCCGATGAATGACTACATCGACAGCATGTCGACCAAAGTCTATTACCAGCACACCGAAGCCCACGACTGGACCTACATGCCGGACAGCACCTCCCTGGCGATGGAAACGGTCAACTCCAACTACGATACCGACACCTGGGGCTTCCAGACCGCGCTGGCTAAGTCGATCGGTCGTCACGACCTGAGCGCCGGCCTGAACGCCAGCACCACCAAAACTCAGCGTCCGTTTAGCCAGTCACCGGTACCGAGCGTCTACACCGCGATCATGCAGCCGGAAGCGGACAGCCGCGGCTACACGCTGGGCGGTTTCGTGCAGGACAAGATCAACTTCGATCTGGATAGCCACAACTTTGCGGTGATCCCGGGCGTGCGCGTGGTGCATCAATCCACCAAGCCTGAGAACCTCAGCTCGCTGACCACTAACAGCAGCGTGTTGACCGAAGACTCGGTTGCCACCCTGTACGGCAAAAACTCCGACACCCAGGTCTTGCCGTCCTTAACCTTCCAGTACGACATTACGCCGCGCGCCATGACCTATCTGCAATATAAGCGCGGCGCTGAATTCCCGAATGCCAGCCAGCTGTACGGCTCGTGGAACCTTGGCTCCAGCTATGCCGGCCGGGCGCAATATGCGCTGATCGGTAACACCGATCTGAAAACCGAAACCAGCGATAACTTCGAATGGGGCTTAAAAGGTGAAGTGGTGGAAGGGATCACCATGCGCACCGCGCTGTTCTATAACAGCTATAAAAACTTCATCGCCTATAGCCGCTATACGCGCTCCGGCAACCCGGATAAGTTCAGCAACGTACCGTCGAATATCTACACCATCTATCAGGCGGAAAACCGTGATAAAGCCTATATCTACGGTGGTGAAATCAGCGCGAAGTTCAACTTCGGCACCTGGTTTGAAGAGGTTAACGGCCTGAGCGCGACCCTCGCCTACGGTTATAACGAAGGCAAGTCGAAATCCAGCTACAGCGGCGACAAATATGTCGACATCGATAGCGTTGCGCCAATGAAAGCGATTGTCGGCGTGGCATGGGATGACCCGGCCAAACGCTACGGTACCGCGCTGACCGCGACCTTTGTGAAAGGTAAGCAGGCCACCGCCACCAACCGCGAAAGCTACACCAACACCGGCACCGCGATCACCGATTCCACCAGCGAATACATGCGCGTACCGGGCTATGGCATGCTGGACTGGACCGCTTACTGGCAGGTGGCGAAGAACGTGCGCCTGAACGGCGGCGTGTACAACATTACCGATCGTAAATACTGGGATTACCTGAGCAGCCGCAATATTGAGACATCCACCAACCAGGATGCCAACGATAAAGCGCTGGCGGTCATGCCGGGCCGAACCTGGCAACTGGGCGTGAACGTCGACTTCTAATCGCCGCCATAATAATAAACCTGCTCCCCGGCCTGACGAGGCCGGGGATATTCATCGTAGAGAAGGATGTGAATTATGCAAAACGCGCAAAACGACCTGTGGCAGCGTTATCAGACCGCCAAAGCCAACTCATCCGCCAAATATGCGCGCGATATCGCCGCCGAAATGGCGATCAGTGAAGCCGAACTGACCGCCGCGCGCGTCGGATACGACGCCACGCGCCTGCAGGATGACGCACGGGTGCTGATTGCCGGGCTGGAAAGCGTCGGCGAGACCAAATGCATCTGCCGTAACGAATATGCGGTCCATGAACAGGTTGGCCAGTTTACCCACCAGCATCTTAACGGCCACGCGGGGCTGGTTCTCAACCCGCGCGCGCTCGATCTGCGCCTGTTCCTCAGCCAGTGGGCCAGCGCCTTCCACCTGAACGACAACGGTCGTCAGAGCATCCAGTTCTTCGACCATCACGGCGACGCGCTGCTGAAGGTCTACACCACCGAGCAGACCGATATGGCGGCGTGGGATGCGCTGGTTGCCGGGCACAGCCAGACGGCTGCGCAAGCGCTGGCTCTGCGCCCGGTCGATGCCCCTCGCTACGCGGATTCCGCCGACGGCGCCGCGCTGGAAAACGAATGGCGCGCCATGACCGACGTGCATCAGTTCTTCGGGCTGCTGCGCAAATACAACCTCTCGCGCCAGCAGGCATTCCGCCTGGTCAACGACGACCTGGCCTGCCGCATTGATAATGATGCCCTGCCGCGTCTGCTGGAGACCATCCGCGAAGAAGGGAACGAGATCATGATCTTCGTTGGCAACCGCGGCTGCGTGCAGATCTTTACCGGCGCGCTGGAAAAACTTACGCCGATGCGCGGCTGGCTGAACATCTTCAACACCGCCTTTACCCTGCACCTGCGCGAAGACAGCATCGATGAAGTGTGGGTGACCCGCAAGCCCACTTCAGATGGCCATGTCACCAGCGTGGAGCTGTTTGCCCAGGACGGAACCCAGATTGCCCAGCTGTACGGACAACGCAGCGAAGGTCACCCGGAGCAAGCAACGTGGCGGAGCCAGGTTGACAGCCTGACGACGCAGGGACAAACCGCATGAAATACTGGCTGATGTTATGTGCCGCATTGCCGCTGTGGGCCCATGCGGCGACCGAGCGTATCGTGTCGCTCGGCGGCGACGTAACGGAGATCGTCTATGCCCTGCAGGCGCAACAGCAGTTGGTCGCCAAAGACAGCACCAGCACCTGGCCTCCCGCCGCGCATTCGCTCCCGGATGTGGGTTATATCCGCCAGCTGAATACCGAAGGGATCCTCTCTTTGCGCCCGACGCTGGTGCTGGCGAGCGCACAGGCCCAGCCTTCGCTGGTGCTGAAAAAGGTGCAGGAGAGCCAGGTGAAAGTGGTCAATATTCCCGGTGGAAACGACCTCGCGGCAATTGATAGCAAAATCGCGGCCGTGGCCGAGGCGCTGGGCAAAGAGGCGGAAGGCAATACGCTACGCCAGACGGTCGCCGCTCAAATCGCCCGAATACCGACGCAGCCCATCAACAAGCGGGTGCTGTTTATTCTCAGCCATGGCGGCATGAACACCATGGTGGCCGGGAAACAGACCTCGGCGGACGGCGCCATTCGGGCGGCCGGGCTGCAAAACGCGATGCAGGGTTTTGACCACTATCGCAGCATGTCCCAGGAAGGGGTGGTGGCCAGTCTGCCGGACCTGGTGGTGATCTCCGCCGATGGCCTCAAAGGCATGGGTGGCGAAGCCGGATTGTGGAAACTGCCCGGTCTCGCGCAAACCCCGGCCGGTCGCAACAAGCAGGTGCTGGTGATTGATGATATGGCCCTGCTCGGCTTTGGCCCACGCACGCCTGAAGCCGTCAGCCAGCTGCGCCAAAAAGCGGAGCAGCTCCCCTGATGCGCCCCACCACCTCCCGCTATCTGTGGTTAATGGTGCTCCTGCTGATCGGCCTGACGTTGTTCGCCACGACCCTCGGGGCGATGCCGTTGCCGATTGCCAGCCTGTGGCCGCCCGGCGATGAGATGCTCCGCCATATCTGGCTGACCATTCGTCTGCCACGGGTGCTGCTGGCGCTGCTGGTGGGCGCCGCGCTGGCGCTCTCTGGCTGTGTTATGCAGGGGCTGTTCCGCAACCCGCTGGCGGATCCCGGCCTGTTGGGGATCAGCAGCGGCGCGGCGCTGGCGGTCGCCTGCTGGCTGGTGCTGCCGCTGTCGGTTCCGGTACTGGTGGCGCTGTATGCCCCGATGCTGGCGGCATTTATCGGCAGCATGGCGGTGATGGTGGTGATTTTTATCCTCAGCAAAGCCGGGGATGGTTCACTTTCGCGGCTGCTGCTGGTCGGCATCGCCATTAACGCGCTGTGCGGCGCGCTGGTTGGCGTGCTGGCGTGGATCAGCAACGATACCCAGCTGCGCCAGCTTTCGCTATGGGGGATGGGCAGCCTCGGGCAGGCCGAATGGTCGACGCTGCTGGTGGCGGCCACCTTAATGATCCCCGCGTCGGCGTTCGTCTGGCTGATGGCATCGCGCCTTAATCTGCTCCAGCTTGGCGATGAAGAAGCGCACTATCTTGGCATCAACGTCCGGGCGTTGCAGCGGCTGTTGCTGCTGTGCAGCGCGCTGCTGGTGGCCTCGTCGGTGGCGATCAGCGGGGTGATTGGCTTTATCGGCCTGGTGGTGCCACACCTGATGCGCATGTGGCTGGGGCCAGACCATCGCGGGCTGGTGCCGGGGTCGCTGCTGGCCGGGGCGATTTTGCTGCTGCTGGCCGATACCCTCGCCCGCACCGTCGCGGCACCGGCTGAAATGCCGGTCGGTCTGTTGACCAGCATGCTCGGTGCGCCGTGGTTTTTGTGGCTTATTTTTCGCCAGCAGAGGGCAACTTATGGCTAACCTGAATCACGCTTACAGCGCCACCTCGCTCTCTCTGCAACTGGGTCAACGCCGGGTAATCGATGATGTCTCGGTGCAGCTGCACACGGGAGAGGTGACGGCGCTGATTGGCCCGAACGGCGCCGGGAAATCGACGCTGCTCCGGCTGCTGACCGGTTTTCTGGTCCCGGATGACGGCCAACGCCAGGTGGAAGGCCGTCCGCTGGAAAGCTGGTCGCCCGGTGCGCTCTCCCGCCGCCGGGCGGTGATGCTGCAGCGCACGCAGCTGCAGGCCGACTGGCCCGTTGAAACGGTGATCGCCATGGGGCGCTCGCCGTGGGGGAAAAACCCGGACCCGCAGATGATCCAGCAGGTGATGGTGGAAACCGGCTGCGACCATCTGGCTGGCAGGCGCTACCCGTCGCTTTCCGGTGGCGAGCAACAGCGGGTGCAGCTGGCACGCAGTCTCGCCCAGCTGTGGCATGAAAACGCCCCTCAGGGCTGGCTGTTTCTTGATGAGCCGACTTCGGCGCTGGATCTGTACTATCAGCAGCACCTGCTGCGCCTGCTTAAACGACTGACCCGCAGCGGCCTGCTACACGTCTGCGTAGTACTGCACGATCTCAATCTCGCCGCGCTTTGGGCGGACCGAATTCTGCTGCTGCATCAGGGCAAACTAGTGGCTCAGGGCACGCCGCATGAGGTTATCCGCCAGTCGGTGATCGGCCGCTGGTACGGCGCCGACGTGCGCCTCGGCGAGCACCCGGATATCGCCATCCCGCAGGTCTACCTGGCGCCGTAAACCTCAAACGCCAGCGCCTTGCTGACGGAGGCAAAACCGGTCCATCCGCGAAACTCCGCTTCGGCGGAGTTTTCTTTGTTTAGCGCAGGGTCATTCGGCAAACTTCAGCAGCGCCTCACCATCCAGACGATAGCGTACCCACTCAGATTGCGGCAATGCGCCGATGCTCAGGTAAAAATCGATAGCGGGCTGGTTCCAGTCCAGCACGCTCCATTCAAGGCGGCCGCACTGGCGCTGTACCGCGCATTGCGCGATATGCTTCAGCATCGCCCTGCCTGCCCCTTTGCCGCGATATTCAGGGGAGATATACAAATCTTCCATATAAATACCATTGCGTCCAAGCCAGGTGGAGTAGCTGGTAAAGAAGACGGCATAGCCTACTGATGTTCCGTCAATTTCGCAGATGAGCGCTTCGGTCTTGCTGTCTGCGCCAAATAGCGTTTCGCGGATCTCATCTGGCGTGGTAACGACCTGCTCCGGGGCTTTTTCATACACCGCCAGCTCATAGATCATATCGTAAATCGTGGTGACGTCTTCCGGGCGGGCCTGGCGAATCCTGATGCTCATAAATTTTCCTGTCATTGCGGTCTGGCGTGAACATTGATGGCGCTAAGCATAAGGGTTATTGTCAGGAGAATTAAGTGCAATGAAATCACGTAATGATGAATATTATGCATCCGGCGCTGCGGCGTATTGATTTAAATCTCCTGCCTGTTTTTGATGCGATCTATCGTCATCGTTCGGTTCGCCTGGCGGCGGATGAGCTGGCAATGAGCACCTCGGCGTTGAGCCACGCGTTATCGCGACTACGGCTCTCCCTCAATGACCCGTTGTTTTATCGCGAAGGCCACCGGATGTGCCCCAGCGTGTATGCGATTCAGCTCGCGCCGACCCTGGCCGCGGCGCTAAAACTGCTGAACCAGGAGCTGACGCCCCAGCCGAAATTTGAAGCTGCCAGCAGTACCGAGTGCTTACATATTGCGATTACCGATTTTACCGCGTTCTGCATTTTCCCGGCCCTGATGCAAAAGCTGCAGCATGCCGCGCCGGGCCTGCGCTTTGAGCTCCGCTATCTGCCGCACAGCCCGGCATTAACCGAATTGCTGGCGGGCGAAGTGGATCTGGCGCTTGGATTCAGTACGGCAGACGATATCCGGCATCCGGAGCTGGATGAGCTCAGCTGGTTCGAGGATGAGTACGTCGTCATCAGCAATACCCGGCGCACAGCGCTGACGCTGGAGGATTATCTCGCCGCCCGGCATCTGGTGGTGACGCCCTGGAATGAGAAGCTGGGGGTGCTGGATTTACAGCTGGAACAGATGGGATATACCCGCCAGACCACCATCAAAACACCGTCGATGCTTAGCGCACCGTTTATCGTGGCGGAAAGCGACCTGCTGCTGGCGATCCCCCGTTTTGCCGCGACGAAGCTGCTTCCGGCAGCGGATATCAGGATCTTCCCGCTACCGTTTGAGATCCCAAGGTTTGAAGTGAAAATTTACTCACACAAGCGCAGCGGCAAGCGCGATGTAACCCACTGGTTGAAGGAAATCCTGCAGGCACTGGCATACGAGGTCGGGTCGCAAACATAAAGGCGGGCCGGTCCCATTCGCTGATAACCATAGCCAGCTGTTATACATGGCCATTACCCTCTGACGAGAATACTCTTCGCTGGATTCGATTCGCGTTTTTCGTCAAACTGACGGCATGCCAGTAACGCCTGGCGCAACGCAGCGAACGTCAGATATGACAGCAAGAATATCGTTGCGGGCCAGGCGAGAAAATTTGCGGGTTTATGTGGATTTACAGGGATTGAGCATGGGCCACATAAGCACTAGAAAGACTAAAAAAAGAGTAATACCACTATGACTGAAGCCACAGACAAGGACTTCTCCAACCACACGCCCATGATGCAGCAGTATCTGAAGCTGAAAGCTCAGCACCCGGAGATCCTGCTGTTCTACCGGATGGGTGATTTCTACGAACTGTTTTATGACGATGCCAAACGCGCTTCGCAGCTGCTGGATATCTCGCTGACCAAACGCGGCGCCTCAGCGGGCGAGCCGATCCCAATGGCCGGGATCCCCCACCATGCGGTGGAAAACTACCTCGCGAAGCTGGTGAATCAGGGCGAGTCGGTGGCGATTTGCGAACAGATTGGCGATCCGGCCACCACCAAAGGGCCGGTCGAGCGCAAAGTGGTGCGCATCGTCACCCCCGGCACCATCAGCGATGAAGCGCTGCTGCAGGAGCGTCAGGATAACCTGCTGGCCGCTATCTGGCAGGACAGCAAAGGCTTTGGCTATGCCACTCTGGATATCAGCTCCGGCCGTTTTCGCCTCAGCGAACCGGCAGACCGCGACACCATGGCCGCAGAACTGCAGCGCACCAACCCGGCCGAACTGCTGTACGCCGAAGATTTCGCCGAGTCCGCGCTGATCGAAGGTCGTCGCGGCCTGCGCCGTCGTCCGCTGTGGGAATTTGAAATCGATACCGCCCGTCAGCAGCTGAACTTACAGTTTGGCACCCGCGACCTGGTCGGCTTCGGCGTCGAAAATGCGCCGCGCGGCCTGTGCGCCGCCGGCTGCCTGCTGCAGTACGTCAAAGATACCCAGCGCACCTCCCTGCCGCATATTCGTTCCATCACCATGGAGCGTCAGCAGGACAGCATCATCATGGATGCCGCAACCCGCCGTAACCTCGAGATTACCCAGAACCTGGCCGGCGGTTTCGACAATACCCTGGCATCGGTGCTCGACTGCACCGTGACGCCAATGGGCAGCCGCATGCTGAAACGCTGGCTGCATATGCCGGTACGCGACACCAAGGTGCTCGTTGAACGTCAGCAGACCATCGGCGCCTTGCAGGAGTACTACAGCGACCTGCAGCCGGTTCTGCGTCAGGTCGGCGATCTGGAACGTATCCTGGCGCGACTGGCGCTGCGTACCGCACGCCCTCGCGATCTTGCCCGCATGCGTTACGCGTTCCAGCAGCTGCCGGCCCTGCGTGAAATGCTGGCTGACGTCAGCTGCGCGCCGGTTCAGCAACTGCGCGACAAAATGGGCGAGTTCAGCGAACTGCGCGAACTGCTGGAGCAGGCGATTATCGAGTCGCCGCCGGTGCTGGTGCGCGACGGCGGAGTCATCGCCCCGGGCTACAATGAGGAGCTCGACGAATGGCGGGCCCTGGCAGATGGTGCCACCGACTATCTTGATAAGCTGGAAATTCGCGAGCGTGAACGTCTGGGTCTGGACACCCTGAAGGTCGGCTACAATGCCGTTCATGGTTACTACATCCAGATCAGCCGCGGCCAGAGCCAGCATGCGCCGATCCACTACGTCCGCCGCCAGACCCTGAAAAACGCCGAGCGCTACATTATTCCGGAACTGAAGGAGTATGAAGACAAGGTTCTGACCTCGAAAGGCAAAGCCCTGGCGCTGGAGAAGCAGCTCTACGAGCAGCTGTTCGACATGCTGCTGCCGCACCTGGCCGACCTGCAGCAGAGCGCCAGCGCGCTGGCTGAGCTCGATGTGCTGATCAACCTCGCCGAGCGCGCCGAAGCCCTGAACTACTGCTGCCCGACCTTTAGCGACAAGCCGGGAATTCGTATCACTGAAGGCCGCCACCCGGTCGTCGAGCAGGTGCTGAAAGAGCCGTTCATCGCTAACCCGTTGAACCTGGCACCGCAGCGTCGGATGTTGATTATTACCGGGCCGAATATGGGCGGTAAAAGTACCTATATGCGCCAGACCGCGCTTATCGCGCTGCTGGCCTATATCGGCAGCTATGTGCCGGCAGAGAAAGTCGAGATCGGTCCCATCGATCGTATCTTTACCCGCGTCGGGGCAGCGGATGACCTGGCAAGCGGTCGTTCAACCTTCATGGTTGAAATGACCGAAACCGCCAATATTCTGCATAACGCCACCGAGCACAGCCTGGTGCTGATGGACGAAATCGGCCGCGGCACCTCCACCTACGACGGCCTGTCGCTGGCGTGGGCCTGTGCGGAAAACCTCGCCAATAAGATTAAGGCGCTGACGCTGTTCGCCACCCACTACTTCGAGCTGACGCAGCTGCCGGAGAAAATGGAAGGGGTCGCCAACGTCCATCTGGACGCGCTGGAGCACGGCGACACCATCGCCTTTATGCACAGCGTGCAGGATGGCGCGGCCAGCAAGAGCTACGGTCTGGCGGTTGCCGCGCTGGCCGGCGTGCCGAAAGAGGTGATCAAACGTGCACGCCAGAAGCTGCGCGAACTGGAGAGCATTGCCCCCAACGCGGCGGCCACTCAAGTGGACGGCACCCAGATGTCGCTGCTGTCGGCTCCGGAAGAGACCTCCCCGGCGCTCGAAGCGCTGGAGCATCTTGACCCCGATACGCTGACCCCGCGCCAGGCGCTGGAGTGGATTTATCGGCTGAAAAGCCTGGCCTAATCCCTCTCCTCCTCTGAGCGTCACTCCCGGGCGCACGGCACCGCGTCGCCCGGGGATGCACCGCAGGAGTGGCCGAAGACGCCTGCAGATTACCCCACCCTTTGGCGTAAAAAATCGATGAACGCCCTGACCTTAGTCGGCACGTGCCGCGCGTCCGGGTAAACCGCATAGACCCCCTGCGGCGGAAAACTTAGCTCCGGCAGCAGATGGATCAAACGCTGCTGAGCCAACGATGCGGCCACCAGCCACTCCGGCAACAGCGCCACGCCGCTGCCGGCGATAGCGAAGGCCATCAGCGCATTGGCGCTGTCCGCCGACAGACGCGGGGTCTTTTTAATCTCAAAATCAATAACCTTGCGATCCCGACCGCTGAGCTGCCAGCGTAGCGGGGTTTGCAACCGCTCGTGAATAATCCACTCGGCCTGGGCCAGGTCTTCAAGCGCTGCCAGCGGATGCTGCGCCAGCCACGCGGGTGCAGCAACGGGCAGGATCGCAAAACGCGAGATCAGCGCCGCGCGGTAGCGCGAGTCTGCCAGCGTCCCGAGGCGAATGGCGACATCAAAACGTTCGGAGATTAAGTCGGCATGATGCGAGGATGAAACGTGGCGCACGCGCAGCGCCGGGTGCAGCCGGCTAAACTCGGCCAGCGTCGGAATAATCACCTGTGCTCCGTACTCCGGGGTGGTGGTAATGCGCAGCTCGCCGCTCAATCCGGCGTGGCCGGCCCGCACCTCATCCTGGAGATTTTCCGCCGCCTTCAGCAGCCCGACACCGCGCTGATAGAACACCGTCCCCGCGTCCGTCAGGGTCAGCCGTCGCGTGGAGCGTAAAAGCAGAGTGACGCCAAGCTCGCTCTCCAGCTGGCGCACATTAAAGCTCACCACCGCCTTGGTCTGGGCCAGGGCCGCTGCCGCCGCGGTAAAACTTCCGCAGTCCACCACCGCCACAAACATGGCCATACGTTGCAGATTCAGCATGCTAATTCAGCTTATTGTCAAAAATTTTCAGACAGTATATCCCGCTTCGCCGCGTTTATCCGCCCGACGCAGGGGTTTAGAGTAGCGACCTTCTTAACCGG
This sequence comes from Klebsiella sp. BIGb0399, assembly GCF_003752615.1. NCBI lineage: Bacteria > Pseudomonadati > Pseudomonadota > Gammaproteobacteria > Enterobacterales > Enterobacteriaceae > Klebsiella > Klebsiella sp. BIGb0399. The sequence continues at coordinate 554,670 of NZ_RKHT01000007.1, read as the reverse complement.
AGATCGCCATGACCTATCGCAGCAAGGTTGCCACCGTTTTTCTGCTCGGTTTTTTTCTCGACTTAATCAATATGTTTATCGCCAGCGTTGCCTTTCCCGATATGAGCCGGGCGCTTAACGCCTCCGTGGGGGAACTCACCTGGGTCAGCAACGGCTACATTGCCGGGCTCACGTTAGTGCTCCCCTTTAGCGCCTGGCTTGCGCAGAGATTTGGCGCCCGACATGTTTTTCTGCTGTCGCTGCTGCTGTTCAGCGCGGCGGCGCTGGGTGCCGGAATGGCGGAATCGCTGAGCACGCTGATTTTCTGGCGCGCGCTGCAGGGGATGGGCGGCGGGCTCTTAATTCCCGTCGGCCAGGCCATGACCTGGCAGTACTTTCACAGCCACGAGCGAGCAAAGCTCTCGGCCGCGGTGATGCTGGTCGGGCTGCTGGCTCCCGCCTGCTCTCCGGCGCTTGGCGGGCTGCTGGTGCAGACGTTCAGCTGGCGCTGGGTCTTCTTTGCCAGCCTGCCTGTGGCTTTTCTGACGCTTACCTTAGCCGCCTTCTGGCTTAAAGAAGAGGCAAAAACGACGCGTCCGGGACGCTTTTTACACCTGCCGCTGCTGGCCGACCCGCTGCTGCGCTTCGCGATGCTGATTTACCTCTGCGTCCCCGGCATCTTCATTGGCATCAACGTGGTCGGCCTGTTTTACCTGCAAACCCTCACCGGCATGTCGCCTTCCGCCGTCGGCTCGCTGATGCTGCCGTGGTCGCTGGCATCGTTTGTGGCGATTACGCTGACCGGCAGATACTACAATCGATTCGGCCCCCGACCGTTTATTATCAGCGGATGTCTGCTCCAGGCGGCGGGGATCCTGCTGCTGATTGGCGTCGGCCGGCAGACTTCGGCGAGCACGCTGATAAGCGCCTTCACGCTGATGGGCGCAGGCGGTAGCCTGTGCAGCAGCACGGCGCAAAGCAGCGCCTTTTTGAATATCGCCAATCACCACCTGCCGGACGCCAGCGCGCTGTGGAATATCAACCGCCAGCTCAGCTTTTTAGCCGGCGCGGCGCTGCTGGCAACGCTGCTCAGCGTCCTGCTCCACCATTATCCCACCGCGCAGGCATGGCGCGGGGTGTTTATGACCGCAGCCGGGATCACCCTCATCCCCCTGCTGAGCTGCCTGCGATTCGACAACCGGGCGCTGATCCTGCGCCTGCATAGCAAAATGGAGAACAAATGAGCGCATATTTTGACGAAGTTATTGATGCCCACGTCGTGATTGAAAACTGGTTAGGCCGCAAGGAAGGGAGCGCGGCGGCGTTAATGGCGCGCTTTACCCACGATTTTACGCTGCTGACCACCGGCGGCATTTGTCTGGACCAGCCAAAGGTCAGCGACTTTTTCCAGCAGGCCGGCGGCAGCCGCGCGGGCCTGAAGATCGCTATTGATAGCCTCACGGAGCTTGCCCGCTGGCACGACGGTGCGGCGGTTCTTTATCGGGAAACGCAGACCCTTCCCGGGCAGGCGCCAACGGTGCGCTGGTCAACGGTCGTGTTCAGGCTGGAGGGTGAGCGGATTTTGTGGCGCCACCTGCAGGAGACCTGGCAGGGGTAAAGTCAGGCTGACTACAAAAGGAAAAGGCCCAATCTTTCGAGCGGGCCTTTTTGAGAGAAAATGTCTTATTCGCGGAATAGCGCTTCGATGTTCAGCCCCTGGCCTTGCAGGATCTCCCGCAGGCGGCGCAGACCTTCAACCTGAATCTGACGAACGCGTTCGCGGGTCAGACCGATTTCACGGCCAACATCTTCAAGCGTAGCGGCTTCATAACCCAGCAAACCGAAACGACGGGCCAGCACTTCACGCTGCTTGGCGTTCAGTTCGAACAGCCATTTAACGATGCTTTGTTTCATATCATCGTCTTGCGTGGTGTCTTCCGGACCGTTGTCTTTCTCATCGGCCAGAATATCCAGCAGCGCTTTTTCCGAGTCACCACCCAGCGGAGTATCCACCGAGGTAATGCGCTCGTTCAGACGCAGCATACGGCTCACGTCATCAACCGGCTTATCCAGCTGTTCGGCAATCTCTTCCGCACTCGGCTCGTGGTCCAGTTTATGGGACAACTCACGGGCGGTACGCAGATAGACGTTCAGCTCTTTAACGATATGGATAGGCAAACGGATGGTACGGGTTTGGTTCATGATCGCCCGTTCAATCGTTTGACGGATCCACCAGGTTGCGTAAGTTGAGAAACGGAAACCACGTTCCGGGTCAAACTTCTCAACCGCACGGATCAGCCCCAGGTTGCCCTCTTCAATCAGATCCAGCAGCGCCAGACCACGATTGCTGTAACGACGAGCAATCTTCACCACCAACCGCAGGTTACTTTCGATCATCCTGCGGCGTGATGCGACATCACCACGCAACGCGCGACGAGCGAAATAAACTTCTTCTTCCGCCGTCAGCAGTGGGGAATAACCAATCTCACCAAGATAGAGCTGTGTCGCATCAAGCACGCGTTGTGTTGCGCCTTGCGACAGGAGATCTTCCTCAGCCAGATCGCTATCACTGGGTTCCTCTTCTACTAAGGCTTTCTCATCGAAGGCCTCGACTCCGTTCTCATCAAATTCCGCGTCTTCATTTAAATCATGAACTTTCAGCGTATTCTGACTCATAAAGATGGCTCCTACCCGTGATCCCTGAGCAAAGCACCTTCGCGATTACCCGTCATACTTCAAGCTGCATGAGCGTTAGCTTTCCTGCAACTCGAATTATTTAGGGTATATATCAATCAAACAACGCCAGGACGGAAACTTTTGCCCCACTGAAGGGGCGATGACAACCGGCCTGACGCCAGTAAACTGATATGACGCTTATCCGTACTCTGCCAAATTATCGCTGCGGTAAATATTGCAGCGGGTTGACGGATTTCCCCTTGTAACGAATTTCAAAGTGTAATCTTGTAGAGCTGGTGCCGGTGCTACCCATGGTAGCGATTTTCTGCCCCGCTTTAACTTCCTGTTGCTCCCGGACCAGCATTGTATCGTTATGAGCGTAGGCACTCAGGTAATCATCGTTGTGTTTGATGATAATAAGATTACCGTAACCGCGCAGCGCATTACCGGCATAGACGACGCGACCATCAGCTGTCGCGACAATAGCCTGTCCCTTACTGCCTGCAATATCAATCCCTTTATTGCCGCCTTCGGCACCACTAAAGTTTTCGATAACTTTGCCGTCAGTCGGCCAGCGCCATGCGGAGATCGGCGAACTGGTTGACGTACTGCTTGCAGTCGGTTGGGTAGTGCTGACAGCTGGAGCCGTAACCGGCGCAACGGTGGTCGTCGCAGGTTTATTGTTCGGCAACATCTTATTAGCATTCTGTTCACCTGAAGATTCAGAATACGTAATAGTTGGTTGCGACGCAACCACTGCGGTGGATTTTTGTGCAGAAGTTGCGGCCGCCGTCATACCGCCGCTGGACTGTGCGCTGGCCTGAGCAACCGCGTTATCGCCGGTAATCGGCTGGCCGGCAGAGTTGCCAACCTGCAGCGTCTGACCGACGTTCAGGCCATACGGTGCGGGGATATTATTACGCTGGGCAAGGTCACGGAAATCGTTGCCGGTAACCCATGCAATATAGAACAGCGTGTCGCCGCGTTTCACGGTGTAAGTGCTGCCACCGGTGTAGCTACCTTTCGGAATATCGCCATATTTACGGTTATAGACGATCTTACCATCGACGGTCTGCACCGGCTGTTGCGCGACAGGCTGAACCTGCGTTGTCGGCGTCTGAACCGGCTGAATCTGCGGTGCGGTCTGTACCGCTGTGGAGGATCCTGTTGGCGACGGCGGGGTAATCAGCATCCCGGAATTGGTTCCGGAAGAAGAGGCTCCACCCGCAGAACTAACCGGTGCAGGCGGGTTATTGTTATTTGAACAACCTGCCAGCCAGAGTGAAACCAGTGATAATGCCGCAATGCGACTTAAGGTAAATTTTGGGCTTCCCGCGCTCATTTATCCCCCAGGAATATGTTAACTGCCAATATCTTGCTTACCGGGCAACACCCGGCCAGGACACTGAAAATGTGTCCACCCTACGCCTAAAGTCAGGCAAAAAAAACATGGATTAATCCGGGTCTCACGCCAGCTCACCCTGAACCAGGGGAACAAAGCGTACGGCTTCGACGGTATCAATCACAAACTCATCACCGCGACGGCGGATCCGCTTCAGATACTGATGCTCCTCGCCGACCGGTAAAACCAGCACGCCACCTTCATCCAGCTGCGCCAGCAGCGCAGGCGGAATTTCCGGCGGCGCTGCAGTAACGATTATCGCATCAAAAGGCGCTCGTGCGGTCCAACCCTGCCATCCATCACCGTGGCGGGTTGAAACATTATGTAAATCAAGTTGCTTCAGGCGACGGCGCGCCTGCCACTGCAAACTCTTAATACGTTCGACCGAACAGACGTGATGCACCAGGTGCGCCAGGATTGCCGTTTGGTAGCCGGAACCGGTGCCGATTTCCAGCACCCGCGACTCCGGTGCTAAGGTCAAAAGCTCCGTCATCCGCGCCACCATGTAGGGTTGCGAGATGGTTTGCCCCTGGCCGATAGGCAATGCCGTGTTTTCCCACGCCTTATGCTCGAAGGCTTCATCAACGAATTTTTCACGGGGTACCAGGGCTATCGCCTCCAGCACCCGCTCGTCGACAATGCCCTGCGTGCGCAGTTGATTCAGCAGACTTTCAACACGTTTGCTTACCATTGTGTATCCACCCCAACGCGATCCAGCCAGTCACTCACCACGCTGTGAGCCTGATGGGCGGTTAAATCAACGTGCAGCGGAGTCACTGAGACATAGCCTTCATCTATTGCGGCAAAATCGGTATCCGGCCCGGCATCGTGTTTTTCCCCCGGCGGGCCAATCCAGTACAGCGTATTGCCGCGCGGATCTTTTTGCGGGATCACCTGATCGGCGGGATGACGACTGCCACAGCGGGTGACCCGAATGCCTTTAATCTGCTCCAGCGGCAGATCCGGGACGTTGATATTGAGGATTCGACCGGTGCGCAGCGGTTCGCGGTTTAAGGCGCGCAGAATGGAACAGGTGATGGCCGCCGCGGTATCGTAGTGTTTGTGGCCGTTCAGAGAGACGGCCAGTGCCGGGAAACCAAGGTGGCGGCCCTCCATCGCGGCTGCGACGGTGCCGGAGTAGATGACGTCATCACCGAGATTTGGCCCGGCGTTGATCCCAGAGACCACAATATCCGGGCGAGGACGCATCAGGGCGTTAACGCCGAGATAGACACAGTCCGTTGGCGTGCCCATCTGGACGGCGATATCGCCGTTATCGAAGGTGAAAGTACGAAGCGAAGACTCCAGGGTCAGGGAATTCGATGCGCCACTGCGGTTACGATCGGGTGCAACTACCTGGACCTCAGCAAACTCGCGCAAGGCCTTCGCCAGGGTCTGAATGCCCGGCGCATGAATCCCGTCATCGTTACTCAGCAATATTCGCATAGTCACCCGTTGTATTGATAAGTTCCCTTACCACGCTGGTGGCGAAGCTGCCCGCTGGCAGCCAGAAACGCAGTTCAACGGTTACGTCATCCCACCAGTTCCAGCTCATCTGCTGCGGATAGAGCAGCATCGCCCGGCGTGCCGCTTCCACTTTTTCACGCACCAGCAGAGCCTGAAGCTGCGTCTCTTCAGCAATGGCCGCCTGTTCGGCGACCAGCGCATCGCGTTGGCTGCCCCAGTCACCGCTCCCCGGTAAGGCAGCAGTAATCATCAGTTCACGGCTATCAACCCGTGCCTGCAGCAGCTCGCGTTCTTCAGAGGTGGCGACAAACCAGCTCCCGCGCCCCGCTAATTGTAGCGCATCGCCATCAACAACCTGATTAAATTCCGGTTTTTTTAATCTAATACTGACTTGTTGATTAAACAAGCTGCTACGTGCCGCCGACAGCCAAAAACTGCGTTTATTGCGATCGCGAACCGGTGCTCCGCTCTCTGCCCAACGCAGTGCGCCCTGCAGGTTGCTGCCGCCGATCCCAAAACGCTGAGCGCCGAAATAGTTCGGCACGCCCTGCGCGGCGATGGCCTGCAGACGCTGTTCAACATCGTCACGGTCACTGATTTCCCGCAGAATCAGGGTAAACTGGTTGCCCTTCAGGGCGCCGAGACGCAGCTTGCGTTTATGCCGCGCGTATTCCAGTACCTGGCAGCCTTCCAGCTGAAACTTGCTCAGGTCGGGCATCTCTTTACCCGGCAGCCGGGCGCACAGCCACTGTTCGGCGACGGCGTGCTTGTCTTTCTGCCCGGCAAAGCTCACTTCACGGGCATGGATTTTAAGGAATTTCGCCAGCGCATCGGCGACAAACCGCGTATTGCAGTCTTTCTTGAGGATCCGCACCAGCAGATGCTCGCCTTCGCCGTCCGGCCCAAAGCCCAGATCCTCGACCACCACGAAATCTTCCGGATTGGCTTTCAGAAGCCCCTGCCCCTGTGGTTGGCCGTGCAGCCAGGTGAGGTCGTTGAACGCAATCATTGCGCAGCCTTATGCAGCAGCGCCACCGCTTCGCAGGCGATGCCTTCGCCGCGGCCGGTGAACCCCAGCTTTTCGGTGGTGGTGGCTTTTACGTTAACGTCATCCATGTGGCACCCGAGATCTTCGGCAATAAAGACGCGCATTTGAGGAATATGCGGCAGCATTTTCGGCGCCTGGGCAATAATGGTGACATCGACGTTGCCAAGGGTATAGCCTTTGGCCTGAATCCGCCGCCAGGCTTCACGCAGCAGTTCGCGGCTGTCGGCGCCTTTGAAAGCCGGGTCGGTATCCGGGAACAGCTTGCCGATATCCCCGAGCGCCGCGGCCCCCAGCAGCGCATCGGTCAATGCGTGCAGCGCCACGTCACCATCAGAGTGGGCCAGCAGCCCTTTCTCATAAGGCACTCGCACCCCACCAATAATGATTGGGCCTTCACCGCCAAAAGCGTGTACGTCAAAACCGTGTCCAATTCGCATTATGCTTTCTCCTGGTGTGGGGAACGGGTAAGGTAAAATTCTGCCAGCGCCAGGTCTTCCGGGCGCGTCACTTTAATATTATCAGCTCGTCCGGCCACCAGTTCGGGATGGAAGCCACAGTACTCCAGCGCCGACGCTTCATCGGTGATGGTCGCCCGTTCATTGAGCGCACGCGTCAGGCATTCGAGGAGTAGTTCACGAGGGAAAAATTGCGGTGTTAAGGCGTGCCATAAGTCATTGCGATCGACGGTATGGGCAATGGCGGTCTTGCCGGGTTCAGCGCGCTTCATGGTGTCGCGCACCGGCGCGGCGAGAATACCGCCCACGCGGCTGGTTTCACGCAGCGCCAGCAGACGGTTGAGATCGTCCTGATGCAGGCACGGACGCGCCGCATCATGCACCAGCACCCACTCGGCGTCGGGCAGAGCCTGCAGGCCAGCCAGTACAGAGTCAGCGCGTTCTGCGCCGCCGTCGACGACGGTAATTTGTGGGTGGCTGGCTAACGGCAACTGGCTGAAGCGAACATCGCCAGGGCTGACGGCAATCACCACGCGCTGAACACAGGCATTGGCCAGCAGCGCGGCAACCGTATGTTCGAGAATCGTTTTGTTACCGATTAAGAGATATTGTTTCGGGCATTCCGTTTGCATCCGGCGGCCAAAGCCGGCGGCCGGCACCACGGCGCAAACACCCGGAAAAGTGGCTGCCATGTCTTAATCCTGGGCTGGTTTATCGAGAGTTCTGCGCCGACCCCTGGTTGCGTTTAGACGCATCCGGGACCAGACGATAAAAGGTTTCGCCCGGGCGGGTCATGCTTAATTCATTGCGTGCGCGTTCTTCGATCGCTTCCTGACCACCGTTGAGGTCGTCGATTTCTGCGAAGAGCTGATCGTTGCGCGCTTTTAATTTGCTGTTAGTGGTTTGCTGCGCGGTGACGTCGTCGTTCACCCGGCTATAGTCATGCAGACCATTTTTACCGAACCACAGTGAGTACTGCAGCCAGACCAGCAACGCCAATAGCAGCAGCGTTAATTTACCCATTCTGCCCCCTGAAAAACGGCATCATCATCCCAAAACTCGTCTGAGTTTGTTACTCCGACGCGCGGACGATGCCGCGTAACGCGGGGACTGTAACACATTTCTGTCGCCGATACCCAGGCTAGATTCTCGCACAAAAAGAACTATCCCAGTAACCAGAGGAACAGCAGGCCAAACATCAGTCCTACCGTCAAAATCGTCGCGCAGACGCTGTAGAGGAGTTTACCGTTCAACAAAGAGTGCAGCGCAATACCGACCACCACGGCGACCGGCATCAGTGCAAGGAAAAACGGCCAGGTGTAGAGCAGGAAAAACAGCGTGTTGCTGCCATACATAAGGAAGGGAATACCCAGCGCCAGCAGCCATGAGATAAAGCCCACGGCCGCCCCTGACAGAGACCAGGTGGTCTCGTCATTGGCCACCGCGGGTGGTTCTGAACGAATAAGACTGAGGTTCTGGGTGTTACGCATATCGAATCCTGTTGACCGGGCGACCGGCATCTCAGTGCCGTCGCCGTTTCAGGATCTGATAATATCGCTCTGTCTGAGGAGGTCTAATAGTTGGTGCACCAAATTTGTTACCAATTGTTCTCCATCCAGATGAATTTCCGCCTGTTCCGGTGATTCATACACTGAATCAATCCCGGTAAAGTTACGCAACTCACCCGCACGCGCCTTTTTGTATAACCCTTTCGGGTCCCGCGCTTCACAGATAGCCAGCGGGGTGTCGACGAACACTTCGATAAAGCGCCCTTCCCCCAGCCGTTCACGCACCATCTGTCGCTCAGCACGATGCGGAGAGATAAATGCGGTCAACACAACCAGCCCCGCATCGACCATCAGTCGGGCGACTTCACCAACGCGGCGAATGTTCTCTTTGCGATCGTCATCACTGAATCCCAGGTCACTGCACAGGCCATGACGCACATTATCGCCATCCAGCAGATAGGTGCTGACGCCGGCCTGATGCAGCGCCTCTTCCAGCGCCCCGGCAACGGTGGATTTACCGGAGCCGGACAGCCCGGTAAACCACAGCACCACGCCGCGATGGCCGTGGTGTTGTTCACGCTGCTGCTGAGTAACAGGATGAGCGTGCCAGACGACATTTTCGTCATGCTGGGCCATTACTTGCCTCCCAGCAGATCGCGGGCGTCCCAGTGTGGGAAATGTTTGCGAATCAGCTGATTCAGCTCCAGTTCAAACGCGCTGAAGGACGATGCCGATGCCTGAGATTGCTCCTGCGGCTCACGCACCATGCCAGCCCCGACCGTGACGTTGCTCAGACGGTCGATAAAGATCAGTCCCCCGGTCACCGGGTTATGCTGGTATTTATCCAGCACCAGCGGTTCGTCAAAGGTCAGATCCACCAGCCCAATGCCGTTCAGCGGCAGAGCGTCGACTTCACGCTGGGTCAGGTTATTGATGTCCACCTGATAGCGAATGCCGTCGACCCGCGCGCGGGTTTTCTTGCCGGCAATTTTGATGTCGTAGCTCTGGCCCGGCGCTAGCGCCTGCTCCGCCATCCACACTACATCCACGCTGGCGCTCTGTACCGCCGGCAGGGAAACCTGCGCATCCACCAGCAAATCGCCACGGCTGATATCAATTTCATCTTTCAGCACGATGGTGATGGCTTCACCGGCGCCGGCTTCCTGCAGATCGCCGTCAAAGGTCACGATGCGGGCAACGCTGGATTCTACGCCAGATGGCAGCACCTTCAGACGCTGTCCGACCGTCACGTTGCCTGAGGCCACCGTGCCGGAAAAACCACGGAAGTCGAGGTTCGGGCGGTTGACGAACTGTACCGGGAAACGCAGCGGCTGGTTTTCTACCGCCCGGCGAATTTCAACGGTTTCCAGAACTTCCAGCAGCGTCGGGCCGCTGTACCACGGCATGCTGGCGCTCTGGGAAGCGACGTTGTCCCCTTCCAGGGCCGACAACGGCACAAAGCGGATATCGATATCGCCCGGCAGCTGCCCGGCAAAGGTCAGATACTCTTCACGAATACGGTTGAACGTCTCTTCGCTGAAGTCCACCAGGTCCATTTTATTCACCGCTACCACCAGGTTTTTAATCCCCAGCAGGGTAGAAATGAAGCTGTGACGACGGGTCTGATCGAGGACGCCTTTACGTGCGTCCATCAGCAGAATCGCCAGGTCGCAGGTGGAGGCGCCGGTCGCCATATTACGGGTGTACTGCTCATGCCCCGGGGTATCGGCGATGATAAATTTGCGCTTCTCGGTGGAGAAATAGCGATAGGCCACGTCAATGGTGATGCCCTGCTCGCGTTCGGCCTGCAGGCCATCCACCAGCAGCGCCAGATCCAGTTTCTCGCCCTGGGTACCGTGACGTTTACTGTCATTATGCAGCGATGAGAGCTGATCTTCGTAAATCTGACGGGTATCGTGCAGCAGACGGCCAATAAGGGTACTTTTGCCGTCATCGACGCTGCCGCAGGTCAGGAAACGCAGCAGGCTTTTGTGCTGTTGCGCGTGCAGGTACGCTTCTACGCCGCCTTCATTAGCAATTTGTTGTGCAATTGTCGTGTTCATGGCGGCTCCTTAGAAATACCCCTGACGTTTCTTCAGCTCCATGGAGCCGGCCTGGTCGCGGTCTATCATGCGACCCTGACGTTCGCTGGTTGTCGACACCAGCATCTCTTCAATAATTTCCGGCAGCGTTTGCGCATTGGATTCTACCGCGCCGGTCAGCGGCCAGCAGCCCAGAGTACGGAAGCGCACCATCTGTTTTTTGATCATCTCACCCGGTTGTAAATCGATGCGATCGTCATCGATCATCATCAGCATCCCGTCACGTTCCAACACCGGGCGCTCGGCCGCCAGATACAGCGGAACGATTTCGATATTTTCCAGGTAGATGTACTGCCAGATATCCAGCTCGGTCCAGTTGGAGAGCGGGAAGACGCGGATGCTTTCGCCTTTGTTAATCTGGCCGTTGTAGTTGTGCCACAGCTCCGGGCGCTGGTTTTTCGGATCCCAACGGTGGAAGCGATCGCGGAACGAGTAGATACGCTCTTTGGCGCGCGACTTCTCTTCATCACGACGGGCTCCGCCAAACGCGGCGTCAAAGCCGTATTTGTCCAGCGCCTGCTTCAGGCCTTCGGTCTTCATGATATCGGTGTGCTTGGCGCTGCCGTGAACGAACGGGTTAATGCCCATCGCCACCCCTTCCGGGTTTTTATGCACCAGCAGCTCGCAGCCGTAGGCTTTCGCGGTACGGTCACGGAACTCGTACATCTCACGGAATTTCCAGCCGGTATCCACGTGCAGCAGCGGAAAAGGCAAGGTTCCCGGATAAAACGCTTTACGCGCCAGATGCAGCATCACGCTGGAATCTTTACCGATGGAGTACATCATCACCGGGTTAGAGAATTCGGCGGCCACCTCACGAATAATATGGATGCTTTCTGCTTCCAGTTGCCGCAGGTGAGTGAGTCGTTTTTGGTCCATAACCGTTCCTTATAAGGCCTGTCGCGCCGGGACTAAGCCAGATTTACCACAGACGCATTAAATGCCTCTGCTTGAGTTGAGTGTTGAAACCAGGCGAGCTGTTGATGCAGTTGCACCACTTCGCCCACGACCAGCAGAGCTGGCATCGGAGCCTCTTTCGCCAGCTGTTCCAGCTGTTGTAATGTGCCCGTCGTCGTTTGCTGATCGGCACGGGTACCACGAGAAATCACCGCCACTGGCGTGTTAGCATCCCGGCCATGGGCGATCAGCTGCGCGCTGATCTCCGCCGCTTTCAGGGTGCCCATGTAGATAGCCAGGGTTTGTCGGCTTTGTGCCAGCTGCGTCCAGTCGAGCGACGCGCTGTCCGCCTTGAAATGGCCGGTCACAAAGGTCACGCTCTGGGCGTAATCGCGATGGGTGAGCGGAATGCCGGCGTAGGCTGTCGCCCCTGCCGCTGCCGTAACGCCCGGGACCACCTGAAACGGGATCCCCGCCGCCGCTGCCGCCTGCAGCTCTTCGCCACCGCGACCGAAAATAAACGGATCGCCGCCTTTCAGACGCACCACCGTTTTGCCCTCTCGCGCCGCATCCACCAGCATCTGGTTGGTTTCATGCTGCGGCACGGAGTGTTCGCCAGCCCGTTTGCCGACGCAGATCATGTCGGCATCACGACGAACCAGCTCGCGGATTTCCGGCGTCACCAGAGAGTCATAAAACACCACGTCGGCTTGCTGGACCGCCTGCAGGCCTCGCAGCGTCAGCAGCCCGGCATCTCCCGGCCCTGCTCCGACGAGAATAATTTCGCCCAGCCGTTTTTCCGGCTGATGCAGTTCATCTTCCAGCGCCTTATCGGCGGCGGCTTTGTTGCCGGCGATCATCAGGCTGGCAAAGCGGCCATTGAACACCCGCTCCCAGAAGCGACGCCGCGCTGCCGTGGTGGTCAGATGGGTTTTAATATGATGCCGCCAGTAGCTTGCCGCTTCGGCAACGCGTCCGAGATTGGTCGGCAGTAAGGCTTCAATTTTTTCGCGAATCAGCCGGGACAGTACCGGCGCCGAACCGCCAGAGAAAATGGCAATCAGCAGCGGGGAGCGGTCCACAATGGAGGGAAACACCGCCGAGCACAGCGGCTGATTGTCGACAACGTTAACCAGGCGGTAACGGGCGTTTGCCGCCGTCGAGACCCGCTGATTAAGCGCATCATCGTCAGTGGCGGCAATCACCAGAAAAACATCGTCAAGTTGTTGCTCTTCAAACGCCTTAGCGCGCCAGCTGATTTCCTGGCGTTCAACCTGCCCGGCGATGGCTTCGGATAACTCCGCCGCCACCACCTGAACCCTGGCACCGGCTCTGCGCAGAAACAGAATTTTGCGCGCAGCAATCTCCCCACCGCCAACTACCAGCACAGGTCTTTCTTTCACTTCGGCAAATAAGGGCAAATAGTCCACGGTGCAACAACTCGCTTACATTCAGTCATAGAGCGACTATAGGGTGCTGCTTAGAGCAAATGAAATTACTAAATGGAATGAGTTGTTACCCAAAAGAATAACGAGCTGGAAATACAAATATCAAAAAGTGCTTAACACGCGATTTTTCCGCCATTTAAGAGGAAATGAAATTGTTTAACCCCGGTCACAGTTTCATACTACATGGGTTAAAATATTCCCGCCGAGAAAGGACCTTTCTATGTATTCCGCGTTGTGCCGCCGCCTGCTTCCCCTGGCGCTTGGCGCAGGTTTTGTCTTCTCTGCCCCGGCGTTCAGCGCCATGGGTGATACCGCAAATACCCAGGCTCGTCATATCGCGACAGTTTTCCCCGGCAGAATGACCGGAACGCCCGCAGAGATGCTGTCGGCGGATTACGTTCGCCAGCAGTTTGCCCAGATGGGCTACCAGAGCGATATTCGCAGCTTCCACGCGCGCTATATCTACAGTAATAAAGATGCGCGCAAAAACTGGCAAAACGTCACCGGTAGCACCGTCATCGCGGCACATGAGGGCTCAGATCGCCAGCAAATCATCGTGATGGCACACCTCGATACCTATGCGCCAAGAAGCGATACCGATGTCGAGAACAACCTCGGTGGCTTAACCCTGCAGGGTATTGACGATAACGCCGTCGGGGTAGGCGTATTACTGGAGCTGGCGGAACACCTGAAGAATGTCCCGACTCGATACGGCATTCGCTTTATCGCCTCCAGCGGCGAAGAAGAAGGCAGCCTCGGCGCGCAAAATGTCCTCAAACGGATGAGCGATGCGGAGAAGAAAAATACGCTGCTGGTGATTAATCTCGACAATCTGGTGGTCGGCGATAAGCTCTATTTTAACAGCGGCCGCAGCACCCCCGCCGCGATCCGCAAACTTACCCGTGACCGCGCCCTGACCATTGCGCGCAGCAAAGGCATCGCCGCCTACACCAACCCTGGGCTCAATCCGGATTATCCCAAAGGTACCGGGTGCTGTAATGACGCCAGCGTTTTTGATAGCGCCGGGATCCCGGTGCTATCGGTAGAGGCCACCAACTGGGCGCTGGGTAAGAAAGATGGCTATCAGCAGCGCAACAAATCGGCCTCTTTCCCGCAGGGCACCAGCTGGCATGACGTACAGCTGGATAACCAGCAGCATATCGATAAAGCCCTGCCGGGCCGCATCGAGCACCGCAGCCGCGATGTCGTCAAAGTGATGCTGCCGCTGATCAAAGAGCTGGCGAAGACCGAAAAGCAGCGCTGATCGGGCTGGTCTTCACGCCAATATCGGCACAATCCCCGCTGAGGCGGGGAATCCTGATCTTCTTCACATATCACTGTTTTTGTCATTCAATGATGAAAATCCGCAGTAATCACCATCGTGAATACCCACAATACAAATCTATCTCACCAACGGAAAGTACCCACGACGACAACGCTGAAAAAGGCGTTGTCACCATAGCTTATAGGCTATAATCCACCCATAGCTTATTGGCTATGAGGGATCGTCGATGTGGGATATTGAAACAACGGACGTGTTCGATAAGTGGTTTGAGGCACAAACGGGTGCACTTCAGGAAGACATGCTCGCCGCGATGGTGATTTTATCTGAGTATGGCCCCCAGTTAGGCAGGCCGTTCGTCGATACCGTGAATAGTTCTGATTTTCCGAACATGAAAGAATTACGCGTACAGCATCAAGGTAATCCAGTCCGAGCTTTCTTTGCGTTTGACCCTTCGCGCCGCGGTATCGTGCTCTGCGCCGGAGACAAAACGGGGTTAAACGAAAAGAAATTTTATAGTGATATGCTTAAGCTTGCCGATGCTGAATACCGTAAGCACCTGAACAAATGAGGAATGACTATGGCAACCCTTAAAGAACTAATGGCGAAGCAAAGTCCGGAAAGCCAGGAGCGTATTGCCGCAAAAGTGGAAGAACTCCGCCAGACAATTGCTTTAAATATGCTGAGGGAAGAGCTGAACATTTCTCAATCGGAACTGGCGGCCGCCATGGGCGTGAAACAACCAACGGTAGCAAAAATGGAGCAAGCGGATAACGACCCCCGCCTGTCGACTCTGAAACGTTATGTCACGGCACTGGGGGGCGAGCTCAGTATCGACGTAAAGCTGCCGACAGGTAAGAGAATCGCATTTCATCTCTAAAAACGAGATTGAAAGATAGTGAGATTTCGCCTCGCCTGACCGACGTTCATGCCGGCCAGGCGAGACAGAGCAACGAACCTTACCCTTCGTGCAGTCCGCACTCGCGCTTCAGGCCAAAGAAGCGCGTCTCTTCTTCCGCCATGCCCGGTTCCCATTTACGGGTCGTATGGGTATCGCCCACCGACAAATAGCCCTGGTCCCACAGCGGGTGGTACTTCAGGCCGTGTTTTTGCAGATACTGGTAGACGGTACGGTTATCCCAGTCGATGATCGGCAGCACCTTAAAGACGCCGCGCTGGATAGCCAGCACCGGTAACGTGGCGCGGCTGCCGGACTGCTCCCGACGCAGGCCCGCAAACCAGGTCTGGGTGTTCAGCGATTTCAACGCCCGGTTCATCGGCTCGACTTTGTTGATCTCATTGTATTTCTCAATGCCTTCAACACCCTGCTCCCACAGCTTGCCGTAGCGCGCTTCCTGCCAGGCAGGGCTGGTTTCTGCACGA
Organism: Klebsiella sp. BIGb0399; assembly: GCF_003752615.1. NCBI lineage: Bacteria > Pseudomonadati > Pseudomonadota > Gammaproteobacteria > Enterobacterales > Enterobacteriaceae > Klebsiella > Klebsiella sp. BIGb0399. Next base: position 539,023 of record NZ_RKHT01000007.1, on the reverse strand, counting down.
TACACTTTCAGATTGAGCTGCAGCTTGTCGGTAAGCTCGTCGATAAACTGATAGGTTTCCGGGAACAGGTAGCCGGTATCGGTGAGGATCACCGGGATATCCGGGCGGATCTGATTCACCAGATGCAAACTGACCGCCGCCTGAATACCGAAACTGGAAGAGAGCGCATAGTCGCCCGGCAGGTTTTCCAGCGCCCACGCGACGCGCTCCTCGGCGCTGAGCTTCTCCAGCTGCGCGTTGGTTTCCGCCAGTTGCAAAACACGATCGACCTTCGGTAATTCGTTAAGCACGTTTAGATCGAGTACGGACATAAGGACCTCATTTACCTGTTTCGTCGGGCGGTACTGCTTGTGCCCGGCCTGCAAAACCAGTACGCCCGATAAGCATAACCTTAGCGGGCGATGCTGAGTTATTCCCAGAAATCACGGGCTGGGTCGAGCACCGGGCGAACGATGCCCGCACGCACCGTAAAGTCGCCGAAGCCTTCACCCGCTTCACGCTCCTTCGCCCAGCGCCCTACCAGCTGGTCAATCGAGTCGAGGATCTCCGACTCGGTAATGTTCTCGCGATACATGCGTGGAATACGCGTTCCGCTGCGGTTCCCCCCCAGGTGCAGGTTGTAACGACCCGGCGCTTTACCCACCAGCCCGACTTCCGCCAGCAGCGCACGGCCACAGCCGTTAGGGCAACCGGTCACACGCGTTACGATATGCTCATCGCTCACGCCGTGTTTGCTCATCACCCCATCCACCTTATCGATAAACGACGGTAAGAAGCGCTCAGCTTCGGCCATCGCCAGCGGACAGGTCGGGAAGGAGACGCAGGCCATCGAGTTTTCACGCTGCGGAGTAACAGCATTCATCAACCCGTGATCGCGCGCCAGCTTTTCAATCCGCGCTTTTTCCGCTTCCGGTACGCTGGCGATGATCAGGTTCTGGTTGGCCGTAATCCGGAACTCGCCCTGGTGGATCTTCGAGATCTCCAGCAGGCCGGTTTTCAGCGGACGGCCCGGATAATCAAGGATACGACCGTTTTCAATAAACAGCGTCAGATACCATTTATCATCGATCCCTTTAACCCAGCCAATGCGATCGCCGCGACCGGTGAACTCATACGCCCGGATCGGCTCGAACTTGATGCCTGCCCGGCGCTCAACTTCAGCCTTGAAGGTCTCAACGCCAACGCGCTCAAGGGTATATTTCGTTTTCGCATTTTTACGGTCGGTACGGTTACCCCAGTCGCGCTGAGTCGTCACCACCGCTTCCGCCACCGCTAACGTATGTTCAAGCGGCAGATAGCCGAACTCGCTCGCCGTGCGGGCATAGGTTTTTTTGTTGCCGTGATCGATAGACAGACCGCCGCCCACCAGCAGGTTAAAGCCAACCAGCTTGCCGTTTTCAGCAATCGCCACGAAGTTCATGTCGTTGGCGTGCAGATCGATATCATTCTGCGGCGGGATCACCACCGTGGTTTTGAACTTACGCGGCAGATAGGTAGGGCCGAGGATCGGTTCTTCGTCGGTGGTGGCGACCTTTTTCTGATCGAGCCAGATCTCAGCATAGGCGCGGGTACGCGGCAGCAGATGCTCAGAGATCTTTTTCGCCCACTCGTAGGCTTCAGCATGCAGCTGAGACTCGTTGGGGTTCGAGGTGCACAGGACGTTACGGTTCACGTCGTTGGCGGTCGCCAGCGCATCCAGGCCCACCGAGTGCAGCATCTGGTGCACCGGCTTCACATGCTTCTTCAGAATGCCGTGAAACTGAAAGGTCTGGCGGTTGGTCAGACGAATACTGCCGTAAATGGTGTTATCGGCGGCGAATTTATCAATCGCCTGCCACTGCGTAGTGGTGATCACGCCACCCGGCAGGCGGCAGCGCAGCAGCATCGCATGGCGCGGCTCCAGCTTCTGAGCCGCACGCTCGGCGCGAATGTCGCGGTCATCTTGCTGATACATGCCGTGAAAGCGAATCAGCAGGAAGTTGTCGCCATTAAAGCCACCGGTAAGGGAGTCATTTAAGTCTTCTGCAATCGTGCCGCGCAGATAGTTGCTCTCTACCTTCAGACGCTCGGCGTCGGCCAGTTTACCTTCAACCACCAGGGGTCCAGGATGTTTTTCGCTCATTAGTAGACATCTCGCTGATAACGGCGCTCAACGCGCAGCTCACTTAAAAATTCGTCCGCCGCTTCGGCGTCCATCGCGCCGAATTCGGCAATCACTTCCAGCAACGTCTGCTCAACGTCTTTTGCCATACGATTGGCATCGCCGCAGACATAAATATGGGCACCGTCATTAATCCAGCGCCACAGTTCGGCCCCCTGCTCGCGCAGCTTGTCCTGAACATAGACTTTTTGTTGTTGATCGCGGGACCAGGCCAGATCGATACGGCTCAGTACGCCCTCTTTGACGTAGCTTTGCCACTCGACCTGATACAGGAAATCTTCCGTAAAGTGCGGGTTGCCGAAGAACAGCCAGTTCTTCCCGTCAGCCCCTTCCGCCGCACGCTGCTGCATGAAGGCACGGAACGGCGCAATGCCGGTACCCGGACCAATCATGATGACCGGCGTTTGCGGGTTAGCCGGCAGACGGAAGTTATCGTTGTGTTCAATAAAGACGCGAACTTCACCATCTTCTTCCAGACGGTCGGCGAGGAAACTGGAGGCGCCCCCTGCGCGAGCGCGGCCTTCGATATCAAAGCGCACGACGCCCACGGTCACGTGGACTTCCGTTTCTACTTCCGCCTGCGACGAGGCGATAGAATACAGACGCGGCGTTAACGGACGCAGCAGCGCAATCAGCGCCTCGGCATCAAGCTGCGCCGGGGAGAAGCGCACCATATCGACGATCGGTGTGGTCGCCGCATAATGCTGCAGCTGCGCCTTATCGCCCACCAGCGGCAGCAGCGATTCGCTGCGGGTCAGGGTGGCATAGTTCTCGACGATATTGCCGGTATTCACCGTCAGTTCAAAGTGCCATTCCAGCGCTTCGGCCAGCGGCAGCGTTTTGCCGTCAACGGTAACAGGCTCATCGCCCTTCAGCCACAGCAACTCGACCAGCTCTTTCACCAGCGCCGGGTCATTCTGATACCACACGCCCAGCGCATCGCCCGGCTGGTAGCGCAGGCCGGAATCCGCAAGGTCAATTTCAATGTGGCGCACGTCTTTTTCGGAATCACGGCCGGTGATTTTCTGGTTCACCGCCAGCGTCGCCGTCAGCGGCGCTTCTTTGGTATACGGGCTGGAGTGAATGTCGTTGACCGCGCCGGACGCAACAGCCTGAACCGGTGCCGCGACAGGTGCCCGTGCTTTCAGCACCTCGACCACCCGCGCACGCCATTCTGCCGCCGCCGGTTGATATTCGACATCGGCATCCACACGATCCAGCAGGCGTTCACCGCCCAGCTCCGCCAGGCGGCTATCGAAGTCTTTCCCGGACTGGCAGAAGAATTCATAAGAGGTATCGCCCAGGCCGAAGACCGCAAAAGCCGTCCCGGTCAGCGCTGGCGCTTTTTTCGAGAACAGGAACTTATGCAGCGCGACGGCTTCTTCCGGCGACTCGCCTTCACCCTGAGTAGAGGTCACGATCACCAGCAGTTTTTCGGAGGCAATTTGTTTGAATTTATAGTCGCCTGCGTTAACCAGCTTCACGTTCAGCTGCGCTGCCTGGAGATCGTCCCGCAGCGCTTCCGCCACCCGACGGGCGTTGCCGGTTTGCGATGCGGAGATAAGGGTAATGCTCGGGGCTTCCGCCGCCTGGGCAGGTACCGCAACCGCGGCACCGGACTGCTGATTCAGCACGCCCCAAAAATAGCCAGAAACCCAGGCAAGCTGAGTTGGGGTGAAATCTGTCGTGGCCGCCTGAAGGCGCGCCATTTGCTCCGGGTTAAGCGGCAGCAAATTGGAAGATGGGGCCTGTGTCGTCATGCGTCGTTATGTTCCAGTAAGCTAAGCTGTTCATCGCACCCTGTCAGCGCGCCAAAAACAGAAATAATAAATAGTTCGAGTGGCAGGAGGACGGTTGCGTAGCAAATCCCCGGGAGCTTACATCAGTAAGTGACTGGAGTGAGCGAGCAAAACCGACGCACATGCGGCTCGAAGTATGACGAGTTATAAGGTTAACGGCGCAGATAATAACAATTAAAGAAGGGATGGAAATAACAAATAACCAAATGGACTAACCTGTTTTAGTTATAGTTATTAACAACAAAAGCGATTAGCTAACTACATAAAATATAAAGATATCTTTCCTGACAACATAGTCAATGATGCTGTTTTCCCTCAGGAACGGTTTTAGTTAATGATAAAAAATAGACTTTCCGGTACCCTACGGCGGTTTTTTTGTCTTATGAGAATGAAAGATGTCCACCACCCTGTTTAAAGATTTCACCTTCGAAGCCGCCCATCACCTGCCTCACGTACCGGAAGGTCATAAGTGCGGTCGCCTGCACGGTCACTCTTTTATGGTGCGTCTGGAGATTACCGGTGAAGTCGATCCCCACACGGGCTGGATCATGGATTTTGCCGAGCTCAAGGCCGCCTTTAAGCCGATCTACGATCGTCTGGATCACTACTATCTGAACGATATTCCTGGCCTGGAAAACCCGACCAGCGAAGTGCTGGCCCGTTGGGTCTGGGAACAGATGAAACCTGTCGTGCCGTTGCTGAGCGCAGTGATGATTAAAGAGACCTGTACCGCAGGATGCATCTATCGCGGCGGGTGATTTCCCGGTCGGGCGGCGTGTCGTCCGCCTGGTCTGTCGATCAAAAAGGCCCGGTTCACAGTGTGTGACCGGGCCTTTTTATCAGGCGATATTCAGATATTTATGCGTTTGCATGGAGAGGCGCCAGTTCCGCGCAATGCAGGTCTCGATGCACAGGCGCGTCGCGTCTTCTTTTTGGCTGATCGGTTGCAGGGCAATAATCCGCGGCTTGTCATCCGTCAGCGTTTCCAGCAGTTCGTCGAGGGCTTCAATATCGCGCACGCGTCCTACTGGATGTTTAATTTCATCGGCCCGCTGCAATGCCTGGGACAGCACATCATAGCCGCCGCGCATATTCACCTTCGGCGATACCGTCACCCAGGTATGAGGGCTACAGCGCACTTCATGGGTGCCGCTGGTTTCTATCTGGCAGCTAAAACCGTTTTGCTCCAGCAACACGGTCAGCGGTGTTAAATCATGAATACAGGGTTCTCCGCCGGTGATCACCACATGGCGGGCCGTCCAGCCCTGGCGGCCAATAATAGCCAGCAGATCTTCGCCGCTAGCCGGACCCCATTTATCGCTCTCTTTGGTTTTCGCCAGAATGCTGAACAGCGACACTTCCCGATCGGCAAGCTTATCCCAGGTATGTTTGGTGTCGCACCAGGCGCAACCGACCGGGCATCCCTGCAGACGAATAAAAATGGCGGGTACGCCGGTGAAGTAACCCTCGCCTTGCAAGGTCTGGAACATCTCGTTAATCGGGTACTGCATAATCATCTCGGTGTGGGGTTATGAGCGCACATTATCGCAGATTTGTCGGCTCAGGTCTTGTCCGCAGCTGCGGGGTCATTTTGATGTAACAGGATATGTTTAATATCCGTCATATAAAAATCAAACAAAAAGAATAAAAAAGCTAAATTTCAAAGATGTACAAACAGATACATATTATTGTGAATCTATTATCGGCAGCCATAGTCCAACCTAATTCGCCACGTTTCATTGGCTTAAAATAGTCTTAAGACAGCGCACAAATAGCCCTTTTTTTATTTACCCACCGTTTAATTTCCCGCGCCTAAAATCCGCAAATCAACCATGATGAGACGGTATTCATGAACACATTATTAATTACAGGCGTGACCGGATTTCTGGGCGGAGCGGTTTTAGAAAACATTCTTAATCAGAGGAATGAGGTGAACCTGCTGCTGTTAGTCCGTGCCGATTCGGGCACTGCCGCCGTGGAACGGGTCAAAGAAAACCTGCGTAAATTCAACATCGCCGAAGAGAATCTGGCGGCGCTGACCCCGCGCAATATGCTGTTGGGAGATTTGGCCAATCCCGACGCCTTTCTCAGCGACCCGCGACTGCAGCAGGTAACCCACGTGATTAACTGTGCCGCCGTCGCCTCCTTTGGCAACAATCCACTGATCTGGAAAGTGAATGTCGAAGGCACGTTGAAGTTTGCCCAGACCATGGCGCAGGTGGGCACGCTGCAACGCTTCCTGCATGTGGGCACCGCGATGTCCTGCTCGCCAGAACCCGATTCACTGGTGGCGGAAAGCGCGGTATTCCGCGAGCGCGCAGAGCATCTGGTTGAGTACACCCATTCAAAATCAACCATCGAACGCCTGATGCAGCAGGACTGCCCGACGCTGCCGCTGGCCATCGCCCGCCCCTCGATTGTGGTGGGCCACACTCACCACGGCTGCCAGCCTTCCAGCAGCATCTTCTGGGTGTTCAGCATGGGGCTGATGCTGCAAAAATTCATGTGTTCGATGGAAGACCGTATCGATGTGATCCCCGTCGATTACTGTGCCGATGCATTGCTGATGCTGCTCAGCAGTCCGCTGGCCCGTGGCGAGGTAGTTCATATTTCTGCCGGGGAGGAGAATAGCGTGAAATTTGCCGAGATTGATAACGCCATGGCTTGCGCGCTGGAGAAGGTTCCCGTCGGCGATAAGTATGCCCAGGTGAGCTATGAAACGCTGGTGAAGATGCGCCGTGAGCTGAAGGATATCTTTGGGCCCTGCAATGAACGCCTGATGCTCAAAGCGATGCGCCTGTATGGGGCTTTCGCCACGCTTAACGTGCGGTTCAGCAACGATAAGCTTCTCAGTATGGGAATGCCGAAGCCGCCGCGCTTTACCGATTATATCGACCGTTGCGTGCAAACCACCCGCGGGCTGACCATTCCCCAGCAGATGGCCGTTGATTTTAAATAGCCGGATTGCAGACATAAAAAAACCCGCCGAAGCGGGTTTTTTCTTAAGAGCGAAAGTCAGACTTACTGACCTTTGATCTCTTTACGACCGTTGTACGGTGCTTTTTCACCCAGCGCTTCTTCGATACGAATCAGCTGGTTGTATTTAGCAACGCGGTCAGAACGGCTCATAGAACCAGTTTTGATCTGGCCTGCAGCGGTACCAACAGCCAGGTCAGCGATGGTAGCGTCTTCAGTTTCGCCTGAACGGTGAGAGATGACAGCAGTGTAGCCAGCGTCTTTCGCCATTTTGATCGCAGCCAGAGTTTCGGTCAGAGAACCGATCTGGTTGAATTTGATCAGGATGGAGTTAACGATGCCTTTTTCGATACCTTCTTTCAGGATCTTGGTGTTGGTTACGAACAGATCGTCACCAACCAGCTGGATTTTGTCGCCCAGAACTTTAGTCTGGTATGCGAAACCATCCCAGTCAGACTCGTCCAGACCGTCTTCGATAGAAACGATCGGATACTGTTTGGTCAGGTCTTCCAGGAAGTGAGTGAACTCTTCAGAGGTGAACGCTTTGTTGCCTTCGCCGGCCAGAACGTATTTACCGTCTTTGTAGAATTCAGAAGCTGCACAGTCCATCGCCAGAGTGATGTCGGTGCCCAGCTCGTAGCCAGCAGCTTTAACTGCTTCTGCGATAACTGCCAGAGCTTCAGCGTTGGAACCCAGGTTCGGCGCGTAGCCACCTTCGTCACCAACTGCAGTGTTCATACCTTTAGCTTTCAGAACTTTAGCCAGGTTGTGGAACACTTCAGAACCCATACGTACGGCTTCTTTCAGGGATTTAGCGCCAACCGGCTGAATCATAAATTCCTGGATGTCGACGTTGTTGTCAGCATGCTCACCACCGTTGATGATGTTCATCATCGGAACCGGCATGGAGTATTTGCCCGGAGTACCGTTCAGCTCAGCGATGTGCTCGAACAGCGGCTGGCCTTTAGAGGCAGCAGCTGCTTTGGCGTTAGCCAGAGACACAGCCAGGATGGCGTTTGCACCGAAGTTAGATTTGTTTTCAGTACCGTCCAGGTCGATCATGATTTTATCGATGCCAGCCTGATCTTTGGCGTCTTTGCCAAGGATTGCCTGAGCGATCGGGCCGTTGACAGCGCCAACAGCTTTCAGTACGCCTTTACCCATGAAACGGGATTTGTCGCCATCGCGCAGTTCCAGCGCTTCGCGGGAACCAGTAGAAGCACCTGACGGAGCTGCTGCCATACCAACGAAACCACCTTCCAGGTGTACTTCGGCTTCAACAGTCGGGTTACCACGGGAGTCGATGATTTCACGACCGATGACTTTAACGATTTTGGACATTAGGTTTTCCTCAGTACAAGTTAAACTAAAACTCCAGACAAACAATGCACCCAAATGGGTGCATTGCCGTTCTAACTCATTTTACTTCGCCTGACGCTTTTGATACTCGCCTGCCGCTTTCACAAAACCTGCAAACAGCGGGTGGCCATCACGTGGCGTTGAAGTAAACTCCGGATGGAACTGACAAGCGACAAACCACGGGTGATTCGGCACTTCGATGATCTCGACCAACTGATCATCCCCGGAACGGCCCGCAACACGCAGGCCCGCATTTTCAATCTGTTTCAACAACATGTTGTTGACTTCGTAGCGGTGACGATGACGCTCAGTAATGGTTGATTCGCCGTACAGCTGGCGAACCAGGCTTTCGTCTTCCAGCTGGCACTGCTGCGCGCCAAGGCGCATGGTGCCGCCGAGATCGCTCTTCTCAGAACGAACTTCAACGTTGCCTTCTTCATCACGCCATTCGGTAATCAGGGCCACAACCGGGTACTTACAGTCTGGCACAAATTCCGTCGAGTTGGCGTTCTCCATTCCCGCGACGTTACGCGCAAACTCAATCAGCGCAACCTGCATACCCAGGCAAATGCCCAGATATGGAATTTTGTTTTCACGCGCATAGCGTGCAGTGGCGATTTTACCTTCAACACCGCGGTAGCCGAAGCCACCCGGGATCAGGATAGCGTCCAAATCTTTCAGAATTTCGACGCCGCGCGTTTCCACATCCTGCGAATCAATCAGCTTGATGTTGACGGTAACGCGGTTCTTCAGACCACCGTGTTTCAGCGCTTCAATCACCGATTTGTAGGCGTCCGGCAGTTCAATGTACTTACCGACCATACCAATGGTGACTTCGCCAGCCGGATTGGCTTCTTCGTAAATAACCTGTTCCCATTCGGCCAGGTTCGCTTCCGGACAGCTTAAGCTGAATCGTTTACAAATATAATCGTCCAGCCCCTGAGATTTCAACAGGCCCGGAATTTTATAAATGGAATCGACGTCTTTCAGAGAAATAACAGCCTTTTCCGGAACGTTACAGAACAATGCAATTTTAGCACGTTCGTTGGCCGGTACCGCCCGATCGGAGCGGCAGATCAGAATATCTGGCTGAATACCGATAGAAAGCAGCTCTTTCACGGAGTGCTGAGTCGGTTTGGTTTTGACTTCGCCGGCGGCTGCCATATACGGCACCAGGGTCAAATGCATAAACAGAGTATGCTCACGACCAATCTCTACGGCCATCTGACGGATAGCTTCGAGGAACGGCAGGGATTCGATATCACCGACGGTACCGCCGATTTCCACCAGCACCACGTCGTGACCTTCACCACCGGCAAGCACGCGCTCTTTGATCGCGTTGGTGATGTGTGGGATGACCTGTACGGTCGCGCCCAGATAATCACCGCGGCGTTCTTTACGCAGAACGTCGGAGTAGATACGGCCCGTAGTGAAGTTGTTGCGGCGGCTCATTTTGGTGCGGATGAAGCGCTCGTAGTGACCCAGGTCCAGGTCGGTTTCAGCGCCGTCTTCAGTAACGAACACTTCCCCGTGTTGGATTGGACTCATGGTACCCGGATCGACGTTGATGTACGGATCCAGTTTCATCATGGTCACGTTAAGCCCACGGGCTTCAAGAATAGCGGCGAGGGAAGCTGCGGCAATGCCTTTACCCAGAGAGGATACGACCCCGCCGGTCACAAAAATATAGTTCGTTGTCATGCTGAACCTGAGAAGTTAGGTTTAAAAGACGATGGAATAACCAAGACGGGAAAGCAGTATACCCGATCATGACTGACGCCACAAACTTTCATTCTCCCTCCTTTTCAGCAGGCTCACACAAACACAGGGAGTGAGAAAATAGCCGCTTTTGGCGAAATGTTTTTGACGCAAATCAAGCGCTTGTTATTTAAAAAATCACACAAATGGCGCTTGATCACGAAAACTCGTTAGAGATCAGTTTCCTGCCGTTTTACCTCTTGCCACACGGCTTCCATGGTTTCGAGGTCAACGCCGGTCATTTCCAGCCCACGGGCGGCCACAATTCGTTCAACTTCGCGGAAACGGCGTTCAAATTTAAGGTTCGCTTTTTGCAGCGCCACTTCGGCTTTTACCCCTAAATGGCGGGATAAATTGACGGTCGCGAACAGCAGATCGCCCATTTCCTCCTCCAGTTTAGCTTCATCTACGACGGCCTGCTGCGCTTCATGCATGACCTCGTCGATCTCTTCATGCACTTTGTCCAGCACCGGACCCAGCGAGGTCCAGTCAAACCCCACCGCCGAACAACGACGCTGAATTTTATGCGCGCGCATCAACGCCGGCAGGCTGTGCGGAATATCATCCAGCGCGGAATGTTGGGATTTTTCGGCCCGCTCAGCGCTTTTTATCTGCTCCCAGCGCGCCAGCACTTCGGCGCTATCGCCGGCGGTCGCTTCTCCGAAGATATGCGGGTGGCGGCGCTCAAGCTTGTCGCTGATAGCCGCGCAGATATCGTCGAAGTTAAAGCGCCCTTCCTCCTGCGCCATCTGCGCGTAGAACACCACCTGGAACAGCAGATCGCCCAGCTCACCGCGCAGATCGTCGAAATCTTCGCGACTGATGGCATCCAGCACTTCGTAAGTTTCTTCGAGGGTATAGGGGGCGATGGTGGCGAAGGTCTGCTCTTTATCCCATGGACAGCCGTTTTCCGGGTCGCGCAGGCGCTGCATAATGCCGAGCAGCCGGTCGATTTGGTTCATCTTTTTTCCTGTTGAAAACGATAATGCCGGGTACGGATGTCGCCTTACCCGGCTAACGTGAAAGCGTATCCCCGGCGCCGCCGGGGAAAGCAAAATACGATCAATTAGCCCCCGTGCAGACGGCGGGCATCAATCACATCCGGTACCTGGTTCAGTTTCCCGAGCACGCGGCCCAGCACCTGCAGGTTGTAGATTTCAATGTTCATGTCGATCGTCGCCAACTGCTGTTTGGTGTCGCTGCGGCTGGCAACGCCGAGCACGTTCACTTTTTCATTGGCGAGGATCGTGGTGATATCCCGCAGCAGGCCGCTGCGATCGTTGGCGACAACGCGAACCACCAGCGAATAACCGGCGGAGTAGCTTTCTCCCCACACCGCGTCAACGATACGCTCCGGCGCATGCGACTGCAGTTCCGTCAGTTGATCGCAGTCTGCCCGGTGTACCGAAATCCCACGCCCCTGGGTGATAAAGCCGACAATCTCATCGCCCGGGATGGGCTGGCAGCAGCGCGCAATGTGGTGCATCAGGTTACCGACGCCTTCCACCACCACCCGACCATTGTCTTTGCTGCGGCTCTGCGGCGCCCAGCTTTTCTGCTGCAGCTGTTTCAACGCTGCCGCATCCTGCTCTTCGGCGCTCGGCTTATTGAACTGCGCCTGCAGGAAGTTGACCATCTGGTTAAGGCGAATATCGCCGCCGCCGATGGCCGCCAGCAGTTCGTCCAGCTCGTTGAAGTTGTAGCGCGGCAGCAGGTGTTTCTCTGCCTCCTTGAGGCTGATCCCCAGGTGCTCAAGCTCATCGTCCAGGATCTGCCGCCCGGCAAGAATGTTTTTGTCGCGATCCTGTTTACGGAACCAGGCGTGAATTTTGGAACGCCCGCGGCTGGTGGTCACATAACCGAGGTTCGGGTTCAGCCAGTCGCGGCTGGGGTTCGGCTGCTTCTGGGTGATGATTTCAATCTGATCGCCCATCTGCAGCTGGTAGGTAAACGGCACGATGCGCCCGCTGATTTTGGCGCCAATGCAGCGGTGACCGACGTCACTGTGAATGTGGTAGGCAAAGTCGAGCGGCGTGGAACCGGCGGGTAAATCCACCACATCGCCTTTCGGCGTAAAGACATACACCCGGTCGTCGAAGACCTGGCTACGGACTTCATCCAGCATTTCACCCGAATCGGCCATCTCTTCCTGCCAGGCGATCAACTTACGCAGCCAGGCGATACGGTCTTCATAGCCGCGCCCGCCGCTCACGCCCGCGCTGGCGCCCTCTTTGTACTTCCAGTGCGCCGCGACGCCCAGCTCGGCATCTTCATGCATCTGCCGGGTACGGATCTGGATCTCGACCGTTTTTCCCCCAGGCCCGAGCACCACGGTATGAATCGACTGGTAGCCGTTCGGTTTGGGGTTGGCAACGTAATCATCGAACTCATCCGGCAGGTGGCGATAGTGGGTATGGACGATCCCCAGTGCGGCATAGCAGTCCTGCAGGCGTTCGGCGACGATACGCACGGCCCGCACGTCAAACAGCTCATCAAAGGTGAGGTGTTTTTTCTGCATTTTCCGCCAGATGCTGTAGATATGCTTCGGCCGCCCGTAGACCTCGGCCTTGACGCCTTCGGTTTTCATTTCGGAGCGTAAATGCCCCACGAACTCATCGATGTAGTGTTCACGATCGATGCGCCGTTCGTGCAGCAGTTTGGCAATGCGTTTGTATTCATCCGGGTGCAGATAGCGGAAGCAGTAGTCCTCCAGCTCCCATTTCAGCTGGCCGATCCCTAAGCGGTTGGCCAGCGGCGCATAGATGTTAGTGCACTCTTTTGCCGCCAGCACGCGTTCGTCTTCGGGCTCATCTTTGACTTCCCGCAGGTGGGCGATACGCTCGGCAAGCTTGATGACCACGCAGCGGAAATCGTCGACCATCGCCAGCAGCATGCGGCGGATGTTATCGACCTGCTCCGAGGAGACGGAATCGGTGTGGGTGGCTTTAAGCTGGCGAATAGCCGCCATATCGCGCACGCCGTGAATCAACGTGACGACGGATTTACCGACGCTCTCTTGCATCACCTCTTCGCTAACGACGTTGCCGTCCGCCAGCGGGAACAGCATGGCGGCCCGTAGCGTGTCGATATCCATACTCAACGTGCAGAGTATTTCCACCATCTCCACGCCGCGCCATAACAGAAGGTCCGCTCGAGGATGTCCCTGCGTTTTCTCGCGACAGTAGTCCCAGGTTTCGGCTAAGCGTTCACACGACTGCTGGCTGGAAATTCCCAGACTCGCGATCCATTTCTTCGGGTCAAATTCACCAGCTTTATTAAGATGTGCACTTCTTACCGCAACCATTGTCCTCTCCTTAAGGGACCTGGCCTGCCGAAGTCGGCAAGCCTCAACTTTTACACCTCATCCTTCAAACCGCATCAGCGCTGGCTTTTTCGTTCACCTCAATCACCGACCTGGGCCTGCGCTTGGGAACTGACTCTGTTGCCACCTCGATACGATTGGAATGATGTTATGTATACCCTTCATCCTTCAAGTTGCTTGGGTGTTGGCTGCACCCGTTCACCCCAGTCACTTACTTCTGTAAGCTCCTGGGGATTTACGGCCTTGCTGCCTACAAGCAACTCTAATTATTTAGGGTATAGGCTTTTGCTCGAACAACACCATCGATTCCAGATGCCTGGTATGCGGGAACATGTCCAGCATCGCCAGGCGTTGGATCGTATAGCCTGCCTGTAGCAGGTGTTCGCTATCACGTGCCAGCGTCGCCGGGTTACAGGAGACATAAACCACGCGACGCGGCGCGAGTTTTATAATCTGCGGTATCACCGCTGGCGCCCCGGCTCGCGCCGGATCGATCAATATTTTATCAAAACCACGCTTCGCCCACGCCTGACGGGTAACATCTTCTTCCAGATTTTCATGAAAGAATGTCACGTTGTGCAACTGGTTGAGTGCGGCATTTTCTCGCCCTTTTTCCACCAGCGCCGGAACGCCTTCAACCCCGACGACCTCAGCGGCGTGCGTCGCCAGCGGCAGCGTGAAATTACCCATGCCGCAGAACAGATCGAGCACCCGGTCCTGCGGCTGAACGTCCAGCCACGCCAGCGCGGTCTGCACCATCTGTTGATTGACGCCGTCATTCACCTGAATAAAGTCGCGCGGACTGAACATTAAGCGTAGCCCGTCTGACGTATACCATGGCGCTTCGCCACGAATATGCTCCAGTATCTCGCTTTGTGGGGCCAGATACAGGGCAAGATCATGAGTTTGCGAAAATCGTTCCAGTTTTTCTCTGTCGCCTGCCGGCAGCGCCGCCGTGTGGCGCAGGATCATCACCGGGCCATTATCCGCCAGCACCAGTTCGACATGCCCCAACTGACGCTGGGATTTCAGCCCCGTCAGGCAGGCCTGTACCGCCGGCAGCAATGCCTCAAGATCGGGCACCAAAACAGGGCATTGCACCACATCGACAATGTCGTTGGTGTTGGCCTTGCGAAAACCCATCTGTAATTGTTGGGACTTCGGCTGGTAATTCAAGCTCAGACGCGCACGCCGGCGATATCCCCACGGCGAAGCGGCTATAATATCGTCAACATCGTGTTTCATGAGTCGCGCAAGCGCGGCACGCTTACTGTGCTGCTGGAGCTCAATGCTGGCATGCTGTTGCTGGCAGCCGCCGCAAACGCCAAAATGCGGGCAGTGCGGTGCCTGACGCTGCGGGCTATCACTCAGACGGCGTTTGACCTGGGCCCGGGAGTACTGTTTTTTGTCTTCCACCAGCACAACTTCGGCCTGTTCCTGCGGCAGTAAGCCACTAACAAATAGCGCTTTACCATGGTGACGCGCAACGCCCTGGCCAAAGGGATCGAGGTCGTTTACTGTCACGGTTATGATCTGGCGCGTCGTCACACGCCGTTTTGCAGAGTAGAATTGCGCCATCGTAGAGATTTGTCTCAATCAAAATAAACCGACTCTATACACGAGTCCTTTCAAGATACGTCAGCGCGGCGGGCAGGAGTCCACGACAGCGTGTGTAAGCCCGGCACGGAGGCCAGCAACGCAGAGGCACTTGAAGGATGAAGCGTATATTCTCCCATAACGGAACCGCATGACCAACTACAGCCTACGTGCTCGCATGATGATTCTTATTCTGGCACCTACCGTACTCATTGGTTTGCTGCTCAGTATTTTCTTCGTCGCCCATCGCTATCACGACCTGCAGCGTCAGCTGGAAGACGCCGGAGCCAGCATTATTGAACCACTGGCGGTCTCCAGTGAATATGGCATGAATCTGCAAAACCGCGAGTCAATCGGCCAGCTCATTAGCGTATTGCATCGCCGCCACTCCGATATTGTGCGGGCCATTTCCATCTACGATTCGCAGAACCGCCTGTTTGTCACCTCTAACTTTCAGCTGAACCCCAGCGAACTGCGTCTGCCGAAAGGGGCGAAATTTCCCACTCAGCTCACCGCGATACGCGAGGGCGACGTGATGATTTTGCGTACCCCGATCGTCTCCGAAAGCTATTCGCCAGATGAATCACCGGGGACCGACGCCAAGATGCCCGGCAATATGCTGGGCTATGTGGCCCTCGAGCTCGATCTGAAATCGGTGCGTTTGCAGCAGTACAAAGAGATTTTTATCTCCAGCGTCATGATGCTGTTCTGCATTGGCATTGCGCTTATTTTCGGCTGGCGCCTGATGCGCGATGTCACCGGCCCGATCCGCAATATGGTGAATACCGTTGACCGAATTCGCCGTGGGCAACTGGATAGCCGCGTCGAGGGCTTTATGCTCGGCGAGCTGGATATGCTGAAAAACGGCATTAACTCGATGGCGATGTCGCTGGCGGCTTACCACGAAGAGATGCAGCACAATATCGATCAGGCGACGTCCGATCTTCGCGAAACCCTCGAACAGATGGAGATTCAGAACGTTGAGCTGGATCTGGCGAAGAAGCGCGCCCAGGAAGCCGCGCGTATCAAGTCGGAGTTCCTTGCTAATATGTCCCACGAGCTGCGAACTCCGCTCAATGGGGTGATTGGCTTCACCCGCCTGACGCTGAAAACTGACCTGAACACCATCCAGCGTGACCATCTCACCACGATTGAACGCTCGGCAAATAACCTGCTGGCGATCATCAATGACGTGCTGGACTTCTCCAAGCTGGAAGCCGGTAAGCTGATTCTGGAAAGCATTCCGTTCCTGCTGCGCAATACCTTGGATGAAGTCGTCACCCTGCTGGCGCATTCGGCCCATGATAAGGGGCTGGAGCTGACGTTAAACATCAAAAACGATGTGCCGGATAATATTATCGGTGACCCGCTGCGCCTGCAGCAAATCATCACCAATCTGGTCGGGAATGCCATCAAGTTTACCGAACATGGCAATATCGACGTGCTGGTCGAACAACGGGCGCTCAGCAACACCAGCGTGCAGATCGAGATCCAAATCCACGATACCGGCATCGGTATTCCCGAGCGTGACCAGTCCCGGCTGTTCCAGGCCTTCCGCCAGGCCGATGCCAGTATTTCCCGCCGTCACGGCGGCACCGGGCTTGGGCTGGTGATTACCCAGCGGCTGGTCAAAGAGATGGGCGGCGATATCTCCTTCCACAGCCAGCCCAATCGCGGCTCCACCTTCTGGTTCCATATCAGTCTCGACCTCAACCCGAACGCCGTTCAGGAGAGTCCGCTGACGCCGCTTCTGGCGGGCAAAACGCTGGCCTATATCGAGGCCAACGCGACGGCGGCGCAGTGTACTCTGGAACTGCTGGCCACCACGCCGCTGGAGGTGGTCTACAGCCCGACCTTCTCCGCGTTGCCGAAAGCGCACTACGATATTCTGCTGGCCGGACTCCCGGTGTCGATGCGCGATATTAGCCAACAGAAAGACAACCTGGCGAAAGCCTGCGCCATCGCCGATCATTTGCTGCTGGCGCTCCCCTGCCACGCGCAGATAAATGCCGAATCCCTGAAGCAGGATGGCGTTGCCGCCTGCCTGCTCAAACCACTGACCGCCACGCGTTTAGTGCCGGCGCTTATCGCCTCCAGCCGCACCAGAACCCCCGCCGCCCTTCCCCACACCGACAGTAATAAGCTGCCGATGACGGTCATGGCGGTGGATGATAATCCGGCAAACCTCAAGCTTATCGGCGTGCTGCTGGAGGATCTGGTGCAGCACGTGACGCTATGTGAAAGCGGCCAGCGCGCGGTGGAGCAGGCCAAAGAGATGCAGCTGGATCTGATTCTGATGGATATCCAGATGCCGGAGATGGACGGCATTCGTGCCTGCGAGCTGATTCGTCATCTTCCCCATCAGCAGCAGACGCCGGTAATCGCCGTGACCGCCCACGCCTTTGACGGGCAGAAAGAAAAGCTGATGAACGCCGGCATGAATGACTATCTGGCGAAGCCCATCGAGGAAGAGAAGTTACACAACCTGCTGCTGCGCTATCAGCCAGGAGGCCATGTCGCGCCGCCGTTAACGGCAGAGACCATCGAGCCGCCCATTGACCATAACGTGACGCTCAACTGGCAGCTGTCGCTACGCCAGGCCGCCATGAAGCCCGATCTGGCGCGAGAAATGCTGCAAATGCTGATCGCCTTTATGCCGGAGGTGCGCAATAAAGTGGAGGAGCAACTGGTGGGTGAAGAACCGGAGGGGCTGTTGGATCTGATTCATAAACTCCACGGCAGCTGTAGCTACAGCGGTGTGCCGCGGCTGAAAAAGTTGTGTCAGACCCTTGAAAGCCAGCTGCGGGCCGGAACCGCGGCAGAAGATCTGGAGCCGGAGCTGCTTGAACTGCTGGATGAGATGGATAACGTCACGCGGGAAGCCTGCAAAATGCCGGGGATCAAAACGCCGTATAACGGATAACGCGCTGCCTGTCCGGGCTACCGTCAGCCCGTGTCCCGGATAGCACGACGCTTATCCGGGTTACGGCTAAGGGTTAACGTTGCTGGCCGAGTTTCAGCACCGCGGCGACGTTTCGCGCCGTCATGCGCACATTGTCTGCCGCATTGGCCAGCGCCTCCTCGAGGGTGCACACCGAATAGATCACGCTGAATACCGCATCCAGGCCGTGCTGATGCACAACACCGACATCGGCGGTCAGGCTGCCGGCGATGGCAATCACCGGCACGTTGTAGCGCTGGGCGACCTTCGCGACCCCGACCGGCACCTTGCCGTGAATGGTCTGGCTGTCAATGCGCCCTTCACCGGTGATCACCAGGTCGGCATCGGCGACCAGCTCGGCGAGATGCAGGGCATCAGTCACGATCTCAATCCCTGGGCGTAATCGGGCACCACAGAACGCATACAACGCCGCGCCCATACCGCCGGCGGCACCGCCGCCTTCCAGCTGCAGGACATCGACGGCTAAATCGCGGTGGATAATCTGCGCGAAATGCGCCAGCGCCCGATCCAGGCGGACGATCATCTCCGCCGTCGCCCCTTTTTGCGGGCCAAATACCGCCGTCGCCCCCTCCGGGCCGGTCAGCGGGTTAGTCACATCGCAGGCAACATCAATGCGGCAATCGGCGAGACGGCTGTCCAGCCCGCTGAGGTCAATGCGCGCCAGCTGCTCCAGGGCGCCGCCCCCGGCGGCAATCTGCTGGTTATCTTGCGTCAGCAATTTGGCCCCCAGCGCCTGCACCATCCCGGCGCCGCCATCGTTGGTTGCACTGCCGCCAATGCCGATAATAATCTGCTGGACGCCCGCATCCAGCGCGTGACGGATCAGCTCCCCGGTTCCCCAGGTGGTGGTGATTAAGGGATTGCGGCTGGCCACCGGGACACTTTCCAGGCCGCTGGCCGCCGCCATTTCGATAAAGGCGCAGCGTTCATCCCCGGACAGGCCGTAAAATGCCTGCACCGGTTCCCCCAGCGGGCCGGTCACGGTCACCTGTACCAGATGCCCCTGAGTGGCGGCGACCATCGCTTCGACGGTCCCTTCGCCGCCGTCGGCAACGGGCAGTTTGACATACTCCGCGTCGGGGAAAATCTCCTGAAACCCCGCCTCTATCGCGGTCGCAACCTCCAGGGCGCTCAGACTCTCCTTGTATGAATCCGGCGCAATCACAATTTTCATACGCTGTCCTTAAATGACCAAACACCCGGTATCAATAGGTCTCCGGTTCCCGCAGGAACCGGATTTTCCTTAGCGCACCATGCACGGGCGCTTGTTATCAAACGTCCAGTTCGGGATCAGATACTGCATCGCCATGGCGTCATCGCGCGCCCCCAGCCCATGCTTTTTATACAGCTCGTTCGCCTGCATCACGCGATCCATATCCAGTTCGACGCCGAGGCCCGGCGTTGACGGCACCTGCACCATGCCCCCTTTAATTTCAAAAGGTTGCTTGGTTAAGCGCTGATTACCTTCCTGCCAGATCCAGTGGGTATCGATCGCCGTAATATTGCCTGGTGCCGCCGCGGCTACGTGGGTGAACATCGCCAGCGAAATATCGAAATGGTTGTTGGAGTGTGAGCCCCAGGTCAAACCAAATTCATGGCACATCTGCGCCACACGTACCGATCCCTGCATGGTCCAGAAATGCGGATCCGCCAGAGGAATATCCACCGATTGCAATGACAGAGTATGCCCCATCTGACGCCAGTCGGTGGCAATCATATTGGTGGCCGTCGGCAAACCGGTGGCACGACGGAACTCCGCCATCACTTCGCGACCGGAGAACCCTTGCTCTGCGCCACAAGGATCTTCAGCATACGCCAGCACGCCCTTCAGGTGTTTGCCAATCTGGATGGCTTCATCCAGCAGCCAGGCGCCGTTAGGATCCAGAGTCACCCGCGCCTGCGGGAATCGCTTCGCCAGCGCAACGATCGATTCGGCTTCTTCCTCACCCGCCAGCACGCCGCCTTTAAGTTTGAAATCGTTGAAGCCATATTTTTCGTAAGCGGCTTCCGCCAGTCGGACAACAGCATCCGGCGTCATCGCCTCTTCATGGCGCATCCGGTACCAGTCGCAACGCTCGTCGGTCTGGCTTTGATAGTCCAGCGGCGTGGCATGACGATTGCCGACAAAGAACAGGTAGCCGAGCATTTCAACTTCACTACGCTGCTGACCGTCGCCCAGCAGAGAGGCCACGTTAACGCCAAGATGCTGTCCCAGCAGATCCAGCAACGCGGCTTCAATTCCGGTCACGACGTGAATGGTGGTACGTAAATCAAATGTTTGCAAACCGCGACCGCCGGCATCCCGGTCGGCGAAGCGCTGACGCACGGCGCCCAGCACGTTTTTATATTCGCCCAGCGTCTTACCGGCCACCAGTTCAGCCGCCTCTTCCAGCGTCTGGCGGATTTTCTCGCCGCCGGGGATTTCGCCGACGCCGGTATGGCCCGAGTTGTCTTTAATAATCACAATATTACGGGTGAAATAGGGGGCGTGCGCCCCGCTAAGATTCATCAGCATGCTGTCGTGACCGGCAACCGGAATAACCTGCATGGTGGTAACGACGGGAGTAGAAAATAATGTACTCATCTTGAATCCTTTTCTTATTACGTGGCGACTTAACGGCGACCAAATACGGGACGTTTGCGATCGAATTTCCAGCCGGGGATCAGATACTGCATCGGACCCGCGTCATTACGCGCGCCTCCAGGCAGCGTCTTATAGGCTTCATGGGCTTTTTGCAGCTGGTCCCAATCCAGTTCAATACCCAGTCCTGGCGCCTGCGGTACGGCAATTTTTCCGTCAGCGATCTGCAGCGGATTCTTCGTCAGGCGGCAATCGCCTTCCTGCCAGATCCAGTGGGTATCGATGGCGGTCGGGTTACCCGGCGCGGCGGCGCCCACATGGGTAAACATCGCCAGCGAAATATCAAAGTGGTTGTTCGAGTGACAACCCCACGTCAACCCCCAGTCATCGCAGAGCTGCGCGACGCGGACCGCCCCGGAGAGGGTCCAGAAGTGCGGGTCGGCCAGTGGAATATCCACCGCGTTAAGCATCACCGCGTGACCCATTTCACGCCAGTTAGTGGCGATCATATTGGTGGCAACCGGCAGCCCGGTTGCACGACGAAACTCGGCCATTACCTCACGGCCCGAGAAGCCCTGTTCGGCGCCGCACGGGTCTTCGGCATAGGTCAGCACATCCTGCAGCCCCTTGCACAGCGCAATCGCCTCATCAAGCAGCCACGCGCCATTAGGGTCGACGGTGATACGCGCATCCGGGAAGCGCTTCTTCAGTGCACGGGCGGTGTCAATTTCCTGCTCGCCGGGCAACACGCCGCCCTTGAGCTTGAAATCCTTAAAGCCATAGCGGTCCTGCGCGGCTTCGGCAAGACGCACCACCGCGTCGCTGTTCAACGCCTCCTGATGGCGCAGGTGATACCAGTCGTGATCGCCAGGGGTATTCTCCAGATACGGCAGGTCGGTTTTGTTACGATCGCCAATGTAGAAGAGATAGCCCAGCACGGTGACCGCATCGCGCTGTTTGCCCGGCCCCAGCAGTTCGCAGACCGGAACCTGCAGCGCTTTACCGAGCAGATCCAGCAGCGCCGCTTCCAGCGCGGCCACCGCGTTCACCCGTAGCTCAAAGGTCCAGGCGCCGTTGCCAAAGCTATCGAAGTCTGAAGCCTGGTTACCTTTGTGTACCTGCTGAACCACTTTGTTCAGGCGAGCGATCTCCTGCCCGACCACCAGCGGAACGCTATCGAGCAGCGTCTGATAAATCACTTCGCCGCCCGGCGCCTCACCGATGCCGGTATTGCCGGCGCTGTCGGTCAGGACCACGATATTGCGGGTAAACCAGGCATTGTGCGCGCCGCCGATGTTCAGCAGCATGCTGTCATGGCCGGCCACCGGAATCACTTTCATGTCGGTGACGACGGGACTTGATTGTGTATTCATCATCAGCGCTCCGTAACCGGTTTGAGTTCAATACGTTTGATATCGCCTACCAGCACCAGATAGCTCAGTACGGCCACCAGCGCATGCACCCCGACGTAAATCAGCGCGCCGTTAAATGAGCCCGTTGTCCCGACGATGTAGCCAATCGCAATCGGCGTCACGATGCCGGAGATATTGCCGAACATGTTGAACAGACCGCCAGACAGGCCGCTGATCTCTTTCGGCGCGGTGTCCGCCATCACGGCCCAACCCAATGCGCCAATCCCTTTGCCGAAGAAGGCCATCGCCATGAAGCCGATAATCATCCATTCTGCGCTCACGTAGTTACAGAACACCATGACCATCGACAACAGCATGCCTAAGACAATCGGCGTTTTACGGGCAATATTGAGTGAACCGGTGCGCCGCATTAACCAGTCGGAGATGATCCCGCCCAGCACGCCCCCGGCAAAGCCGCAGATCGCCGGGATCGAGGCGACAAACCCGGCCTTCAGGATCGACATGCCGCGAGCCTGAACCAGATACACCGGGAACCAGGTGATAAAGAAGTAGGTCAACGCGTTGATGCAGTACTGGCCGATGTAGATACCAACCATCATGCGGGAACCGATCAGCTGTTTGATTTGCCCCCATTTTTCGCTCATCGGGACTTTATGGGTGCCTTTCTTCTGATCCATATTGATCAGCGCACCGCCTTCAGCAATATATTCCAGCTCTTTCTTGTTCACGCCGGGGTGCTGATTCGGCTCATGGATGACTTTCAGCCACACAAAGCTGATAACAATCCCCAGTCCGCCCATAAAGAAGAACACATGTGACCAGCCCACTTCATGGGTTAACCAGCCCATGATTGGCGCGAAGATCACGGTGGCGAAGTATTGTGCCGAGTTGAAAATCGCTACCGCCGTGCCCCTTTCCTGTGCAGGGAACCAGGCCGCGACGATTCGACTGTTGCCGGGGAATGACGGGGCTTCCGCCAGGCCGACCAGAAAACGTAGGGTAAACAGCGCGATAATTATGCCGAAGCCGCTGAAGATATCGACGAAACCCTGCAGCAGGGTAAACATCGACCAGATGAAAATGGACCAAAAGTAGACGCGTTTGGAGCCGAAGCGGTCGAGCAACCAGCCGCCGGGGATCTGACCAATAACGTAAGCCCATGAGAAGGCGGAAAAAACGTATCCCATGCCGACGGCATCGAGGCCAATATCTTTGGCCATTTCTGAACCGGCGATCGACAGCGTAGCGCGATCGCCATAGTTAAAGGACGTGACGATAAACAGCATCACCACTATCCAGTAGCGAGCATTGGTGCGTTTTTCCGCGCCGCTCGCAGCCTGACTTAATGTACTCATTGTTGCACTCCTGAATCATAGCCGATAGCTACGTTCATTCTGAACGGCACAACCTGTAGGGTAATCAGAATGACGTGTTCGTGTTTCTGTTCATTTTTGTTATGTCTGACGTACTGTTTTTTTAACTGGCTCGGAGAGTATAGAAAGAGGCCCTGGCTGGCTCACCGTGCATATACACAGCTTTCGCGGGCATTTAGAAATAGATTTGTGGCTTTTGTCTGAGAAGATGGGGGGTAGTTCACGGAAATGAAAAGCAACGGCCGCCAGCCACGCTAACTGTGAAACAATCGGCAGGAGTGTGAATTGTCTCTCTTGACCCGGTGGAAATGTCGGGGAAAAAACCAGATAAACCGCAAGGCTATCGTGCAAATGCCAGAACCACGGGCCAAACGGTGTGAACCAGCGCCGGCCGCGGCGAAAAAGCCCTCTGCGACGCAGAGGGCGCAATCTGTTATTGCGTTACTCCAGCAGGCTCGCCCACTGTTGCACCCACGGGTTGGAGACACCCTCGGGTTCCGGATCTTCGCTGGCATCGATCATCAGCATATCGCCGATCCGTTTTGCGCCCTGCTCCTGCAGCAGCGCGTCAAAGGTCTTGCCGCCGCCGCAAAAGTTGGCGTAGGTGCTATCGCCCAGCGCGATGATCCCGTAGCGCAGATGCGGCTGGTACATGTCTTTCATCCCTTCGTACAGCGGGACGATGCTGTCCGGCAGATCGCCCTGCCCGGTGGTGGATGTCACTACCAGCACATATTTGCCGCTGTAGGGTTCCCAGTCCTGGATCTCAGGATCTTCGAACACCTTCGCTTTGTGGCCCAGTCCGCTCAGAATGGCTTCTGCCTCTTCGGCGACCAGCAGCGCGTTGCCATACATCGTGCCTACAAAAATCCCGACTTCTGCCATGATTATCTCCCTGGATTGACCTCAATCTCTTCATCCTGACCGCTGTCGTCAGCAAACTCAACCCTTTCATTTAACGGCAGAAGGCCGCGCCAGCCAAACTGCGACAGCGCACGCATCCAGACCTCATCCAGGCCCGCGCGGATCACCAACGGTTCGCCGGTAAAGGGGTGGGTTAATGATAGCTGGCTGGCGTGAAGCATCAGGCGGTCTACGGCAAAATGTTCGGCGGCGCTACGATTCTGCCGGAGATCACCATGTTTGCTGTCGCCAATAATCGGATGGCGCAAATGGGAGAGATGGCGGCGCAGCTGATGTTTTCGCCCGGTTTTTGGTTCCAGCTCCACCAGGCTATAGCGCGTCGTCGGATAACGCCCGGTCGCAACCGGCATTTCGACCGTCGCCATCCCGCGATAATGGGTGACGGCCGGCTGGGGCTCTTTGTCATCGCGGGCGAATTTATCGGCGATTTTATCCAGCTCTTCCACCAGCGGGTAATCCAGGACCGCATCGTCGGTCAGCCAGCCGCGAACTACCGCGTGGTAGCGCTTTTGCATCTGGTGCAGTTCAAACTGTTGCGACAGCCGCCGTCCCGCTTCGCTGGACAGCCCCATCAGCAGGACCCCGGAGGTCGGGCGGTCGAGACGATGAGCGGTAAACACGTGCTGACCAATCTGGTCGCGGACGGTCTGCATCACCACCACTTTTTCATCGCGATCCAGCCAGCTGCGATGGACCAGCCAGCCGGAAGGTTTATTCACCGCCACCAGCCATTCGTCCTGATAGATAATTTCCAGCATCAGGCGTCGTCGCTCGTAAACAGCGTATCGAGCAGCAGCAGTTCCGCCAGGACGCGTTCACGCAGCGGATGAGTGGCATCGAGGGCCATCTCATAATAAGGGGCCACGGCGAAATTCTGCGGCAGCGGCTGTTCGCTATCGAGTAAGTTGTGCATCCGCGGGATCAGAACCCACTGAAGCCACTCCAGCGGTTCCAGGGTGTCCATACAGAACGGCTGATCGCTGGCAAAAGCCCGGCTTTCCGGCGCATTTTCTTGCCAGTGTTCTGTTTCGCGCAGCAGCGCTTCAAGGGCGTGCAAACGCTCGCGCACGCTAAGGTGAAGAGTCATGGGAAACCTCGATGAGTTGTAAACCGGACGCAGGATAGCAAATACCGCAGCGAAAACGACTGCATTATACCCAAAATAATTCGAGTTGCTTGTAGGCGGCAAGGCCGTAAATCCCCAGGAGCTTACTCAGGTAAGTGACTGGGGTGACAAATCTGTCTGGAACAGATTTAAACGCTGCGAGCAGCGGCCCTGATAAGGGTGAAGCTCATGGATGAGCCGAATAACGGGAGCAGCCAACACCCAGGCAACGTGAAGGATGAAGGGTATCGAGGCATAAAAAAGGGAGCACTGTGTTAACAGTGCTCCCGGTTCGTTTCGCAGCAATCCAGCTACATTGGTGCTCCCTGCTCGTCCATGAAAACTTTTCCTGTGGTCTCCTGACCATGTTCATCCATAAACTAGCGCATCCTGCTCTCACACCACCCCGATGTGAAATCACTTATCCCTAAGTTTGTCCCGATCTTCCTGATCCACCGTTCATAATGAGCGGCTCACGTTCTCCATCCTGGAGGTGTCCTTTACGCGTTCCTGCGTGATCCTGTGCTTCATCCTGAAGCCTGTCCTTGCAACGCCTTCCCGGCGGGTCCTGCAAGAAGTGTCATCATCCTGATGTTCACTTCTTCTCGCGACTTCCTGTCGACGTACATAGGATCACTGATTCCGCTTCGTCTTACAAGCCTTCTTGAGAGAATCTCTTAAGATTAACCCCACCCTGCGGAGCAACAAAAAAGAACAACGATTTGAATTTTATGAATTTATTACAAATCAATTGATTAAAAAATTGCGTAAATGATGACGATCTCTTACAGGTCTTGTAAGAGATCTCTCACAAACGGGTTGGTAAAATGGATTACAGAACTGGCTCAAGCTGATTAAGGAAACTCGCAAGAGAAGGAGAAAGGGTTGTCCGTTTGCGGGTGCCGAGCGTCTCTTTAAGCACTTCGCCGCTCACGTTACAGACCGAAATGACATCCAGCTCGCTGTCCAGCGTCGCAATAAACAGCGTCGGCGACAGCTTAAGCCGTTTTTGCACCAGCAGATGACCGATTAAATTCTCCTGCACGCGCTGGAAGTCATCCGGACTCCAGGTTTGCAACAGCGTCATCGTCTCGCCCGCCAGACGGGCCGTCATATCACCGGCAAACTGGGTGGTATAATAACGATGAATCGGCTGTTGTATCACAATATCAAGCGCCCGTTCAACTGCGCTGATATCGGGCTCTAAGGAAAAGCGCTGCGGCTGCCAGAACACCGCATCATCGTCCGTCGCGCTGATACAGGGAGACGGGACACCATAAAGCTCTTCGCTTCGCGGCAGGCTGGCGTACTGCTGCTGCCAGGCAGCGCAATAGCGTTGAGTAAAGGCTTGCAGCGCTTCTGCAGTTTGATGGTCCACCGGTTTCTCTCTTCACGTTAGCCAGGATACACTTGGTTGCTAGTGTACCCGCTTTCCTATGGTGAAACATGTCTTCTTACGATAATCATCAGGCGCTGGCCGGCCTGACGCTCGGTAAATCAACGGATTACCGCGATACTTATGATGCCTCCCTGCTTCAGGGCGTGCCGCGCAGCCTGAACCGCGACCCGCTGGGGCTGCATGCGGATAATCTGCCGTTTCACGGCGGTGATATCTGGACCCTGTACGAGCTCTCCTGGCTGAATGCCAAAGGGCTGCCGCAGGTCGCCGTCGGTCACGTTGAGCTGAATGACACAACCGTTAACCTGGTGGAATCGAAGAGCTTTAAGCTCTATCTCAACAGCTTTAACCAGACCCGTTTTGCCAGCTGGCAGGACGTTCAGGCAACGCTGACGCGCGATCTCAGCGCCTGCGCCCAGGGCGAGGTCACGGTGTCGCTGTATCGCCTCGACGAACTCGAAGGCCAGCCGGTGGCGCATCTGCACGGTACCTGCATCGATGAGCAGGATATCGAGATTGATAACTATGAGTTCAGCACCGACTATCTGCAGGATGCTGCGGGCGGCAAGGTCGTCGAGGAGACGCTGGTCAGCCATCTGCTCAAATCCAACTGTCTGATCACCCACCAGCCAGACTGGGGGTCGGTACAGATTCAGTATCGTGGGCCTAAAATCGACCGCGAAAAGCTGCTGCGCTATCTGGTGTCGTTCCGCCACCACAATGAATTCCACGAGCAGTGCGTCGAGCGAATTTTTAACGACCTCCTGCGTTTCTGCCAGCCGGAATCCCTTTCCGTCTATGCCCGCTATACCCGCCGCGGGGGGCTGGATATTAACCCGTGGCGCAGCAACGGCGAATTTGTGCCGGCCATCGGCCGCCTCGCCCGTCAGTAGTAAACATTTTCACAATTTGCGTGCGTTAACGCGTGCGCAAGGTTGTGGAAACGTCACCGGCAAGGCTATTGTAATCTCAGGAAGACGATAATCGTCCTGTAAGGAGTTCACTTGATTACACATGTTAGCCCGCTTGGTTCAATGGATATGCTGTCACAGCTGGAAGTGGATATGCTTAAACGCACCGCCAGCAGTGACCTCTATCAACTCTTTCGTAACTGCTCGCTTGCTGTACTCAATTCGGGGAGCCTGACCGATAACAGCAAGGAGCTACTGTCTCGTTTTGAAAACTTCGATATTAACGTCCTGCGCCGCGAACGCGGTGTGAAGCTGGAATTGATCAACCCGCCGGAAGAGGCCTTCGTTGACGGGCGGATTATTCGCTCCCTGCAGGCCAACCTGTTTGCCGTGCTGCGCGATATCCTGTTCGTCTACGGACAAATCCACAACACCGTGCGCTTCCCGAATCTCGATCTCGAAAGCTCGGTACATATCACCAACCTGGTGTTTTCGATTCTACGTAACGCCCGCGCCCTGCACGTCGGCGAAGCGCCGAACATGATTGTCTGCTGGGGCGGCCACTCTATTAACGAAAACGAATATCTGTACGCCCGTCGCGTCGGCACCCAGCTTGGTCTGCGTGAGCTGAACATCTGCACCGGTTGTGGCCCGGGCGCCATGGAAGCACCGATGAAAGGCGCCGCGGTCGGCCATGCTCAGCAGCGTTATAAAGACAGCCGCTTTATCGGGATGACCGAGCCGTCAATTATTGCCGCCGAGCCGCCAAACCCGCTGGTGAACGAGCTGATCATCATGCCGGATATCGAAAAGCGTCTGGAAGCGTTCGTGCGCATCGCCCACGGCATTATCATCTTCCCGGGCGGCGTGGGGACGGCAGAAGAGCTGCTCTATCTGCTGGGTATTTTAATGCACCCGGCGAACCAGTCGCAGGTGCTGCCGCTGATCCTGACCGGACCAAAAGAGAGCGCTGACTATTTCCGCGTGCTGGATGAATTCATCGTGCACACGTTGGGTGAATCGGCCCGTCGCCACTACCGCATTATCGTTGACGATGCCGCAGAGGTGGCGCGGCAGATGAAGAAAGCGATGCCGCTGGTGAAAGAGAACCGCCGCGAGACCGGGGATGCCTACAGCTTCAACTGGTCGATCCGTATTACTCCTGACCTGCAAATGCCGTTCGATCCAACGCATGAAAACATGGCCAACCTCAAGCTCTACCCGGACCAACCGGTAGAAGTGCTGGCGGCGGACCTCCGTCGTGCGTTTTCCGGCATCGTGGCCGGCAACGTCAAAGAGGTGGGTATTCAGGCGATTGAGAAGTTCGGTCCTTACAAGCTGCACGGCGATCCGGAGATCATGCGTCGGATGGACGAACTGCTGCAGGGCTTCGTCGCCCAGCATCGTATGAAGCTGCCAGGCGGCAGTGCCTATATTCCTTGCTATGAAATCGGCTCCTGACAGATAAGCTGTCACTCTGCCATACCGGGTTACGACGCGCGATGCCGTAACCCGCTTTTCCTGCCCTGGTTCTCCCCTTGTTCTCCCCTTGTTCTCCCCTTGTTCTCCCCTGTGCTCTCTTTTGCACTCCTTCACTTTCCCCTGCGTGTTCCCTTGCCTTTCCTCGGCGCGACTTTCCGAATGATTCAATTATTTTAAGAATCGTTTGTTCTGTTTTTACAAAGCCAATCGTTTGCGTTTCCATAAACAGCGATAAATATCACTAATAAAAATGCATTTAAGCGTGAAAACATCGTCTGCATCTCATTTTTACAGCAAAAACCTCGTTATTACGCCCAACTCCTTTTATCTCATATCCTGTAAATGATAGCCTTCGCGCCACAAATATCTGGCTGATCACCAGAAACAGACTGTTGAACTAAAAACACCCATATAGAAAGTGGATTATTGCAATTGGGATCGCGATCACTGATGCATTTACCAGATAAATGTATCTTCCCGCCCCACTTGTTACGGAGAAAATCATTAAAAAACCGTAAACAAACGAATTTAGTATTACTTAATTGATTTTAATCATTATATTTGGTCG
Source organism: Klebsiella sp. BIGb0399 (assembly GCF_003752615.1). Lineage (NCBI taxonomy): Bacteria > Pseudomonadati > Pseudomonadota > Gammaproteobacteria > Enterobacterales > Enterobacteriaceae > Klebsiella > Klebsiella sp. BIGb0399. Next base: position 509,374 of record NZ_RKHT01000007.1, on the reverse strand, counting down.
CTTCCTCCAGGAGAAACAGATGGAAACCACTCAAACCAGCACTATCGTTACGGGTGAAACCCGCAGCGGATGGCGCAAAACAGACACCATGTGGATGCTGGGCCTGTACGGCACGGCAATCGGAGCGGGCGTGTTGTTCCTGCCGATTAATGCCGGTGTCGGCGGTATGATCCCCCTGATTATCATGGCAATCCTTGCCTTCCCGATGACCTATTTCGCTCACCGCGGAATGACCCGTTTTGTGCTTTCCGGTAAAAATCCGGGCGAAGACATCACTGAAGTGGTTGAAGAGCACTTTGGCGTTGGCGCAGGTAAGCTGATTACGCTGCTCTATTTCTTCGCCATCTACCCGATTCTGTTGGTGTATAGCGTGGCGATCACCAATACCGTCGAGAGCTTTATGACGCACCAGCTGCAGATGACGGCACCGCCGCGTGCGATCCTCTCGCTGATTCTGATCGTGGGTATGATGACCATCGTGCGTTTCGGCGAGCAGATGATTGTTAAAGCGATGAGTATTCTGGTCTTCCCGTTTGTTGTCGCCCTGATGATTCTGGCACTGTACCTGATCCCGCAGTGGAACGGCGCAGCACTGGAAACCCTCTCCCTGAGCAGCGCCTCCGCCACCGGTAACGGCCTGTGGATGACGTTGTGGCTGGCTATTCCGGTGATGGTGTTCTCCTTTAACCACTCACCGATCATCTCCTCCTTCGCCGTGGCGAAGCGTGAAGAGTACGGCGACGGCGCAGAGAAGAAATGCTCCAGCATCCTGGCTCGCGCCCACGTCATGATGGTGATCACCGTGATGTTCTTCGTCTTCAGCTGCGTACTGAGCCTGTCTCCGGCAGACCTGGCGGCGGCCAAAGATCAGAACATCTCGATTCTCTCATACCTGGCGAACCACTTTAACGCACCGCTGATTGCCTGGATGGCGCCGATCATTGCGATGATTGCCATCACCAAATCCTTCCTCGGCCACTATCTGGGTGCACGCGAAGGCTTTAACGGCATGGTGATTAAGTCCCTGCGCGGTAAAGGCAAAAGCATCGAAATCAACAAACTGAACAAAATCACAGCGCTGTTCATGCTGGTTACCACCTGGATTGTGGCGACCCTGAACCCAAGCATTCTCGGCATGATCGAAACCCTCGGCGGCCCGATTATCGCGATGATTCTGTTCCTGATGCCGATGTACGCCATTCAGAAAGTCCCGGCCATGCGCAAATACAGCGGCCACATCAGCAACGTCTTCGTTGTGATTATGGGTCTGATTGCCATCTCCGCTATTTTCTACTCTCTGTTCAGCTAATCCCCCTTCGCGCCGCCAGCTGGCGGCGCGCTTCCCGACAGTACTGGATGCATCATGATCAGCGTATTCGATATTTTTAAAATCGGCATTGGCCCGTCCAGCTCCCATACCGTTGGACCGATGAAAGCGGGCAAACAATTCACCGACGACCTCATCGCACGTGGGCTGCTTGCCGACGTCAGCAAAGTTGTTGTCGACGTTTACGGCTCGCTTTCCCTGACCGGTAAAGGCCACCACACCGACATCGCCATTATTATGGGCCTTGCGGGCAACCTGCCAGACAGCGTCGATATCGACGCCATCCCGGCGTTTATTCAGGACGTCAACACCCACGGGCGTCTGATGCTGGCAAACGGCCAGCATGAAGTCGACTTCCCGGTTGACCAGTGCATGAATTTCCATGCCGACAACCTGTCGCTGCACGAAAACGGTATGCGCATCACCGCCCTGAACGGCGACAAGGTGCTCTACACGCAAACCTACTACTCCATTGGCGGCGGTTTTATCGTCGATGAGCAACACTTCGGCCAGACCAATGAAGCCCCGGCCGTGGTGCCTTACCCATACAAAAATGCCGCAGACCTGCAACGACACTGCCGTGAAAGTGGGCTTTCGCTATCCGGCCTGATGATGCAAAACGAACTGGCATTGCACAGCAAAGCCCAACTGGAACAGCACTTCGAAGCGGTGTGGGAAGTGATGAGCGGCGGTATTGAACGCGGCATTACCACCGAAGGCGTTCTGCCAGGCAGATTGCGGGTACCGCGCCGCGCCGCCGCCCTGCGCCGGATGCTGGTCAGCCAGGACAATACCAACAGCGACCCGATGGCGGTTGTTGACTGGATTAATATGTTTGCTCTGGCGGTTAACGAAGAAAATGCGGCCGGTGGTCGCGTGGTCACGGCACCGACCAACGGCGCCTGTGGGATCGTCCCGGCGGTACTCGCCTATTACGACAAGTTAATCCGTAAGGTGAACGCCAACTCGCTGGCCCGCTACCTGCTGGTCACCAGCGCTATCGGCTCACTGTATAAGATGAACGCCTCTATTTCCGGCGCCGAAGTAGGCTGCCAGGGCGAAGTCGGCGTGGCTTGTTCAATGGCCGCCGCCGGTCTGGCGGAGCTGTTGGGCGGAAGTCCGGGCCAGGTGTGTATCGCCGCTGAAATCGGCATGGAACACAATCTGGGTCTGACCTGCGATCCGGTAGCCGGCCAGGTGCAGGTTCCCTGCATCGAGCGTAATGCTATCGCCGCCGTTAAAGCGGTAAACGCCGCGCGGATGGCGCTTCGCCGCACCAGCGAGCCGCGCGTCTGCCTCGATAAAGTGATCGAAACCATGTACGAAACGGGCAAAGATATGAACGCCAAATACCGCGAAACCTCGCGCGGTGGTCTGGCAATGAAAATCGTCGCCTGCGATTAATCAGCACAAAAAAACGCCCTGAGCAGCAATGCCCAGGGCGATATTATCTTGTCTCAGACAGCCTCATTCAGACGTTAGCGCAGGTCGCCCACTTTGACGTGGTCCATATCGTCAAACACCTGGTTCTCCCCTACCATCCCCCAGATAAAAGTATACGCACGCGTACCGACACCCGAGTGAATCGACCAGCTAGGTGAAATCACCGCTTGTTCGTTTTGCACCACAATATGCCGCGTTTCCTGCGGTTGCCCCATCATATGGAACACGCAGCTGTTCTCTTCCAGACCGAAGTAGAAATAGACCTCCATCCGGCGCTCATGCGTATGGCACGGCATCGTATTCCACAAGTTGCCCGGCGCAAGCTCAGTCAGCCCCATACTCAGCTGGCAGGTTTCCAGCACATCCGGCACAAAATACTTGTTAATCGTGCGACGGTTGCTGGTCACATCCTCACCCAGCACAACCGGCGCGACATCCGCAGGGGTCACGCGTTTTGTCGGATAGGTGGTATGGGCTGGCGCGCAGTTATAGTAGAAACGGGCAGGCTTCGCCGCATCGACGCTGGCAAAGATCACCTCTTTCGCCCCTTTCCCGACATACAGCGCATCGCGATGGCCGATTTCATAACAGGTGCCGTCGACGGTAATGGTGCCCGCTCCCCCGATATTGATAACCCCCAGCTCACGGCGTTCAAGGAAGTAGCTGACGCCGAGCTGCTTGCCCACTTCGCCGCCCACGCTCACGGTTTGCGTCACCGGCATTACCCCGCCGATGATGATGCGGTCGATGTGGCTGTAGGTCATGGTATAGCGATCGGCGGCAAAGATGGTCTCCACCAGAAACTCTTTGCGTAAACCTGCGGTATCAAGCGTTTTGGCGTGATCGCTGTGAATGCTTTGACGAATATCCATTTATAACTCCTCACTGGCAAATCAATACAGGCGCGGTAACCGCCTCCATCTCATTAATAAAAAAAACGACATTTAATTAAATTAATCACACATTTTTCACATTTAACCCTGTTAGAAAATATCTTATCAGCGTGGTGATAAAAATAATGTGATCTAAACTGAAATATTGTTTCAATTTGATTGAATCAAGGTTTCTTCAAAAGGATAGTATACCCCGACAGGTCATTTTCGGAGCATAACATTTAAGGCTAAAGCCTTTACAACACCGCCCAGAGCCAGAAGAAAGAGTCAACACCATGACTCCTAAAAGAAGATTTTTAATTCAATTATAAAATGAAATTTATTGCCTCAGCAGAGGGACTGTCACCAGTAAGTCGCTGTAGACAATAAAAAAATAAAGGGAATGATGATGAAAATTAAAGCAACTATTGAACGTATCCCAGGTGGGATGATGCTGATTCCGCTGCTGCTTGGCGCGATGCTGAATACCTTCGCTCCAGATACCGGTGCCTATTTTGGCTCCTTTACCAAAGGGATGATCAGCGGCACGGTACCCATTCTTGCGGTGTGGTTCTTCTGCATCGGCGCCTCAATTGACCTTCGTGCCACCGGCACGGTACTGCGAAAATCCGGCACCCTGGTGATCACCAAAATTGCGGTGGCCTGGGTTGTGGCGATGATTGCCGCCTCCTTTATTCCTGATGGTGGTATTCAGACCGGCATGTTCGCCGGCCTGTCGGTGCTGGCGATCGTTTCCGCCATGGATATGACCAACGGCGGCCTGTACGCCAGCCTGATGAATCAGTACGGTACCAAAGAAGAGTCCGGCGCGTTCGTCTTAATGTCTCTGGAGTCCGGCCCGCTGATGACGATGGTGATTCTGGGTTCCGCCGGCCTCGCCACCTTTGAACCACACCACTTTATTGGCGCAGTGCTGCCGTTCCTGATTGGCTTTACCCTTGGCAACCTTGACCACGACTTCCGCGCGTTCTTCAGTAAAGCAACGCCGACGCTGATTCCTTTCTTCGGCTTCGCGCTGGGGAATACGATTAATCTCAACGTGATTATGGAAACCGGCCTGCTGGGTATTATTCTGGGCGTCGCGGTCATTGTCATCACCGGTATTCCACTGATTTTCGCTGATAAATTTATTGGCGGCGGTAACGGTACTGCCGGTATTGCAGCCTCTTCCGCCGCCGGTGCTGCAGTGGCTAACCCGGTAATTATTGCCCAAATTAATCCGGCCTTTGAACCGGTGGCCGCATCAGCAACCGCGCTGGTTGCCGCCAGCGTTATTGTCACCGCAATTCTGGTGCCCATTATTACCGCAATTTATTCACGAAAAGTCAGTGGTAAGGTCAAAGAAAAAGATCTGGCCCAGGTAGTACAACATCATTAACGGGTGATCGTTTATTCAAAGGAGCCGCAAGGCTCCTTTTATATTCAGCTATTCCACTATTCCCCATATTTCTATTCTACTATTCCACCGTTCTGTTATTTAACACCGCAGATATCGCCGACGCGAATATGACGTCTTTGCGTGACGCATTCCTGAATATCCGCATGCCGATAGCCACCCTCGCACGGCTTTGATACCCTTAGGATTTAGAGAACACCGGGCGCTAAGGGGGCATCTGTGGCCGTTCATCTGTTAATTGTCGACGCACTCAATCTGATCCGTCGCATCCATGCCGTTCAGGGCTCTCCCTGCGTGGATACCTGCCTGCATGCGCTGGAACAGCTCATCGTTCATAGCCAGCCCACGCATGCCGTGGCGGTGTTTGATGATGAAGACCGCGCTCACGGCTGGCGCCACCAGCGTTTGCCGGAATACAAAGCCGGGCGTTCCCCGATGCCAGAAACCCTGGAGGCTGAAATGCCCGCGCTGCGGGCGGCCTTTGAGCAACGCGGGATCCGCTGCTGGACCTTAGCAGGCAATGAAGCAGACGACCTCGCCGCCACCCTGGCGATCAAAGTCGCGCACGCCGGGCATCAGGCGACCATCGTCTCCACCGATAAAGGCTATTGCCAGCTGCTGTCGCCCCCAATCCGTATTCGCGACTACTTTCAAAAGCGCTGGCTGGATGCCCCTTTCATCGCTAATGAGTTTGGCGTCACGCCCGAGCAGCTGCCCGATTACTGGGGACTTGCCGGGATCAGCAGTTCAAAAGTGCCGGGTGTGGCGGGGATCGGCCCTAAAAGCGCGGCACAGCTGTTGACGGATTTTCAGGACCTCGAGGGGATCTACGCCCGTCTGGCCGACGTACCTGAGAAGTGGCGCAAGAAGCTGGAAATGCATAAAGAGATGGCGTTTACCTGCCGTGAGATCGCCCGTCTGCAGACCGACCTGCAGCTCGACGGCAATTTACAGCAGCTACGACTGACGCCGTAAATTTGCCTGCGGCGACAGGGCGATAGCAGTATCGCCCTGTGTACTGCCCGACAACATTATCTACCAGGCCGTATGATACAGCGCCACAATGTCTGCCAGGCTGGCTTCCCGCGGATTGCCGCCGGTGCAGACATCGTCAAAAGCCGCCTGCGCCAGCGCCGGAATATCCTCTTTGCGAACCCCGACATCGCGTAAATGCAGCGGGATCCCGACATCGCGGTTGAGGCGCAAGACCGCGTCAACCGCCGACTGCCGGGCCTGTTCCAGACTCAGCTCTTCGACTTTCTCCCCCATGGCCCGGGCGATATCGCGAAACTTCTCGCCGCTGAAGTCGGCGTTATAGCGCATCACGTGAGGCAATAAAATGGCATTTGCCACCCCATGCGGAGTGTTATAAAACGCCCCTAAAGGGTGCGCCATGCCGTGCACCAACCCCAGCCCCACGTTGGAAAAGCCCATGCCGGCGATATACTGCCCCAGCGCCATCGCCTCTCCCGCCTGGCGATCGCCGGCAACCGAGTCTCGTAGCGCCCCGGCAATCACCTCGATGGCTTTAATGTGCAGCGCATCGGTCAGCGCCCACGCCGCCCGCGTGATGTAGCCTTCAATGGCATGGGTCAGCGCATCTACCCCGGTCGCCGCTTTTAATGCCGGCGGCATGCCGTCCATCATATCGGCATCGATAAACGCCACCTGCGGAATATCATGCGGGTCGACACAGACAAATTTGCGCCGCTGGTCTTCATCGGTGATCACGTAGTTTATGGTCACCTCAGCCGCCGTCCCGGCGGTGGTCGGGATGGCCATGATCGGCACGCTCGGCTGGCGGGTCGGCGAGAGACCTTCCAGACTGCGCACGTCGGCAAATTCCGGGTTATTGCTAATAATGCCGATCGCCTTCGCGGTATCCTGCGGAGAGCCGCCGCCTATCGCGATCAGATAATCCGCGCCGCTGCGTTGGAATACCCGCAGCCCTTCCTGCACCACGGCAATCGTTGGATTAGGTATCGCCCCGGCAAAGAGATCCCACGTCAGCCCCGCGGCATCCATCTTGCGGGTCACCTGCTCAACCGTACCGCATTGCGCCAGATTTTTATCAGTCACAATCAGCGCCTTACGATATCCCCGACGGGCCACTTCATCGGTTAACGCGGCGATCGCTCCCCGCCCGAACCATGCCGTCTCATTTAAAATCATTCTGTTCGCCATCGCTGCCTCCCGCTCGCTTTGCGAATTACTCTTCAATCCGTAACCCGTAGGTTTTGAATTTTTCCAGCACGATGGCAATCGACTCATCGTCCAGCACCGGAACCGGGTCGACAATCGCCAGAGTACTGAGATACAGCTGGGCCAGGACTTCCACTTCGTGGGCCAGCCACAGCGCCTTTTCCAGATTCTCTTCGCAGGCAATCAGGCCATGGTGTTGCAGCAAGGTCGCTTTGCGATTTTTTAACGCCACGGCGACAAACTCAGACAGCTCGCGGGTGCCAAACGTGGCATACGGCGCGCAGGGGATCGAGTTTCCCCCCGCGGCGGCAATCATGTAGTGGATCGCCGGGATCGGACGATTAAGGATCGACACCGCCGTGCAGTGCACCGCGTGGTTATGAACAACCGCATGAGCATCGGGCCGGGTCTGGTAGGCCGCCATATGGAAACGCCACTCGCTCGACGGCAGTTTCCCCTGCTCGTGCTGGCCGTTTGCATCGATCCACACAATGTGCGACTCGGTCAGCTTTTCATAAGGAATGCCCGTCGGGGTAATCAACATTCCGCCCTGATAGCGCACGCTGACATTCCCTGCGGTGCCCTGGTTCAGCCCCAGTCGGGTCATCTCCAGGCAGGTATCAATAATCTGTCGCGCCAGTCTGTTCCGTTCCATTCTTAACCTCTCTCAGTGATTCATAACCCGACCAACAGAACCGTTTTCACGCGGCTCTGGTTCTGTTGAATAAGCTTTATAGTTACTCGCTATGATCATATTGAATAATCAGAATGGAATTTACATCAGCGTATTCTGTGACCCCCATCAACTAATTCCAGCGGTTTAATTCCGACGCCATCTCTTTCAGCAGAAAAAAATGCCCGTTATTATTTTTCCGTTTCTAAACGGTCATTTATCAATGGCATTTAACATCTGACCGTTTTCACCACAATAAATTAAATCGGTCACTCCGACTGTGGCTTTTAAATTAAATCGTCGCAAACGGTCATTCTTTTATGAAAATTAAAGTGATAGCTATCACATAAAATCACCGTTACCTGGGGAAATGTGACCGCTATCATATTAAAAGCCCTTTTTTATTTGAAAATGACCTCCACGAATTCATTTACTCCGCGATTTATTCAAAATGCAGTGTCGTGGCAAACGGTGAATAGCGAATCTGTACGCACAGGCACTCACTCTGCTGATGGTCTGGTGAACAATATCAACCACACTCTTAAGATGCTGATAATGCTTCTGAACTAATGAGGATGCTATGGGAAATACAACAATACAAACGCAGAGCTTTCGCGCGGTCGATGTCGGCCAACGCCAGCGCTACATCATTCCATTTGCCTTACTGTGTTCATTATTTTTTCTGTGGGCTGTCGCCAATAACCTTAATGACATTTTGCTGCCGCAATTCCAGCAGGCCTTTACCTTAAGTAATTTCCAGGCTGGGTTGATTCAGTCGGCATTTTATTTTGGCTACTTTGTCATTCCTATCCCTGCCGGGATACTGATGAAAAAGCTTAGTTATAAAGCGGGTATTATTACCGGATTGTTCTTATATGCTTTCGGTGCAGCGCTATTCTGGCCTGCTGCTGAAATAATGAATTACACTTTATTTCTGATCGGCCTTTTTATTATCGCAGCCGGACTCGGATGCCTTGAAACCGCAGCCAACCCTTTCGTCACGGTATTAGGGCCAGAAAGCGGCGGTCACTTCCGTCTCAATCTGGCACAAACGTTTAACTCCTTTGGCGCCATTATTGCGGTGGTATTTGGGCAAAGTCTTATTTTGTCACGCGTGCCGCATCAATCTCAGGAGGTGCTCGATAAAATGGCCCCTGAGCAACTCAGCGCCTACAAACACAGCCTGGTCCTGTCGGTTCAGACCCCGTACATGATTATCGTCGCTATCGTACTGCTGGTTGCCCTGCTGATCATGCTGGCGAAATTCCCGGCGCTACAGAGTGACGACCACAGTGAAACCGAACAGAGTTCCTTCATGGCCTCGTTTGCCAGACTTGCCCGCATTCGCCACTGGCGCTGGGCGGTGCTGGCACAATTCTGCTACGTCGGTGCGCAAACCGCCTGCTGGAGCTATCTGATCCGCTACGCCATTGAAGAGATCCCCGGCATGACCCCTGGGTTCGCCGCCAACTACCTGACAGGCACCATGATGTGCTTCTTTATCGGCCGTTTTAGCGGAACCTGGCTTATCAGCCGCTTTGCCCCGCATAAAGTGCTCGCGGCCTATGCCCTGCTGGCCATGGTGCTGTGCCTGATCTCTGCCATCAGCGGCGGGCATATCGGCCTGCTGGCCCTGACCTTGTGCAGCGCATTTATGTCCATTCAGTACCCGACCATCTTCTCGCTGGGGATCAAAAACCTCGGACAGGACACCAAATACGGGTCGTCGTTTATCGTCATGACGATTATCGGCGGCGGGATCGTCACGCCGGTGATGGGCTTTGTCAGCGATGCCGCCGGCAATATCCCTACCGCAGAACTGGTCCCGGCGCTGTGCTTTGCCGTCATCTTTATTTTTGCCCGCTTCCGTTCACAAGCGGCAACACACTGAACATTTTCCGAATAACGTGAGGAGTCTGAAATGAAAAGTATCAGCTTACCGAAAATTGGTATTCGCCCGGTGATTGACGGACGTCGTATGGGTGTCCGCGAATCGCTGGAAGAACAAACCATGAACATGGCGAAAGCCACCGCCGCGCTGATCGGCGAGAAGCTCCGTCATGCCTGCGGCGCGCAGATTGAGTGCGTGATTGCCGACACCTGTATCGCAGGCATGGCGGAATCCGCCGCCTGTGAAGAGAAGTTCAGCCGTCAGAACGTCGGCCTGACCATTACCGTCACCCCTTGCTGGTGCTACGGCAGCGAAACCATCGATATGGACCCGATGCGCCCGAAGGCCATCTGGGGCTTCAACGGCACCGAGCGCCCCGGCGCCGTGTATCTCGCCGCCGCGCTGGCCGCCCACACTCAGAAAGGCATTCCGGCCTTTTCTATCTACGGCCATGACGTTCAGGATGCTGACGACAACACCATCCCGGCCGACGTCGAAGAAAAGCTGCTGCGTTTTGCCCGCGCCGGGCTGGCCGTTGCCAGCATGAAAGGCAAAAGCTACCTCTCCGTTGGCGGCGTATCGATGGGCATCGCCGGCTCCATCGTCGACCATAACTTCTTTGAATCCTGGCTGGGGATGAAGGTTCAGGCGGTGGATATGACCGAGCTGCGCCGCCGCATCGACCAGAAGATCTATGACGAAGTCGAACTGGAAATGGCGCTGGCCTGGGCGGATAAAAACTTCCGCTATGGCGAGGACCAGAACGCCCAGCAGTATAAGCGCAATGAAGAACAGAGCCGCGCAGTGCTGAAAGAGAGCCTGCTGATGGCGATGTGCATTCGCGACATGATGCAGGGCAACAGCAAGCTGGCGGAAAAAGGGCTGGTTGAAGAGTCGCTGGGCTTTAACGCCATTGCCGCCGGCTTCCAGGGCCAGCGTCACTGGACCGATCAATACCCCAACGGCGACACCGCCGAGGCGCTGCTCAACAGTTCCTTCGACTGGAACGGCGTGCGTGAACCGTTCGTTGTCGCCACCGAGAACGACAGCCTTAACGGGGTGGCGATGCTGATGGGCCACCAGCTGACCGGTACCGCGCAGGTCTTTGCCGACGTGCGTACCTACTGGTCGCCAGATGCCGTCGAACGCGTCACCGGCCAGCCGCTTACTGGCCTGGCGCAGCACGGTATTATTCACCTGATTAACTCCGGTTCAGCGGCGCTCGACGGCTCCTGCAAACAGTGCGACAGCGCCGGTAACCCGACGATCAAACCGCACTGGGACATTACGCAACAGGAGGCCGATGCCTGCCTGGCGGCCACCGAGTGGTGCCCGGCGATCCACGAATATTTCCGTGGCGGCGGCTTCTCCTCCCGCTTCCTGACCGAAGGCGGCGTGCCGTTTACCATGACCCGTGTGAACATCATCAAAGGGCTGGGGCCGGTACTGCAAATTGCGGAAGGCTGGAGCGTCGACTTACCTGAAGAAGTACATGACCAGCTCGATGCGCGAACCAACTCCACCTGGCCTACCACCTGGTTTGCGCCGCGCCTGACCGGCAAAGGCCCGTTCGCCGATGTCTACTCGGTGATGGCTAACTGGGGCGCCAACCACGGGGTGCTGACCATTGGTCACGTCGGGGCTGACTTTATTACCCTGGCGTCGATGCTGCGTATTCCGGTGTGCATGCACAACGTGGAAGAGGGCAAAATCTACCGGCCTTCCAGTTGGTCAGCCCACGGCATGGACAGCGAAGGTCAGGATTATCGCGCCTGTCAGAATTACGGACCGCTGTACAAACGTTAATGCGCTGCGCCCTCCCCAATGCGGGAGGGCGTAATTGTTTGCTGGGAGAGATTATGAAAAATGAAGTCATCCTGGTCCTCGATTGCGGCGCCACCAACGTGCGGGCCATCGCCGTCGACCGCCAGGGGAAGATTGTCGCCCGGGCATCGACTGCCAACGCCAGCGAGAGCGCCTGCGAGAACGCGGCCTGGCACCAGTGGTCGCTGGACGCCATTCTGCAACGCTTCGCCGAGTGCTGCCGGCGCCTGAGCGCGGAGCTGGCTCACTGCCGGATCCGCGGCATCACCGTGACCACCTTTGGCGTGGACGGTGCGCTGGTCGATGAACAGGGCGAGCTGCTCTACCCGATCATCAGCTGGAAATGCCCGCGCACGCTCGCGGTGATGGAAAACATCGGCCGCATCATGGCTCCGCAACGGCTGCAGGAAATTTCCGGCGTCGGCGCATTCAGCTTCAATACGCTATATAAGCTGGTGTGGCTCAAAGAGAACCACCCGCAGCTGCTGGAAAAAGCCCACGCCTGGTTGTTTATCTCCTCGTTAATCAACCAGCGCTTAACCGGGGCGTTCACCACCGATATCACCATGGCCGGCACCAGCCAGATGCTCGATCTTCATCAGCGCGATTTTAGCCCGGCGATCCTCGGTGCCGCCGGGATACCACGTCGTCTGTTTCCTGTACTGGTTGAAGCCGGTGAACGCATTGGCGTGCTGCAAAGTACCGCCGCCACGCTGCTGGGGGTGCCTGCCGGGATCCCGGTGTTCTCTGCCGGTCACGACACGCAATTTGCCTTGTTCGGCGCCGGTGCGCAGCAGGATGAACCGGTACTCTCCTCCGGGACCTGGGAAATCCTGATGGTGCGTAGCGCCAGGGTCAACACGTCCCTGCTCAGCCAGTATCCCGGTTCCACCTGCGAGCTGGACAGCCATGCCGGACTGGCTAATCCCGGCATGCAGTGGCTGGCATCCGGCGTGCTGGAGTGGGTACGCCAGCTGCTCTGGACCGCGGAAACACCGTGGCAAACTCTGATTGACGAGGCCCGCCAAATCCCCGACGGCGCAGGGGGCGTAACCATGCAGTGCGATCTGCTCGCCTGCCACAATGCCGGCTGGCAAGGCGTCACGCTCAATACCACCCGTGGCCATTTTTATCGCGCCGCGCTGGAAGGCTTAGCCGCTCAGCTGCGCAATAACCTGCGCACCCTGGAAACCATCGGCCACTTTAACGCCAGCGAACTGCTGCTGGTTGGCGGCGGTAGTCGCAACCTGCTGTGGAATCAAATCAAAGCCAACATGTTGAATATCCCGATCAAAGTCCTGGATGATGCCGAAACCACCGTTGCCGGCGCGGCGATGTACGCCTGGTCTGGCGCAGGGGAATTTGCCACCCCCGAGGAGGCCAGAGCCCAGGTGGACTATCATTACCGTTACTTTTATCCGCAAACCGAACCTGAACTGACAGAGGGAGCCTGAAATGTTAAAAACGATCTCGCCGCTTATCTCGCCGGAACTGCTTAAGGTGCTGGCGGAGATGGGACATGGGGATGAAATTATTTTCTCCGACGCCCACTTCCCGGCCCACAGCGTCGGACCACAGGTGCTGCGCGCCGACGGCCTGTTGGTCAGCGATCTGCTGCGGGCGATTATTCCGCTGTTTGAGCTGGACAGCTACGCGCCGCCGCTGGTGATGATGGCGGTGGTAGAGGGCGATACGCTCGACCCGCAGGTGGAAACACGCTACCGCGACGCGCTTTCGTACCAGGGCCCCTGCCCGGAGATCACGCGTATCGACCGCTTTGCCTTCTATGAACGGGCGCAAAAAGCCTTTGCGATCGTTATCACAGGCGAGCGCGCTAAGTACGGGAATATTCTTTTAAAAAAAGGAGTAACGCCGTAATCTCATGCCGGAGCGTCCGCCTGATGCGGGCGCTCATCGAATGACAGGATGAGACAATGAAAGCGGCACGCCAGCAAGCGATAATAGACCTGCTAATCAGCCACAGTAGCCTGACGACCGAAGCCTTATCGCTCCAGCTTAACGTCAGCAAAGAGACGATTCGCCGCGATCTCAGCGACCTGCAGTCCCGGGGAAAAGTGTTGCGTAACCACGGGCGGGTCAAAATCATTCATCGGGAGAGCCAGGACAGCGGCGATCCGTTTCACATCCGCCTCAAAAGCCATTATGCCCATAAAGCGGACATCGCCCGCGGCGCGCTGGCGTGGATCGACGAAGGGATGGTGATCGCCCTGGATGCCAGCTCCACCTGCTGGTATCTGGCCCGTCAGCTGCCGGATATCAACCTGCACGTGTTTACTAACAGCCAGCCTATTTGCCAGGAGCTGAGCAAGCGCGAAAATATTCAGCTCACCTGCTCCGGCGGCACTCTGCAGCGCAAATATGGCTGCTACGTCAGTCCGTCGCTGGTCTCGCAGCTTAAGTCGCTGGAGATCGACCTGTTTATTTTTTCCTGCGAAGGCATCGATAGCAACGGCGCGCTGTGGGATTCGAATACCGTGAATGCCGAGTTTAAATCGCTGCTGCTCAAACGCGCGGCGCAGTCGTTACTGCTGATCGACAAAAGTAAGTTTAATCGTTCGGGAGAGGCCAGCATTGGGCATCTTGATGATGTGACACATATTATTTCTGATGAGCAGCTGGCGGCAAAGTAGCGCTATCGGCACAGCGGGTACGGCGCCGACAGGCGGCGCCGCGATACCCTCTTCATGCGGTGACTGAAGACGGGTATCTCCGGACGTTCACTGGCGCTTAGCGCTCGTCACGACGCCCGCCAACTGCCGCCCACAGGCGACGAATGTGCACCGTCACTTCTTCACGATCGTGATACAGCTGACGCGCCTGGATCTGCGCATTAATGCCGTGTTCATCCAACTGTTCCTGGATATAGGCCAGGTTACGCGACAGCTCTTCGTAACGCTTTTTCATCGGCAGTTTGAGGTTGAAGATGGTTTCACGACACCAGCCATTCACCAGCCACTGGGCCATCAGCGCCGCCACTTTAGCCGGTTTTTCCACCATATCGCAGACCATCCACGAGATGTTGTTGCGGGTTGGACGGTAGCGGAATCCATCTTCACGCAGCCAGGTCACCTGCCCGGTATCCATCAGGCTCTGCGCCATCGGGCCGTTATCCACTGACGACACCCACATATTGCGTTTGACCAGCTGATAGGTCCAGCCGCCAGGGCAGGCCCCGAGGTCTACCGCATACATGCCGTTGCCCAGGCGCTCGTCCCACTCATCGGCAGGAATAAAGACGTGGAACGCCTCTTCCAGCTTCAGCGTTGAACGGCTCGGCGCATCGGACGGGAACTTGAGACGCGGGATCCCCATATAGAATGGCGAATTATTGGTGGTGTAGGAATAACCGGTGTAGCAGCAGCCAGGGGCAATAAAGAACACGTGCACTACCGGACGTTTTGGCGTTTCATAGTTGGTCAGCACGCCAGCTTCGCGCAGCGCGGCGCGCAGCGGAACCGTCAGTTTACGGCAGAACTTCATCAGCTCTTTGCTTTCGTTGGTGTCGGCCACTTCAACCCGCAGATCGCCACCCTTCTCCACCACGCCCTGCAGCATGCCGACAATCGGCGTGATGCGGTCTTCTGGCGGCAGGTCGCGCAACAGCTCGCCAACCACAAACATCTGACGGGCAAACACCAGCGAGCTGAACGGCAGGTCGCGTACCAGCTTGTCGCCATCTTCCATCTGATAGCATTCAAAAATGACATAGCCAGAGTCTTCTTTAACCCGGGCAAAGCCAAAGATATCAAGGCGGGAAGCCTTGTCCGTAATTTCTGCTGCGCACTCCTTCTCAAACCCGGGGCGACAATAGAGGACAACCTTATTCATGAACAACGCCCTTACGTTTCAGACGAATTGCACCAATTAACATTAATACCCAACCAGCGAGGAAGCTCACGCCTCCCACCGGCGTAACAAACGCCCACAGGCGCAAATGCGACAGCGCCAGGCAATAGAGGCTGCCGCTGAATAATACGGTACCGAGCGCCATAAACACGCTGCTCCAGTAGAACCAGATGCTGATGCGACGCTGCATCGCCACCGCCAGGCCGAAAATCGCCAGCGTATGGAACGCCTGGTACTCAAGCCCGGTATGGATCCAGGCCATTTCTGTCGCCCCAATGGTGCGACTCAGCACGTGTGCGCCGAAGGCGCCCAGAGCCACAAAAATAAAACCGCTGATCGCGGAGAATATCAGCATAAAACGGCTGGTCATGTTTTTACCCTACAATCATCTATTGTTCGTAACGAAAACGAAATTTTTCTTGTTCGCTCGCCGCTTTCGCCAGTATCCACTGCCGGAAGGCGGCTATTTTACCCAGTTCAGCCTGACTGTCATGACAAACCAGATAAAACGCATTCTTACTGACCAGGACATCATTAAACGGGCAGACCAGTCTCCCGGCCTCAATTTCGGACTGGGACATCACGTTATTCGCGAGCGCCACCCCTTGCCCGTGAATCGCCGCCTGCAGCACCATCGCGCTGTGGCTGAAGATAGGCCCCTGTTGCACATTAATATGGCTTAGACCTAGCTGGCGGGTATAAGTTTGCCAGTCGCGACGGGAAGCATCGTGCAACAGCGTATGTTGCGCCAGATCGGCAGGCGTTTTCAATGCCCTGTCGCCGGTCAACAACGCCGGTGAGCACACCGGCAGCAGATATTCGGCGTACAGTTTTTCGACACGCAGCCCTGGCCAGTTGCCCCGACCATAGAAAATCGCCACGTCGACGTCATCCGCCAGCTTATCTTCCTGACGGTCCACCGCCTGGATCCTGACGTCGATCCCCGGATAAGCTGAGTTAAAGCTTGAAAGTCGCGGCACCAGCCACTGAATCGCAAAACTGGGCAGCAAACTGACCGTTAAGGCCCCTTTTGCACTGCGGGCCTGCAGTTTACGCGTCGCTTCGGTCAGTTGCGAAAAAATCTCTTTAATATCCTGAAAATAGCTCTGTCCTTCTTCCGTCAGCAGCAGCGAACGGTTGCGGCGTCGAAACAGCTTCAGCCCTAGAAAATCCTCTAGTGACTTGATTTGATGACTTACTGCGGCCTGGGTCACAAAAAGCTCATCGGCGGCGCGAGTGAAGCTTAAATGACGTGCGGCTGCATCAAAAACACGTAATGCATTCAGGGGGGGTAATCGCTTTGACATAGTTATTCTGGCTTAGATGTTAAGGCAATTTAACAAACAGGAAACAACAGTTAACCTATTAGTTTTTTTTATCTGAGCCATTATAATTTGTCCGTTGAGGTTCTACCAGCAAATACCTATAGTGGCGGCACTTCCTGAGCCGGAACGAAGAGCTTTTTTTGGAATGCGTGTTCCAACAAGCTTTTGGCTTACGGTTGTGATGTTGTGTTGTTGTGTTTGCAATTGGTCTGTCTTTGCGGACCATGGTAGCTAAGCTACCCCTTTTCACTTCCTGTACATTTACCCTGTCTGTCCATAGTGATTTAATGTAGCACCGCAACAAGCGGTGCTTTTTTTTGCCTGTCCGTCACCGCACGCTCACGATTCCCCACACTCTTGCTCTCTCCAGCCTTGCCCTGATGGATAATTTGCGCGACGATCGTCGGATAGCAAAGAGGAGCTCCATGAACGCATTCAACCCTGCGCAATTTCGCGCCCAGTTTCCTGCGCTGGCCGATGCTGGCGTTTATCTTGATAGCGCCGCGACGGCACTGAAGCCGCTTGCGGTGATCGACGCCAGCGATCAGTTTTATCGCCTCAGCGCAGGTAACGTGCATCGTAGCCAGTTCGCTGCCGCCCAGCGGCTGACCGAGCGCTATGAAGATGCCCGCGAACGCGTGGCGACGCTGCTCAATGCGCCATCCGCCAAAGATATCGTCTGGACCCGCGGCACCACGGAAGCCATTAATATGGTGGCGCAGAGCTATCTTCGCCCGCGTCTGCAGCCCGGCGATGAGATCATCGTCAGCGAGGCAGAACATCATGCCAACCTGGTGCCCTGGCTGATGGTGGCGGAGCAGACCGGTGCGCGGGTCGTTAAACTACCGATCGGCGCCGATCGTCTGCCGGACGTCACTCTGCTGCCTGCATTGATCACCCCACGCAGCCGGCTGCTGGCAATCGGCCAGATGTCCAACGTCACCGGCGGCTGCCCGGACCTGGCGACGGCGATCCGTCACGCCCATGATGCCGGGATGGTGGTAATGGTAGACGGAGCGCAGGGCGCGGTCCATTTCCCCGCCGACGTACAAGCGCTGGATATCGATTTTTATGCTTTCTCTGGTCATAAACTGTATGGCCCGACCGGGATTGGCGTGCTCTACGGCAAAAGCGAGCTCCTCGACGCCATGTCGCCATGGCTTGGCGGCGGCAAGATGATTTCGCAGGTAACCTTCGAGGGTTTCACCACCCAGCCGGTGCCCTATCGTCTGGAAGCCGGTACTCCCAACGTCGCCGGAGTGATTGGCCTGAGCGCGGCGCTGGAGTGGCTGGAAAATTGCGATATCGCCCAGGCTGAAAGCTGGAGCCGCAGTCTGGCGACGCTGGCCGAAGAGGCGCTGGCTAAACGACCGGGGTTCCGTTCGTTCCGCTGCCAGGATTCAAGTCTGCTGGCCTTTGATTTCGCCGGCGTACACCATAGCGATATGGTCACCCTGCTGGCAGAGTCCGGAATTGCGTTACGCGCCGGGCAGCACTGCGCCCAGCCGTTACTAGCGTCGCTGGGCGTCAGCGGCACCCTGCGCGCCTCGTTTGCCCCTTATAATACCCAGGACGATGTTTACGCGCTGGTTCACGCCGTTGACCGCGCCCTGGAAATACTGGTGGATTAATGACAGCTTCACATCCCTTTGGCACTGCCGTCACCGACACGACGTTACGGCAAACATTCCTTCCGCTGACCCAGTGGGAGGATAAATACCGGCAGCTGATTTTACTCGGCAAAAAGCTTCCCACGCTGAGCGACGAGTTAAAGGCTCAGGCCCGGGAGATCGCCGGCTGTGAGAATCGCGTCTGGCTGGGATATCAGGTGGTTGATGGCCGGCTGCATTTCTTCGGCGACAGCGAAGGACGCATCGTGCGTGGGCTGCTGGCGGTGCTGTTGACCGCCGTCGAAGGCAAAAGCGCGGCGGAGCTGCTGGCGCAGGATCCGCTGGCGTTGTTTGATGAGCTGGGACTTCGCGGTCAGCTGAGCGCGTCGCGCAGTCAGGGGCTGTCGGCCCTCAGCGAGGCGGTGCTTGCTGCCGCCCGCGAGATATAGCAGCTGATTCCCCCGGCTGGCGCTGCACCTGGCCGGGCTACAGTTAACCCCGTAGCCCGTACCAGGCGCGCCAAAACCTATCCCTGACGTTCGGCCTTCGCCAGCATTTTCTTCAATGCATGGGATACGGCAACAAAGCCAAAGGTGGCGGTCACCATCGTCGCCGCGCCAAAGCCAGAGGCGCAATCCATCCGTTTCGGACCTTCGGCGGTGCTCTTCATGGCGCATACGCTGCCGTCGGCCTGCGGATAAACCAGCGCTTCGGTTGAGAAGACGCAATCAATCCCCAGTTTGCCTTTGCTGTTTTTCACCACGCCAAACTGCCCTTTCAACCGTTCACGCAGCTTCGCCGCCAGCGGATCCTGGATGGTTTTCGCCAGGTCAGCCACCTGAATCTGCGTCGGGTCGATTTGTCCGCCCGCCCCGCCGGTGGTCACCAGCGGCACTTTATTACGGCGACACCAGGCAATCAACGCCACCTTGGGACGCACGCTATCGATAGCATCAATCACGTAGCTATAACCGGCCCCCATATACTCGGCCACGTTTTCCGGCGTGACAAAATCGTCAATCACCGTCACCCGGCATTCCGGGTTAATCAGGCGAATACGCTCGGCCATCACCTCGGCTTTCGCCAGCCCGACGTTGCCGCCCAGGGCGTGGATCTGCCGGTTGGTGTTGGTGACGCAGACATCGTCCATGTCGATGAGGGTGATCGCGCCGATACCGGTTCGTGCCAGCGCTTCCGCCGCCCAGGAACCGACGCCGCCGATGCCAACGACGCAGACATGCGCCTGCGCAAAACACTGCAGCGCTTTTTCACCATATAAACGCGCCGTACCGCCAAAACGCTGGCGCCAGGCGTCGCTGATTACAACAGACATAAAACCTCAGAATCAGTGGAAAAACCCGGATGGCGCACAGGCGCCGTACCGGGCTACCGTCGCCCCGGAACGCACGGCGCGACCGGGGAACAAGGAGAGGGAGTGTTAACCGCTAAAGACGTTGCCGGCACCCGGCGCGTTCTTCAGCACCCAGACGCGGCCATAGTGGTTATACCAACCGGCACGATGGCCAGCGTCCGCCCCAATGCCCTGGTAAATATCGAAGTGCTGCCCTTTAATCGCCCCGCCCACATCCAGAGCCACCATCAGACGCAGTTCGTACTGACCGTTAAACTTGCCGTTGTTATCCAGCAGCGGCACTTCTGCCAGCAGGGTAGTGCCCGGCGGAATAATGCTGCGATCAGAGGCCACCGACGCGCGGCCAATCAGCGGAACCGCGCTCGCCCCTTTCACCGGTGCGAATGACTGCGGTTTAAAGAAGACGAACGACGGGTTCTGTTCGAGCAGTTCACGTACTTCCGCTTCGCTATGGGTTTCGCCCCATTCACGAATCGCCTGCATCGACATATCTTCTTTCTTCACTTCGCCGCGGTCGATCAGCACTTTACCAATACTGCGGTAAGACCAGCCGTTTTTGCCGGCATAGCTGAAGAAGTTCAGCGGCGAGCCGTCGCCAAAATCAATATAGCCGCTGCCCTGCACGTCCATAATAAAGTTGTCCATCAGCGAATTGCTGTAGGCCAGGATATAGGCGTCACTCAGCCCACCGGCATAAATGCTGGCGCGGGACGGCAGCTTACCGCGTTTCGGCGGCATACGATAAATAGGGTACTGGAATTCACCCTGACGGGTATGGCGCGCCTGCACCACCGGGGTGTAGTAGCCGGTGAACTGCACGTTGCCGTAGCTATCAGCACCCTGCATCTGCCAGGCATCAATACCGTACTGGCTTAAGGTGCGGG
Organism: Klebsiella sp. BIGb0399; assembly: GCF_003752615.1. Classification (NCBI taxonomy): domain Bacteria; kingdom Pseudomonadati; phylum Pseudomonadota; class Gammaproteobacteria; order Enterobacterales; family Enterobacteriaceae; genus Klebsiella; species Klebsiella sp. BIGb0399. Next base: position 488,667 of record NZ_RKHT01000007.1, on the reverse strand, counting down.
TATCGCCACCGGCGCTTAACCACTGCTGCAGCGCGCTATAAACGTTGCTCTGGCTATTATAGAGGCGCGGTGAGGCACTGCGAATCTGTCTGACCTGCTCGGAGAAGTCACCGGCGTTAATGGGCGAACCCACTGCATCAGGCTGGTTAACCAGCGAAAACGGCTGGGTTAACTTCCCTTCATTATACTGCTGGCCGCGATCGGTCGGTTTTGAGGAACAAGCAGCAAGCATTGCCATCATTGCCCCGGTCACTACATACTTTGCCCAACGTCCTTTCATGGTATCTCTTCTTTACGCTGCTTAGTCGCGGTTCGTGAGGAGGGAAGATAACAAACCCCCAGGGCTATTGAAATGCGCTAAAGCATCACAAATACAAATTTGAGCAAAAAACCAGCGAAAAGCGCTCTTTTATACATCAGTTATTACAAAATTGCTGTTTTAGATGAAAAAGGGTTGCATCAGAACGTTAGCGGAGTATAGTGCGCATCCACGGACGCGGGGTGGAGCAGCCTGGTAGCTCGTCGGGCTCATAACCCGAAGGTCGTCGGTTCAAATCCGGCCCCCGCAACCAATTAAAATCAGATAAGCAGTAAGCTTTACTCGATGGAAGAGTAAAGACGGACGCGGGGTGGAGCAGCCTGGTAGCTCGTCGGGCTCATAACCCGAAGGTCGTCGGTTCAAATCCGGCCCCCGCAACCAATTTAAAATCTGATAAGCAATTTACTCGATGAAGAGTAAAGACGGACGCGGGGTGGAGCAGCCTGGTAGCTCGTCGGGCTCATAACCCGAAGGTCGTCGGTTCAAATCCGGCCCCCGCAACCAACACAATGAACACCCTGACGGGTGTTTTTTTGTTTCTGCGCCCCGCTCCCCTCACCGCCATCCAATAGCTCTGATGCCAGATACGCCATCGCCACCTCATGCGGAGCGACCATGGCGCTCGGTTACTCGTCCTGACTCACAGCAGCGCCAGCAGGAAAATCAGCTCACCCAGTTCTATCGCGGCTCCCAACGTGTCGCCGGTTTGCCCGCCCAGGGTCCGTTTCAATAATTGCCCAATGGCAAAAATCGCCACCATGGTGATCCCCAACGCCATGACGCCCTGCATGCCGGGCAGCAATATGGCCGCGAGAATGGCGGTCACGCCCAGCGTTACGCAGGTTTGTTTCCCGCTCACTTTGCCGATAAACACATTGCCCAGCCCCTCTTCACGGGCATAGCGATGGCGATACATCAGCAGCACGGCGACACCGCGCCCGGCCGCACAGGCAGCCGCCAGCGCAGCCAGAACCGGTGCCCCGCGCAGCGCCAGTTCGCTAATCACCAGCACTTTTGCCAGCAGGACAAAAATCAGCGCCAGGCCGCCGTGGGTTCCCAGCCGGCTGTCACGCATGATCTCCAGCATCCGTTCCCGGCCACGGGCGGAAAACACCCCGTCGCAGGTGTCGGCCAGGCCATCGAGATGAAAACCACCGGTCAGCAACGCCAGCGCCAGCACACAGAACAGCGCCGCCAGCGGCACGCCGCACCACGACGCCACAGCCAGAAACACCAGCCCGCTCAGCCCGCCCAGCAACACTCCGACCAGCGGGAAGGTCACAATCCCGCGCACGTAGTGATCGATCTCAAGCCCCTGTGACCAGCGGCCCGGCACCGGTAAACGGCTGATAAAAGAGAGCGTTGCCCAGAATAATTTAATCATTTAATTTTGACTCCAATACCTGATACTACCCACCAGACTTCATCCGCTGCGGACGCCAGACGCTGGTTGACCCGCCCGGCAATATCGCGGAAATGCCGCGCAAGACGATTTTCCGGGACAATCCCCATCCCCACCTCATTGGTGACCAGCACCACCGTCGCCGGACAGCGCTGGCAGGCGGCGATCAGCGTGTGGATTTCGTCGTCTATCATCCGCTCCATCGCCGCAAAATCCCAGTCATCCGGGGAACTCTCGCCGCCCTGAGCAAACAGCAGGTTAGTCACCATGGTGGTGATGCACTCCAGCAACACCGCTTCCTGCGGGTCGTTGTGCGGCGTAATCAGTTCATCGAGATGCTGCCAGCGCTCGGCGGTCCGCCAGTGCGCCGGTCGGCTATCGCGGTGATGCTGGATCCGCTCGGCCATTTCGTCATCAACAATCTGCGACGTCGCGAGGTACAAGACCTGCGGCGAATCGGCAATCAGCGCTTCGGCGTGGCGGCTCTTGCCGCTACGGGCGCCGCCGGTAACCAGAATCAGCATGATGGCTCCTGATGCTGCTGCATAATATGATAAATTTTTTCGATATCAATATGCTGGCGCATGGCGGCAGCCAGCACATCAAACTGCTGTGATTTGTATTGCGCGTAATGGACCGACAGATCCAGCGCATCCAGCCCTTTACGCCTACGCAGGCCGTTGACCAGCGCGCGGGTGAAATCATCGCTGTCGAACAGCCCGTGCAGATAGGTGCCCCATACCAGGCCGTCGGCGGTCATTGCCCCGTCCGCGACGCGCTGGACGTTTTTCTCCAGCGCCAGCACCGGCTGGCTGTCCCCGAGGAGTACCGTCTCCCCCATGTGGATTTCATAGCCGCGCACGCGCAGGCCGCCAACCCCAGCCAGCCAGCCCGGTAGCGCGGACGACATCGTCGCCTCAACCTGGGTGGTAGTTTTATGCTGGGCAAACCGGGTCACGGTGTTAAGCAGACCCAGCCCGGGTAAGGTCTCCAGACCGGACTCGACGCCATCAACGATCGTCTCGCCCAGCATCTGATATCCCCCGCAGATCCCCAGAACAGGGATCTCCTGCTGATGCGCCTGCAGCACCGCCTGCTCCATCCCGCTTTCGCGCAGCCACAGCAGATCGCCCAGCGTATTTTTGCTGCCGGGCAGGATCACCAGATCGCAGCCCGCCAGATCCTGCGGATAACGGACGTAACGGACGCGGACATCCGGCTGCGCCGCCAGCGCGTTGAAATCGGTGAAGTTCGAGGTATGGGGTAGCTGAATGACCGCGATGTCTATCTCGCGCTGCGCGGTGCTCAGGTATTTGCCTTTCTGCAACGCGACGCTGTCTTCATCCTCCAGGTCGACCTCCAGCCACGGCAGTACGCCCAGCACGGGAACGCCGGTTAATGCTTCGATCTGTTCGATCCCGGAGTAGAGCAGCGCGATATCGCCGCGGAATTTATTGATGATCACCCCTTTGACCCTGGCGCGCTCATGCTCCTGCAGCAGGGCCAGAGTGCCGTAGATGGCGGCAAACACCCCGCCGCGATCGATATCGGCAACGAGGATCACCGGGCACTGGGCCAGCTCCGCCATGCCCATGTTGACGATATCGCGGTCGCGCAGGTTGATCTCCGCCGGGCTGCCGGCCCCTTCCAGAACCATGACATCGTACTCCTGCGCCAGGCTGCGATAGACCTCAAGGATCTGCTCGCGCAGGCGCGGTTTGTACTCGTGGTAGCTCACCGCGTCCATGTTGGTGGCCACTTTCCCCATCAGCACCACCTGGGCTTTGAGATCGCTGGTCGGTTTCAGCAATACCGGGTTCATGCGCACGTCCGGCGCAATTCCGGCCGCTTCGGCCTGGAAAATCTGCGCCCGGCCCATCTCTTTACCGTCGGCGGTGATGCCGGAGTTCAGGGCCATATTCTGCGATTTAAACGGCGCCGTGCGCAGGCCATCCTGATAAAAAATTCGACATAATCCGGCCACCAGCACGCTTTTGCCGACATCGGACGCCGTCCCCTGCAACATAATTGCCTGCTTCATAAGGCTTCCTCGCTCGCGGTTTCTCGCATGTCATTGCAATCCATTTTGTTTTCTCTGCCAGCGCTCAGGCCGCACCAGCCCACAGATAGCGCAGCACCATAAACAGTACCAGGGCTAAGGTCGAGGCGACCCACATCAGGCGAATGGTCCGGGGAATATCATCGACCGCAATATCGCGCACGGCGTCGCCAATCCACGGTTTTTCCACCCGCTCGCCAAAATAGTCATTCGGGCCGCCGAGGCGAATACCTAACGCCCCCGCCACGCTGGCTTCTGACCACGCGCAATTGGGGCTGCTGTGGCAATAGCGATCGCGCCAGCCGATCCGCAGGGCACGCGCGCCATCGTTGCGGCATAAGAACGCCGCGAAGCCGATCAGCAGCCAGCTCAGGCGGGCGGGAATATAATTCGCAACGTCGTCGAGGCGGGCGCTGACCATGCCAATGGCGCGATATTTTTGATGCTTATACCCCACCATCGAGTCGAGGGTGTTTACCGCTTTGTAGGCCATCGCCAGCGGTACGCCGCCCAGCAATAAGAAGAACAGCGGCGCAATAATGCCGTCGACGGTGTTCTCGGCCACCGTTTCCACCACCGCACGGTTAATCTGTTCAGGCTTCAGTTGAGAGGTATCGCGCCCGACGATCCAGGAGAGCTTTTCGCGGCTTTGCGCCAGGTCGCCAGCCCGCAGCGGACGTTCGACCTCCCGGGCAGAGTCCGCGAGGCAACGACCGGCCAGCAGCGTAAAGATCAGCCACACTTCAATGCCCCAGCCCAGCCAGGGATGAATATGCCGGGCGATATTCAGCACCGCCCAACTCAGCCCCCACGTCATACCGACGACGGTCAGCCACAGCACGGCACCGCCGATGCGCAGCGCGCGGTCGCTGCGACAATACCGACGTACGAGAGATTGAATAAAGGTAATGAGATTGCCCATCCAGCGCACCGGATGCGGCCACCGCGGGGGATCGCCGATCAAAACATCGAGAACCCAGGCGACACACCAGGCCAGCAGCGTCATGGCTTACGCCTCGCGGCCACCGGCCGGTGGATGAAAATGTATGGATGGAGTGTTACCGCCATACCCTGTTCCTGTTCAGAGTGGTCGCTGCGGGGAAGTGTTACCCCCTTCCCTGGCACCTGTTGGTGATAGTCAGCCCCGATGATAGAGGCATCAGGGGGCGCTATTATGCCATGATAGTGCGGAGCGCCGTAAGCAGGCGCTGATTCTCTTCCAGGCTGCGAATCGCCACACGATAATACCCCTCACCCAGGCCCGAATAGTTCGCGCAGCTGCGGATCAAAATATGCTGCTGCAACAACGCCTGTTGCAGGTCGAGCCCCTCGCGATTGCAGCGCAAAAACAGATAGTTGGCCCGCCCCGGATAGACGGTCAGACCATCAAGCTGGTTCAACGCCTCGTAAAAGCGTGCCCCCTCCTGCGCCAGCCATTGCCAGGTCGCCTGTTGATAAACGCGATCCTTGAGGACTACCTCGCCGGCCAGCGCGGCAAAGGCATTGATCGACCATGGCATCTGCTTCTCGCGCAGCCGGGCCACGGCTTGTTCATCGCTGTTCACCAGATAGCCCAGACGCAGGCCGGGAATGGCGTAAAACTTGGTGAGCGACCGCAGCACCCAGATATGCGGGTTATGCTGCAGGAAAGGGATAAACCCCGGTTGGTCGGGGATAAAATCAAGAAACGCTTCGTCCAGAATCAGCGCAATACCGGCGGCCTGGCAGCGGGCGGCAATCGCCTCCAGCAACGGGCGCTCCGGCAGCAGGCCGGTGGGATTATTGGGGGTACAGAGAAACAGACAGTCCAGATCCGGCGTCAGCACGTCAAGAATGGCCTCGGTCAGCTGCCAGCCATCTTCTTCGCGCAGCGCATAGCTCCGGGGAACGCAATCAATCGCCTGCAGCGCGCGGCGATACTCCGCAAAACCCGGCGTTACCACCATCGCCGAACGCGGTTTCAGGCCGTTGACCAGCGTAAAAATGGATTCGGTTTCGCCATTGCCCGCGAGGATCCACGCGGCGGGGATCTGGTGATGTTCGGCCAGCGCACGATGCAGCTGCTGATAATCAAGGTCGGGGTAATGCTGGGCGCAGGCGAGGTTATCAATCAGCACGCGCCTGAGGCTTTCCGGCATGCCGGCCGGGTTAATATTAGCGCTAAAATCCAGCAGCTGTTCCGCGGTGATGCCCAGCAGCGCTGCGGCTTCCCGGGTATTACCGCCATGCGCGCTCTTCAGTAGCGCCATTTCCTGCTCCCGTATTGATTAACCGCGTCTTGCCAGCGTTGCGCCATCGGCAAAGTAGGCTTTGATCCCGGCAAGGATGGACTCGGCCACCTGCTGCTGGAAGGTGGCGGTTTTCAGCTTACGCTCTTCTTCAACGTTACTGATAAACGCCGTTTCCACGAGGATCGACGGAATATCCGGCGCTTTCAGCACCGCAAAGCCCGCCTGCTCGACCTGGTTTTTATGCAGGCTATTCACCTTACCCATTTTTTGCAGCACCGCTTTCCCGAATTTCAGGCTATCGGCGATGGTCAGCGACTGCACCATATCGAACATCGTATGGTCGACGTAGCGATCGCCGCTCTTACTGACGCCCCCCACGAGGTCAGAGGCGTTCTGGGTTTGCGCAAGATACTTCGCGGCGGTACTGGTTGCCCCTTTGGTCGACAGGGCAAAGACCGAAGAACCCCGCGGCTGCCGGCTGGTAAAGGCATCGGCGTGAATGGAGACGAACAGATCGGCACGCTGTTTTTGCGCCTTGGCAACGCGCACCTTTAACGGAATGAAGACATCTTCATTGCGGGTCATGTAAGCCCGCATATTGCCCTCTTTTTCGATTAACGCCCGTAGCCGGCGGGCAATCTGCAGCACCACGTCTTTCTCGCGGGTATGGTATTTGCCTACCGCACCGGAATCTTCGCCGCCGTGGCCTGGATCGAGCATGATCACAATCGGCCGATCGCGCCCGGCTTTCCCCGGCTTCGGGCCGCTCTCCGCAGGCGGCACCTGCCGTTCGAGGTCGCCTTTGTTGTAATCTTCCAGCAGGGCCAGCAGAGGATCCTGCACATCGGTGGCATTGGAGGGATAGAGATCCATCACCAGACGTTCTTTAAAGCCGGCCACCGGCGCCAGGGCAAACAGCTGCGGTTTGACGTTTTGCTTCAGTTCAAACACCATCCGCACGGTCTGGGGATCAAATTGCCCGACGCGCGCGGATTTAATGTAGGGATCGTCATCACGGATGCTCCCCCCCATGCCTTTGAGCACGGAGTTCAGGTTCACCCCTTCCAGATCCACCACCAGCCGTTCCGGATTGCTCAAAGCAAACTGCCGGTATTTCAGCACATGATTAGATTCTACCGTCACGCGGGTATAGGTTGACGACGGCCAGACGCGGACGGCGACGACCTGCGCCGCCGCAGCGAAACCTATCGGGCTGACGCTCATTAACCACATCGCACCCGCCCCTTTTAACAGGCGACGGCGGCTTAATCCTGACTTGTATCCCGGCATGCCACTCCCAAGCAATAAAACGTACTGGTATTCAAAACAAACAGATTGACCAGAAACTTTAACCAAAGCGGCATAACCTGTCATCAATAAAAGGGTAAACAAACTTAGAGAACGCGGATTTGGCCACAGATTTTTATCAATTTAGCCATAAATTTAGGCTTGCGTTTAACGGCAAAACAGAATAAAAATACACTTATTACGAATAATCATGCATTGAGGGTTTGTCATGGTGAAGGAACGTCGCACCGAACTGGTAGAAGGATTCCGCCATTCAGTCCCCTATATTAACGCCCATCGGGGAAAAACGTTTGTCATCATGCTTGGCGGTGAAGCGATTGAGCATGAAAATTTCTCCAGCATAGTCAATGACATCGGTCTGTTACACAGCCTGGGCATCCGCCTGGTGGTGGTCTATGGCGCCCGTCCGCAGATTGATGCCAATCTGTCGGAGCACCGTCACGAGCCGGTCTACCATAAACAGACCCGCGTAACCGACGCCAAAACCCTCGAACTGGTGAAGCAGGCTGCCGGTATGCTGCAGCTGGAAATTACCGCGCGCCTGTCGATGAGCCTGAACAATACCCCGCTGCAGGGCGCCCATATTAACGTGGTGAGCGGCAACTTTATTATCGCCCAGCCGCTGGGCGTCGATGACGGCGTTGATTATTGCCATAGCGGACGCATCCGCCGCATCGATGAAGAAGCTATCCATCGCCAGCTGGATAACGGCGCCATCGTCCTGATGGGACCGGTTGCCGTTTCGGTGACTGGCGAAAGCTTCAATCTGACCTCGGAAGAGATCGCGACTCAGCTGGCGATTAAGCTGAAGGCCGAGAAAATGATCGGCTTCTGCTCCTCGCAAGGCGTTTACAACCAGGATGGCGAGATAGTTCCGGAGCTGTTCCCGAACGAAGCCCAGGTACGGGTGGAAGAGCTGGAAGCGGAAGAAGATTACAACTCCGGCACGGTGCGTTTTCTGCGTGGTGCGGTGAAAGCCTGTCGTAGCGGCGTCCGTCGCTGCCACCTGATCAGCTATCAGGAAGATGGCGCCTTGCTGCAGGAGTTGTTCTCACGCGACGGCATCGGGACCCAGATCGTGATGGAGAGTGCGGAGCAGATTCGCCGCGCCACCATTAACGATATCGGCGGGATCCTCGAACTGATTAGCCCGCTGGAGCAACAGGGGATTCTGGTGCGCCGCTCCCGTGAGCAGCTGGAAATGGAGATCGATAAGTTCACCATTATTCAGCGCGATAACACCACCATTGCCTGCGCCGCGCTTTATCCGTTCCCGGAAGAGAAAATCGGTGAAATGGCCTGCGTGGCGGTGCATCCGGATTACCGCAGTTCATCCCGCGGCGAAGTGCTGCTGAACCGGATTGCCACCCAGGCGAAGCAGATGGGGCTGAGCAAACTGTTTGTTCTCACCACCCGTAGCATTCACTGGTTCCAGGAGCGCGGCTTCACGCCAGTGGATATCGACCTGCTGCCGGAAAGTAAGAAAGAGATGTACAACTATCAGCGCCGCTCAAAAGTGATGATGGCCGACCTCGGCTAAAGCGACCCTCCCGGATAGTGGCGTAAATACCTTATCCGGGCGACTCTCGTCCGTCGCCCGCCGGGGTTCCTGCGTCTATTGATGACGGGCGAAAATATCCGCCAGTCCGCTGCGCCGCTCGGTGCGGGCAACGATGGCCTGGAGCAGCACCTGCTCGTCGGCATACATCGATAAACGCTGTTTTGCGCGGGTGATCGCGGTGTAGACCAGCTCGCGGGTCACCAGCGGAACGCTCTTCGCTGGCAGAATCAAGGCCGCATGATCAAACTCCGACCCCTGTGATTTATGCACCGTCATCGCCCACGCGGTATCATGCTCTGGCAAACGGCTCGGCTGTACCGACTTAATACTGCCATCCGGCATCGGGAACCAGACCCGCAGCCCTTCTCCTCGTTCCAGCGCAATCCCGATATCGCCATTAAACAGCCCTAACGCACTATCGTTGCGCGAAATCATCACCGGACGCCCTTCATACCAGCGCGAGTGGCGCGGCAGCGAAATCGCCCGGTTGCAGTTTAGCCGTTGTTCCAGCTGTTCATTTACGCCGCTGACGCCATATGGGCCATCACGCAGGGCGCACAGCAGCTGGAATTCCGCGAAAGCGGCGAGCAGCACTTCAGGCTCAGCCCGTTCACGCAGCAGCTGTAGATAGCGGCCATAGCCATCCTGCGACTGGGCGAGCATCGCGGCGTATTCCTCGGTGGTGCTCAGCGGATGCAACACGATATCGTCAAACGGCTGGCGTAACGTCGCCCTGACGCCCTGGCGATCGCCGTTATTCACCGCCCGTGCCAGGTGGCCGATCCCGGAATGGCTGCCAAAACGGTAGCTTTTTTGCAGCAGGCACAGGCTGTCGCGCAGCGCACCGGCAATTTCACCTTCGCCGGCCGGCAGCGCATAGCCGGTCAGTTTCGTCAGTTGCGCCGCACGCCCGGCGGTATAGCCGGCATTCACCCAGGCACAGATATCCCCGAGCACCGCCCCGGCCTCCACCGACGCCAGCTGATCGCGGTCGCCGAGGAAAATAACCCGCCCGTGTTCCGGCAGCGCGTCAATCAGCCGCGCCATCATCGGCAGGTCAATCATCGAGGCCTCATCCACGACCAGCACGTCCAGATGTAACGGGTTACCGGCGTGATAGCGCAGACGTTGGCTGCCAGGCTGGGCGCCCAGCAGACGGTGCAGCGTGCTGGCCTCGCTGGGCAGCAGCGCTTTTTGCTCATCGCTCAGCGGGAGGCGACGCAGCGCTTCCCCCAGCGACTCGGTCAATCTGGCGGCGGCTTTCCCGGTCGGGGCCGCCAGACGGATACGACAGTGCGGCTGGTGAGTGGTCTGAATCAACGCCGCCAGCAGCCTGGCGACGGTGGTAGTTTTCCCGGTGCCGGGGCCGCCGGAGATCACCGAAATACGACGGGTCAGGGCAACCGCGGCGGCGACTTTTTGCCAGTCGGTTTCATCGCTTGCCGGGAACAAGGCATCCAGCGTGGCGGCCAGCCGGGCATCGTCCACCTCGAGAACCTGGTTCGCCTCGTTAAAGAAATGGGCCACGGTTAGCTCATTTCGCCACATGCGGTTGAGATAGAGCCGTTCGCCGCAGAGGATCATCGGCGTCGGACGATCGCCCACGCTAACCGCAGATGACGCCAGCAGCAGCGCCGGCCAGTCATCCGGCGATCCCGCCAGTGCCAGCAGTTGCTCACGCATCTCGCTGGCTTTGCCACTCAGAAACTCCGCGGAGCGCAGGCGCGACACCGGCAGACAAACGTGGCCTTCCCCGGCATCGCGGCTCAGCACCGCGGCCGCCAGTTTCACCGCCGGATGCGCATCGTGCGCCACCATCAGCGCAAACTGTACGTCTAGCGGGCGTAACACCCGCTGATTTGCTGCTTCCAGCAACAGTTCATCCATTGTCATGGCATGCTCTCCTGAACGTCTCCGGCAAACAGCGCATCCAGGCCATCAATCAGCGGCTGAACGGGACGGGTGGTAAAAATCCCCTGCTCGCCGCCCTCGCCATCCATGCCGCGCAAAAAGAGATAAATCACGCCGCCGAAATGGTGTTCATATTGGTAGTCAGCGATGCGGTGGCGCAAATAGCGGTGCAGCGCCAGGCTATAGAGCTGGTACTGCAAATCGTAGCGATGCCCGCGCATGGCCTGTTCCATCGCCTGTCGGGTGTAGGCCTCGCGGTCTGGTCCCAGCCAGTTCGATTTGTAATCCAGCAGGTAGTAGCGGCCGTTATGGCGGAACACGAGGTCAATAAAGCCTTTTAACATGCCGCGAACCTGGCGGAAATCCAGCGGCGGGCAATCGACTGAGAGAGGATCGTAGCGGCGAATCAGAGCATCCAGCCGCTGCGGATCCAGCGGCTGTTCAATGGGTAAATAGAAGGCCATCTCCACCTGTTTATCGCCCGCGCTAAGCTGATTTAGCGCGATCCCGGCGCCCGGCAACGGCGTACGCAGTACGTCATCCAGCCACTGGGTCAGGACCGGCGTCCACTGCTCGCCGAAGCCGCCGGACTGCAGCTGTGTCGCCATCCACTCGGCAGGCACCGGTTGGGTGAAATCGAGATCTTCAAACAGGCTGTGCAGGAAGGTCCCCGGCGATGCGCCGCGCGGGAACTGATGCGGAGTGAGCTGTGGATCGTCGGCCACCTCGCCGACGCCAGCGGCATCAACGTCAAGGCGGGGCAGCAGATCCTGAGCCTGGCTATGACCATGCTGCTGTAGCCCGGAATAGCTGGTGACGCGCCAGTCGTCCGTCACGTGGCGCGTCAGGAACCGTGCTGACAGCGGCGGCAACGACTCCTGAGGCGCCTGCCAGGGCGTCGGGTCTAGCGCCGCTGGGGTTTGCAGCGCAATATCATCGCTGCATAAGGCCTGCAGACGCGCCGTCAGCCCGGCGGCATCCATCGCTTCGCCGCCCTGCAGCAGGCGCCCCAGGGCGCTTTGATGAAAATCACTGGCCCCGGGTTTGTCACTGCGGCGGGTACTGAGCGGCGCGACGCCGAGACTGCAGTGCCAGACCGCACGAGTCAGTGCGACGTACAGCAGACGTAAGTCTTCCGCCAGGCGCTCCGCTTCCGCCAGCTCCAGGCTGCCCTCGTTTTCGTCGAGATCAAGTACCGCAGCGAAGGAGTCACGGTCGTGATAAAACGCCTGATCCTGCTTACGGAAACGCGCGATAAACGGCAGCCAGACCAGCGGGTATTCCAGACCTTTCGATTTATGCACGGTGACGATTTGCACCAGGTGCTTGTCGCTCTCCAGGCGCATCTGCTGGCTTGAGGCATTGCTGTCCGGCTCGGCGATATGCTGCGTCAACCAACGGACCAGCGCATGTTCGCTCTCCAGCTGGTTGGCCGCCTCCTGGAGCAGTTCGCTGATGTGCAGAATATCCGTTAACCGGCGCTCGCCGCCGACCGTCACCAGCAGGTTTTCCGCAATTTTCCGCGCGCTCATCAGCGCCCGCAGCATCGGCATCACGCCACGCTGGCGCCAGATTTGCCGATAGTCGCTGAACTCCTCAACCAGCGCATCCCACGCACGTTCGTCCTGATTAAGGCTGTCGATATCCAGCGCGTTCAGGCCAAAGACCGAGGTCGCCAGCGCGCTGCGCAGCGTATTTTCGCGCTCCGGGGACAGCACCGCCTGCAGGATCCACAATATCTCCTGCGCTTCCGGGGTTTCAAATACGCTGTCGCGGTTTGAAAGGTATACCGACGGAATCGCCAGCGCCCGCAAGGCGTCCCGGATCAACGAGGCTTCCTGGCGGTTACGCACCAGTACCGTCATATCCGAGGCCTGCACCGGCCGGGCAGCTTCGTCGCGCCAGAGCAGCGCGCTGCCCTGCTGACCGGCGCTTAACCAGTCGCGAATTTGCGCCGCGCACAGCTGCGCCATATACGCCTGATACTCGCCCGCCCCGACGGCCTCACCCGGCATCAGCCAGATGTTCATCGCCGGCACCGCGGCGTTATCTACGGTAAACCGCAGCCCGTGGTTCTTCCCGGCCGCTTTGACCGGCAAAAAGGGGATTTCCCGGAACATAAAGGGGTTATCGCTGAGGCCAAACAGGCGGTTAACGCTTTCTACCATCCCGGGGGCAGAGCGCCAGTTGGTGTCCAGCGTATAGTGAGCCGCAACGTCGCCACGGGCTTTCATATAGGTGAAAATATCCGCGCCGCGGAAGGCATAGATGGCCTGTTTGGGATCGCCGATCAGCAGCAGCGCCGTCTCCGGCTGGTGCCGCCAGATACGGCGGAAAATACGATACTGCTGCGGATCGGTATCCTGGAATTCATCGATCATCGCCACCGGGAAACGCTGGCGGATAGCGCTGGCCAGCGCGTCTGCGCTTTCGCCATGCAGCGCATCATCCAGCCGACTGAGCATGTCGTCAAAACCCAGCTCGCCGCGGCGACGTTTCTCCCGTGCCACCGCGTCGCGGATCTCCACCATCGCCCTGGCCATCACCAGATCCGTCAGCGTCAGCGAAGAGGCCAGCAGCTGTTCCACCGCGCTGAACAGCGGATGCACCGGCGGCTCGCCGCCGGCCTTGGTGCGTTCATACAGGAAGGGCTGAGAGAATTTCTCCAGCGCGTCGGGCAGCAGGTAGCTTAGCGTCTCTTCCTGAGCCCAGGCGTTGATCTTGTCGATCCACTTACCCTGATTGCCACGATTGAACTTGCGCCGGTCAATGCCGGAGCTCTCCAGCACGCCGTCAATCTCACCAACCTGCTCGCGCCACTGCGCTTTCAGCGCATTGATACGGGTAATGATTTGCTGATGACGTTCAGCCAGCGTCTCTTCCGGCGCGGGCGGGGATTTGAGCTGCGGGGCTTCGCCCTGTAACCAACGGTCGAGAGATTTCAACAGATCGCGCGGGCCTTTCCATGCCTCGTGGATCACCGCGGCAATGTCGCGCGGCAGCGGGTAACAGTGGCGGCGCCAGAAGTCGGCGCAGGCCTGGTAGCGCAGCCGGGACTCATCTTCGATCAGCTGCTGTTCAAACAGCATGCCTGACTCAAAGGCGTTCAGGCTCAGCATCCGTTGGCAGAAGCCGTGAATGGTGAACACCGCCGCTTCGTCCATCTGCCGTTCTGCCAGCAGCAGCGTGTTCGCCGCCTGAGTTTTATCCGGGATTTCGGCCAGCAGTGCGGCATAGAGGGGATCGGTCGTGCTTTCACGCAGGCAGGCAATGCGCAGGTCATGAATATTGCTGCGGATACGGCCACGCAGTTCTTCGGTGGCAGCCTCGGTGAAGGTCACCACCAGCAGTTCTTCCACGCTGACCGCCCGGGGAAAGGCGGATTCACCGCCGAGTCCCAGCAACAGCCGCAGGTAGAGTGCGGCGATGGTAAAGGTTTTTCCGGTGCCCGCAGAGGCTTCTATCAGGCGCTCGCCCGTTAAGGGCAAGCGCAGAGGATTCAGAGGCTCGGCGGTTTCGGTCATTCGTTCTCTCGCATCAGGGGTAAGGATTTCTGCAATGCGCTGACGTTTTCCCAGACTTTGCCCCCCTCAGGGTGGACGTAATCGGTCTTGCCATTCTGGCTGCCGGAGACCTGGGACAATATCGCCATGCCTTGCGGATCCACCACCGTCTGATGGAAGAAGTCGGCAAGTTTTTGCGGCGTCAGCAGTTTTATCTGAGCCACTACTTTATCACGTGAATCGAAACGCATATTACCGCGATCGAAATCTTTGCTCAGCTGCGAGGCTTCCCCGCCGAGGGTTTGCGGCGCCTGAGTCATCTGGCCAATCACCGCCTGCTGGATTTGCGCAAACTCTGCCGGGTTCATGGCCCGCAGTTTAGCTTCAGCCGTGGGGAAAAAGGCCTTAAAGCGCTGCCAGAGGAACGCCGGCTGTTTATCGCTGCTTTGCAGCAGGAAGCCCATCCCCCACTGGCGGCCGATGTTCATCGGGAAGGCAAAGACCGCGTAGCCAAGCTGCTCTTCGGTACGCAGTTGGGTATAGAACCACGGCTGGATAATCTGCCCGAGCAGGGAGCTGGCGGCAGAACTGCTGTACTCATCGGCGTCAGGCGGCGCAAAGACCGCGGCCAGCGCCGAGTCGGTGCTGTTACCGGCTTTTTCAAAAATCGCCAGCTGCTGGCTGTTAATCAGCACATCTTTGTTCCGGCACCACTCGTTGCCATCGGCCCCCAGCTGTTGCTGGATCTGTCGCGCCATCGCGGTGGACTGCTCGGCGCTGAGATTACCGATGACCATCAGCTCCGGTCGCCCTTTGGCTTTCAGGTTGTCCCGGTAGGCCAGGACCTCTTTCAGGGTGATCGACGGCAGCAGCCCACGGCGTTCTTCCCGCTGGAAATAAGGCACCTGAGACAGCATCTGCACCGGCATAATCGCCAGGTCGTACGCTTTCCCTTTCTCTGCCGAGTCCATCATCTGTGCGTACCAGGACTTCGCCTGCGCCAGCTGTTCTTCGGTCGGCGTGTAGCTGAAATAGCCATCCAGCAGCGCGGTAAACAGCTGCGGCAGGCGCTGGGTGTAGCCATTGGCATTGACCATTAACCCGTTATTGGCGCCGGTAGAGAAGCTGATTCCCCCGACCGCCGCCTGATTACTGAGCTGGTCGAGTGCGATACCCGCCAGATAATCATTCAGGGCAAACATCACCTGGCTGCGGGCGCTATCCATGGCCTGCGGGTTGCGCAGCACCAACGAGACATCGGCCTTCGGCTCACTGGCGAAGTACTGGCTCGGCGCGTAGACCACGCGCAGCGTCGGCTCATCGACGATCAGCTGCGGATGCGGGTAGGCTTTGTCGCTTTTAATCAGCGTAAAATCATCAGGAATATAGGGGTTCAGGACCGGCAGCTTGAGGTCGATAGCGCTCGCCTTCTGCTGCCAGTCGCTAAAGGTCTGGGGGCTAATCTTGTCGACCTGATAGGGCGCATTCACAAAGTAGGCGGTTTTGTTATGCGGTTCCTGCGGGCTGATATACCAGACGCGGGCGTTTTGCGGCGTCATCATCGCCAGCCGGTCTTTAATCGCCTGCGGGTCGTACCGGTCGGCAATATTCACCACGTCCAGCGTATGCTCTACCGGCACGCGGATCATGGTATCCGCCAGCCATTCAACGTAGTCCATATCGCGGTTGATCGAGGGATAGCGGAAATCGAGCGCCAGAACGTGAGACAGCTCATCGAAATAGCGTTTATCGATGCCCTGACTACGCAGCAGGTTAAGGTAGCTGAAGATCGCCGCGGCGACTTCATCGCGGTTCGCCAGGCCTTTATCCGTCAGGGTCGCGGAAATCGCCAGCACGCCGCTGTTGCCATTCACCGCCGGATCGGAGTCCGCGCGAATGCCTTCTACCAGGCCTTGCTGCTGCAGCCAGTCGGATAAGGTCCCCGGGCTACGGTTCCCTATCATATAGGTCACCAGCTCGTCGGTTTTACTGCGGAACTGGTCGCTATTGTTATCAATGCGGAATTCAATGCGCAGCACTTTACGCGGCATCGCCGGAACGTAGTGGATGATGATGCCCTTTTGCGCATCGGTCACTACCGGAACGGTGATCTCCGGTTTACTGATATTGTGGTTGGGTACCCGGCCATAGGTCGCGGCCGCGATACTTGCCAGCTCCGGCAGCGGTTTATTGCTGTAAATCACCGCTTTCATCAGGTTCGCGGAGTACCAGTTATCACGGAAAGCATGCAGGGCGTCGAGCACCGGTTTACCGGGCTTGTCGCTGAGCGTTTCGAGGTTACCACCGGAAAAATGTGATGCCGGGTGAGCCGGGTTAATGGTTTCGGCACTGACCTGCGCCATACGCATCCCGTCCCGGGTCCGCGCCATGGTCAGCTCGGCATTGACGGCGTTGCGCTCGCGGTCGGCATATTTTTTATCGAGCAACGGGGCCGCGATGGCATCCGCCAGGCGATCGACCGCACCGTCCAGCGCATCGTTCTCGACTTCAAGATAGAACGCCGTGCGATAAGGCGCGGTACTGGCGTTATGACTGCCGCCGTGCATTTTGAGGAATTCGGCGAGGCTGTCGGGCTGCTGGTATTTTTGCGAGCCCATCAGCGTCATGTGCTCGAGGAAATGCGCCAGCCCCTGGTGTTCGACGGGATCCTGCAACGATCCCACGGGCACCACCAGCGCAGACAGCGATTTCACCGCCTGCGGATCGGAAACCAGCAGAACCACCATGCCATTATCCAGACGAATTGCCTGATATTGCCGGGGATCTTTTTCACTTTTGCGGATAGTGTCCTGAATCGGTTGCCATCCGGTATCTGCCTGACTTAACGGCGCCCAAAGGGCCGCCAGCACTAAAATAACCTTGAACCATACACTGCGGGGCATTCACGAACCTCATCATTAACAAATTTGCGCCGGTTGCATCGGCGCGGTGCACATCAGTCCGTGATTGGTTGCGCATGATAATTGAACACCCTAATCTGCGCAATTTTTATACTATTACAATTTATTCGGACTGATGGAAACGAAATATCGGCAACAGGTAACGCTGTGTTTGGATAATAATCTCGTCATAGTATTCCGGTTCAAGAGTGCGCCACAGGCGTTGATACCAGACATCGGTACCTTCACCGCTGACCACCATATTGCCTTCATAGGCCTGAAGAAATTTACTCCGCGCTTTTTGTTGTGTCTCTTCGTCCGTTAACATGACATCCTTTTCAGCGTCATAACAGACTTTTAGCCATGCGCCGCCGCTTTCAGGCAGCAGCAGTAGCGGTCTGGACATGCCTTGCAGGTAACCCGCTACCAGTTCATCAAGATATGCCTTTGCCTGTTCTTGCGCCAGCGGTGGGAAACGCCACTCGCCTTCTTTTCGCACCAGCAGCCGACTTTCGCCGGTTCCGCCACCAGCACAGTAGACAAGGTGTTCCAGCCAAAGTTGCATCCCCTGCGCCACGCTCAGCAGCGAAGGCCGCCAGCGTAACAGGCCGTCCGATTGTACCTGCTGCAGCCAGCCCGTAATGTTAACGCCGTGACATTGCAGATCGATTTCCACGCTCTGCCCTGGCTGGCGGCTGGCAATAACCCGCTCCGCAAGGTTCTGCATCTCCTGACGTTGCGTCTCCCAGGCCAGCTCGCCAAAAGCACCGAAAGGTAGCTCGCCCGCAGCCCGGAAACGACGATACATCGCTGCGGCATCCTGTTGCTCAATCAAGGTATTCAGCAGCTGTTGATTCAGCTGATAACGGCTAAGCCCTTCCAGGGTAAAGGGTTCGTCATCGGGAATATCGCTCTCTTCAGAGCGGAAGTTAACCCGCAGGCGCTGCTGGAAAAAGGCCCGGACCGGGTGCTGCCAGAAGCGCAACAGCTGTTCAAACGGCAGAGTGTCAATGGGCGGCACCGGCAGCGGCTGGATAAAGTCACTGTGCGCCTCCCCTTGCTGGCTGGCGGCCGCCAGCCATTCCCGGGCGTAGCTTCGATGTTCATCGTTGAGGAAATTGGCCGCATCGAAGGGCATCCGGGTATGCAGATGGGTGATGTGCGCTTTGACCCGCCGCTCGCTGGCGTCGCAATCCAGCTCTTCATCACCTTCCAGACAGTGGCTCTGGCCAATATAGTCCGCCAGCTCTTGTACCAGTACCGACGGGTAACGTTCGCTATTGTCCTGAATCGAGCGGCCGATATAGCTGATATATAAGGTCTGTTCGGTAGACATCAGCGCCTCGAGGAACAGATAGCGGTCGTCATCGCGGCGGCTGCGATCGCCCCGCTGCGGCCTCTGGCTCATTAAATCGAAGCCCAGCGGTGCCAGCGTACGCGGGTAAATGCCGTCGTTCATCCCCAGCAGGCACACCACTTTGAACGGGATCGAACGCATCGGCATCAGGGTACAGATGTTGACCGGCCCGGCGAGGAAACGCTGGCTGATACGCTGCTGATCCAGGCGCTGGGCCAGCTCATCACGAAGTAGCGACAGGGGAACGCTCTGCGCATATTGCGCCTGAGCGCCTTCGCCAATGACCGCCTGCCACTGCTGCTCGATCAACGCCAGAGCGGCTTCCGTGTCGCCATCAGGCAGGAAAAAGTCGTCCAGCAGTTCGCGACACAGCGGTAACCATTCCGCCAGCGGGCGCTCCTGCGCCAGCGTGTGACGCCACTGGTTGAGCTTCATCAGCAGTGACGCCAGGTTGCCCACCAGCTCGGCGATCAGCCCGCTGGACTCGTCGTACGGCAATACCGATTGCCACTCGCCCTGGCTGCTGTCCATCGCATAGCCCAGCAGCATACGCGTCAAACCAAAACGCCAGGTGTGCTGCCCGGTGGCGGGTAGATCCAGCTCACGTACGTTATCGTCGTCCATCCCCCAGCGCACGCCGGACTCGTTAACCCACTGACGCAGGTAGCGCAGCCCCGCTTCATCAATGCTAAAGCGGGCAGCCAGAACCGGCACATCCAGCAGAGCCAGAACATCTTCACTGGCAAAGCGGCTGTCGGGCAGCGACAGCAGCGTAATAAACGCCTGTAGCGCCGGGTGCGATTCACGGGCGCGTCGGTCGGAAATAGCCCACGGCAGCCAGCGTTCGCCGCTGGCGCTGCCGAATACAGCCTGAATGTAGGGGCTGTAGCTGTCGATATCCGCCACCATCACGATAATATCGCGCGGCGTCAGGGTCGGGTCCTCTTCGAGCATCGCCAGCAGCCGGTCGTGCAGGACTTCTACTTCGCGCTGCGGGCTATGGCACACCTGAATAGTCAAACTACGGTCGTCCAGAGCCAGCCTGCGCTTGCTGTCACTGCGGGCAAACTCTTCGGCGTTACGCCCGGCCACCGCCGCATTGCGCAGATCGAGAATATCGGCCTGTACATTGTGCAGCAGATTATCAGGCGTGATATCGACGAAGGCATCCAGCTCTTCATAGCGTTCCAGCCCGGCCAACAGATAGATATAGTCCCGGCCCAGCTTGCCCCAGGAGGCCAACAGCGGGTTGCCAACATCCTGTTCCCCGGCGTCGTTAAACAACCCCGGCGCCTGTTCGGCATCGCGGAACAGCGGCAGCTCCCGTGATTCGCGGTGATGACGGCGCTGGCGCGACATCAGTTTCGCCAGAAAAGCCGGGTCTTTAATATCGCCCCAGTAGTAGCGGCAAGGGTTGGTGAACAGCACGTAGACATCCACGTGCTTGCCCAGCGCCTGTAGCGCCTGCAGATAGACCGGCGGCAGCGCCGAAATACCACAGATAAACACCCGTGAAGGCAGCCCGGCCGGCGGTTCATCTGCCGCTTCCAGGGCGCTGATAAAACGCTGGTACAAATTCGCTCGGTGCCAGGACTCTTGTCCCAGTTCGGCGGTGTGTTCGACCAGCGCTTTCCACAGCGGCGCCTGCCACTGCTGCGCGTCGCCAAGGCCATCAACCCGTTCGTCAGCCTCCCAGCGCATCAGCCATTCCGGGCGATAGACCAGATACTGGTCATAGAGGTCTGCCACCCTGGAGGCAAGCTGGAACAGCTTGCGCTTATCGCTGTCGTCGCTCAGATAGTGGCGCAGCAACGTAAAGGCGTCATCGTCGAGGCGCTGCGGCAGCAAGGTCATGAGTTTCCAGCTCATGCTCTGTTTATTAAAGGCGCTTTCACCGGGGATATCCGCCAGTACGCGAACAAACATGTCCCAGATAAAGCTGGCTGGCAGTGGAAATTCGATATTGGCCGCAATGCCAAATCGCTTTGCCAGGGTCATCTGGAGCCACTGCGCCATACCGGTACTTTGCACCAGTACCATCTCCGGTTTGAAAGGGTCGTCCAGCCGCTGGCGCTCGACGATAAACTCCATCAACGCTTCAAGAACATCCAGACGGTTTGAGTGGTACACCCTTAACATATTCGCTCCTGACTACTGATTTACCGGGCAATGCAGCCGGGTCATCTGCACCCGTTTTTCAACGGGCATGGTGATCGTTACCGTGATGCTGACACATCTTGCCGCCGATGTCTGCAAACGGCTGACCGCCCTGCCGCCCGAGATGACGGGAGGGTTCAGTTGACCGTAGCGCCACGCATCACGCCATAGCTGGCGATACTGATTTAATTGAATAAATCCGCTGGCTAACCCCCGCTGATAGCCGCCAAGTGCGGTCACTACCATCATCAGCAGCACCATCGCCAGCAGCGTTTCCGGCAGGCTAAAACCGTGCTCCCGGCTCAGGGCATTTGGCATAAGCCCTCCCCCGTCAGCGGGCAGAAGTCGCTCCAGCCGTGGGGTGAAAACTGGACCACGCCCTTTTCAACCCGCCCGGATTGCCATAATAAGATGCTGCCGCCGCTGGCTATCAGCAGCACCGAGGCATCGTTAAAAATACGCAGACAAGCTCGCCAGTTATCGCTACCTGTGTGCCGACAGGCTGCGGGGTCATCTATCGACCACGGCTGCTCTTTTCCCCACTGCAGGGCGGAGTGCGCCCCGGCGGTTTCCTGGATGGCCCGGGTTTCTCCGGCGGTTTGCGCCAACAACGCGCGCTGGCGCTGATTCAGCCCTTGTAGCAGGGTACTACCGAGCACCAGTAGCAACAGCACCATCAACAATGACGAGAACCCCTGCTGGCGGCTCATAGGTTATATCCCGTCACGCGGTATTCCGCATGGGCGGTCATTCGTGGATCCGCGGTCGAGTGTGCGGCCAGGGTCACGATAAGCTCTGGCGCAAAGCCGGTAGTCGTCTGGCGGGTCACCTCAAAATGGGTCACGTTGATCGCCGCGGGATTGGTCATTTTCTCCCATCCGCCGCCATAACAGCTGGTCACCCCGCGCCGGGTTTCTAACGCGCCGTTGCTCAGGCGAAAGCCCGTGGCATCGGAGGTTGCCTCCGGCGAGATATCCCATACGCCGTTGCTGTTACTGTCCCAGCGGACGATGATGCAGTGGCCGCTGCTGGCGATCAGCAGCGGCTCCCCCACGCACTTCCCACGGCAATACCCTGCCCGTTGCAGATGTTTGGCTACCGTATAAAGGCGCTGCCACAGTTCGTCATCCAGCGACTGCTGCTGCGTCTGGCGCAGTACCTGCCGTTGCAGCGCAGGTAAGAAACGCGAGGCGCCGGTCAGCAAAATGGCGCTGATAGCCATCGCGATAAGCGTCTCAGCCAGAGAAAACCCACGGGAGATCACAGGCATGATGCGCTCTCCTCATTGCGGCACAGACGAATGCGCCCCCAGTTAGAGACAATTATGTTCCAGCTGTCACCCGCGCTGTGCAGCCGGATATGTCCGGCCCAGGCGCTATTGCGCAGCCCGTAAAAGCCCAGGCCCGGCGTGATATGGCTGAGCGATACCTCAGGCCAGCGCGGCAGGAATGTAAACGGCGTTGCGGGCGCACAATTCACGGGCGCCTCCAGGGCGCTCAGGCACCAGCCATCGGCGTGCTGGCCCACGCTCAGCAGGCGGGTGCGGTTATGCCAGTTGGCATCATCGCGCAGCAGCACGAGGTATTCGCGCACCTGGCTGGCGGTTTGCCATAATCGCTGTTGCTGCTGCCAGCGCTGCCAGCCGTACAGCGCCCCGGCGCTGAGGATTAGCATCAGAGCCAGCGTTATCAGCGTTTCAATGAGGGTATAGCCGCGTTGTCTGTTCATGGCGCAAGTATGGGGAAGTTGCAGCATCGGAACGACAGGAAAAAGAGCGATTCGCGTGGCGCGCCGAAGCAAGAATCAACATTTGCAGCGCGTTGCGGGAAATCTGGAAGGGTTATTCATGGCACAAAAAAAACCGGCGCCACTGGCACCGGTTGTTGTTTTCTGTCACGTCCTGATCTGGTTAAATTAAATCGCCACCGGCGCTTTAATTCCCGGATGCGGGTCGTAGCCTTCGATCTCAAAGTCTTCAAAGCGGTAGTCGAAAATCGACGCCGGTTTGCGCTTGATAACCAGCTTCGGCAGTGAACGAGGCTCGCGGCTCAGCTGCAGATCCGTCTGCTCAAGGTGGTTGCTGTACAGGTGGGTATCCCCGCCGGTCCAGACAAAATCACCCACTTCCAGATCGCACTGCTGGGCCACCATATGAACCAGCAACGCATAGCTGGCGATGTTAAACGGCAGGCCGAGGAACACGTCGCAGGAGCGCTGATAGAGCTGACAGGAGAGTTTTCCGTCCGCAACATAGAACTGGAAGAACGCATGGCACGGCGCCAGCGCCATCTTGTCCAGTTCGCCAACGTTCCAGGCGGAAACGATGATACGACGCGAATCCGGGTCGTTTTTCAGCTGCTCCATTACGGTGCTGATCTGGTCAATATGGCGGCCGTCTGGCGCCGGCCAGGAGCGCCACTGTTTGCCGTAAACCGGCCCCAGATCGCCATTTTCATCTGCCCATTCGTCCCAGATGCTGACGTTGTTCTCATGCAGATACGCGACGTTGGTGTCACCCTGGAGGAACCACAGCAGTTCATGGATGATGGAGCGTAAATGACAGCGTTTGGTCGTCACCAGCGGGAAACCTTCCTGCAGGTTAAAACGCATCTGATGGCCGAAAATAGAGATCGTGCCGGTACCGGTGCGGTCATTTTTTGGCGTGCCTTCTGTAAGCACTTTCTGCATCAAATCAAGATACTGTTTCATGGTTCCTCAAGAAGTTTGTTGCTGCGGACGGCGGCGGTAAGCCCAGACCATCATAATGATGCCCGCAAGCACCATTGGAATGGAAAGAATCTGGCCCATGCTGATGTACTGCACCCACTCACCGGTGAACTGCTGATCCGGCTGACGGAAGAATTCCACGATAATGCGGAACAGGCCGTAGCCAATCAGGAACAGACCCGAGACCGAGCCGATTGGGCGCGGTTTGCGGATAAACAGGTTCAGGATCAGGAACAGCACAATCCCTTCCAGCGCCAGTTCGTACAGCTGTGAAGCGTGACGCGGCAGTGCGCCATAGGTATCAAACAGCGATTGCCATTCCGGATGTGACGGCAGCAGCGCCAGATCTTCCGCCCGTGAGCCGGGGAAAATCATCGTGTAGTGGAAGCTCGGGTCAACGCGGCCCCACAGTTCACCGTTGATAAAGTTGCCCAGTCGTCCAGCACCGAGGCCAAACGGGATCAGCGGCGCGATAAAATCGGATACCTGGAAGAAGGTGCGTTTGGTGCGTTTGGCAAAGATAATCATCACCAGGATAACGCCAATCAGGCCACCGTGGAACGACATCCCGCCGTCCCAGACGCGGAACAGATACAGCGGATCCTGCAGGAAGACCGGCAGGTTATAGAACAGAACGTAACCAATACGACCACCGAGGAAGACGCCAAGGAAGCCGGCATACAGCAGGTTTTCGACTTCGTTTTTGGTCCAGCCGCTGCCCGGACGATTGGCCCGACGGGTGGCCAGCCACATCGCAAAAACAAACCCGACCAGATACATCATGCCGTACCAATGGAGGGCAACCGGCCCAACGGAAAATATTACCGGATCAAACTCCGGAAAATGCAGGTAGCCACTATTCATCTGTCACCATAAAGACTTGTTATTCCGCCGAAAGTGGACAGCGGTCATCATACACGCCCGAGCTATGCGGGTGCTCCAAGGGGGCGAATAATAACATAAGGTTAATTCACTGGCCGTGCCGTTGTTGTAAAAGATATGTATACGGATGCTAACGGCCATCGTGCTGCCGGTGATCCACTCGGTGAAGTTCTCCCGGGCTGCGGCATCAATGCCTTACCCGGAAGAGAGGCTACCGGCCGCCGCGGATCAGACCGCCCAGGCCACGACGCTCCATAAAGGCCGCTACCTGATGACGCACTTCCGTTGTCATCTGCGCTTCAAGGCTACGACGCGACAACTCTTGCGCCTCCTCGAGATCAATGCGGCGCAGCAGATATTTTACCCTTGCCACCGAACGGCCGTTCATCGAGAGATGGCGATAGCCGAGGCCAATCAGAATCGTCACGCACATCGGGTCACCGGCCATTTCGCCGCACAACCGCAGGTCGATACCGAAACGTTCGGCATCATGTGCAATCATCGACAGTGCCCGCAATACCGCCGGATGCAGGCTGTCGTACAGACTGGCCACCCGGGTATTGTTGCGATCGACTGCGAGAATATACTGGGTCAGGTCATTCGTTCCGACAGAGATAAAATCGACGCGGCTGGCCAGGTGCGGCAGCATAAAGACCATCGACGGCACCTCCAGCATCACCCCAAGACGCGGACGCGGAATGGCATAGCCAATCATCTCTTCCACTTCGCGACTGGCGCGATCGATCAGGCGTCGTGCCTCATCGACCTCATCCAGACTGGTCACCATCGGCAGCAAAATACTGAGGTTGCCGGTGGCGGCGTTGGCACGCAGCATGGCGCGCACCTGAATCAGAAAAATCTCCGGCTGATCGAGGGTGATGCGGATCCCACGCCAGCCAAGGCACGGGTTCTCTTCACTGATCGGCATATACGGCAGCTGTTTATCGGCACCGATATCCAGCGTACGCAGGGTTACCGGTTTTTCATTAAACATCTGCAGCATGCCCTGATACTGAGCAACCTGCTCCTCTTCCGACGGGAAGCCGCTTTGCAGCATAAACGGTATTTCAGTGCGATACAGACCAATGCCGTCGATAAAGTTACCGAGCTTCTCTTCATGCTCGAGGCTCAGGCCGGCATTCAGCATGACCTTGACCCGCTCGCCGCTTTTTAGCTCGGAGATCCGTTCAAGATCGTCTTCCGCCAGGCGGCTGAGTTCGTTCTCTTCGCTGACCAGCCGCTGATACTCTTGCAATAGCGCCGGTTCAGGATCCACCAGCAGCTCGCCACGGTAGCCATCCACCACCAGCATGCGTCCGTGAAGCAACGAGGGCTGAATGTCGGCGCCCATCACCGTCGGGATCCCTAAGGCACGAACCATGATCGCCGCGTGAGAGTTCGCCGCCCCGTCGCGTACGACGACACCCGCCAGCCGGTCCTGAGGAACCTCTGCCAGCGTTGTCGCGGAGAGTTCGTCCGCCACCAGAACGATGCGAGCCGGCCAGGTATTGGGCCCCTGGATGGTGTCATCGAGGTGGAACAGCAGGCGCTGTCCGAGGGTACGCAGGTCGCCAGCACGTTCTTTCAGATAGCCATCGCTCAGCGCGGCAAACTGCTCGGCGAACTTCTCGATGATCTTTTTCACCGCCCATTCGGCCACCGCGCCCTGATCGACTTCGGCAAAAAGCTCGCGGCGCAGTCGGGCATCAGACAGCAGGTGAGAATAGAGGTCAAAGATTGCCGAGGTCTCTTTTTGCGCCCCGGCGGCATAGCGCTTGCTGTAGCGGCGGAATTCGTTAGCCGCCTCTTCCAACGCGCCGGTCAGACGTTCGCGTTCGGAAGCGGTATCCAGCGTCGAGGCTTCATAGACCTGCTCCATCAGCGGCAGGCTAATGTCCATCCAGCCTTCGGCAATCGCCACCCCGGAAGATGCCGGCAGTGCGCGAATGCGGGTTTGGCGATACTGGCCAAACAGCGCCGTCAGCTGTGACTGGGAGAGAATGGCGGCCATCTGCGTCGCCAGCGTAACAAGGAACGACTCTTCGCTTTCGTCAAACTGGCGCAGCTCGCGCTGCTGCACCACCAGCACGCCCAGCAGCTGGCGCCGCTGGATAATCGGTACGCCAAGAAACGCGCGGAAGCGATCCTCTTTAACGGCCGGAATATATTTAAAGCTGGGGTGCTTTTGCGCATCGGCAAGGTTGATAGGTTCAGCCAGGCGGCCGACCAGGCCAACCAGGCCTTCATCAAAGGCGAGCGCAACGGTACGCCCGCGAGGTTTTTTCAGCCCGCGAGTGGCCATAAGGTAGTAGCATCGCCGATCGTTATCGGCCAGGTAGACCGAACAGACTTCCGTTTCCATCGCCTGGCAGATATCTGTGACCAGAATATCCAGCGCCTCGTTTAAACGTGGCGCACTCGCGACTTTCTCGACGATTTCTCGTAACCGAGTGAGCATAATGTGCGTGGCTTAACCTCTTTTGCGTCGATAAGCAGGCGCGCTTTGCGGTTTAGGTGCCGTTTCTGCCAGCGACATGGTGACGCTGGCAAACTCTTTCATCACCCGGCGGTACACGTCGCGCTTAAACGACACCACCTGACGAACCGGGTACCAGTAACTTACCCATCGCCAACCATCAAACTCAGGTGTACTACTGGTTTGCATATTGATTTCTGCATCACTGCCTATCAACTGCAGAAGAAACCACTTCTGTTTCTGGCCGATACAAACCGGCTTTGTGTCCCAACGCACCAAACGTTTAGGCAATTTGTAACGCAACCAGTTCCGGGTAGAAGCCAGGATTCGTACATCTTTACGACTTAACCCAACCTCTTCAAACAACTCCCGGTACATCGCCTGCTCGGCTGATTCCCCTGGATTAATGCCCCCTTGCGGGAACTGCCACGAGTGCTGACCATAGCGTCTGGCCCACATGACCTGGCCCTGACGATTACAGATTACAATACCGACATTTGGGCGGTAGCCATCGTCATCAATCACCGGACTACCTCAAAATAATCTTCAATGTGAATGATTGTTTCACACTCGCTGTAAACGGTAAACCACTCTGTTGCCACTGTGCGATCGAATAACATTTGAATAACTCACAGTAATCAGCAGAGTTATAAACAGTGAAAGCGATCGCAGCCCCATTTTATTCACTTTTTCTGTGGATAGAGTTGTGAAGAAGTATGGAATTACCCAGGGAAAACCCGGAGTAGTCTGAATCGCTTACGGATAACATCATTTAATAATGGCATTGTATTCATTATGTTAGCACATATATCTTTCAATAATTGCAGCATAACGTGATGATCATCACACATGCGATCCTGGAACTGATGAAAGATCGAACAATGTCGATTTTATCCACAGATTATGCCTGCCCACTGGGCACATTTTGTCTAAAAATTCGATTTTCGTCGCACGTCAAGGCTGTAAATGGAAACAGTAGTGGGGCTTTTCCCCAGTTATCCCATTTTTCTGTGGATAACATGGTGTAAGATCCTGTTCATTGCCAGTGACCAGTTCTGGAAAACCTGTTTTCATCATTTTCACAACGACAAAAATATCAAAAAAAAGCCATATGAATCATCACATTGTCATAGTTACCCAAGAAAAGGTAAACTCTGTCCACAACGCGCTATTTTAGCGTTCGTTTTTTAACCAGGATAATCACCGTATGACCGCCATCGCGCCGTTAACGTCACCACCGCAATCCCGGCAGCAACTTCTGGCCCAGGCCCAGCAGCTGGCAGGCTACTCGCTGGGTGAACTGGCGGCACTGGCAGGCATTCCCATTCCACGAGATTTAAAACGCGATAAGGGGTGGATCGGCATTCTGCTGGAGATGTGGCTTGGCGCCAGCGCCGGCAGCAAGCCCGAGCAGGATTTCGCCGCGCTGGGCATCGAGCTCAAAACCATTCCTGTCGATAGCCAGGGTCGCCCGCTGGAAACCACCTTTGTCTGTGTCGCTCCCTTGACCGGCAACAGCGGCGTGACCTGGGAAAGCAGCCACGTGCGTCATAAGCTCCAACAGGTATTGTGGGTGCCGGTGGAGGGCGATCGGGCGATCCCCCTGGCACAACGCCGTGTCGGCGCGCCGCTGCTGTGGACCCCGAATGAGGAAGAGGATCGCCAGTTGCGCATGGACTGGGAGGAGCTGATGGATCTGATCGTCCTCGGCCAGGTTGAACGTATCACCGCCCGCCACGGCGAAGTGCTGCAGCTGCGCCCAAAAGCCGCCAACAGCAAAGCACTAACCGAGGCGATTGGCGCACATGGCGAACCCATTCTCACGCTGCCTCGGGGCTTTTATCTGAAGAAGAATTTTACCGCCGCCCTGCTGGCCCGACATTTTCTTCTGCGGCACGATTAAATTTTTGTTCTGCCAGCCGGGTTGCATATAATTACGACTTTCTTTTTTGCTGGACTTTGAACAATGTTATTTGCATGGATAACCGACCCTAACGCCTGGCTGGCGCTCGGTACACTGACGCTGCTGGAAATCGTGCTCGGGATTGATAATATTATTTTCCTCTCTCTGGTTGTCGCCAAACTTCCGACCGCTCAGCGCGCTCACGCGCGACGAATCGGCCTGATGGGCGCGATGATAATGCGCCTGGCGCTGCTGGCCTCTATTGCCTGGGTTATTAAGCTCACCAACCCGCTGTTTAGCGTGCTCGGTCATGAAGTCTCGTTTCGCGATTTGATTTTACTGCTCGGCGGACTGTTCCTTATCTGGAAAGCCAGTAAGGAGATCCATGAATCAATAGAAGGCGAGGAAGAAGGGCTCAAAACCAACGTCCACTCCTTTATGGGGGCGATCGTGCAGATCATGTTGCTGGATATTATTTTCAGCCTTGATTCGGTCATTACCGCCGTGGGCCTGTCGGATCACCTGTTTATCATGATGGCTGCGGTGGTGATTGCCGTCGGCGTTATGATGTTCGCCGCGCGTCCAATCGGCGATTTCGTTGACCGACACCCGTCGGTAAAAATGCTGGCCCTGTCATTTTTGATTCTGGTCGGCTTTACCCTGATGCTGGAAAGCTTCGAGATCCATATCCCGAAAGGCTACATCTACTTCGCGATGTTCTTCTCGATTGCCGTCGAAAGTCTCAACCTGCTGCGTAACAAAAAAAATCCGCTGTAACCCACAAAATTACAGCCCAAACCTGGGCTGTAATCTTTTTTAAGACTTAACTGCTTTTTATGTCTCACAAATCAGGCTATTAATACACTGGTGTGAGGTGCGACCATATAAAGAGGTAATAACGATGAAAAAATGGGCAGTCTTGATTTCCGCCGTAGGACTGGCGTTCTCGGTTTCCGGTTGCAGCAGCGATTACGTGATGGCAACGAAAGATGGACGCATGATTCTGACCGATGGCAAACCGGCCGTCGATGATGACACCGGTCTTATCAGTTACGAAGATCAGCAAGGCAACAAAATGCAGATCAATCGCGATGACGTTTCACAGATTATTAAACGTTAATACGCGTCAGCGGCCAGCACTGAACCGAAGCAGATTGCTGACGTCGCTTGCAACATCGCCATATCGTCTTAATAAAAGAGTCGGGACGTTCTGATACATCCGCCGCATCACGCCTGCGGATTCTGAAAGCCCGGCTTTTTTGATCTTTTTACTTCCTCTTTTTCTCCCCCTCTGCCATGTTGATACTCCTTTGTCGGGGGAACTCCTGACCTTGTTAATAAAAAAGGAAGCCGGCTATGCAGTATCACCGTATCCCACACAGTTCTCTTGAAATCAGTACGCTTGGACTGGGCACCATGACGTTTGGTGAGCAAAATAGCGAGGCCGACGCGCACGAACAGCTCGACTACGCGGTCAGTCAGGGCATTAACCTGATTGATGTTGCTGAGATGTACCCTGTCCCGCCGCGCCCGGAAACCCAGGGGCTGACGGAAACCTATGTCGGTAACTGGCTGGCGAAGCGCGGAAATCGCGAAAAGTTAGTCCTCGCCTCCAAAGTCAGCGGCCCGGCGCGCAACAGCGACAGCAGCATTCGCCCCAACCATGTGCTCGACCGTAAAAATATCCGCGATGCCCTGCACGACAGCCTGAAGCGTCTGCAAACCGATTATCTCGATCTCTATCAGGTTCACTGGCCGCAGCGCCCGACCAACTGTTTCGGCAAACTGGGCTACAGCTGGAGCGACTCCGCGCCGGTGGTGACGCTGCTCGATACCCTCGAAGCACTCACCGAATTCCAGCGGGCCGGTAAAATCCGCTATATCGGCGTCTCCAACGAAACGGCTTTTGGCGTCATGCGCTACCTGCACCTGGCGGACAAACACGACCTGCCGCGCATCGTGACCATTCAAAACCCCTACAGCCTGCTCAACCGTAGCTACGAAGTGGGTCTGGCGGAAGTCAGTCAGTATGAAGGCGTGGAGCTGCTGGCATACTCATGCCTCGGCTTCGGTACGCTGACCGGGAAATACCTGAATGGTGCGAAACCGGCCGGGGCGCGCAATACGCTGTTCAGCCGTTTCACGCGCTACAGCGGCGAGCAAACGCAGAAAGCGGTCGCGGCCTATGTCGATATCGCCAAACGTCATCACCTCGACCCGGCTCAGATGGCGCTGGCTTTCGTACGCCGTCAGCCGTTTGTCGCCAGCACCCTGCTGGGCGCAACCACCATGGATCAGCTTAAGACCAACGTCGAGAGCCTGCATCTTGAGTTAAGCGCTGAGGTCCTGGCAGAGATTGAAGCGGTGCATCAGGTTTATACCTACCCGGCACCGTAAGAAGGGAAATCCCGGGTCGCGACGTAAACGCCCTACCCGGGCTACAAACCGCATGAACTTGTAGCCCGGACAGGCGCAATGCGCCGACTCCGGGAAAATACCAGTTCAGCGCCACCGAGAGATTATTTACGCCGTCCCCAAATCCATAGGGCAGCGATCGCCAGCGCAAACACCGCGCCAAAGCCAATCCCGACGCCAACCACCGGAATACCGATGCTGACCGCCAGCGAATAGAGCCCCAGCATCAGCAACATCGCCACGTTTTCACCGAGGTTCTGCACCGCAATGGCATTGCCGGCGCCAACCGTATGCTTACCGCGCTCCTGCAGCAGCGCGTTGAGCGGCACGATAAAGAAACCACCGAAGATACCCAGCAGCAGCAGCAGGCCAAACGCCGGCAGCAGCGCGTGCTGCACGGCGAAAAAGATCACCGCCACACCAATCAGAATCCCGGCAGGCATGCAGCGAGAGACCGTTTGCAGCGTAACCAGCTTCGCCGCCGCCCCGGCCCCCAGCACAATCCCGACCGCCACCATCGCGTTAAGGTAGGTCGGCATGGCGTTGCTGGTGATGCCCAGCGCCGCCGGGACCCACAGCACCAGCAGGAAACGCAAGGTCACGCCAGCGCCCCAGAACAGGCTGGTCCCCATCAGGGAAAACCGCGTCTCGCCATTGCGCCACAGCGTGCGGCAGGCGCTGAAGAAGTTGTGGGTCATCGGCGTGAAACGCCATGACTGGCCCGGTCGCGCCGCCGGCAGTTTCGGGATCCACAGGTTGGCGATCACCGCCGCACCGTACACCAGCGCACAGATAGCCAGGGCCGCCAGCACGTGCCAGTCGGCAAGGATCCCGCCGGCCATAGATCCCAGCAAAATCGCCGCAATCGTGGAAGATTCCATCAGGCCGTTGGCTTTGACCAGCTTATCGCCGGTGGTCAGTTCGCCGAGGATGCCGTATTTAGCCGGCGAGTAGGCGGCAGCGCCAATCCCCACCAGGGTATAGCCGATAAACGGGTTGAGACCGAAGCAGATACAGCCGGCACCAATCAGCTTCATGCCGTTGGCGACCATCATCACCCGTCCCTTTGCAAAGCTGTCGGCGAACTGTCCGACGAACGGCGCAAAGAGTATGTAAGCACCTACAAACAACATCTGCATCACCGGCTGGCTCCAGTCCGGATAGAACTGTTGCTTCATCAGCGCCAGGGTGGCGAACAGCAGAGCGTTGTCGCCAAAGGCTGAGAAAAACTGGGCGCAGATGACCGCCATCATGCCTTTCGAGTACAGCGAAGTGTTAGTGTGTACTGACTCACTCATGCGAATGTTCCGTCTGATCAACCATGCCTTTCAGAGTGACAAAGTCCGGCTTACCGCTGCCGAGAACCGGAAGCTGCTTCAGCCAGCGAATGTCGCGCGGTACAGCCAGCTCCGGTACGCCATGTTCGCGGGCGTAGCGCAGCAGTTTTTCACGGTTCAGTTCATCGTCGGTGGTAAAGAGCACCAGCGCCTCGCCCTTGCTGGCATCCTGTTTAATCGCCGTGGCATGCATCTTGTCCGGAGAGAGCGCCAACGCCAGCTGCTCGACCATCTCCAGCGACACCATTTCGCCGGCGATTTTCGCAAAGCGTTTGGCACGCCCCTGAATCCGGACATAGCCCTGCTCGTCAAAGGTGACGATATCCCCGGTGTCGTACCAGCCGCTTTCCATTTCACCGTGCTGATTCTCGGCGGTTGGCGCTTCCAGCACGCCTGGCTGCTCGACACGCAGATAGCCGTTCATGATGTTCGGCCCTTTTAACTGCAGGCGGCCGCCCTCTTCAATCCCCGGCATTGCCAGCAGGCGGGCATCCATCCCCGGCAGAATGCGCCCGACGGTTCCGACCTTCGCGGCCATCGGCACGTTAATGGACACTACCGGCGCACACTCGGTGACGCCGTAGCCTTCGAGGATGCGCAGACCAAATTTGTCCTGCCACAGCTGCTTAGTACTTTCCTGAAGCTTTTCCGCTCCTGCTACCACGTAGCGTAGACGATAAAAATCATACGGGTTGGCAAAGCGCGCGTAGTTCCCAAGGAAGGTTGAGGTGCCGAACAGTACCGTACAGTTGCGATCGTAAACCAGCTCCGGCACCACGCGGTAATGCAGCGGGCTGGGATAGAGGAACACTTCGGCGCCGGTAAACAGCGGGGTCAACAGGCCAACGGTCAGACCGAAGGAGTGAAACAGCGGCAGCGCCGACATAAAGCGGTCGTTGGCGGTGAAGTCGGCGATGGTTTTAATCTGCTCAACGTTGGCAAGAATGCTCTTGTGGCTGTGCACCACCCCTTTCGGGTGGCCTTCCGAGCCGGAGGTAAAGAGGATGATCGCCGCATCTTCCGGCTGCTGTTTCACCTGCGCCAGCTTTGGCGCCAGCAAATGGCCGAAGATCCACAGCTTATCGCCGGTCGTGACGTCGCCTTTCAGGTCTTCCAGAAAGACCCAGCGTACCTGGGTCAATTGCTCTGGCAGATGCCAGAGTTTGCCTTTATCGAGGAAGGTACGGGAGGTGAAAATGGTGTTGATCCCGGCGGCGGTAATGGCGCTGCTCAGACCTTTTACGCCCGAGGTATAGTTCATCATCGCCGGGATACGCCC
Source organism: Klebsiella sp. BIGb0399 (assembly GCF_003752615.1). Lineage (NCBI taxonomy): Bacteria > Pseudomonadati > Pseudomonadota > Gammaproteobacteria > Enterobacterales > Enterobacteriaceae > Klebsiella > Klebsiella sp. BIGb0399. The sequence goes on along the minus strand of NZ_RKHT01000007.1, from coordinate 454,940 downwards.
GCGGGCAATGGCGCCGAAGATCACCGCCGCGCTGATGCCGGCGTTGGGCAACATCAGGCCAATTTTCTCACCCTGAGCGCTGTACTTTTCCAGAATACGCGCCACAAACAGGGTTTTGGTCAGCAGTTTGCGGTAGGTATCCGGCGTGAAGTTAATGTCTTCCACGCAGTTTTTACGGGCGCCGAACCGGTCCTGCGCCGCCAGCAGCGATTCATACAGGGTTTCCCGCGGGCGAACCGCCATGCGCGCTTCCATCATGATCTGATGCAGCATTTCACCGGCAATTTTACGGCGGTCGCGGGCGCGAGGCGCCTGCGGCATCTCAATGCGGGTTGGCGGCAGCAGATGGAGCTGAATGCGTGGAAACAGGCGGCGCTTCACCAGCCCTTTCAGGCGGCTGAACGGGGTCAGCTCTGCGCCTTCGATACGCAGCGGAACGATCGTCGCCTGTGACTTCGCCGCCACGAAAGCCGCGCCGTCATAGATTTTCATCAGCGAGCCGCTGACTGAAATACGGCCTTCCGGGAAAATCACCACCGGACGCCCCTGCTCAATCAGGCGCACCAGATGCTTAATCGACATCGGCTTGGTCGGATCCAGCGGGACAAAATCAATAATTGGCTTTAGCGCCCGCATAAACCAGCGTTCGCTGATAGAGCTGTATACGGCAAAAACCGGTTTGACGGGCAGGAATAAGGCTAACAAGATCCCATCGATAAAAGAGACGTGATTCGGGGTGATCAAGACCTTTTGTTGTTGCAAGGACTGCGTGTCACCGGTCAATCTGACCCGATACAACCCTTTGAACAGCAACCTGAAAAATGCCAACAGCATAACAACTCCATTTGACCGGTGAGTAAGTCAAAGCAGGTTACACGAGAAGAGGCGGGAATGCAGTGTAGGGTGCGGAATTCAGAATAAAAAAAACCTGCGCATCTGCGCAGGCTGGTGCAAGATAATCAGTACGAAATGCGTACTTAAAAACTCACCTATCAATACCTCTGGGACCCTGATTGTCCTGTTTTTTGCCCCTGACGCACCAGCGATAAAACGCAAGGGAATAACGCTAAGTGCAACCAGTTATTGCCATTTTCGGTAACTGTAACAAGGCTGAACGGCGGGCAAAAAAAAACCTGCGCATCTGCGCAGGCTGGTGTAATTAGAGTGGCCAACGTAACCGTTGACTCCACCTATCAATACCTCTGGGATAGCCAGAATATCAATGCATTGAATGGATAAACCAGCGAACATTCGCAACAGCTAATCGCAAAGTGTAACCAAAGGTGTGAATCTTCCCTTCCCGGTTTCATTCGCTGTTCCCGCGCGCAATCGCTGTGTAACTTTGTCACCGTTAAGGCAAATCTGTATCACATTTGCGTGATAGCAGATGCCGCCAGCCTTGAATCTGCCGCGCTTTCCCGTAACATAACCTTTATGTAAACGCTTACCCTATAAAAGGTCAGGTATGGCGACAATAAAGGATGTAGCCCGACTCGCTGGAGTGTCCGTCGCTACCGTATCCCGCGTGATCAATAACTCCCCCAAAGCCAGTGAAACCTCGCGCCAGTCTGTCACCGCGGCGATGGAAACGCTGAATTATCATCCCAACGCCAATGCCCGCGCGCTGGCCCAGCAGTCGACAGAAACCGTCGGTCTGGTGGTGGGCGATGTGTCCGACCCCTTTTTTGGCGCGATGGTCAAAGCCGTCGAACAGGTGGCCTACCACACCGGTAACTTTTTGCTGATCGGTAACGGCTACCACAGCGTGAAGAAAGAGCGCCAGGCCATTGAACAGCTCATCCGCCATCGCTGTGCCGCGCTGGTGGTACACGCCAAAATGATCCCTGATGACGAGCTCGCCGGGTTGATGAAACAGATCCCCGGCATGGTGCTTATCAACCGCATTCTGGCGGGCTTTGAACAGCGTTGCGTGGCGCTGGATGACCGCTACGGCGCCTGGCTGGCGACCCGTCACCTGATCCAACAGGGACACACCCGTATCGGTTATCTGTGCTCCAACCACGCGATTTCCGATGCCGAAGACCGCCTGCAGGGCTATTACGACGCCTTAAAAGAGAGCGGTTTACCCTGCCACGATCGGCTGGTGACCTTTGCGGAACCTGACGAAAGCGGGGGTGAACTGGCGATGACGGAGCTGCTGGGACGCGGGCGCAACTTTACCGCCGTGGCCTGCTATAACGACTCGATGGCGGCGGGCGCCATGGGCGTGCTTAATGACAATGGTATTGATGTACCGCGGGAAATTTCACTGATTGGCTTCGATGATGTGCTGATCTCGCGCTACGTTCGCCCACGGCTGACCACCGTGCGTTACCCTATCGTAACCATGGCAACTCAGGCCGCAGAACTGGCGCTGGCGCTGGCAGATCAACGTGCAGCACCGGAAATCACCCATCTGTTCAGCCCGACGCTGGTTCGCCGTCACTCGGTCAGCGCACCGTCGGAAAGCGATAAATCGTAGCGGTAGAGGCTCACGGCGGTGGCCGGGTAATCCAGGCCTTCGCCGATATAGTGCCAGCCAAAGCGCTCATAAAAATCGCGGCAACCGGAGTAAAGATAAAGCTGCGGATACCCGCGCTGGCGGGCATAGGCGATCGCCTGCTGCTGCAGTGCTCCGGCGAGCCCCTGGCCTCGCGCGTCCTCGGCAACGTACAGCGCCGCCATCCACGGAAACAGATCCTGGCGGCTGATTAAATCACAGCGCCATAGCCCCACCGTTCCCAACAGCCGGTCGCCCTCGACGGCGATAAAGGTGATCGGCAGCGCCTCCGGTTCCTGACTGTGCGCGATGATGCTGGCAAAAAAGGGCCGCGGCAGCGTCTCCCCACCGAAGGCCTGCCACAACCATTCCGTCACCTGCTCCGCGTGCTGCGGTGCGGCATACAGCGGCAGGATTGTCATACCAGCTTTCCCTGAAAAATAGGTACGGACTCAAACAGATAGCCGTCAAAATCCGGCGCGTCTTCATCAGACAGCTCCAGCAGACTGTTTTTGACGTTTTCGAGGTGCTGCCACATCGCCTGCCAGGCCCCCATCACATCGCGCCGACGTAGCGCGGCGAGGATCGTTTGCCGGTCCCCCAGCCACTTCAGGCGGTAGGCGCGGCTGGCGATATGCGCATTAAACTGTTGCCACAGCGGGCTGCTGTCCATCTGCAGCCAGATCCGCTCCACGGTGGCCAGCAGCATCTGGTTTTGCGTCGCCCCGGCCAGCACCAGGTGAAACAGCCGGGCGTTATCCTGGGCCGTGTCATTGGTCGCAATCGCCCGCTGCTCCTGTTCGATAATACGTTTGAGATTATCGATATCGGCGCGGGTGGCCATTTTAGCGGCGAAGGCGGCGATGTTGCTCTCCAGCAGCTGGCGCGCCTGGAGAATTTCAAACGGTCCGACGTCGCTGCTCAGCATCTGCTCTTCCTCGCTGTCGTCCTCGTGCGGAATGCGCATGACATAGACCCCGGAGCCCTGGCGAATATCGACGGTTCCCTGAAGCTCCAGCATCAGCAGCGCTTCCCGGACGATAGTCCGGCTGACGCCATAGGTTTCGGCGATATTGCGTTCCGGCGGCAGGCGCGAGCCAACGGGATAGCGCCCCTGCGCAATCTGTGCGCGTAAATCATCACCAATTTCCTGGTAGGGTTTCTTTTCCGGCGGAATGATAGCCTTCTCCACAATATCACCTGTGCGTTGTCTGCGAGGGAATCCATATCGGCGCTATCTTAGCAAAGTTTACGCCGGGCTAGCGCCACTCATCGTCGATATCCAGCGTCAGTTCGCGTCTTTCTCCTAACGTACGGAACCAGCTGGCGGAGGCCTTAGGCCGCCGTGCACGCTGGTTTTGCAGATCGATTTCAATCAGCCCGTAGCGGTTTTTAAAGGCGTTCATCGGCGACACATTGTCAGTAAAGGCCCACAGCATATAGCCGTGGCAGTTGGCGCCCTCTTCCCGCGCGCGCAGCGCTTGCCAGAGATGTTCGCCGATAAAACGGATCCGGTAGTCGTCCGCGATGGTGCCTTCGCGGTTACGAAACTGCCCTTCGTTTTCCACGCCCATACCGCTTTCCGCCACAAACCACGGGATGTTGCGATAGTCGTCTTTGATGCGCATCGCCATATCGAAAACAATGCGCGGGTAAATTTCCCAGCCGCGGGAGTTGTTCATCCGCCGCCCCGGCAGCTCGAAGGGTTCATAATAGTAGGCCGGATGAAATGGCGTCTGCGGATGCCAGGCCCGCGATGGCGCCTTCACCCGATGCGGGTAATAGAGGTTAATCCCCAGCTCATCGACGGTGTTGTCGCGAATAATTGCCAGCTCGCGATCGTTGTAGTCCCAGCGCACATGGTGCTGTTCGAGCAGCGCGAACAACGCCGGCGGATAGGCGCCGTGCACCAGCGGATCGAGGAAGACACGGTTATAGAACAGATCGTACATCTCGGCGGCATGAAGATCGTGCGGCACCTGCGAGCGCGGATAGGTCACTTCCGGGTTCAGGATACAGCCCACCGTGCCGCGATAGCCCTTCTCGCGGAACAACGCCACCACCTTCGCCGTCGCCAGCACCTTATGGTGATTCCACTGCATCCATTTTGCGGTGTTCTGCTCGTAGGGCCAGCGCAGCGCATCAAGGTAAACCCGGGTCTGCACCACAATCGGTTCATTGAAGGTAAACCAGCGCGTCACTTTATGGTGGTAGCGGGCAAACACCTTCTCCGCGTAACGCACGAACAGCTCCACCACCTTTTTCGAGCCCCAGCCGCCGTAGTGCTCCAGCAGATACCCTGGCAGCTCATAGTGCTCAAGGCAGATCATCGGCTCGATACCGTTGGCCAGCAGTTCATCGAACAGCTGGTCGTAGTAGGCAGCGTAGCTTTCGTCGACGATGACGTTTTCATAGTCGGTCAGAAAGCGCGACCAGTTAATCGAGGTCCGGTAGTGGGTCAGCCCCGCCAGCTTCATCAGCTGAACATCTTCGCGAAAGCGGTTGATAAAGTCGGTCGCCACCGCCGGGCCATAGCCGTTATGCCAGACATGGCGGTCGTTCTTGTACCACAGATCGGGCCAGGAATCCTGGCCCTCTTTCTTGCCGCTCCACCCTTCGGTCTGCCAGGCGGAAGCGGCCGCTCCCAGGATAAAATCGTGGGGAATCGCAATCCTTTTCGTGCTCATGACATCCTCATGCGTTGTTGGCGATCTGTGCATTTTCTGCTTCACGCTGGGCAATTTCCGCCCGGCGCGAGGCGATCTTCACAAAGGGCAGATAGATAATCACCGCGGTGACGATGCAGATAAGCTGGGTCACGACTGCCCCCATCGAACCGGCGGTGGAGAGCCAGGCGTTAATCAATGGCGGCGTGGTCCACGGCACCATCACCACGGCTTTACCGGCAAATCCGGTCACCGTCGCAAAGTAGCCGATGCTGCCGGTCACCAGCGGCGTGATGATAAACGGGATGGCGAGGATCGGATTGAGCATAATCGGCATGCCGAAAATCACCGGCTCGTTGATATTGAACAGCCCAGGCCCTATCGACAGCTTGGCGATCTCTTTCATCTCTTTGCGTTTGGTGGCGATCATCACCGCAATCAGCAGCCCGATGGTCAGCCCCGAGCCGCCGATGCTCATATACACATCCCAGAACGGCATAGTGATGATGTTAGGCACCTCTTTGCCCTGCTCAAAGGCGCTCATGTTGACGGTAATGGCCCCCAGCAGCAGCGGTTCGCGGATCGGTTTAATCATCTGATTACCATGAATGCCGATAACCCAGAACAGCTGAGCGACAAACATCAGCAGCAGGATCCCCGGCAGGCTTTGCATCACGCGTTCCAGCGGTTGCTGCACCACCTGGTAGATGGCGTCATACAGATACATGCCGGTGACCTGATGGAAAATAAAGCCAAAGGTGGCGATCGCCGTGGTGGTAATGATCGCCGGGATCAGCGCCGAAAATGAGGCCGAGACGTTTGGCGGCACGGTATCCGGCATCTTGATCTTCAGCCCCTTGCGCCCCTCCAGCCAGCAGTAAATCTCCACCGACAGAATGGCGATAAACATGCCGAGGAACAGGCTGCGGGTATCGGAGAACTGACGCATCAGGACATCTTTCACTTCACGCATCTGCCCGTCGACCATCATTTCGACGGTGGTCGGCGTCACGCAGATAAAGCAGATAACCGCCAGCAGGCCGGGAAACAGTCTTTTAATACCGTTGATGCGCCCCAGCTCGATCCCGATCAGGAACACCGCACCGATATTCAGGAAGTTCAGGGTGGCGTAGTTAATCGCCCCGGTAATGGGCTTCAGGGCGGCGAGGAATGACAGCGACTGAAAGCTGGCGAGCCCGTTCTTCGGATCCAGCACCATGTTTGAAATCAGCACCGAGAAGGCGCCAACGATGATCACCGGCATCAGGGTAATAAAAGCGGATTTTATCGCCATGATGTAGCGGTAGCTGTTGAATGTCGTGGCGAAACTCCCCAGCGAGTCGATCAGTTTTTCCTGCAATGCCATAAAGGATACCTCTGGTTTAAGGGCTTTTTAGCACACAAGGTGTACTGCTAAACACCTTTTGGCATACCAAAAAATAGTCACTGGTGGTAAAAAGTTCTGTGACTCAACTCTCAACGCGCGATGTGGTATTCCAAATTATTAGAATATTTAATATTGGTATACCGCATGTGTGGGTTCACTTTTCGCGACGCGCAGTTCCTGTAAAAAGCGTGATCGCGATGGTTGTTTGCTCTCCGTTGAGCGCATATCCCTCTGAATGTCTGTGATAAACTGCGGCCTATCACGTGATATCAGGAAACGATCAATGGCAACAATGCTGGATGTCTCAATTCGCGCAGGCGTCTCTAAAGCGACGGTATCCCGCGTGTTGAACGGCACAGGTCAGGTAAAAGAGAGCACCCGCCAACAGGTTTTCAAGGCGATGGAAGAGCTGGGATATCGGCCAAACTTTCTCGCGCGTTCACTGGCGAACCGCACAAGCAACAGCATCGGTCTGGTGGTCTCCACCTTCGATGGCTTCTACTTTGGTCGCCTGTTACAGCAGGCCTCACGGCAGACGGAAGCCTGGGGAAAACAGCTGATCGTCACCGACGGCCACGATGCGCCGGAGCGTGAAGAAGAGGCGGTACAGATGCTCGCCGACCGCCAGTGCGATGCCATCATTCTCTATACCCGCCACATGAGCGAAAAAAAGATCATGTCGCTGATCGAATCCATCGATATGCCGCTGGTGGTGATTAACCGTGACGTCAGCCTGGCGCGGGAGCGCTGCGTCTTCTTCGAGCAGGAAGATGCGGCTTTCCAGGCGGTGGATTATCTGATTCACCAGGGCCACCGCGACATCGCCTGTATCACCGTACCGATGCACACGCCGACCGGTAAAGCCCGCCTGCAGGGTTATCGCAAGGCGCTGAAAAAGAACGGGATTGCGTGGGACCCGGAAAAAGTGAAATACGGCGATTCGACGATGACCCGCGGCTACGAGCTGTGCTGCGAGCTGCTGGCAGAGAAAACCACGTTCAGCGCGCTGTTTTCCTGTAACGATGATATGGCGTTAGGGGCTTCAAAGGCGCTGCACCAGGCAGGGCTGCGGATCCCGCAGGATATTTCGTTGTTCGGTTTTGATGATGCCCCTAGCGCGAAATGGCTGGAGCCGGGCCTGTCGACGGTCTATCTGCCGATCGATAACATGATCACCACCGCCATCGATCAGGCCATTAAGCTCGCCAATGACCAGCCGATCGAAACGATCCCGCCGTTTACCGGCACGCTGGTGTTGCGCGACTCGGTATCGACGGGACCTTTTTTTAGCACTGCTCTAAGACAAGCAGCTCCTGAATAGTCTGCCGACGACGGATCAGCCGCGCGTGTCCGTTGTCGAACAGCACTTCCGGCAGCAGCGGACGGCTGTTGTAGTTTGAGGACATTGACGCCCCGTACGCGCCGGTATCATGCAGAACCAGATAGTCGCCCGGCGCCACGTCCGGCAGCAGACGCGTTTCCACTTTGCCCCCTTCCTGCTGGGTAAAGACGTCGCCGGATTCGCACAGCGGCCCGGCCACCACGGTCTCGACCAGCGGCGCATCGCGCAGGTCGCGGCCATCTGCCGCCAGCGCTGAAATATGGTGATAGCTGCCGTACATCGACGGACGCATCAGATCGTTAAACCCGGCGTCAATCAGCACAAAGTGGCGGCTGCCCATCTCTTTAACGCTGCGTACCTGGGAGACCAGCACCCCGGATTCCGCCACCAGGAAACGGCCAGGCTCGATTTCGAGCTTCACCGGATGACCCAGGTGTTTTGCGATCTGTTCCCGCGCGGCGTTCCACAGACCGTAGTAGTGATCGGTATCGATCGTCTCTTCGCCTTCACGATAGGGGATCGACAGGCCGCCGCCGGCGGAGATCGCCTGCAGATCCTGACCAAATTCAATCACCTGGCGCACCATCGCGCCGCACACCTGTTCGAGGTGGCCATAATCGACCCCGGAACCAATGTGCATGTGGATCCCCACCAGCTGCAGCTGATAGCGGCGGATCACTTCCAGCGCCGCCGGCAGATGGCTGTACCAGATCCCGTGTTTGCTGTTTTCGCCGCCGGTATTGGTTTTTTGGCTGTGGCCGTGGCCGAAGCCCGGGTTAACGCGCAGCCACACGCGATGGCCCGGCGAGACCTCCCCTAGCTGGCTCAGCATATCGACCGAACCGGCGTTGACCGGGATCTGTAACGCTTTGACGCGTTCCAGCGTCGCGTCGTCGATCAGGTCGGCGGTAAACACGATGTCTTCCGGATGCTGCTGCGGATCGTACCCTGCCGCCAGCGCACGCTCGATTTCCCCCAGCGAGACCGAATCCACCTTCACACCCTGCTCGCGCATCAGGCGCAGAATATGGATGTTGGAGCAGGCTTTCTGGGCGAAACGCACCACATCGAATTGGCTGAGCTGGGCAATCTGGCGGCGGATAATCTGCGCGTCATAGACCCACACCGGGCAGCCAAATTCGGCAGGCAGGCGGAGCAGATGCTCGGCGGTCAGGTCGGTATCGGTGGCATAAAGCGAGCGTGGCATGGTGAACTCCGGTGTTGTCTGTGCTGTGCGTGTTTTTTTATGATTACGCCATAGGGTGAAGAGAATAAAAAATATCGTTTTATCGTGACTCTATGCAAAAATGATATGGATACCGGACACTTTCTGCGAGTCGCTATGCCAGCCGTCAATTTGCGTCATATTGAAATCTTCCACGCGGTGATGACCACCGGCAACCTGACCGAGGCGGCGCAACTGCTGCATACTTCCCAGCCGACCGTCAGCCGGGAGCTGGCGCGTTTTGAGAAGGTGATCGGGCTGACGCTGTTTACCCGCGCCCGTGGGCGTTTGCAGCCGACGGTACAGGGGCTACGGCTGTTCGAAGAGGTGCAGCGCTCGTGGTACGGGCTGGACCGTATCGTCAGCGCCGCGGAAAGCCTGCGCGAGTTCCGCCAGGGGGAACTGTCGGTGGTCTGTCTGCCGGTGTTTTCCCAGTCGTTTCTGCCGCTGCTGCTGCAGCCGTTTCTGGCGCGCTATCCGGAAGTCAGCCTGCACATCGTCCCCCAGGAGTCACCGCTGCTGGAGGAGTGGCTCTCCGCCCAGCGCCACGATCTCGGCCTGACGGAAACCCTGCACACCCCCGCCGGCACCGAGCGTACGCCGCTGCTGACCCTCAACGAAGTCTGCGTGCTGCCGCAGGACCATCCGCTTGCCAGCAAACCGGTGCTGACGCCGGCAGATTTCCACGGTGAAAACTATATCAGCCTGTCGCGGACCGACAGCTATCGCCAGCTGCTTGACGCCCTGTTCCAGGAGCATCAGATCAAACGCCGGATGGTGGTGGAGACCCACAGCGCGGCCTCCATTTGTGCGATGGTGCGGGCAGGCGTCGGCATCTCCGTCGTCAACCCGCTGACCGCCCTCGACTATGCCGAGAGCGGCGTGGTGGTGCGCCGCTTTAGCGTCGATGTCCCGTTTACCGTCAGCCTGATCCGCCCGCTGCACCGCCCCGGTTCAGCGCTGGTCGAGGCGTTTATTCAGCATCTGCAAAGCAGCCTGACGCGCATTCAGGCACCGCTCGAAGCGGTACTTAAGAGAGCATGAAATTCACCGCATCGCTGGCGTGAATCGCCGTGGTATCAAACACCGGCAGCGGGCTGAGCGCCGGGGGAACCAGCAGGCCAATCTCGGTGCAGCCAAAGATCACCGCTTCAGCCCCCTGATCCGCCAGCTCCGCGATGATCTGCAGGTAGATATCGCGTGACGCCTCGCTAAATGTCCCGAGGCACAGCTCGTCAAAAATGATCTCGTTAATGCGCTGGCGATCGTCGGCGGAGGGGATCAGGGTCTCGATGGCGAATTGCTGCTGCAGGCGGCCACGATAAAAATCCTGTTCCATGGTATAGCGGGTGCCGAGCAGCGCCACGCGACGTTGCCCCTGGGCGCTAATCGCCCGCCCGGTGCCATCGGCAATATGCAGGAACGGCACCTCACAGCGGTTTTCGATAGCCTCCGCCACCTTGTGCATCGTATTGGTACACAGCACGATCCCTTCCGCGCCGGCCTGTTGCAGGCCATACGCCGCCTGCGCCAGGATCTCCCCGGCACGATCCCATTGCCCTGAAGACTGGCAGGCTTCGATTTCATGGAAATCAACGCTATGCAGCAGCAGGCTGGCCGAGTGCAGCCCGCCCAGGCGCGCCTTGACGCCTTCATTAATCAGGCGGTAATAGGGGATGGTGGATTCCCAGCTCATGCCGCCCAACAGGCCAATCGTTTTCATCATTTGCTCCTTAACAGGGTTTGTTCCAGTGAAACAAACTTGTGATCAACTTTCCACTTCTCTTGTCGAGCGTTTCTTTTCAAGGCAATCTGATATAAATTAAATGAAACATTGTTTCACTTAACAACAGGACTGCCGGATGTTTATTTTTCACAAAGAGACCACCCTTGAAGATCTGGGCAATGGCGTCACCCGTCGTATCCTGGCGCACGACGGTCACATGATGGCCGTCGAGGTCAATTTCGACGTCGGCGCCATCGGGCCGATGCACAACCACCCGCATGAGCAGCTGACCTATGTGCTTTCCGGTGAATTTGAGTTCACCATCGGCGAAGAGAAGCACGTGGTCCGCGCCGGCGATACCCTCTATAAGAAACCGCATATCATGCACGGCTGCATCTGCCTGAAGCCGGGCACCTTGCTGGACACCTTCACCCCAATCCGTGAAGATTTCTTGTAAAACTAGTCCCATCAGGGGGCATTCCTGACATGCCCCCTTCGCGCAACGGCGCCCTTGCTCTCATCAGCTCCGTTAACCAAAAAAATCCTCTACGAAAAAATCATTAGCTCACTATTTATTATCACTCCATATAGTTCAAATCCCCGCCTCGCCCTTTTTCCCCGCCCCGCGCCCTACAGAAATCGTTCACTACTCGCATTTTTTGAAACATCGTTTCGACTTCGATCACATTTCCGTTATGAATCGAATGACTCTGTAATAAATAGCAATAAAATAAAAATAAAACGGCGTTTTATAAAACTAAGACGTCGGGTAGGTAAAAAACGAAACGAACAGGTTCAGCAGGGAAGCTGCGAGCAACCCTCAATAATAAACACAAGGTTAAAAAGGAAGCTAACGCCAGCGAAGACACCAGCACCAGATTAACTTTCCTGCCGAACGTCGGCACGGAAAAAGCCATTACACCGAATCCGTTTTACAAACTCGTAAGCCAGGTAGGTATGTATGAATGAAAACAAGATGCTGGGATTGGCATGGATATCGCCCTATATCATCGGGCTGATACTCTTTACCGCTTTTCCCTTTGTTTCATCTTTCTTCCTCAGTTTCACTGAGTACGATTTGATGAGTCCGCCGGTCTTTAACGGCATTGAAAACTATCGCTACATGTTGACCGAAGATTCGCTCTTCTGGAAATCCATGGGCGTGACCTTTGCTTACGTCTTTTTAACGATCCCGTTAAAACTGGCTTTTGCGTTAGGCATTGCCTTTGTTCTCAACTTTAAACTGCGCGGCATCGGCTTTTTCCGTACCGCTTACTACATCCCTTCGATTCTCGGCAGCTCGGTGGCCATTGCCGTCCTGTGGCGTGCCCTGTTTGCGATCGATGGCCTGCTGAACAGCTTTATCGGCGTGCTGGGCTTTGACCCGGTGAACTGGCTCGGCGAACCGTCTCTGGCGCTGATGTCCGTGACGCTGCTGCGCGTCTGGCAGTTCGGTTCTGCGATGGTTATCTTCCTCGCAGCGCTGCAGAACGTCCCGCAGTCACAGTATGAAGCGGCGATGATCGACGGCGCTTCGAAGTGGCAGATGTTTATGAAAGTGACCGTGCCGCTGATTACGCCGGTTATCTTCTTCAACTTCATCATGCAGACAACTCAGGCATTCCAGGAGTTTACCGGACCGTACGTTATCACCGGCGGCGGCCCAACCTACTCCACCTATCTGTTCTCGCTCTACATCTACGATACGGCCTTTAAGTACTTTGATATGGGCTATGGTGCCGCGCTCGCGTGGGTGCTGTTCCTCGTCGTCGCGGTCTTTGCCGCCATCGCGTTCAAGTCATCGAAATACTGGGTGTTCTACTCCGCCGATAAGGGAGGCAAAAATGGCTGATATCCAACAAATGACCCCGGCGATGGAAATTGCGGAACGTGAGGTTGCCCGTACTCTGCGTCGCGAAAAAATCAGCCGGATGATCCGCTACGTAATCCTGCTGTTCGTTGGCCTGCTGATGCTCTATCCGCTGGTGTGGATGTTCTCTGCGTCGTTCAAACCGAACCATGAGATCTTCACCACCCTGAGCCTGTGGCCGGCTCATGCCACCTGGGATGGCTTTATTAACGGCTGGAAAACCGGCACCGAGTACAACTTCGGTCACTACATGCTGAACACCTTCAAGTATGTGATCCCGAAAGTGCTGCTGACCATTATCTCCTCCACCATCGTGGCGTACGGCTTTGCCCGCTTCGAGATCCCGTGGAAGAAATTCTGGTTCGCGACCCTGATCACCACCATGCTGCTGCCAAGCACCGTCCTGCTGATCCCGCAGTACCTGATGTTCCGTGAAATGGGCATGCTGAACAGCTATCTGCCGCTGTATCTGCCGCTGGCATTCGCGACCCAAGGGTTCTTCGTCTTCATGCTGATTCAGTTCCTGCGCGGTGTACCGCGTGATATGGAAGAAGCGGCGCAGATTGATGGCTGTAACTCTATCCAGGTGCTGTGGTATGTGGTGGTACCGATTCTGAAACCGGCGATCATCTCCGTGGCGTTGTTCCAGTTCATGTGGTCAATGAACGACTTTATCGGCCCACTGATCTATGTCTACAGCGTTGATAAATACCCAATCGCGCTGGCACTGAAAATGTCCATCGACGTCACGGAAGGCGCTCCGTGGAACGAAATTCTGGCAATGGCGAGTATCTCCATTCTGCCGTCCATCATCGTGTTCTTCCTGGCACAACGCTACTTCGTACAGGGCGTTACCAGCAGCGGAATTAAAGGTTAAGAGGGAAATATCATGGCTGAAGTTATTTTCAAAAAACTGGAAAAAGTTTACTCCAACGGCTTCAAAGCGGTACATGCTATCGACCTGAAAATTGCGGATGGCGAATTTATGGTTATCGTCGGGCCATCCGGCTGTGCCAAATCCACCACCCTGCGCATGCTGGCAGGACTGGAAACCATCAGCGGTGGCGAAGTGCGCATCGGTGAGAAAATCGTCAACAACCTTGCGCCAAAATCGCGCGGTATCGCGATGGTGTTCCAGAACTATGCTCTCTACCCGCACATGACCGTGCGTGAGAACCTGGCCTTTGGCCTCAAGCTCAGCAAGCTGCCTAAAGAGCAGATTGAAAGCCAGGTGAATGAAGCGGCCAAAATTCTGGAGCTGGAAGAGCTGCTTGACCGTCTGCCGCGCCAGCTTTCCGGCGGCCAGGCACAGCGTGTCGCGGTCGGTCGCGCCATCGTCAAAAAACCGGACGTGTTCCTGTTCGATGAACCGCTGTCTAACCTCGATGCGAAACTGCGTGCCTCGATGCGTATCCGTATTTCCGACCTGCACAAGCAGCTGAAGAAATCCGGCAAGCCAGCCACCACCGTCTACGTAACCCACGATCAGACCGAAGCGATGACCATGGGTGACCGTATCTGCGTGATGAAGCTGGGTCATATCATGCAGGTCGATACGCCGGACAACCTGTACCATAAACCGAAAAACATGTTCGTGGCCGGCTTTATCGGCGCACCAGAGATGAACATCCGCCAGAGTAAACTGGTGGATCGCGCCGGTCGTCTGCACCTGACCATTGGTGATGAACTGCTGCCGTTAAGCGCGGCGCTGCAGGAGAAAGCCAGCAGCCACACCGATCAGTCGCTGTTCTACGGCGTACGTCCGGAGTTCGTCTCCATTGCCGATGAACCTTTTGCCGAAGGCGGTTGCTCCGGCGAAATGGTCCGCGTCGAGAATATGGGTCACGAGTTCTTCGTCTACCTGAAGGTCGCCGACTATGAACTGACCGCCCGCGTTCCTTCCGATGAAGCAAAACCGATGATTGAAAAAGGGCTTCACCGTAAGGTTTGGTTCAAATTCGATATGAACAAGTGCCATCTCTTTGATGCCACTACAGAACAGAATATCTCTCTGTAACTACTGGAGTATTAAAATGAAAAAAGTGCTTTTAAGCGCCGCAATCTCCGCAACTCTGGGCCTGACCGCATTGCCTTCTATGGCGAAGGATGTTGATTTACGTATGTCCTGGTGGGGCGGCAACGGCCGTCACCAGGTCACTCTGAAGGCGCTGGAAGAGTTTCATAAACAAAATCCGGATATTAACGTTAAAGCCGAATACACCGGTTGGGATGGCCACCTGTCGCGCCTGACCACCCAGATCGCCGGGGGAACCGAGCCGGATGTGATGCAGACCAACTGGAACTGGCTGCCGATCTTCTCGAAAAACGGTGAGGGCTTCTACGACCTGAACAAGATGAAGGACGTGATCGACCTGAGCCAGTTCGATCCGAAAGAACTGCAATCCACCACCGTGAACGGCAAGCTCAACGGGATCCCGATCTCCGTCACCGCTCGCGTGTTCTACTTCAACGATGAAACCTGGAAGAAAGCCGGCGTCGAATACCCAAAAACCTGGGACGAGCTGATGGCAGCCGGGAAAACCTTTGAGAGCAAACTGGGTAAACAGTACTACCCGGTAGTGCTGGAGCACCAGGATACGCTGGCTCTGCTGAATTCCTATATGATTCAGAAATATAACCAGCCGGCTATCGATGAAAAAACGAAGAAATTCTCCTACAGCAAAGAGCAGTGGGTGGAATTCTTCCAGATGTACAAAAAGCTGGTCGACAGCCACGTGATGCCGGACACCAAGTACTATGCCTCTTTCGGTAAGAGCAACATGTACGAAATGAAGCCGTGGATCCAGGGCGAATGGGGAGGAACCTATATGTGGAACTCCACCATCAACAAATACTCCGATAACCTGAAGCCACCAGCAAAACTGGATCTGGGCGCCTACCCGATGCTGCCGGGCGCTACCGATGCCGGTCTGTTCTTTAAACCAGCACAGATGCTGTCGATCGGTAAATCGACGAAAAATCCGGAAGCGGCAGCAAAAGTGATTAACTTCCTGCTGAACAGCAAAGAAGGGGTCGATACCCTCGGCCTGGAGCGCGGCGTGCCGCTGAGCAAAGTGGCGGTACAATTCCTGACCGAAGACGGCACCATTAAAGCCGATGACCCGGCGGTTGCTGGTCTGAAGCTGGCGCAATCGCTGCCAACCAAGCTGCCGGTTTCGCCATACTTTGATGACCCGCAGATCGTGGCTCAGTTTGGTACTTCGCTGCAGTACATCGACTACGGCAAAAAAACCGTTGAAGAGACAGCGGAAGACTTCCAGCGTCAGTCTGACCGTATTCTGCGCCGCGCGATGCGTTAATCCGATATCACTGTCCCTACCCCGCCGCGCCAGCTGCGGGGTATTTTTTTATCAGGAGTGAGTCATGAAAGGCAAAATCATCCCGCTGAATTTTCGCACCACGGAAGACAGCGAAACCGGTCATCGGGTGATCCGGATGACGCCCCCGCACGTCATCTGCCACCGCAACTACTTCTATCAAAAATGCTTCACCCGCGACGGAGGTAAACTGCTGTTTGGTGGCGGATTTGAAGGCCACTGGAACTACTATCTGTTAGACATCGCCGCGCAGCAGGCGATGCAGCTAACCGACGGTCCCGGCGACAACACCTTCGGCGGCTTCTTATCCGCCGATGACCGCTCGCTGTGGTACGTCAAAAATAACCATCAGTTGCGCCGGGTGGATCTGGCCTCGCTGGAAGAACAGGTTGTCTACGAAGTGGATGATGAGTGGGTGGCGTACGGCACCTGGGTAGCGAACAGCGATGGCAGCAAACTGGTGGGAATTGAGATCAAAAAAAGCGACTGGCAGCCGCTGACCGACTGGGGCAAATTCCGCGCCTTTTACTTTACCGAACCCGAGTGTCGGCTGATCGACATCGATCTGCATAGCGGCGAACAGCGCGTGGTGTTGCAGGAAAAACGCTGGCTGGGCCATCCGATCTACCGGCCGTTTGATGACCGCACGGTTGCCTTCTGCCATGAAGGTCCGCGCGATGCGATCGACGCCAGAATGTGGCTTATCGACGCCGATGGCAGCAATATGCGTAAAGTCCGTCAGCACCAGCCCGGGGAAAGTTTCACCCATGAGTTCTGGGTTCCCGACGGTTCGGCGCTGTACTACGTCGCCCATCAGGAGAACGATCCGCACCGCTATCTCTGGCGCGCCGATCCGGCGACCCTGGAGAACCACCAGCTAATGACGATCCCGCCCTGCTCTCACCTGATGAGCAACCATGATGGCTCGCTGGTGGTCGGCGACGGTTCGCCTCATCATACCGGCGATATTCAGCTTAACGATCCCTACATCTGGCTGTTCGATCTGCGCTCTGGCGAGCAGAAAGCGCTGTGCCGCCATGACTCCACCTGGACGGTGATCAACGGCGAACGTCAGGTCAGCCACCCCCACCCTTCGTTTTCACCGGATAACCGCTGGGTGCTGTTTACCTCTGACAAAGAAGGCATGCCGGCGCTGTATCTGGCCGAAGTCTGAACCTTGTGACTCCCCGTCCGGCATCACGGACGGGGCTTCCACAATCTGGCCGATTACTCTAGCTGCCAGGCGCCGGCTTCCGAGAGCAGCGCGCTACCGTTGCAGGCGAATAACGACAGCGACCGGCGCTCAGCCTCCGGGTAAATACGGCTGCTCAGGCAGGCCTCACCGTCATTGACAAACACTTCCACCGAAGACCGATCGAAAAACAGGCGCAGCGTGAGCGGCGACGTCAGGGAGATCGCGACGCTGCGAACCCCGCACAGCCCGTGCTGCGGATAGTGGCGTTCCACGACCAGCCGCTGCATCTGGGCATCAACGTAAATGCGCAGGCCGTCGCCATAGCTCAGCCCATACTGTTCCGCAGTGCTGCCGGCGCAATCCCAGTGCAGAATCACCTCCATCGCTTCAGCGTTTTCCACCATCAGCGACTGCTGGTTGTTCAGGGCGCTCACCGGCCAGGGGAACCAGGCGCCGCGCAGGCACTCCACCTCTTGTGCCGGGCGCATCAGCAGACGATTGTCCGCTCCCAGCGTCAGCTCCCGCGGCAGCGAGAGCATCCCTGACCAGCCATCCTCCTGTTCCGGGAGCGGCGATTCCCACATATCCAGCCAGCCGATAATCAGGCGACGGCCGTCGGGCGTCAGGAAACTTTGCGGCGCATAAAAATCATGGCCGAGATCCAGCTCGACAAACTCGCCGTCGCGGACAAACGGCTGCCCGGGCTGCCAATCGCCGGTCAGGTAGCCGCTCTGGAACAGATTCCGGTTGCGATAGCCCTCCGCCGCGATGCCCTGGGGCGAGAACATCAGCACCCGCTTCTCGCCAAGGGTAAAGAAGTCGGGACACTCCCACATATAGCCCATCCCGGCTTCGGCTTCATCAAGGATCCCTTCATCGTGCCACTGGCGCAGGTCGGCCGAGCGGTACAGCCGCACCTGCCCGGTATCGCCGACGCGGGCGCCGACCACCATGTACCAGTTTTCCCCTTCACGCCACACCTTCGGATCGCGAAAATGATGCAGCCCCGGCGGCGTATCCAGCACCGTTCCCTGACGCTCGAAGTGCACGCCATCGCGGCTGGTGGCCAGGCACTGAACCTGATAAAGATGTTCTTCGTTGCCGGCCTCACCGTGGAATTTATGCCCGGTATAAATCAGCGCCAGGGTATCGCCATCCACCACGGCGGAACCGGAGAAGCAGCCGTCTTTATCCTCCGGCCCTTCCGGCGCCAGCGCTACCGGCAGATGCTCCCAGTGAACCAAATCCTTGCTACGGGCGTGGCCCCAGTGCATCGGTCCCCACTGCGTGGAGTACGGATGATGCTGATAAAAAGCGTGATACCAGCCGTCAAACCAGACCAGGCCATTCGGGTCATTGATCCAGCCCGCCCGTGCGGCGAGGTGATAGCGGGGATACCAGCGCGGATTCAACGCGTCGCTTTTCTGCTGCAGTTCCTGTTCGGCGTTAGCAATGGTGTAAGTCATATTCGTCACTCTTTTCATTCAGATAGCGGAGGGTTGCGACATCAACGGATCCGAAGATGACCGGCTGGAGCGCAACAAGAAAATGGAGATAAAGGTGGTGCAGAACACCAGCAGGCCCATGATCAGATAGGACCGGGCGAAGCCATAAATCTCGTAGCTGTAGCCCGCCAGCGGCGACAGCACCGTGGCAATCACCGAGCTGGTGCAGGCGAAGCCGACCAGATACAGCGTCGAAGAGAGGCGTTTATCGAAGTTGATGCTGTTGTATTTAAAAATCGCCACCAGCAACACCGGCAGCTCCACCGCGTGCAGCAGCTTGGTGATGGAAATCAGCAGCGGCCCTTCCACCAGGCCAGAAGCGATCATCCGCAACGCCATGACCATCCCGGCAAAAATCAGCCCGTTTTTCGCCCCGATGCGGTTAACCAGCCACGGCGCGCAGAACATGCCGGCGGCTTCCAGGAACACCTGGAATGAGTTGAGATAGCCGTACATCGCGTTCCCTTCCTGCAGGGTCGCGAACTGCGAGGAGAAATAGACCGGGAACTGCTGGTCGTAGACGCCGTAAATGCAGGTGCCGACGACGAAAAACACCAGCGCCCAAAAGCGCGGCAGCGTCAGCAAGCGCAACGCATCTTCCAGCGTCACTTTGCCGCCCGCGATCGCTTCCTGCATGGCCTGCGGCGCGGAAGAGACCCGCAGCCGCGCCAGCAGAATAAAGAACACCAGGCCGGAGCAGCTGGCGACCGCAAAATTGAGTTTCGGGTTGATGTTAAACAGCAGTCCGGCAAAAAAGGTCGCCACCGCCCAGCCCAGCGATCCCCACATCCGCGCCCGGCCAAACTCAAACTGGCTCTGGCGCGCCACGCGCTCGGTGTAGGACTCAAGCACGCCAATACCGCCGTTAAAAGTTAAGCCGATATAGATCCCGCCGAAGATGCTGCCAAGCAGCACGTTCATTTTCAGCAGATAGCCAAACAGTAAAAAGGCCGGCCCCGAGAGGATCAGCAGCACGGTGAGATACCAGAGCAGGTTTTTACGCAGCCCGAGCTTGTCCTGAATAAAGCCGTAGCAGACCTGCGCAAACAGCGCCGACACGGACAGCACGGCATAGATAATTCCGGTATCGCCCGCCTTCAGCCCCACTTCCTGGTGCAGCCAGATAGAGAGCAAAGAGCCGGAGGAAGACCAGGTCACAAAAAAGAAAAACAGTAAGGCACTGAGTAACGGATAGCTGTGAGAGTGATGTGCTTTCATCATGACATGCTCGTGTAGGGGTGACGAATGCAATGGTAACGTTAACAAAAAACATAAATCATGCCGTTTTGCTGCGATACATGATGTTAATCACAAAAGTTAACGTTAACATAACGGAGATGCGATCGCGATCAAAGATTCGTCAGACCAGCATCCACACCGCGTGCGATAGAATATCGCATGATCCTTTTACATCAGTGAGTTAGTTGTATAGCCTGTGGCAGGGCAGCAACGGTGGAGTATGAAAGATGGCATCCTTGAAAGATGTGGCAAAACTGGCAAACGTATCTCTGATGACCGTTTCGCGGGCGCTGAATAACCCGGAGCGTCTCAAGCCCGAGACCCTGGCCCGCGTGCAGTCCGCCATCGAGCAGACCAACTACGTCCCTGACCTTTCCGCCAAGAAAATCCGCGGCGCCCACGCCACGCCGAATACCATCGGCGTGCTGGCGCTGGATACCGTCACCACCCCGTTTTCGGTCGATATCACGCTGTCTATCGAAGAGACCGCCCGAGCGCACGGCTGGAACAGCTTCGTGGTGAATATGTTCTCCGACGACAGCCCGGACACCATCGTCGACCTGCTGCTCTCCCACCGTCCTGACGGCATCATCTACACCACCATGGGGCTGCGCCAGGTGCCGGTACCGGCCAAACTGCTGACGCTGCCCTGCGTCCTCGCCAACTGCGAAAGCCTGAACGATCCGGTCGCCAGCTATATTCCGGATGATGAGCAGGGTCAGTACGCCGCGGTGCAGGCGCTGCTGGCCGCCGGCTATCGCAACCCGCTGTGCCTGCATCTTCCGCAAAACCATCTGGCAACCGTGCGCCGCCGTCGGGGGCTGGAACGCGCCTGCCGGGAGGCCGGTATCGCGCCGGAAACGCTCACCCATCACTATATGGCCCTGGGCGATCGCCACTATCATGATATTCCCGCCATGGTGCTGGCCGGCATCCACAAAGGGAAAGCGCAGTTCGACGCGGTGATCTGCGGTAACGACCGAATCGCCTTTATGGTCTATCAAACGTTGCTGGGGCTGGGGTTGCGGATCCCGCAGGACGTGGCGGTGGTGGGCTATGACAATATGGTGGGGATTGGCGATCTGTTTTTACCGCCGCTATCGACGGTGCAGCTACCGCATTACGATATCGGGCGCCTGAGCGCCCTGCATATCATTAACGGGGAAAGCCATCGGGAGACGGTACGCGTCGCCAGCCCGTGGCTACCCCGCTCATCACTGTAATTAAATCCCGATATCGCGCAGCTTTTCGCCCGCCATCAGCTTGCGTTCGATGTGCTCGAGAGTGACGTTTTTAGTTTCCGGGATCAGCCAGAAGGTCACGCCGATGAACGCGACGTTCAGAACGGTGTACAGCCAGAAGGTGCCGGCGGCGCCAATCGAATCAAGCAGCGTCAGGAACGTCGCGCCGATAATCATGTTCGACACCCAGTTGGTGGTGGTGGAACAGGTGATCCCGAAGTCGCGGCATTTCAGCGGCTGAATCTCGGAGCACAGGATCCACACTACCGGCGCGGCGCTCATCGCATAGCCAGCAATACACATCATGGTCATGCCGACCGACAGCCAGGAAAGGCCGCTGGAGGCGGTGCCATTATCGAACTGCATCAGGCAGTAGCCCAGCACCAGGGTTCCCAGCGCCATCACGCTAAAGCCGATTTTCAGCGCCGGTTTGCGCCCGGCCTTGTCGACGGTAAAGACGGCGATAAAGGTGGCGAACATAAAGGTCAGGCCAACCACCAGGGTCGCAATCATCTGCTGTTCGGTGGTAGTGAAACCGGCCATTTTAAAAATACGCGGCGCGTAGTACATGATGATGTTCATCCCGGTAAATTGCTGCATCGCCTGCAACAACATGCCGAGGAACACCGCACGACGGACGTTACGGTTGATTTTAAACAGCGCCCAACCGCCCTGCTTCAGCTTCAGGCTTTCGCGGATTTCATTGAGCTCGTCGCGGGCCTTTTCTGAGGTATCACGCAGCATGCGCAGGACCTCTTCCGCTTCAACATGGCGCCCTTTTTCCGCCAGCCAGCGCGGGCTGTTCGGCAGGAAAATCACCAGGATAATCAGCAGCACCGCCGGCAGAGCCAGCACCCCCAGCATCGCCCGCCAGTTGCCGCTGTAGCTGAAGGCGGTATCGGACAGGAACGCCATCACGATGCCCAGCGTGACCATCAGCTGATACATGCTGATCATCTTGCCGCGGACGTTTTCACTCGCCATTTCAGAAAGATACAGCGGCGCGGTATAGGAGGCGATCCCGACGGCAACGCCAAGCACGATCCTCGCTGCCAGCAGCATTTCCACGCTGGTCGCAAATGCCGAACCGAGAGAACCGGCAACAAACAGGACCGCTCCGACCATCAGGCTGTATTTGCGGCCAAGGCGAAAAGAGAGCCAGCCGTTGAACAAGGCGCCAATCGCCGCTCCCAGCATCATGCTGCTCACCACCCACTCCTGAAGCCGGCTGGATAAGACAAAATGGTCGGTAATGAAGGGCAACGCCCCGGCAATGACCCCAATATCGAGGCCAAAAAGTAAACCTGCCACCGCGGCGGCAATCGAAACGAACTGGTTCATGCGTCGGGTATCGCGCTGATTACGCGGTATTGCCGTCACGCCATCACTGATTGAAGTCATTTTTTCCTGCCTGAGCAAAGTAAGACGTGCACTGAAAGTACGTGATTGACGCGACAATGTGTCAGGGAGGACAGGTCAAAGATATGGATTAATTGGCTGGCAAAGTCTGTTTTGTGATGGACATTCAACTTTCAATACAACAATGAATAATATATGACCACCTATAAAGCCGCTTAAATAAAGGGATTCATGAAATTCATAACAAATTAATATGGATTATTCCTGCTTTTGAGTATGGACAATTATTGTTGCGATATAAAAAAACCTGCCGCAGCAGGTTTTTTTATCGGACGCTAAGAGGCAATGAATTAGCGCGCCAGCCAGCCGCCATCGACCGCAACGGTATAGCCGTTGATGTAATCCGATGCGCCGGATGCCAGGAACACCACCGGACCCATCAGGTCAGACGGCAGACCCCAACGACCCGCCGGGATACGGTCAAGGATCTCGGTGCTACGCTGTTCGTCAGCGCGCAGCTGCTGGGTATTGTTGGTGGCCATATAGCCCGGCGCGATAGCGTTCACGTTGATGCCATGCTTGGCCCACTCGTTCGCCAGCAGACGGGTTACGCCCATCACGGCGCTTTTCGATGCGGTGTAAGACGGAACGCGGATGCCACCCTGGAAGGAGAGCATCGAGGCGATGTTAATGATCTTGCCGCCGTTGCCCTGGGCGATAAAGTGCTTCGCCGCCGCCTGAGACATAAAGAACACGCTCTTAATGTTCAGGTTCATGACGTCATCCCAGTTCTTCTCGCTGAACTCAATGGCATCTTCACGACGAATCAGACCGGCGTTGTTCACCAGAATGTCGATATGACCGAATTCAGCTACCGCACGCTCCAGCAGCTGCGGAATGCCATCAATCTGGCGCAGATCGGCGGTCAGGCTCAGAAAACGACGGCCCAGCGCGGTGACGCGCTCGATGGTTTCTGTCGGTTCAACAATGTTGATGCCCACAATATCGCAGCCCGCTTCCGCCAGACCTACCGCCATACCCTGGCCCAGTCCGGTGTCGCAGCCAGTCACTACTGCCACTTTACCCTGTAGAGAGAATGCATCGAGAATCATAATTTATTCCTTAATCTTTCAGAGCCCGTACAACACAGGCAAGGTTCTATTCGTAGTCCGGCCCGCAACCCGCACGGCTCCTGACGCCTGGGGAAACGCCCGGAGCGTTATCCGCAATAGAAAAATAAAACACAGTTTTGCTTTGCTATTGAGGTCATCTTACCCCTTGAGAAAATTGTTTTCAATTTTTATTAAAACGATGTTTCATATTTTCACGGTATAATTAT
This sequence comes from Klebsiella sp. BIGb0399, assembly GCF_003752615.1. Lineage (NCBI taxonomy): Bacteria > Pseudomonadati > Pseudomonadota > Gammaproteobacteria > Enterobacterales > Enterobacteriaceae > Klebsiella > Klebsiella sp. BIGb0399. The sequence continues at coordinate 431,008 of NZ_RKHT01000007.1, read as the reverse complement.
CAAAAATGCAAAACGGATCACGAAGCGCATCCCTGACCGTGAAGCAATATCATTAAAAAAACATTAAAATACAGTCAATTAAACAAACTTTAAAAAAAGACAAAACAAGACAATAAGTGGGTATGAAATCAAAGTTAGCCGTCGTCGTGCGGCCAGCGGCGGGAAGAAACTGCGATCCAGTGCAAGATTTTATGGTGATTTGCGTTAGCCATCACAAATAATGAAACAATGTTTTGATAAATTAACACCCATCTTTTAAATCAACTTCACCTGGCGACGCGCCCCTTCGCGGCTGGCGATACTGCAGGAAAGAAAAGGAGTACATCATGGCTAAAGGCATGCGGGTAAAACTAAACTACGAAGTCAGTCACGATCCGGATACCGGCGCGGAAATTACCCGTTTAACCCCACCGGAAGTGACCTGTCATCGTAACTATTTCTATCAGAAGTGTTTTTTCAATGATGGCAGCCATCTGCTGTTTGCCGGCGAGTTCGACGGTAACTGGAACTACTATCTGTTAGATATCGCGAAAGCCGAAGCCATCCAGTTAACTGAAGGGGCTGGCGATAACACCTTCGGCGGCTTCCTCTCTCCGGATGACGCCTCACTGTATTACGTGAAGAACGACCGCACGCTGTTAGAAGTGAACCTCACCACCCTTAAAGAGCGCGAAGTGTATCGCGTTTCCGACGAGTGGGTCGGCTACGGCACCTGGGTTGCCAACAGCGACTGCACCAAACTGGTCGGCATCGAGATTGCCAAAAGCGACTGGACGCCGCTCAACGACTGGCAGATTTTCCACGATTTCTTCCATAAAGGTCCGCACTGCCGCCTGCTGCGCGTCGATTTAAAAACCGGGGCCAGCAGCGTGATTCATGAAGAGAAAAACTGGCTGGGCCACCCGATCTATCGCCCATTCGACGACAACACCGTCGCCTTCTGCCACGAAGGTCCGCACGATCTGGTGGATGCGCGCATGTGGATGGTCAATGAAGACGGTAGCAATGTTCGCAAGGTCAAAGAGCATGCGGAAGGCGAGAGCTGCACCCATGAGTTCTGGGTACCGAACGGTTCAGCGCTGGTGTACGTCTCTTATCTGAAAGGTCAGCAGGGGCGCACCATTTACAGCTTTAACCCGGATACCGGCGTCAACACGGCGCTGATGCAGATGCCGGCCTGTTCCCATCTGATGAGTAATTTCGATGGCACATTGCTGGTTGGCGACGGTTCCGGTACGCCGGTGGATGTGAAAGATACCAGCGGCTACACCATCGATAACGATCCGTATCTGTATGTTTTCGATGTCGCGAAGCAGGCTTACTATCGCGTCGCGCGTCACGATACCTCCTGGGCGACGGTGGCGAACAGCCGCCAGGTTACCCACCCGCATCCGTCGTTCACGCCGGACGACAGTGCCATTCTGTACAGCTCTGATAAAGACGGTAAGCCGGCGCTTTATATCGCCAAATTGCCTGAAAACCGAGAGATGTTAAAAGCATAAAGTAGACTATTTGATTGAGTGTTTCTGTAACTGGCCTTGCCCTCCCCCGCGGAGGGCTTTTTTTGGCTGCTGATGCAGGGGAATGGGGTGGTGAGATAACTTGATTAAACCAGGTGGCATGTTTCCCTGTCTCAATAACGATTCCCTCCGTCTTTCCGCCTCGCCAAAAACAGAAAACCCCGGCCAACTACGCCAGGGTTATCATCGAAATCGGTTTTCTTAGAACGTGTAAGCTACACCGACACGGAAACGCGTCTGACGATCGCTGCGGTCATTCACCCCAACGTTACCCAGTTCACCATACGGCGCCCAGTTTTTATCCAGCTTATACGCCACTTTCAGGTTGTATTCCTGCGAGTACGGTTTGTTGTCGTTACGATTCACGCCTTCAGAACTACGCGCGTACACATAGTTCAGCTCAGCACGCCAGTCGCCGAGAACATAACCAGCCCACGCATCGCCACGGTTCACTTTGTCATCTTCTTTACCCGCGCTGGCCGGATAACGGGTGTAGTCATAACGGTAACGGGCGGCGACATAGAAGCCATTATCGAAGCTGTACTGCACGCGCAGGTTTGGTTTGTAGATTGAGCGGCTATCGTTGCTCTCAATATTAAATCCTGGGGTAACGGAGAAATTCTTATTGGCCTTCCACTGCCAGCTAATGCTCTCTTCGTGGCCGTTACCAACGAAATCTGAATATGGCTGGTCGGTATTATCGCCACCTGATTTCCACTTCGCCTCGACGGAGAAGCCGAAGCCATTAGCAAAACGATGGGAGACCGCAACACGGTCGGCGTTAGTTTTATCGGTTTTACCACCATCAATAAATTCATGACGCAAATCGACGGTTACAGCAGATGCAGAGAAAGTTGCAGCACAGAGCGCAGCCAGAGCCAGAGTTCTTGCAAACATGGGGTACCCCTCAAAATTAAAATTATGTTTCTATTTTATGAAACTGAATTTTATTTTTTATACACTCATGTTTTAGTGATCGAGATCGTAATTATTTGTTTCAAAAAACATGGCACAAGAAGACGTGACAAAGCTCACCAAAAAACGCCCCGGCGGGACGTTTTCACGGTGGTAATTTGCAAAAAACAGGAATAAAAAAAGCCTCCGACCGGAGGCTTGATAAATAATCGTTAAAGAAAGAACTTATTCGCGTTCTACCGCCAGCGCCACGCCCTGCCCGCCGCCGATACACAGCGTCGCCAGACCTTTGCGGGCATCGCGCTTAATCATCTCGTGCACCAGCGACACCAGGATACGACAGCCAGAAGCGCCAATCGGATGGCCCAGCGCAATTGCGCCGCCGTTGACATTGACCCGACGCTCATCCCACTCCAGTACCCTTCCCACCGAAATCGCCTGCGCCGCAAAGGCTTCGTTCGCTTCGATGAGATCGACCTCATCCAGGCGCCATCCGGCTCTTTCCAGACAGCGGCGCGTCGCATGCACCGGCGCAATGCCCATCAGCGCCGGATCGACCCCAACGCTGGCAAATGCGCGGATCCGCGCGAGGATCGGCAGGCCAAGCTCCTGCGCTTTGCTCTCGCTCATCATCATCACCGCCGCCGCCCCATCATTGATGCTCGAGGCGTTACCGGCGGTCACCGATCCCAGACGGTCGAAGGTCGGCAACAAGCTCGCCAGCCCCTCTGCGCTGGCATCCACCCGCGGTTGCTCGTCGGTATCGACCATCCGCGGGGCGCCATTCAGTTCGGTGCTCACCGGCACGATCTCATCGCGAAAACGCCCCGAATCAATCGCCCGCCGGGCTTTATGCTGGGAACTGAGGGCCCAGGCATCCTGAAGCTCGCGGCTGATGCCATATTCCCGCGCCAGGTTTTCCGCGGTCACGCCCATATGGTAATCGTTGAAGGCATCCCACAGGCCGTCATGCACCAGGCTGTCAATCAGCTGACTGTTACCCAGTTGCGCACCGGTACGGCTATCGGTGAGGACATGCGGCGCCCGGCTCATATTTTCCTGGCCACCGGCAATCACCACATCGGCTTCGCCGCACTGGATCGCCTGGGTCGCCAGATGCAGCGCCTTCAGCCCGGATCCGCAGACATCGTTAATCGTGATGGCGGAAACGGTATTCGGAAGCCCGCCGCGAATGGCCGACTGCCGCGCCGGGTTTTGCCCGGTGCCAGCCGTTAATACTTGTCCGAGGATCACCTCATCCACGCTGTGGGGGTCGATACCGGCCCGCTCCACCAGCGCTTTCACCACCAGACTCCCCAGCTCCACCGCCGAGTGACGTGCTAAGGTCCCCTGAAAACAACCGATGGGGGTCCGCAACGCACCGACGATAACGACATCTTTCATCCTCTACCTCTGCCCTGCCTCTGCGCAAAGAAACAGCAACATAGTAGAGAATTGTTATCAAAAAATTTCGCAATTGTTTAAAAAAAGTGAGGTAAATCACAAAGAATTGCGACTGACTTAGCGCTCCTGGTGCTGTAAATGCTGGCGCAGCCAGCTCCCGGCTTTTCCCGGCGGCGCCCGCTTATTCCATAATAAATCCACGGAGATAGCCCGCGGCCAGCCAGGAATGTTCAGCGCCACCAGCCCGCCAGAACCGGCAAACTCCTCCACCAGCGCGCAGGGTAAAATGCACCACCCCAGCCCCTGCACCGTCATACTGAGCAGCAATAGATAGTTGGGGGCGGACCATACCTGCCCCTTTGCCGGTTCCGCCGGGTTACCGAGGAAAGTACTGAGACGGAGCTCGCGCCAGCTGTGTAGCTCATCCCAAATCACCCGTTCCTGGCGGGCCAGCGGATGCGTCGGCGCAACGTAGATAGCCATCGCGGTTTGCAACGGCAGGCGGGTGCTGCCGATCTCCGTCGGATAGCGTTCTCTGGCCTCGATTAACCCGACCTGCGCGCGCTCCTTTTGCAGCAGGTCAATCACATCCTCATCTTCCCCAATCAGGCACTCAAACTCGGTATGGGGGAAACGCCGGTCGAACTGCTGCAGCAGGTCTTCCAGCACGTCCGGGTGCAGGGTGTCGGAAAGCACGAAGGTGAGGCGCGCCTCGGTCTCATCCGAGAGCGAAACAGCCAGCTCATCCAGGCGTTCGCTGGCCGCCAGAATCGCTTTGACGTAGCTCAGCACCTGCTCGCCCTGCGGAGTGAGCGTGGGCTGCCGGGTGGAACGGTCAAACAGTTCCACCCCGAGGTCGGTTTCGAGATTCGCAATCGCGGTGCTGATGGTGGACTGGCTTTTCCGCAAGCGGCGGGCGGCGGCAGAAAACGAACCGCAGGCGACCGCTTCCACAAAGGCGGTCAGAGCTTCAGGTGAGTAGCGCATGAACTATCTACTTTATCGATGGAACCTATCTTTTGTTTATCACAATTATCCATAAAATGCGGCATAAATTCTGACAACAGATTTCTCCTCCCTGAGGAGAACGATCGGAATAACGGTTTTTCGGAGGTCATACACCATGCAACAGAATACGTTTCAGCGTAAAACGCTGACAGAACGCGTTATCCATGCGGTCAGCTTTGAAGGGCTCGCCACGCTGATCCTCGCGCCAACCGCCGCCTGGCTAATGCAGCGCTCGGTCGTCGAGATGGGCGGGCTGAGCATTCTGCTCGCCACCCTGGCGATGATCTGGAACCTGATTTATAACGCCGTGTTCGATCGCCTGTGGCCCGTTTCCCGGGTGGTCCGCACCCTGAGAGTTCGCGCGCTGCACGCCATCGGCTTTGAGAGCGGTTTCATTATTATTGGGGTCACCGCCGTGGCATTGGTCCTCGGCGTGTCGTTGATCCAGGCATTTATGCTGGAAATTGGCTTTATGTTGTTCTTCCTGCCCTACACCATGCTGTTTAACTGGCTGTGGGATACCTTGCGCGAGCGGGTCCTGAAATATCGCCAGCAGCGAATGCTGGCCCGCAGCTAATCGATGCGCGACGCCGGGAGGCCACCCGGCGATCGCCGCGCTTATTTGTCATCCTAAACTATCGCCACGGCTCATCCATTGTTGTGGTAAATTACACTCCTTTTTTTTGGTTTTACGGTTGATAAATTCACACGATGTCTAAAATTTGGTCAAAAGAAGAAACTCTTTGGAGTTTTGCCTTATATGGCACTGCCGTAGGCGCTGGTACCCTGTTTTTGCCGATCCAGCTAGGATCCGCGGGCGCCATTGTCCTGTTCATTACTGCCCTCGTCGCCTGGCCGTTAACCTACTGGCCGCATAAAGCCCTGAGTCAGTTCATCCTCTCCGCGAAAGCCGCCCCCGGCCTCGGGATCACCGGTGCGGTCAATCACTACTACGGCAAGAAAGTGGGGAACCTGATCACCGCGCTCTATTTTCTCGCCTTCTTTGTGGTGGTATTGATTTACGCGGTCGCCATTACCAACTCGCTGGCGGAGCAGCTGGGCCGGCATATGCCGATCACCCCAGGCGTTCGCGCGCTGTTGAGTCTCGGCGTGGTGATGGTGCTGAATCTGATCTTTTTGATGGGTCGCCACATCACCATTAAAGTGATGGGTTTTCTGGTGTTCCCGTTGATTGCCTGCTTCCTGTTCCTGTCCGTCTATCTGATCCGCGACTGGCAGCCAGACCATCTCACCAGCCAGATGCAGCTGACCTCGCACACGTTCCACCAGATCTGGATCTCGATTCCCGTGATGGTTTTCGCTTTTAGCCATACGCCTATCATTTCGACTTTTGCTATCGATCAGCAGGAGAAATACGGCGAGCAGGCCATGGGTAAATGCAAAAAAATCATGAAGGTGGCCTACACGATCATCTGCGCCAGCGTACTGTTTTTTGTCTTTAGCTGCCTGCTGGCCATTCCGGCCTCCTATATTGAAAATGCGCGAAATGAAGGGGTGACGATCCTCTCGGCCCTCTCAATGATGCCTGGTTCTCCGGCATGGCTGGCGGTGACCGGAATTGTGGTCGCCGTGGTCGCCATGTCCAAATCGTTCCTGGGCACCTACTTTGGGGTGATTGAAGGCGCCAGCGAAATCGTGAAAACGACGCTGGGTCAGGTAGGCGTGCGCAAAAGCCGTGCATTTAACCGTGCGATCTCGATTCTGCTGGTCTCGGCGCTGACCTTCGTGGTCTGCTTTATCAACCCGAATGCCATCTCGATGATCTACGCCATCAGCGGTCCGTTGATCGCCATGATTCTGTTCATCATGCCAACGCTGTCGACCTACATTATTCCGGCCCTGAAGCCGTACCGCTCTGTGGGTAACTTCATTACCCTGGTGGTCGGACTGATGTGCGTTTCCGTGATGTTCTTCAGCTAAGCTCCCCTCTGCGGCGGCGGTTCCCACCGCCACCGCACGTTCTGTCAACATTCCTGTCGCAACAAGTTTCCCCTCTGACTTACACTTAGAGCCTATGCCAAATAGCCTAATGGGACAGCCTCTTAGGCTTTGCTCATCATCGGGGAAAATCCATGTCCAGCGTAAAACAATCCGGAAGCGGCACATTAGGTCATCGTCAGGTTTATCGTCTGGGGTATGGCGCCATGCAACTGGCCGGCCCTGGCGTCTTTGGCCCGCCGGCCGACCCGGAAGGCGCCATCCGGGTGCTGCAGGCGGCGGCGGAGGCCGGAGTCAACCATATTGACACCTCCGATTTCTACGGCCCGCACGTGACCAACCAGCTGATTCGACAGGCCCTGCACCCTTACACCGACGATCTCTGCATCGTGACCAAAGTCAGCGCCCGTCGCGATGAACAAGGGAACTGGCTCCCGGCAACATCCCCGGAAGAGCTGACGCAAGCGGTGGAAGATAACCTGCGTAACCTGGGTCTCGAGGTGCTGGAGGTCGTGAACCTGCGCAGCATGCTCAGCGCCCACGGACCGGTTGAAGGGTCGCTCGAAGGACCGCTGACCACCCTGCTCGAGCTTAAAGAACGCGGGCTTATCCGCCACATTGGCCTCAGCAACGTTACCGCACAGCAGGTGGCCGACGCGCAAAAGCTGACGCCCATCGTCTGCGTGCAGAACCAGTACAACGTCGCCAACCGCGGTGATGATGCGTTGATCGACCTGCTTGCCGCACAGAATATTGCCTACGTCCCCTTCTTCCCGCTGGGCGGATTTAGCCCCCTGCAGGCGCAGGAGCTGAACGATGTGGCCGCCGCGCTGGAGGCAACGCCGATGCAGGTAGCGCTCGCCTGGCTGCTGCAACGCTCGCCCAATATTCTGCTGATCCCAGGCACCTCCTCGCTTCAGCATTTGCAGGAAAACCTCGCCGCTGGCGCACTGACCCTTCCGCCCGAGGCCATCGCAACGTTAGATCACTTGCAGGCCTGACGGTCGTTGGCAACCGGCGCGAAGGCTTTTCGCACCGGTTGCCGCGCCCTGCCATTATTTGCCTGGAATAAGCCCAACAGTGCTGGCACTATATATACCCTTCATACTTCAAGTTACATGTACGTTGGCTTTTCTCGCTCACCCCAGTCACTTACTTCAGTAAGCTCCCGGGGATTTCCTGCGTCGTCGCCTTGCTGTAACTCGAATTATTTAGGGTATAGAATAAGCAGGTAGTTGTTTGCACTATTCCGTAACCAATAACCTCATACATAGCAGTGAAATATACTTTTTAGACGAGTCTCCTTTATGGGGACTTCTGTCGTTTTTGCCTTCCAGATTTTTTTGAACTCTTGATTACAGGAAAAACAATATCTGATTCGACGTTTATACAAATCAATCCAGCTACAAAGATAGCTAATAACATCAAATGCTCAGAAAAACATCTGGTTAATACAATCAGAATGTTGGCATTGCCATACAAAAAATTAACTACACACAATAAAAATCAACAAGGAATCTAAATGACTGAGGGAACAATAAAAACCAGCAGGTATGAGATCATTGCTATTTTCAGGGAAGAACTCAGAAAGCAGTCCGAGATAGAAATCTTCCTCAATAACAAAAGCATCATGACTCAACTCACGCGGGTTGATTTTGCCGAGTTCCATATCGTCACGCATAGCAAAATCCCTCCGGGGAACAGATATAAATTCATTCTGCATAGCGATTCAGGCAAGATTGAATTCAACTCAACGCTGCTGGAAAATTATGGCAGCGAGCACCAACAGGGTAATAAGTTCTCATTTAGCCTCCCTGACTGTCTTCAGGTGATTCAACGCCGACGCGACCCGCGCTTTCGTCTGCATCACCACTATGATTTCTTTTGTCGTGGCCGACATAAAAATGGTGAGAACTATACTTTCGAAATTAAAGACATATCAGATGGCGGCTGCGCGTTGATGGCGAAAAACCCCAACTTAAAATTTCTGGGCCATCAGTCGGTGTTGAAAAATTCAATTCTGTCATTAGCAGAATACGGCGAAATCACTATCGATTTAGTCATCAAAAATGTCATTGAGGTCACCCTCGACGATGGTTGCGTAGACCAGGAGAGCTACCATCAGGTTTCCTGCCAGTTTAAATTCCGCCATCATGATGACAAAACCAGAATAGAGAAAATGCTGCTGGATTTGATTCTGGAAGCCAAGCGTAAAAAGAGAGTCTGAGCTTTTGGACAGGATATCGCTGTACACTGATGATAATCTCATCGGACAATCGATACATCGCTATATGATTGATAACAATAAAAATATATCAGTATTTCGTTATCAGGATATTGCGCAAAAGGCAGGGATGCCTTTCGCCGGCATCGTCATCATTAATGTCATCCATCAGGACATATCGGCTGGCGAAACGATGTCGCGACTGAATATGCTGCGCGGGTATCTCCTGAACTGCTCCCGGCTGATTTTAGTGGTGAAAAGTGACATTGCCGACCTGTGTCTGGAGCTGATCGGTATAGATAATGTATTGATACTCAACGAAAAATCAACGCTTGGTGATTTTTACCTTGCCACCAGCACGCCGCGCAACGGGCGCCAGGCCCCGGCGCAGAAGAAACTCTCCGCCAGAGAGCTACAGGTTCTTGAGCTGACGATGAGCTGTCATAACAACAAACGCATCGCCACCCTGCTGGACATCGACCATAAAACGGTACACAGCCATAAAAGGCATATCATGAAAAAGCTGGGTATGGATAATTCGCGGATGATGAACCAAAAAATAGTCAACCTGTATCAATGCTAAAAAAGGTATTCTCCTCCTTCAGCATAAAAACAAGTAGATACCAATCAAAACCAAATAATTAATTGAGAAGTTACATTTAATAATTATTCCCAACTACAACAAGGTCACCTATAATCATTACACCCTGCAACAACCATGTGTAACTTCCTGGCGCGAAAAAATGACAGCCACCCTATTTTCAGATAACAATTTGTCTCGTAGTGATATCGCCGTACGTTATGTCTTTCAAAAAATGTTCTCGCCACAAGATACCCTGGTTGCCGTAGAGTGCTTAAGTCGTTTCGATACCATGCCGGTCGCGCCGGAATTTTTCTTTCGCCATGCCAATGCCGCGCTGCGCGAAAGTATTTTTATGGAGCAATTAGCATTAATTGAAAAGCACAAAGCATGGTTTATTGATAATGGCATTTCGGCGACAATCAATGTCGACGACCACATCCTCAGCATTCTCCATCATCCTGAAATAGACGCCTATATAAAACGCCTGGGCTGTGTGCATTTTGAGGTGACTGAAAACGCCAACAGCTTGCTTAACGATGCACTTGCCAACTGGCAATCCTCCCCCGCCTCCACCTTATGGCTCGATGATTTTGGCTCTGGCTATGCCGGTATTAATGCTATTCGAGGATATCATTTTGATTATGTCAAAATTGATAAAGACTTCTTCTGGCATTTAATGAAAAAAGAGTCCGGACGCCCGCTAATGGATGCGCTGGTAACCTTCCTTTCACGTAATAACCATAACGTCATTATTGAAGGCGTGGAAAGTGAAGCGCATAAAAACTGGCTGCAGGGAATGGAATGGTTTGCCGTTCAGGGGCATTACTGGAAAGAAGTCAGTATTGAACAACTGGTTCAGGAAAATATTACTCAGTAAAAATACCGGAACCCTCCGGTATTTTTACTGGCGAAAAACGCACACCCTCAGTTATACACTAATTCCCAGGTGGCCCAGCTGGTAATCGGGCCGCTGGTTGCCTGCAACGGCGTCGGCGACACGTAGCCAATATAATAAGTAAATACCCCACCATTGACCGATTTTTCTACCATCGATACCCGGTTTTGCTGCGGGTCGGCGGGCACAATTTTATTGCTCTTATCGAGGGTATTATTGTCATTGGTCGACAGCGCCAGATAGATATTTCGCGCCCCGTCCGGCAAGGTATTCGCCAGATAGCCGGCGTTTTCGTTCGCCACCGCCGTCAGCATAAATCCATCGACCCAGCGCACATTCACCGAGCGGATCTCATGACTGTCCGCCGCGCCACCGTCATGACGCAGCTGACAGTTCGATAGCTCAAGCGTGAAAGGCTGCGGTTTCATCAATGCTCCGGCACCACGCGCGTGGACTTCCGCCAGACTCACCGGCGCCAGCCAGACGTTGCCGCTGCCGGCATTATGGCCGCCGTTGAGCGCCACGCTGCAGGAGATATCCGTCACCTTCCCGGCAAAATCGACTCGCCCGTTATCATATTCCGGCATAAAACCGTAGACCGACGAGGTGACAATCATGCTGCCTGCCACCGCCAGTCTCAGACGTCGTTTGCTACGGGTACCCCATCCATAATCCTTCATGCCGACCTCCCGAATTAATCGTATGTCAGGTTAAAGATCATATGCGACTCCACCTCGCCGGTACTGGTTGTCGGCAGATACTGGTAAAAGCGCGCATGATAGGCTTGCGTAAAGTAACGCGTCTCCTGATTACGTAGAGAGCCGATGCTGTACTTTTTATTAAATTCCAGCGGAACCCCGTCCCGCAGCACCTGAATGCCGACCCCTTTCGCGGCTGAGCTACCGCTTTTTTCATTGAGCAATGCCCCTTGTTTGAGGGTGGTGCTGGTCGCCAGCGTGCCGGAGAACGACGTCTGAATATTGGCAAATCCCGTGTCGCTTAACCCGCCGCTGCACTGCAGTTCAATATTGAAATCCCGCCCACCGGCGGTGGTGCCGACCCCTTTGAGGTCGCTACGTTTAATGGTGCCTACCGGAACGTTCATATTCTTACCGCCCACCACCGTACAGGAGGGAGAGACGATGGTGATCGCGTTGGCGCTCAGGTAGGTTTCCAGGATCGGATTGTTGCCTCTTTCCCAGTCATACGAGGTGTATTTCCCCGCGGCCAGGGTTCCGCTGCCGGTGACGGCGGCGGTCTTGATAAGTTCGAGGGTGAAACGCGAGCCTTCCAGCGTATAGTTCGTCCCCCGTCCCCCGTTGGACGTGTAGCTACCGGGATAAACAATATTCACCGTCGAGCCGCCACGGCTAAAGCGCATGCCGATCCCCGGCACGTTGGTGGAGTAGACCTTGTTTCCCAGATCGTGCACGCCAGCAGCCACAATGTCGGCCCGGAAGGTGTTGTTATTGGTGCAGTAGTAGCTGACGCCATTGCCGCCCGGCATGGTCCAGTCCTGTTTAACGATAACCGCCCCGACCGGCAGGTCCGGCGACACCACCACCCGTCCCAGGGTCATATCAAACTTTACCGTGCTGGCCGAACGGCGCGAGCAGTCCGCCCACACCGTGGATGTCCCCAGGGCCAGCAGGCCAGCCGCCATGATCAGTCGTTTACTCAGCGACATACCGTTTCCTTTGTTTTTGCCTGACCCAGATCGACCGAACATTGCCCGTCGTTCCACTTCACCGTGACGCGCTGCACGCTGGCATCGTTGATAAACATCATGCTGCCCTGACCTACCACGCCAATGTCCTTCCCTGACGGGTCAAGAATAGTGGCGGCAAACGGCAGCGGTTGATGATTCGCCTGTCGTGCCTGAAGGGTGATGCTGTTCTGCACCGAGGTCGCGAATGACACCTTCACCACGCTGCCTTCCCACGGAACAACCTGCGCCACGGTACGCTCAAAGGCGATATCATCCTGGCTACCTTTCGGATCGATCTCGACCGAGTTAATCCGGTACGGACGCAGATACGGCAAAATGGCGTAACCATTGCTATCGACGCGGGTACCTGGCGATCCCGGCAACATGGCGCCGGCGGCATCTTTCGCTTCAATCAACGCCATGGTGTTGCCACTTTCCGGCGAGAACACCACGCCATGACGATGGGCTATCAATGTCCCGCTAGCCCCAAGCCCACTCTGGCGGTAGCCTTCGCCCTGGCTGTAGCTGCCGTTGAGGGTGGTCCACGGCGTGCGGTAGCTGCCGTTCAGGGCCACATCATGCTGCCCCCCGGTCGCGGTGGTGGTGGAGATGCCGTAGTTGAGGTTATTTTCGCGATCCAGCGCGCCGTTAATGCCAATCTGCGAGCTGCCAAAGCGCGAATTGTTGAACGAGGTATTCGAGGTCAGGTTGGCGGTACGGTTCTCGCCGAACCATAACGGGTAGCTGAAGTTCAGCGAGACGCGGTCGTCGCGACGATGCCCGCTGTTATCCGGCGTATAGACGCGCTGCGCCCCGACGGACCACGAAAGACGCCCGTACGTATTGTTGTAGTTGAGCTGATACTGCTTCTCGGTTCCCGAGCGGTTCCAGTAATCAGAGACGCTGCCGCTAAGATAAAAACCGCCCCAGCCGTCCGGCAGGTTCTGGTTCACGGTAAAGGTCATGCCGTTCTTCTGCCGCCACAGGGTGTAGTTGCGGTTACGGTTCTTCTCTTGATCGATGGTGTACAGCGCGTCGCTGAGGTTGTAATAGCCTTTGGTGGAGTAGCGATAGGCCGCCAGCACGATACTGGTCTGGGTTTCGGTGAACATCCGGTTGAAGGTGGCGCGATAGCTCTGCCCTTTCTCATCCAGAGTGTCGCTCTTCAACCGCGACTGGGTGACATCCAGCGACAATGCACCGATACCGGTATTCATCCCGGTCCCCAGCAGAAACGCCTGATAATCATCAAAGCCGGTCACGCCGGTATAGCCGGTAAACAGGTTGCTCAGACCATGCTGCCAGGTGGCCTGATACAGCATCGGTTTGTTTCGCAGCGAATTATCATCGACCTTACCGGCCGACAGCGCATAGCGGGTCATGCCCGGGCGCAGCAGCTGCGCGACCGAGGCGTAAGGGACGCTGAAGACCTGCACCGAGCCATCGGCCTCTTTGACGGTAACGTCAAGATCGCTGCCGTAGCCGGAAGGGTAGACATCCTGCAACGTAAACGGCCCCGGCGGTACCGAGGTCTGATAAATAATATTGTTGCCCTGGCGCACCGTCACCAGCGCGTTGCTTTGCGCCACGCCGCGGATTTCCGGGGCGTAGGAGCGCATGCCGTCCGGGAACATATTGTCATCGGTCGCCAGATTTACCCCACGCAGGCCAATGGTGTCGAAGAATTCCCCGTTCGTGAAAATCTGCCCGCCGCTGACGATTGAATTAATCTGCGGGATCGGCCGTTGGAGGTAGGTCTGGTTACTGTTCCAGTGCGCTTTCCCCTGCTGCTGCTGCCAGTTGAGGTTGCCGATATGCTTGAACAGCCAGCCGTCCCAGGACAGACCGGCATTGATGCCAAGATAGGCGCTGCTGTTATCCGAGCCGTTAGCCGCCGAGGTGTGGCTGGTCCAGGTATTCGCCATCCAGCCAAGATTCAGCGCGGCAATGCCCTTGTCCCAGAATTCCGGGCTGACAAAGTTTTTCAGACGCTGATCCTGGAAGATCTGCGGAATGGTAATCTCCAGCCGCAGAGCGGACTGAATCAGATTGTCTTTAACGGAAGCGTCGTCATACCACGCCTGCAGACGGCCACAGAAGCCTGCCTGCTTGCTCAGTTGCGGGTTGAGTTTTTCTGCCGAAATGCCGTAACGCTCGAGCATCTCGCGGGTGTAGCAGATCCCGAGGTTACCCTCTTTGTCACGGGTGACGTTGAGATCGTAGCGCCCCTTCCACTCGTTATTGGTGTAAACATCGAGCGAATAGGTCCCTTCCGTGATGGCACTGGCGGAGAAGCGAGACAGATCGACCTTTTCCCGGCTGCCAACGATAAAACCATCATTAAACTGGTATACCGTTCCCGGGTTTTCCTGTCCGCTGGAAAATGGCGGGAAGCAGAACAGCGCCATCGCGATCGCCGTGCTTAATCTTCCCGGGCAGATAGACCTCTGCGTCATGATCGAATCCCTTATTTAACCGCGACTTTCACCGCCACATCTGCGCCATAGTCATTGATATTGTTGAGCGTCAGGGTCTCGCCGCGGTTCACGGCGCCAGAGAGTGCTACGGTCTGGCTTGACTGCGGCGCCAGCATCACCGTTTTGCTGTTCAGGGCTTTGCCGCCCTCACGGGAAATACGGCTGATGGTGAGATAAAACGGCGTCGGGTTGTTAACTGCCAGGCTGCTGCCATTGGCGGTCAGCGTCAGCTGCTCCGGCGCGGCGTCGCGGTTGCCCAGTCCGACAGGACGATAGATAAACTTAAAGCGCGAACGGATCGCCAGCTGGAGGATGTTCTCGCCTTCATTTTTCTGATTGGCGACCACCGGCGGTATCTCGAGCAGATTCAGCCACCACAGCGTCTCTTTATTCTGTGCCAGCCCGGCAGCGCTACCCAGCTTAATGCGTAAGGTCTGGCCGCTTTTCGCGTCAACGCGAGAAATCGGCGGGGTAATAATAAATGGCGTGGTAATGGTATCCGGCGTCGCGTCGGCATTACCGTTATCCAGCCAGGCTTGCGCCAGGGCCGGACGGTCGGCGGTATTAGAAAGCTGCACCGTTATTTCTTTTTCATTTCCTGGATAAATAAAGCGGGTGCCGTTGACGATAATATTGTTGGCATGAGCCGCGAAACTAAAAATGAAACAGAAAAAAAGGACAATATGCTTCATGCTGACCTCAGAAGAAAAAAATAAGCGGCAGCAATGGCCGCTTTATTATTGTTTTAAACCGCCGGAGCAACCGACGGTTTTATTTTCTGGCGAAAATTACTGGTAAGTAATTTCGTAGGTCGCGTAGCTGTTAACCACACCGGTAGTTACGCTATCCGGGGTATTGGTCGCGTAACCGACGAAGTAAGTGAAGCGCGCGCCGTCCTGGACTGCGGAATCATCAGCGGTAGCTTTCGGCTGAGTCGCATCACCCGGGATGATTTTTTTAGCCAGGGTGCTGCTGTCATCGGTGGACAGAACCAGCTGGATGTTTTTCGCACCTGCAGCTTCGGTATTCGCCAGGTAGCCGACTTGTTTGCCTGCCGCGCCAGCCAGCAGGTTACCGCCGGTCCAGTTCACGCCCAGTTTGCTGACATCATCCTGCTTCTCGCCGCTTGCAGACTGGCAGTTGCTGACGTCGATGGTGAAAGATTTTGGTTTCAGGTAGGTATCTGCAGCAGCCGCTTTGACTTCAGTCAGGGTAACCGGAGACAGATAAACGTTAGCATCGCTGCCCTGGCCGTTAACGGAAACGGTGCAGGATACATCGGTCACTTTACCGAAGAAATTAACCTGGCCACCACCAACATTGGTATCAGCCGCATTTGCCGCAGTCATACCAAAAAAAGCAGTCGCCATTGCTGCAGAGAGAAGAACCTTTTTCATTGCCATTTCCTTGTCAGAGTGAGTTTTATATCAATAAAACCAGCAGTAAATCTGCACAAAAGTCAGAAGCGTTATGCGATGCTCACTTGTGCAACTGTGAATAGAAACTTCGACTGACCGGAAGCCGCAATATTTAAGGCGTCAGGACACAAACGCGATTGATGGCGTTCGGTAATGCTATCGGCGTCAAAGAATGCTATTTATCGGCAACAAATATACATTTGCTTATAACTTGTTACATCCCACAGGCGATAAGTTTTGACTATTGATAAAAACTTAACAATAGCTAAAAACAAACAACAAGTTATTTACATTGAAAAGGAAAAGGCGCAATAGATATATATCGAGGAGGGAATATCATGACAAATAACGCTATTTGCTGGCTATCGCGAATATTCTGAATAATAAACTGAGGGAGCCATCAATATCGCCAAATAACGCCCTACAGCTGCAACTGAAAGTGCTGGCGTAGCGCCTGCTTGCCTTTCGGGGCGATCGTCACCTGGCGAAATCCCGGGGTGACAACAAACCAGCCGTTGAGCTGACCATGGCGCAATAATGCGGCCCCCACGGCGCCTCCGGGGTGAAAACGCCGCTCGCTCCAGTCCAGACAGGCGCAGCACACCCGGCGCCGCCCGGTTGGCAGGATCACCCCTAAACGAGCAAACTGTGCCTCTCCGGTCGCCGTCAGCGCCTCGCCATCCGGCGTGATCCACGCTTCGCGCAATAGGAAATCATAGAGCCCGACCGCGACTTCGCCTGCCAGGTGATCGTAGCAGGTGCGCGCCGTGCGCAAATTCACCGGGGTGCGGGTGGTGAGCTGCGTTGCGTGTTTGCCGGCCATGACCATCATGTTTTCCAGCAGCCCGGCCACATCACTGCTCGCCAGTCGATAATAGCGGTGGCGCCCCTGTGCCAGGCACACCAGCAGCTGGCTGGTGACCAGTCGGTTAAGGTGGGCGCTGGCGGTTGAGGCGGAAACCTCAGCTACCGTCGACAGCTCCGTGGCGGTCCACGCCCGGCCATCCATTAAGGCACAGAGCATTTTCATCCGCGAGGCGTCGGCCATGGCGGCAGCCAGCGCGGTGATGGATTCTGCCAGTGACTCATCATCAGCAATAATGTTGGCCGGTTTTAACATAGCGCCTCGTCAGGTGGTGGCCCAGGCACGCGTCACGTCCTGCGCCAGTGAAAAGTTATCGGTGACCAGAATCAGGCGATTGGCGTGATCGCTGTACTGGGTCAGGATATTGATTCCCTGCTCAGCCAGCGCCTGCGCTATCGCGCCCAGTTCACCGGGTTGTTCCTGTTTTAACCTGCGGATGAGCGGCTGGCAAACGCCCGCGACCGGGATCCCCGCCTGCTCCAGCACCGTTCTGGCCCGTTCGCCTTCAACCACCAGAAAATGGGCATGGCATTGATTGCCGCAGGTGAACACGCCGCCCCCTTCCAGCCCCACGCCCTGTTCCCCCAGCGTTTGCCCAAGTTTCGCCAGCTGGCCGGGAGTATTGGGCAGGATCACATGAATATCATACATCACCGTGCTCCTCCCGGCTGGCCGAGCCGTAGGCGCGGATAACCTGCGCAATTCGAATCTGCCAGGCGGCGAAGATTTCTGCCTTGCCCTCCTGCTGGGCCGCCTGGTGGCAGAGGTTCTGTTTCCAGGCCAGCACCGCCTGTTCATCACGCCACCACGAGAGGGAGAGAATTTTCCCCTCCGTCGTCAGGCTTTGAAAGCGCTCGATGCTGATAAAACCATCGATGGTGCTGAGCAACGGTTTCAGCTCCGCCGCCAGGGCCAGGTAACGCGCCTGTTTTGCCGGTGTGACATCGGCTTCAAAGAGTACCGCGATCATCGTGTCGTCCTTCTGCTGTCAGTGATAACGCCACTGTAATACTCCGGTTCAGCCGATGCTTCGTCGGCCAGCGAAGTATCATTTGCCCTCTTTTAACCCGGCTGGCAGGCATGTCTTCTCCGTACTCTTCAAAAAATCATGGTATCAGCAATACTTTTTTTTAATTTTCCGGGCTCACAAACAGGCAACTAAGCCATTGTTTTCGATAGAGACAAGATCCCAAACGTCATCTGACCGTCATCCTTCCGGCACAAAAGTGTGATCTAAATCGCACTTTTTGCCACGCTGGTTATAGTTAGCAGGCTTATTATAAACCCATCGAAAGCACAACGCTTTCCACCTAAAAAGTTAAAAGGATACACACCATGAAAAACGTAAAATTACTTGCCGCTGCCGGTATGCTCTCCCTGGTTTCTTTCGCTAGCTTTGCTCAGCACCCGGTCAGCGTCACTGCAGATACCCTCGACAGCGCAGAAGCAAAAATTGCCACTATCGCTAAAGATCAGGGCGCGTCTTACCACATTACCGAAGCGTATACCGGTAATCAGGTTCATATGACCGCCGAGCTGTCTAAATAACAGAATGGTTGCAGAGGGAACTGCCAGACTGGCCGCTGAAAGGCGGCCCGTTTGGTTCCCGCCGCACAAGCACCATGCAGCAATGTCGAGCCCCTTTATGGGGCTTTTTTTGTTAGCGCGCGCTGGATAGTCAGCACGCTCACCAGCACCACGATCAGCCCCACCAGCGCCAGCCCCTCAATTTTCTGTCCAAGAAAAATCCAGCCTAACAAGACCGCCGTCACCGGGCTCAGCAAACTTAATGCCGATACCGCAACCGAAGGCAGACGGCTAATCCCCCGGAACCATAGCCCGTAAGCCAGCATTGCCCCGGCCACGCACAGCCACAGATAGCCTGCGACCTGGGTCATTGTCACCTGCTGCAAAGGCGGATCCACCCACCATGCCACCGGCGCCAGCACCACACCGCCAATCAGCAGTTGCCAGCCCGTCAACGCCACCACCGGCAGCGATATCGCCCAACGCCGCGACAGCCAGGTGCCCAGCGCCATACTCACCGCCCCGGCGAACGCCGCCAGGATCCCCAGCGGATCCAGCACAACGTCCGGCGACAGCAGCAACAGCGCCATGCCGATAATGCCGCTGCACGCCGCGATCACCGCCAGCCACGGCGAACGCTGTCGGTCGACACACCAGGCCAGCAGCATCACCAGCAGCGGCTGTATCGCGCCAATCACCGCGGCCAGTCCGCCGGGCAGACGGTAGGCGGCAATAAACAGCAGCGCCTGAAACGCGCCAATATTGAGGATCCCGGTGACGATCAGCTTCCACCACTCCCCGCGCCGCGGAAAACGCCGACACCAGATCAGCAGCGCCACGCCTGCCGGCAGCACCCGCAGCAGCGCCGCGATAAAGGGCCGGTCCGGCGGCAAAAACTGCGAGGTCACAATATAGGTCGTTCCCCAGATAGCCGGAGCCAGGGCGGTTAACAGTAAATCTACAACGGGCGATCGCGAGAGAAAGCGCATGATTTTATCTTCACTTCAAGGTAAATTGATGGCTTAAGTATGTATCGATAAATGTCTTGATATCAAGATAAGTGAGCACAATTGGACAAGTCCCGCCCGGCTGACGCCGTAGATCGCATTCTTGAACAGTGGAAACGGGAGCGCCCGGATCTCGATTGCAGCCCGATGGGGCCGATCGGGCGCCTGAAGCGCTGCGCCATGTTGCTGGAACCGCAAATAGAAGTCGCGTTTATTCGCCACGATCTGGTGCGCTGGGAGTTTGACATGCTGGCAACGCTGCGCCGGGCCGGCGCGCCGTTTATCCTCTCTCCCACCCAGCTTTTTTCGACGCTGATGATCACCTCCGGCACCATGACCCATCGTCTGAAAGCGCTGGAGAAAAGAGGCTTTGTCAGCCGGTTAGCTGACCCGAACGATGCGCGAAGCATGCTGGTCGCCCTGACGCCTGAAGGGCGCGAGCGGATCGATGAGGCGGTAGAAACCCATGTGGAAAACGAACGCCAGCTGCTGGCCGGGCTGACCACCGCCCAGCGCCAGCAGCTGGATCAGTCGCTGGCGCTGTTGATGCGTTTGCTGGAAGAGCGCTAGCAACCGGCGGCGATATAGTCGCCGTTCGCGCTCATCGGGATCACCGTTAAAAACAGCACGCAGGCGAATAACATCAGGATCACCCCGCCGATAATTTTTACCGTCGGGACCAGCCACGTCAGGCGGCGCTCATCGTCTCCGGCAAACAGGCTGACCGCCCGTTCACGCGCGTAGCGGACCGCCAGCGACAGGCCGAGGATCGATAACGCGGTCCCCAGCGACATGGTCATCACTGCGGCAATACCCCAGCTGACGATCCCCAGAGCGTTGGAAAACAGCAGGATCATGATCGCCCCGCTGCAGGGCCTGGCGCCAATCGCCAGCACCACCCCAAGCCGGGTTTTCCAGTCAACCTGAGTCAGGTCATGCCCGACGCCATGATGGCCGCAGCCGCAATGGTCGTCGTGCTGGTGCAACGGGGTCGCCGCGCGGATGGTCATCTTCCGCGGCCGCAGGCCCCTGAGGGTTTGATAAATCACAAAAGCGCCGAACGCCCCGATCATCAGGGCGCTGATTTTCTCCACATACCAGCGGCTGGTACTGAGATCGCCGGAAGCCAGATTCAGCCCCACCGCCAGAATAAAGACAAACAGAATAGCGCTGACGCCCTGCATCAGGCTGCCGAGAAACGGCACCACCCGCGCCGCCAGCAGGCTCTCCTGGTTGGTGCTGAGATATGTGGTGACGATAAATTTACCGTGCCCGGGGCCTACCGCGTGGAGCGCGCCATACAGAAACGCCCCGCCCAGCAGCCACAGCCCGCCGCTGTACTCATGGTTGTTGAGCTGCAAAAGATACATCACCAGATAGCGGTGCAGCGTGATTTGGGTGGCCAGGCACCATTGCAGGAAAGCGCCCCAGTGCGCATGGAGCGCCACCCCGGCCCACAGCAGCGCCAGCACCGGCAGCCCCAGTGAGAGAAGACGCCAGTCACGCGTCAGAATGCGAGTTGTCATCATTTTTAGCCATTAAGAGCCTACCTCAGCAGGCGTAGATTGCATTTTACAATACCCGTCAATTACGCATACCATCAGCCATTCTACCGTCGTCAGGCAAGGAGATGCTTGTGGATCAAAATAACACCTCTGAACACCCCGACAGCCACGAGAGCCGCTTCCATAAAGAGGAGTTTCCCTTCTTCTGGGTGGTCAACGTGTATGCAAAGTATACGCAGTTGATGGAAATAGAATTAAAAAAAATCGATATCGATCTTTCCCGTTTCCGGGTGCTGATGCTGGTTCATCAATATCACCGGGCCAGTATTTCCCGTATTACGGAGTATGCCGTCAGTAAAATGCCCACCGTCACCAAAATCGTGGGACGCCTGCGCGATGACGGACTGCTGACCACCCACATCAGCGCCAGCGATGGCCGCGTCACGGAAGCCGAGCTGACGCCCGCCGGTCAGGCAAAGGTCGCCGAGGCCCAGGTGCTGAGCAAAAAAGTGTTCGCCAGGGCATTTAAAGGCATTACCCCCGCCCAGGAAAAGAAAATGAATCACGTGCTGTCCCTGCTGCTCCACAACCTCAACGATTAGTTCCCCCTTCTGACGACGCGACAATAACCTTGATAGTAAAAAGGGTATTGTCGTTCTTCCCGTTTCCCCTACGTTTTTCGCACAGTTTTTATCATTTTATTAACTTATATTTTTGCGCTGTTTTTTGTGACCACCCTCAAGAGATTAAAATATAACCACCCAATAATAATCATAAAAAACAATAAATTAAAAATTATTTTTTATTTATAAAAAATTCATATCATCAAATTCGATGTGAAAAATACGTTACAAATTACTTGAACTTTCAAGTTTTAATGACAAGATTATCTCAAGTTCGACACTGTACGTTTTATGCCCATATCACTTCGCTCAGTATCGTTAAACGGATAAAGAACCATGGCTAATGAACATTGCTCAGACATGACATCCGCGCCTTCAGGATTTATCTCGCGCTTTACGCTGGGCGCCGGAGAAGTGACGTTTGCGGTCAAAGACACCATTGATATCGCCGACCACGCTACCCAGGCCGGCAGCCCGGTGCGGCAGAATGTGCCGGCGGCTGAAGCCCACGCCCGGGTGGTTCAGCAACTGCTGGATAACGGCTATCAGCTGCGCGGGAAAACGACCCTGCATGAGCTGGCCTTTGGCGTCACCGGCATCAACCGCTGGAGCGGAACCCCGGTCAACCCGCACTATCCGGCGCTGATCCCCGGCGGATCGTCGAGCGGTTCCGCCACCGTGGTCGCCGCGGGCGAGGTCGATTTTGCGATTGGCACCGACACCGGCGGTTCGGTGCGTATGCCGGCGGCCTGTTGCGGCGTGGTGGGTCTGAAACCGACCTGGGGCCGCGTGAGTCGCCAGGGAGTGATGCCCACCGACAGTTCGCTGGACTGCGTTGGTTTCTTCAGTCGCGACGTGGCAACCCTGCGACCGGTGCTGGAAACCGTACTGGGCGAGCGCGCCCCGGCCGCCCCGGCTCAGCCGGCTACGGCCTTTCTCTGCGGGTTGGCGACGGCCGACATTGAACAGTTGATCCTTGCCCGCCTGACACAGGCGGGGATCCATGCGGCGCAGACTTCGCTGCCAGGTTTTGCCGACGCCCATCAGGCCGGCCTGACGATAATCAGCCAGGAAAACTGGCAGGCGTTTCACACCATCGTCGACTCCCCGCTGCTGGCCCAGGATGTGGCCGTGCGCATCCGCGCGGGGGTGGACATTAGCCCGGCCCAGCGCCGGGCCGCCGAAGATATACGCCAGATCTTCAGCCAGGCCGTTGATGCCCAACTGGCCCGCACGCCGGTGATTTTACTGCCGACCCTGCCGGCCTTCCCGCCGACGCTGGCCGAAGCCGCCGACCCGCTAAACGTGGTGAACCTGACCCGGCTGGTGCGGCCGTTTAATCTCAGCGGCCATCCGGCGCTGACGCTTCCCATCGGGGAAATAAATCAACGCCCGGTGGCCTTACAAATCGTCGGGCGGAAAAATAAAGAATTCGATTTACTCCATTTTGCCGAAGCATTAATGGCAAAGTTAAAATAATCAGACTCGCAAACTAATAAGAATAACAAAAATAATTCACTCTCTTTAACTGGAAGAGGCAATGTCACATGTTAAACCCGTCGGCATCACTGCGTGCGGAAAAGACCCGGCACGCAACAAATAGTGAATTAAACGAATTACTCGGCGAATTAAAATCGCGCAGTGAGGAATTTGAACAGCAGCGATATATCTCTGGCGATATTATTGCGCGCTTTAAAAAAATTGGCGTTTATCGTGCATTAGTCCCGGCGCAATATGGCGGGGATGAAATTTCACCCGCCGAATTTTGCCAGCTGATTGAAACCATCGCCAGCGCCGACGGCTCCGCCGGATGGGTCGCCAGCTTTGGCATGAACCCTTTCTATCTCGGCGGCCTGCCCTTAAGCACGCTGGATGAAATTTATCGCCATGGCCCGGATGTGGTCTTTGCCGGCGGGATTTTCCCTCCGCAAAAAGCCACCGCCCAGGACGGCGGATTCCAGGTCAGCGGGCGCTGGAGCTTCGCCAGCGGCTGCACCGGCGCAGAGCTTATCGGCGTGGGCATTCTGCCGGATGACGGCTCTGCCCGCCCGCTGCCGCGTATCGCGGTGCTTCCCGCCGATCGCTTCACCATCGACCCGGTATGGAATACCGTCGGTCTGGCCGGCACCGGCAGCCATGACGTAGTGCTCAAAGAGGCGTTTGTCCCCGAAGAGTGGACCTTTATTCGCGGCGGCGAACTCAATCTGGACGGCGCGCTTTACCGCTACCCGGTGCTGTCGCTGGCAACCCAGGTACTCTCGGTGGTAGCGCTGGGTATCGCCCGCGCCGCGCTCAGCGAGATCTACGCCATCGCCGAGCGCCAGAGTTCGGTCACCGGCGCTCCGTGTCTCGCCGACCGCCAGTTCGCACAGATGGAAATCGCCCACTGCGAAGCGGAGCTGCGCTCGGCCCGCTGCTGGTTCTACGACGCCATCGACGACGTCTGGCAGACCATTTTACGCGGTGATACCCCAGGCGAAGAGATGATCAACGCCCTGCGGCTGTCCTCGACGCATATCACCCGCGTCTCTTCCTCCGTGACCACCCGCGCGCTGAAGCTGGCCGGTATGCCCGGCGTCGCCATGCGTAGCCCGCTGCAGCGCTATGCCCGCGATTCGATGGTGATCACTCAGCATGCCTTTATGGGCGAACTGACTTACATCAATGCCGGGAACATGTTCTTCGGCCACTCGCCGCTGCCCGGCTATTTATAACCTTTTAAGGAGTATGACGATGATCCGTGTTCTATTTTGTATCGGCGTAAATCAGAACTTTTTCGATGCCACCCCGGAGGTCGGCAAGCAGGTCTGGGCCGCGTTTGGCGAAATGATGATAGGGATTGAAAACACCGACGGTATTCAGGTGATCGGCAATATGGATGACGACCGGGTAATGGTCGGGCCCTCTACCGGCTGGCCGTGGACCACCTACGTCCTCGCCGACGCCCGCGATTTTGACGCCGTGACCGCCGCCTGCAATTTGTTCCGCAGCGTGCAGGTTGGCGGCGGTCCGGACCGCCTGTGGAAATATTGTAAAGTCGAAGCCCGTACCGGGCGTGAATTAATTATTCAGGCCTGATAAATGAATAACGATAAACTGCTGCAGCGCCTGGATAAACTCGAAGCCGCCAACCAGATCCGTAATCTGATGAGCCAGTATATGCATTTATGCGACGATTTATCCCATCCGGATATCGCCAATAAAATTGCTGACTTATTTAGCGAAGCGGCTATCTGGGAAGGTATCGGCAGTTTATATCAAATGAAATTAGGGCGTTATTGCGGACGCGAAAACATTGCCAGCATGATGGCCAACTATATTAGCGAGCCCTCTCACTTTGCTATTAACGTTCATTATTTAACGTCAGAATATATTGATATTTGTGCGGAGAAAGAGGCCATCGGACGCTGGAAAATGTTGCAGGTTTCCACCTTCCGCGCCGGCGGGTCGCATCTCAACAGCGCTGAACTGGTCATCCGCTTTAAAAAAGCCGACGACCACTGGCTGATCGATCATTTCACCACCCGCAATTTATTGAGTCGCCCGGTGGATTACTGGCACTCGCAGGCGGATTTACCCGTACCTAATGCAACGCAGTCTCCGGAATGATTCCGCGGGCAGTCCGCCCGCAGAACCATCACGGGGCCTCAGGAGATTGAGCAATGTCTGAATGTATTCCGGTTAAAAATATAGAGAGCGGCTACTGCGCCGCCACGTTAGCCGCCCTGGTGCAGTCAGACCGGGTGCATACCTCGCTGTACACCTCCGGCGATATCTTCGCCCTCGAGATTGAGAAGATTTTTAACCACACCTGGGTGTGGGTGGCGCACGAAAGCGAAGTCCCGGACACCGGCAGCTTTAAGTCGTCGATGGTCGGCACCCAGCCGGTCATCGTGGTGCGTGACCGCAAGGGCAATATCAACGTCCTGCTGAACCGCTGCCGTCACCGCGCCGCCACCGTCTGCGAACACCGCAGCGGAAAAACCAACAGCTTCGTCTGCCCGTATCACGGCTGGGGCTACGGCCTCGATGGCGCCCTGCGCGGCGTGCCGCATCCGGAAAGCTACGGCGATACCCTGGAAAAAGACCAGCTCGGGATGGTGCGTCTGCGAACCGAAAGCTACGCCGGGATGATCTTCGCCACCTTCGACCATGAGATCGAACCGCTGACGGATTTCCTCGGCCCGGCCATGAAGTGGATGGATCTGTTTATGAAACAGGGGGCGGGCTATGCGCTGCAGGCCACCACCGCCCACCGCTTCCGCTTCCCTGGCAACTGGAAGATCCAGCTGGAAAATACCACCGACGGCTACCACTTCCCCATCGTGCATAAATCATTCCTCAGCTCGGTCGATAAGCAGACGGAAGAGATGCTCAACTTCGTCGACGGCAAAGGTTTTGTCGAAGACCTCGGCAACGGGCACAGCGTGATGGTGATGATCCCGGAGTTGATTGATCTCGAAAAGAACCTCGATGCGCCGGTGCCGGACCGTTTCCTCGAACTGGCCCAGGCGCTACGCGAGGAAGGTCATGAAGAGCTGCAGGTGCGTCGCATCGTCCGCGCGGTGGGCGGCAGCGGCTTTAACCTGAACCTGTTCCCCAACGTGGCCTGCTCGATGGCGTTCTTCCGCGTACTGCAGCCCGTGTCGGTACAGGAAACCGAAATCCACCACGTGGTGCTGACCATGAAAGATGGCCCGGCGATCGCCAACCAGGCGCGCCTGCGGATGCACGAACACTTCCAGGGGCCGATGGGCTTTGGCACGCCGGATGATTCAGAAGCATGGGAGCGCGTCCAGCGCGGCGGCGGCGCGGGTAACGATCTGTGGATCATGCTCAACCGCGGCCTGCCGGGAGAGACCCGCACCGCCGACGGTTTGCGCAGCGACGTCAGCGCCGAAACCGGCATGCGTGCCGCCTATCAGCAATGGAAAAAGTACATGACTGCCGAAAGCCGGGGGCAAAAATGAGCGCACAGTCCACCTTAACCGCCGCCATCCACTTTATTAACCTCGAAGCTGACCTGCTCGACCAGGGTGAGTTTCGCGAATGGCTGACATTGTGGCAGCCGCAGGGGATGTACATCATCCCCGTCGACCAGCAGACCACCGATTTCGCCAATGCGCTGAATTACGCCTATGACAACCACGCGATGCGCGAAAAGCGTGTCCATCGTCTGTACAGCGGCGAGTCGATCTCCACGACACCACGGGCGCGCACCATTCGCATGACCGGCCGCCATCGTCTGGTGGCGCAGGACAGCGAGCAGGTCGAGATCCGCTGCGCCCAGTTTCTCTATGAATACCGTAAAGGTAACGAGCAGCACTACGTTGCTGACCTGAGCTACACCCTGGTGCCGCAGGGAGAGAGCTTCCTTATTGCGCAGAAGGTCGTCCGGTTGATTAACGGCGATGACTATCTGCATAGCATTGGCTACATCCTGTGAGGCCGCAATGAACAGAACCGTATTAGTAACCGGCGCGGCCAACGGCCTTGGGCTGGTCATCAGCCGCCATCTCTGGGAGCAGGGCTATCAGGTTGCGATGGCCGATATCTCTCTCGACGCCGCGCGCCAGAGCGCCCGACAGATTGACGCCGACCAGCAGCGGCTGCTGCCGCTGGCGCTGGATATCCGTGAAGCCAAGCAGTTCCAGGCCGCGCTGGATCAGGTGTGCCGCCACTTTGGTGCGCTGGATGTGCTGGTGAATAACGCCGCGCTCACCCTGACCACGCCGATCATGGAGATCGGCGTCGAAGAATTCGATAGCGTCACCAGCACCAACCTGCGGGGCACGTTTCTCGGCTGCCAGACCGTCGGCCGCTATTTTAGCGAGCGTCAGCAGGGCAGCATTATCAACCTCGCCTCGCTGGCGGGGCAAAACGGCGGCACCGCTTCCGGCGCCCACTACGCGGCGTCGAAAGGCGGCATTCTGACCCTGACCAAAGTGTTCGCCCGCGCGCTAAGCGCCGCCGGCGTCAGCGTCAACGCCATCGCACCTGGCCCACTGGATCTCCCGTCGGTGCGGGCGGCGGTACCGCAAGAAAAAATGCCGGCGCTGCTGGAGATGATCCCGATGAAACGCCTGGGGGATCCGCTGCTGGTCGCCCGCGCGGTAGAGCTGCTGGCCGCCCCTTCCGCCACCTTTATCACCGGGGCGACCTGGGATATCAACGGCGGCATCTATATGCGTTAAGCCCTTGCAGGGTGGAGAAGAAAGATGGTTGAAACGCTGACCGTACGCGTCGTAGAACGCGAAATTCAGGGAACCGAGGTCGTCGTCCTGACGCTGGCCTCGCTGGACGGAACCGCCCTGCCCGCCTTTAGCGCCGGGGCGCATATCGATCTCCACCTCGGCGAGGAGATCGTCCGCCAGTATTCGCTGTGTAGCAGCCCGCATCACCCGGAGCAGTATCGTCTGGGCATCCTGAAGGATCGGGCTTCGCGCGGCGGATCGCTGGCGGCGCATCGGCTGCAGGTCGGCGCCACAGTGGCGATTAGCCCACCGCGCAATCTGTTCCCGCTGGCGATGGACGCCAGCCGCAGCCTGCTGGTAGGCGGCGGGATCGGCATTACGCCGATGCTGGCCATGGCGGATGCCTTGTTCCGCGCCGGCAAGCCCTTCGAGATGCATTATTGCGGGCACAGCCGCGAGGGAATGGCCTTTTTGCACGAGCTGGCGGACTGCCACTTCAGCCAACATGTCCATCTGCATATCAGTGACGAAGGGCACAAGATCCGCCCCGAAGACGTGCTGGCGCCGCACCATGCTGATGCGCATGTTTATGTCTGTGGTCCGGAAGGGTTTATGGCCTGGCTATCCGATGCCGCGCGCGGCTACGGCTATTCCCCGGAACGCCTGCATCAGGAGTACTTCAATCGTGAAGTCGAAACCGGCGGCGACCGCTTTGACGTCGATGTCCCGGAGCTGGGCTTAACCGTCACCGTCGAGGAGAACGAGACTATCGTCGCCGCGCTGCAGAAGGCGGGGATCAAGGTCAAAGTCTCCTGCGAACAGGGGGTGTGCGGAACCTGCCTTGCCAACGTGTGTAGCGGTGTTCCGGACCACCGCGACGAATACTTAACCGATGAAGAACGTGAAGATAACGATCAGATCCTGCTGTGCTGTTCACGTGCCAGAACTCCCCGGCTGGTTATCGAAAGCTTCGAATACGTCAAACTGAAATAACGGATACCGCTATGAACCTGACATCAGATTTCCGTAATGCCATGGCGCAGTTGGGCAGCGCCATCACCATCATCACTACCGATGGTCCGGCGGGCCGCTTTGGTTTTACCGCCTCGGCCGTGTGCAGCGTCACCGATTCGCCGCCCACGCTGCTGGTCTGTATGAATCGCTCCTCGTTCGCTCATAGCAAGTTTAAAGAGAACGGCGTGCTGTGCGTGAACGTACTCTCCGCTCAGCATCAGGATCTTTCCGGCATCTTCGCCAATAGCCAGCTGCGATCGGAGGAGCGTTTTTTGCATGACCAGTGGCTGGCACTGGAAACCGGTTCACCGGTGCTGGCGTCTGCCGTCGCCAACGTCGACTGCACGATCGCCACCAGCCATGAAGTGGGCAGCCACAGCGTGTTTTATTGTGAGGTTCGACAGATCCGTCACAACCAGGCCGGCGACGGACTGGTGTGGTTCAACCGTCAGTTCCATACCCTCAGCGCGCAACCGTACCGCTAAGTGTTTGCATAACAACCCATAAGAGCCTGTCCATCAGGCTCAAAAAAATACCCTATCGCATTACGCCTCCCCATCGCCTTTGGGTGGCGTCAAGGTGCTGACTCGTCGGCGCCCTCTTTTCACCTGCACTGGAGTACATGTGATGTCTGGAACTGCGAGCGATACGCCGGTAAGCAAACCCCAATCAATGCGCAAATTGATTATCGGTTCTTTTCTGGGTAACTCTCTTGAGTGGTACGACTTTTTTCTCTACGGCACGGCGGCAGCGCTGGTGTTCGGGCCGCTGTTCTTCCCGGCCACCGATGACCCGCTGCTCGGCGCCTTCCTGGCCTTTTCGGGGTTTGCCATTGGCTTTATCGCCAGGCCGCTGGGCGGTATCGCCTTCGGCCATCTCGGAGATAAATACAGTCGCAAAATGACCCTGATCATCACCCTGACGCTGATGGGGGCCAGCACCTTTTTGATAGGTCTGTTGCCAACCTACGAGCACATCGGTGTGCTGGCGCCCATCGCCCTGATTACCCTGCGTTTCGTGCAGGGCGTGGCCTCCGGCGGCGAATGGGGCGGCGGCGTACTGATGCTGAGCGAGAATGCCCCGGAACATCAAAAGGGCTACTACACCGCCTGGAGTCAGGTGGGCGTTTCCGGCGGCTTTGTCCTTTCGTCGCTGGCGTTCTATCTGGTTCAGTTGCTGCCCCAGGAAGATATACTGGCCTGGGCGTGGCGCATCCCGTTCCTGCTGAGCCTGTTTATCTTTCTGGTGGGGGTCTATATCCGGCGCAATATCGAGGAGAATGCCGAGTTCGTCGCCCGCAAAGAGCAGTCCGAGGACGCGCAGCTACCGGTACGTAGCGCCTTCAAACATCACCCGAAAGCCATTTTGCAGGCCATCGGTTTGCGGCTGGCGGAAAACGGCGCGGTGTATATCTTTTTCACCTTCTCAGTGGTCTATTGCAAACATATCGGCATTGAAACCCGGCTGGTGATTGCCGCGGTGACCATCGCTATGGCGGTGGAGATTGTCACCATTCTCGCCTGGGGCTGGTTGTCAGATCGCATCGGCCGGAAAGCGCTCTATTACATCGGCGTGATTGGCATGGCCCTGGTGGCGTTTCCGTTCTTCTGGCTCCTGCAAATGCACAGCTTCCCGGCGATTCTGCTGGCGATGCTGCTGGCCCTGCCGGTGTGCCACGGGGCGATGATTGCCGCCCAGCCGTGCATGATGGTGGAGCTGTTCCCGGTGGAAGTGCGCTATACCGGTCTGGCGCTCGGCCATGAAATTGGCGCCGTGATCTCCGGCGGGATTAGCCCGATGCTGGCGGTGGCGTTTTTAATCAAGTGGGACAGCTACGTCCCGGTCGCCTTGATGCTGCTGGCCTTTGCATTACTGGCGCTGGTCGCGCTGTTCAGTATTCGCCAGCCCACCACCGCACGCCCGCAGCGGCAACCGGCCCTGTAATACCCATCGGCATGATGGTCTGTGCAACAAGGATGTTGCCCGTTCTGAACCCCCAGCCTTCAAATTTAAATTTAAACAAAACAATGATTAAGCCGGCACTTTTTGCTGAACCTGATAAATAGTTCCACGCCACAATGGCACCGTCTTCTATTTTATATATTGGAATGTTGGATTTATCAGAAAGGCAATTTATATGAAAAAGTTTATTATTCCTCTGATCACCGCAGCCCTGTTGCTGCCAGCGCTGTCAGCCCATGCAACTTACCGCAGCGATAACCGCCAGGACGCACGAAATATCCGCCAGGACTCTCGCGAGGAAGGACGTGATACCAAGCAGCAATGCGTCCGGGACAACAACAAGAGCAATGCCGGTTGCCGTCAGGACAAACGCGAGAATCGCCGCGACGGTCGTCAGGATGCCCGCGACGAGAAGTGGTGATCCACTGACAAAAACAGCAGGTGTGTGGTAAACACGCCTGCTATTACGCAGGTCAAGATTTACATTCTTCAAACAGAATCTCCACGGAGCAGGCGATATCCGCCAACAAATACGTTACTATAGGTTACGTTCAGTGACTTTTTATTTCCGCGCGATGGCTGGCCGGGATAATTTCGTGGGCAACTATTCGCGCCATAAGTATGCTATTTGACGCAGTCCGACGAAAGCCGGGAGATATTTAACCCATCTCTTACCGCCCCCTGTTTCGCCCCTCAATTCCGCATACCAAAAATACAATAAAAACACGTTTGAAAATTCCTGAAATCATTTACAACAAATCAGCAACAATTTGATATTAAACAACATTATATTGTCACCGCCACCAGAACCCATCATTCTAAACACTCCAGTAAAACGAGATAAGCCAGCAATCCTGATTCGCAAAAGTACCGGATTCCGGCGTGATACACCTCAACAATTAAGTCATATATCACCCGGGAATACATACCTCAGGTTTATTATTGCTATTCTCCGGCATAATTTTGCAGTATGGTTTAATCACGGTTATCGTCATGCAGTGAATGCTATCCGGTCTGGCATATCGTTTTTGCCATACTGCGACGCACTTTATGCAATATTCAGTGGGCCGCCCGCCCCCTGCGCCTCCGTATTCCAGGAGTGCATAACCAGAAGGAATGTAGGATGAGCAGAATATGGAACCCTCCCCGAATATTAATATTTATTAACAAAAAACGTTATATCACAATATTACATGAGGTTATTCCCCCGCGACGAAGGGAGAGGCTTCATGTTTAAAACCAGCCCGCATTCGGAGTCCCCGGTTCAGCATGATATATGCTGAGGAACTTTTATCCGTTATAAAAGCATACCGCGCTATGACGAAAAATAAATGTTCAACAACACCTACTGATCAACGCGCTGGCCTGGCAACGAAGACCACACGGAATGAATGCCTTCAATTAAAAGGGAATAACATGAAGAGTACTGCTGAAATCAAGAAGAGGAACTTCCTGACTCAAAACGAGATTGAGTCGCTCCTCAAAGCAGCAAATAGCGGAGTCCACGCTGCACGTAACTATTGCCTGACCTTACTCTGCTTTATTCATGGTTTTCGCGCCAGTGAAATTTGCCGTCTGCAAATCTCGGATATTGATTTACGCTCTAAATGTATTTACATCCGCCGACTTAAAAAAGGGTTTTCAACGACCCATCCGTTATTAAATAAAGAAATTCAGGCGTTAAAAGTCTGGCTGGATATTCGCAGGTCATATCCGGATGCTGACAGCGAATGGCTGTTTTTATCCCGCAAAGGCAATCCACTCTCCCGCCAGCAGTTTTACCAGATTATTTCGACTGCCGGAGATAACGCCGGATTGACCATTGAAATACATCCCCACATGCTCCGCCATTCATGTGGATTTGCGCTGGCGAATATGGGTATCGATACCCGCCTTATTCAGGATTATCTCGGCCATCGCAATATCCGTCATACCGTCTGGTATACCGCCAGCAACGCCGGGCGTTTTTACGGCATCTGGGACAATAAGAAAGAGAAGCAGCGCAACAACCTCTTGCGTTGATACCCGTCTCAGCAACGGGGTTCAGAGTCTGATGCCATGGATGGCGTTAAAATGAGCAACTGTTACTAAAAACATTAGCAAATATTAACCATGCGTTAATTAAGATTATTGTTCCCGCAAGTTCTGGTTTCATTCATAATAGCCCGACAAGTGATATCCTTGTAAATAACCAGGATTTCAATTCGTTATTTATTGTCGGATTAAACCATTCAGCATTATATTTTCCGTTTAAATCCTCGCCGCCCATAACTTTTTCTCCTGTAATTTTATGAACCTGGCATTCGCTGCGCTTAACGCTATTGTGATATGACCTAAAATCCATAAAAATAAGATTTATCGCCTGGCGATATTTTAACTATGTGTAAATGTAATGTGAGCATTTGTTTTTTTGAATACACCTTTAACATTGCGGATTATTTTTTAGCCGCCCTGATTTCTTTCAGGGCGGCGCCTTCGTTCATCAATTTCAGGAGCAATGTATTGTGAATCGACGTCGTTTTCTTACCGCCAAAGAAGTTCAGGCGATGATGCTGGCTGCCCAGCAGGGTCCCACCGGAGAGCGGGACTATTGTCTGATACTGCTGGCGTTCCGCCATGGTATGCGTATCAGTGAGCTTCTCGACCTGCACTATCGGGATCTGGATCTTACTGAGGGACGGATCAATGTCCGCCGGCTGAAAAATGGATTTTCGACCATTCACCCCCTGCGATTTGACGAACTGGAAGCGATTGAACGCTGGAGTCAGGTACGTGCCGGCTGGAAAGCCGCGCAGAAAACCAGTGCGATCTTTATTTCACGCCGAGGAACCCAGCTCTCCCGCCAGCAGGCCTATCGGATTATTCGCAGCGCCGGCGAGCACGCGGGCACCGCGACCCAAACCCATCCGCATATGTTGCGCCACGCCTGTGGCTATGAACTTGCGGAAAGAGGCACCGATACGCGTTTGATTCAGGATTATCTGGGTCATCGCAATATTCGACACACGGTGCGCTACACCGCCAGTAATGCGGCGAGATTTGCCGGATTATGGGAAAGAAATAACCTGCTGGAAGAAAAATCTTATGATCAAAAGAAGTAGTTTATACAACTGATAAATAAGGATATTTTTAGAAATGAACAAGTCAATTGGGGCCAAACTGTTTATATCATAAAAATGTTTTGCAAACTTTTGCAACTAACAAGTACGTTAATTCTAAGAAATTAATATTATCTAACTGATTATCATCATATTTTACCTCTGATAGATTTTACTTATTCACTCATCCATTCCGCCGTTCTGCCATATCATCCTTTCTGACCCCGCCGATTATCTTGCTCTCCCCCACGCAAAAATTCAGCCGATAACACCACAAAAACACAAAAACCAACATGAATAACTAATCACACAGTAATCAAAGACCTCAATAAGAATTTTATTTCAATGAGTCAAAATGGCCCCAATTGACTCATCAGTTGGGGAAAAACTGTGCAGAGCCGGCAGTCGAACCATTCGGCTGATATATGGAATGCCTGGAAGGCACTACGACTGCCAATTTCGGTTCGTAATATCGACTTTGTTTAAAGGAAAACACCATGAAAATCAAAACACTGGCAATCGTTGTTCTGTCAGCCCTGTCCCTGAGCTCTGCAGCGGCTCTGGCTGATACCACTACGGTTAACGGCGGTACAGTGCATTTCAAAGGGGAAGTGGTTAACGCTGCCTGTGCCGTAGATGCCGGCTCTATCGATCAGACCGTTCAACTGGGCCAGGTCCGTTCAGCCAGACTCGCTACAGCAGGGAGCACCAGCTCAGCGGTAGGTTTCAACATCCAGCTGGATGATTGCGACACCACCGTAGCAACCAAAGCTTCCGTTGCCTTCTCCGGGACGGCTGTAGACAGCACCAACACCACCGTACTGGCACTGCAGAACTCCGCAGCTGGCGGCGCTACTAACGTAGGTGTACAGATCCTCGACAGCACTGGTACTCCGCTGGCTCTGGATGGCGCTACCTTCGGTGCAGCGACCACCCTGAACGACGGTACCAACATCATTCCTTTCCAGGCACGCTACTACGCAACCGGTGCAGCAACTGCCGGTACTGCTAACGCAGACGCCACCTTCAAAGTGCAATACGAGTAATTCACTCATCAGGCAAGGATGCGGTTCGGGCCAGGATGGCCCGTTATCTACGACAGGACTGGAGTGATAGCGATGCCAGGAATGAAATCAGCACTGTTGCTACTGCTGCTGCCGCCACTCGCCGTGGCAGGAAACCACTGGAACGTCACGCTCCCTGGCGGAAACATGCGTTTTCAGGGAGTCATTATTGCGGAATCCTGCCGGGTTGAAGCAGGAGACCAGCAGTTGACGGTCAATATGGGGCAGATCAGCAGCAATCGCCTTCATTCTGCCGGGGAAGATACCGACCCCGTGCCTTTCGATATCCATCTTCAGGACTGCAGCACCGCCGTCAGCCAACGCGTCGGCGTCGCTTTTCACGGCGTGGCGGACGGTAAAAATCCAGACGTGCTTTCGGTGGGTGAAGGCCCCGGCATCGCCACCGGAATCGGTATTGCGCTGTTTGATAGAGAAGATCGCCTGATTCCGCTTAACGCACCGGCCAGCGCCTGGTCACGACTGTATGTCGGGCCAACAACGCTGCATTTTGTCGCGAAATATCGTGCGACCGGCCATCAGGTGACCGGCGGAGCCGCCAATGCTCAGGCCTGGTTCTCTCTGACCTATCAGTAAATAACGGCGGGCATACCGGATGCAGGACACAACGGTGAGTATAAAAGGGGAAAACGTGAGAAAAACACTGGGGATGACGCGCTATCTGCTGGCGAGCTTATTGATGGTCGCCACGGCAGGTTTCACTGCACAAGCCGAAGCTGGCGTAGCGCTGGGGGCAACCCGGGTGATCTATCCGGCCGGACAGAAACAGGTCCAGCTGGCGGTGACGAATAATGATGACAGCAGCACCTATCTGATTCAGTCATGGGTCGAAAATGCCGAGGGGCAAAAAGACGGGCAGTTTGTAATAACCCCGCCGCTGTTCGCCATGCAGGGTAAAAAAGAGAACACCTTACGCATTATTGATGCCACCAACGACAAGCTGCCGAAAGATCGGGAAAGCCTGTTCTGGATGAACGTCAAAGCCATCCCTTCGATGGATAAATCAAAGCTCAGCGATAACACGCTGCAGCTGGCGATTATTAGCCGCATCAAGCTCTACTATCGCCCGGCAAAACTGACGCTGTCGCCGGATCAGGCCCCGGAGAAACTGACGTTTCGCCGCAGCGCCACGGCCCTCACGCTAATTAACCCGACGCCTTACTACCTGACGGTCACCGAACTCAATGCCGGTACGCGGGTGCTGGAAAACGCGCTGGTCCCGCCGATGGGTGAAACCTCGGTAAAAATCCCGGCCGATGCGGGTCGCGATATCACCTACCGGACCATCAACGACTATGGCGCACTGACCCCACGGATGAAGGGCGCACTGCAATAACTCCGGGGAAACCAGCGTTCTCCCCTGAATGATAATAAGAACTGACAGCCGGGCGACTACGGACCGGAGGGACTATGTCACATCTGAAATATGGACTGGACCGTTTGGGCATCCAGCGTACGCGGCAGGGTGCCCCAGGGTCGGTTCGCCTATTTGCCCGGTTCCCTATTGCCCTTTTGCTGGCCCTGCCAGCTTTTTCCGCGCAGGCGGAACTCTACTTTAACCCGCGTTTTCTCGCCGACGATCCTGCCGCCGTGGCGGACCTGTCGGGATTCGAACAGGGACAGGAGGTGCCGCCGGGCACCTATCGCGTCGATATCTATCTGAATAATGGGTTTATGACCACCCGCGATGTCACCTTTAATCGTGCGGAGAACCAGCACGGCCTCGCCCCCTGCCTGACCCGCGGACAGCTTGCCAGCATGGGGGTCAACACCGCCGCCGTTACCGGGATGAACACCCTGGCCGCCGATGCCTGCGTGCCGATGGCGGAGTTAATCAAGGATGCCACCAGCCGTTTTGACGTCGGCTCCCAGCGCCTGTACCTGACCGTTCCGCAGGCGTTTATGGGCAACCGCGCGCGCGGCTATATCCCACCGGAACTGTGGGATGACGGGATCAATGCCGGGCTGCTGAATTACAACTTCACCGGTAACAACGTGCGCAACTCCATCGGCGGCAGCAGCCAGTACGCCTATCTGAACCTGCAAAGCGGCCTCAACCTCGGAGCCTGGCGTCTGCGGGACAACACCACCTGGAGCTACAGCACCGGCGGCAGCTCCGCGAGCAATGAGAATAAATGGCAGCACGTCAACAGCTGGCTGGAGCGGGACATTGTGCCTCTGCGCTCGCGCCTGACGATGGGCGACAGCTACACCAATGGCGACGTTTTTGACGGGATTAACTTTCGCGGGGCGCAGCTGGCCTCGGACGACAATATGCTGCCGGACAGCCAAAAGGGCTTTGCCCCGGTGATCCACGGTATTGCCCGCGGCACCGCCCAGGTCTCCATTCGCCAGAACGGCTATGAGATTTACCAGAGCACCGTGCCGCCTGGGCCATTCACCATTAACGATCTCTATGCCGCCGGCAACGGGGGCGATCTGCAGGTCACGGTGAAAGAGGCCGACGGCAGCCTTCAGGTGTTCTCCGTTCCCTGGTCAACGGTGCCGGTGCTGCAACGTGAGGGCCATACGCGCTTCGCCCTGACCGCCGGGGAGTACCGTAGCGGCAACGACCAGCAGGATAAACCGAAATTCTTCCAGGGCACGCTGCTCCACGGCTTGCCGGCAGGATGGACGCTGTACGGCGGGACCCAGCTGGCGGACCGCTACCGGGCGTTTAACCTTGGGGTGGGGAAAAATATGGGTGAACTCGGCGCCGTGTCGCTGGACGTCACCCAGGCCAATGCCAAACTGCCCGACGACAGCGAACACCAGGGACAATCGCTGCGCTTCCTCTATAACAAATCGCTCACCGAGGTGGGCACCAACATTCAGCTGGTCGGCTACCGCTACTCCACGCGCGGCTATTTTAGCTTTGCCGATACCACCTATAACCGGATGAGCGGCTATGACGTGGAGACGCAGGATGGCGTTATCCAGGTGAAGCCTAAGTACACCGATTACTACAACCTTGCCTACAGCAAGCGCGGCAAAGTGCAGGTCAGCCTGACGCAGCAGCTCGGACGCACCGCCACGCTTTATCTGAGCGGCAGCCACCAGAGCTACTGGGGCACCGGTAAAGCCGACGAGCAGCTGCAGGCCGGGCTTAATGCGGCGGTCAACGATATCAACTGGACCCTGAGCTACAGCGTCACCAAAAACGCCTGGCAGGATGGCCGCGATCAGATGCTGGCGGTCAACGTCAACATTCCGTTCAGCCACTGGATGCGCTCCGACAGCACCTCCGTGTGGCGCCATGCCAGCGCCAGCTACAGCATGTCGCACGACCTCGATGGCCGGATGACCAACCTGGCCGGCCTGTACGGCACGCTGCTGGAGGACAACAACCTCAGCTACAGCATGCAGACCGGGTATGCCGGCGGCGGCAACGGCGACAGCGGCGCCACCGGTTATGCCGCGCTGAACTACCGCGGCGGCTACGGCAACGCCAACGTCGGGTACAGCCACAGCGATGGCCTGAAGCAACTGTATTACGGCCTGAGCGGCGGCGTGCTTGCCCATCGCAACGGCGTCACCTTAAGCCAGCCGCTGAACGACACGGTGGTGCTGATTAAGGCGCCGGGAGCGGACAACGTGAAAGTCGAAAACCAGACCGGGGTGCGCACCGACTGGCGCGGCTATGCGGTGCTGCCTTACGCCACCGAATACCGTGAGAACCGGGTGGCGCTGGACACCAACACCCTGGCCGACAACGTCGACCTCGATGACGCGGTGGTCAGCGTGGTGCCGACCCATGGCGCCATCGTGCGTGCCGAATTTAAAGCCCACGTCGGGATGAAGCTGCTGATGACCCTGACCCGCAACGGCAAGCCGGTACCTTTCGGCGCCATGGTGACCTCGGTGGATAACCAGAGCGGCAGCATCGTCGCCGATAACGGTCAGGTCTATATGAGCGGTATGCCGCTGGCCGGAAAAGTACAGGTGAAATGGGGTGAAGGCGCCGACGCCAGCTGCGTGGCCGAGTACCGCCTGCCGCCAGAGAGCCAGCTGCAGGCGCTGAGCCAGCTCTCCGCGGTCTGCCGCTAAGGAAGAATGATGATGACTAAATCACTGTATCTGCTGGGGGCGATGCTGTCGTTTACCCTCCCCCACGCGTTCGCCGCCGACAGCACCATTACCATCAACGGCTACGTCCGGGATAACGCCTGCGCGGTGGCGGGAGAATCGAAAGATTTTACCGTCGACCTGATGGATAACGCCGCGAAGCAGTTCAACGCCATCGGCGCGACCACGCCGGTGGTGCCGTTTCGCATCGTGCTGTCGCCGTGCGGCAGCTCGGTGACCGCCGTCAAGGTGGGGTTCACCGGCGTGGCGGATACCAGCAACACCAGTTTGTTAAAGCTGGACAGCGGCACGTCCGCGGCGGCGGGAATGGGGATCCAGATCCTCGACACCAACCAGACGATGCTGCCGCTCAACGCCGCCTCGACGGCGATCGCCTGGACCACCCTGACGCCAGGGCAGACCAATACCCTGAACTTTTACGCGCGTCTGATGGCCACCCAGGTCCCGGTCACCGCCGGGCACGTCAACGCCACAGCGACATTTACGCTGGAATTTCAGTAACCGGAGGTTGAGATGAACGGGACTCCCCGAGGATGGCTGCTGGCCTGCGTGCTGGCACTGGCCGTCTCCCCATTGCAGGCGGCCGACATCACGATCACCGTGAACGGCAAAGTGGTCGCCAGGCCCTGTACGGTATCGACGACCCAGGCCACCGTGGAGCTTGGCGATCTGTATACCTTCAGCCTGGTGTCTGCCGGTGCCGCTTCGGCCTGGCACAGCGTGGCGCTCGACCTGAGCAACTGCCCGGTGGGCACTTCCAGAGTCACCGCCAGCTTTAGCGGCACCGCGGACGCCACCGGGTATTACAAGAACCAGGGGACCGCGGGCAATATCCAGCTGGAATTGCAGGATGACGGCGGCACTACCCTCAACAACGGCGCCACCAAATCGGTGCAGGTTGATGACACCACCCAGTCCGCCCGTTTCCCGCTGCAGGTCAGAGCCTTGACGGTCAACGGCGGCGCCACCCAGGGAACCATTCAGGCGGTGATCAGTGTCACCTACACCTACGCCTGAGTCAGGAGAGTAAGTTGATGAAAAAAGTCTTAACCCTGTTCACCACGCTGCTGCTGTTGGGCTGGTCAGTCAATGCCTGGTCCTTCGCCTGCAAAACCGCGGCCGGGGCGACGATCCCCATCGGCGGCGGTAGCGCCAACGTCTACGTCAACCTGACGCCGGCGGTCGACGTCGGGCAAAACCTGGTGGTTGATCTGTCATCACAAATTTTCTGCCACAACGACTATCCGCAGACCATTACCGACTACGTGACCCTGCAGCGCGGCTCCGCTTACGGCGGCGTACTGTCGAGCTTTACCGGTACGGTAAGATATAACGGCACCACCTATCCGTTCCCGACCACCACGGAAACCGCCCGGGTTATCTATGATTCCACCACCGATAAACCGTGGCCAACCGTGCTCTATCTGACGCCAATCAGCACCGCCGGCGGCGTGGCGATCACCTCCGGTTCGCTGATTGCGGTGTTGATTCTGCACCAGACCAACAACTACAACGGCGACTCATATCAGTTCGTGTGGAATATCTACGCCAACAACGATGTGGTGGTCCCCACCGGCGGCTGCGATGTCTCCGCCCGCGACGTGACGGTGACGCTCCCGGAATACCCCGGCTCGATGGCGGTGCCGGTCACGGTGTACTGCGCGCAGAACCAGAATCTCGGCTATTACCTCTCCGGCACCACCGCCGATGCGGCGAACTCCATCTTCAGCAATACCGCGTCAGCCTCGCCCGCCCAGGGCATTGGCGTGCAGATGACCCGTAACGGCAGCGTTGTTCCGGCCAACAGCACGGTGTCTCTGGGAACCGTCGGGACGTCAGCGGTCAATCTGGGGTTAACCGCGACCTACGCGCGCACCACCGGCCAGGTCACGGCAGGCAACGTGCAGTCCATTATTGGGGTGACATTTGTCTATCAATAGCGGCAGCGTGGCACAGGTTTCCCCGCCGGTGGACTATATTCTCTCGCCTTGCACGATCGCCGCCGAGGGGCTGTCCGCGTTGATGGACGACGGCAGCCTGCGCCAGCCCCGTCGGCTGTTTCCCCAGCGCCATGAGGCGCGGCTCATTCCCGAGCGGGTCAGCGTCCGGCGCGTGGTGGTATTTTTGCCCGACGATCCGTTCTGGTTACTGCTTACTCTGCGCCAGGCGGCGCAGCTCCTGAAACATCGCGCCGTGGCGCTACCGATGCTGATCCTCAGCCGCAGTCCGGCAAACTGGCTGTGGCACACGCTATTGCATCAGGTCGGCAAGGCGCGTTACCTGGCCGCGGTACAGGCCGCCGCCGCCGATTTACCCTGCCAGCAACTGGCGGAGCTCCTCAACCATTCCCCATCTGCGGGCTACCCTCTGCTGGAACAGCTGGCGGCGCGGGAGATGGCGACCGGCGGCGCGCCGACCTGCGGCATCAGTAAGCCAGAGCTGACTACCGCGCTGGACTGGCTGCAGGGAGATAGCATCAATAGTCAGGCGCAACGGCGGGGGCTCAGCCATAAAACCCTCTATACCCAGCGAAGTTCAGGACTGAAGAAGATGGTGGAACATCATCCACATCTGGCGAGCCGCTTTCCCGGCAGCCAGACCAAAGGACAAAAGGCCGGCAGTGTCGCCGCGCTTTCTGCGTTCGAGCGTGAGTTTGTTCATGCGATTCACTGCCGGCACATTTTTCCGGTATTCCAGCCCATCACCGACGAGCGTTTAATGCTGCAGGGCATCGAGGTTCTGTCACGCTGGCGGCGCCACGGTGAAGTGCTGCTGCCGGGCAAGTTTCTGCCGCAGATCCGCTCAGAATATGCCTGGCTGTTGCTCACCGCTTTTGTCTTGCAGGAGGCAGTGCAGAACATCAATCAGCACTCAGGGGAGTTTTACTTTGCGGTAAACGTCCCGCCGGTCATCGCCAACAATAGCAATATTGTCCGCATGATGGAGGCGGCGCGTCAGCAGTTACATGAACCGCAGTGGGGCAAACGGCTGGTACTGGAATTTGCCGAAACCATCGATCTCAGCCGCCACGGCAAAACCGGTGAGAATATTAGCCGCTTACAGCAGCTGGGCTTTTGTATCATGCTCGACGACTGCTTTTCACAAAGCAGCGTAATGTTTCCGGTTCGAACCGTGCGCTTTGATGAGTACAAACTGGATATCAGCATTATCAACGATCTGGCGCGTGACCCGCACGCCCTGGCGTTGATCAAAAGCCTGATCTATTACTGCCAGCTCTCCGGTAGCCGCTGCATTGCCGAAGGAGTCGATAGCCTGGAGAAATTCAATATCCTGAAGGCCCAGGGCATCGATCGTTTTCAGGGCTACCTGCTCTCGCCGCCGGTAACGGGTGATAATCTGACCGATCTTATCCAGCGTTTTTCTACAGGACGGTTTCCCACCAGCATTGCCGGATAGTTCGCCATAGAGGCCGAATGCCTTAATGGTGAGACGGCTACGTGGCGTGAATACGCTACGTAGTAATGGGTGCCATTAATTCTGGAGTACAGGTCAACGTGACTCCGGATCCCCTAGCCTGTTTTCCTGGAGCCAAAGGAGGAAGCGTAAAGTCACATATTAGTGGATAGAACCGTAGTCAAATGATGTGCCTTTATAGCCGTATCTGTTCATCTTTGAACTAATACAGTAAAAACTATATAACCACCGTTTCAGTCACGCCTTCTATGAAGCAGGCCGGCTACTGAAGAAAGTAACCCGATAACTTCCTCATCAGAGGGAAGATCGCCATCGTAAACCAGTTCAGAGAATACACCGTAAAAAACACCCCTGATACTGTCCCATGTTTCACTGGGGCGGGCGAAAAGCACACTTTCATGCAGGGGTTGGTCAAGCCAGTTTCCTGCATTGCTGAACTGCTCTCTGTCGGCCTGAATAACAATATCAATCATATCCTGAAGGTCATCAGAAGAATAAAACTGACTGTATCTTGCATCACGTTTAATCAGGCACAGATCATAGATATGACGAATTTTATTAGCTAATGCCTGTTCTGGCTCTTCAACACTCGAGGCTCTGACCAGCCCTACTATTTTTTCCACGACCGTTCGTTTGATATCGAGAACGTTGACCTCAAATTTTTCCAGACCGTAGCGGATGATAATCTCATCACCGTCGGCAAGCTGTCCTTTCATGACGAATTCAGCAATCAGCGATTCAGCAGGCATAAGTGAAAAAGGTTCCGGTGAGGTAAAACTGTTTGTTTCCAGTAGAATAACATCGGAGGCGTGACCAAACTCACCATCAACAATTCGTGGAAACTCATAATAGACTTTCCGAAACTGACTTCCTTTGGATTCATCAGGTCTTTCAACATAGGTCAACCCGGCAGAGATCGTCCGCTCAGCAGCTTTCATGCGTTTTTTTACCTGGTGACCACTCAGCCCCCGAGGGTTAAACATAGCCAGATCAACATCTTCTGAAAACCTTTGAATCAGACCAAAGACCTTCGACAGTGCCGTTCCACCTTTAAAAATAAAATCATCCCTGAACTCCGATTGGCTTAGCTGGAGAAGGATCCGCGTAACCCAGTAATCTTTCTCGACATAAACCTCTGGTATCTCAAAATACTCTGCTGTCCGGTTAATCAACTCGAGGAATGCTTCCCGGTCGTGATGAAGATTCATTCAATATTCCATTCATCTGCCTTATCCCAGTAACTGTCCAACCCAACCCGATAGCGGGTAGTCGGATTAAGCTGAACTTTGAGATTCTCGGCCAAAATTTTATTAGTCTCCGCTATCAATAGTCCCAACAAAGCCCGTGTTACCGGCGAATAAAAACCTGCCAAATTAACAATTTTATAAAGGCCATTTTTTTCGATATTATTTAGCTTATTCGCTATCACTTTCAAGACTTCTGACGGGGTGCTGTCCGGTATTTTCTTAATATTGGAAAGTACATCGAGAATCTCAAGGTATTCCCTGTTGGATTCTGAAACAGGCGCTTTCGCTTTCACTAGTTTTACTTCAACGGTGCCCAGATTCTTGCGCTGTGGAGATTTGTCACTGGCGATAGTGATTGTTTTGGGGACCTGAGTAGTCAGCCCTAGTCGGTTATAGAGACCCGTTCCCGTGACATACCCTCTTCGCTCTCCGTCTTGAAACATGAAGGTTTTCAGCTTTTCAGTATCACTTAGCTGCATTTCGCCAAACATCCCTTTCCTCGGCCGGTAAAACTGACCT
This sequence comes from Klebsiella sp. BIGb0399, assembly GCF_003752615.1. NCBI lineage: Bacteria > Pseudomonadati > Pseudomonadota > Gammaproteobacteria > Enterobacterales > Enterobacteriaceae > Klebsiella > Klebsiella sp. BIGb0399. Next base: position 386,733 of record NZ_RKHT01000007.1, on the reverse strand, counting down.
TTAGCGAATCGCTTAATGTCGCCATTCTTCACCAGCCGACTGACCGCTTTCACTGTCGTTTCAGGATTTGAAAGATATGGAGTTAAATCTCTATACGTAAAAACTTTACCTGGTTCAAATCTAGTTATTTCTTTCTCAACCAATGGTTTAATCTTCATATCATTTACCTCCTGTTAATCATTCTACATCTATCAAATTAATGGTAAAGTTTTTACGAAGAAAAACATGACATTTAATGAATAAAAAAACCAAACACTTGCAATTACAGTGATGTTGGATTGCCTCTACTCGGCAGACAAACTTGCGTTAAGTTTTACCATCTCCGCCCTGACGCCCCCACTGACTCAGCTGTCCAACGACATCGGCTTACTTCCTCCTGGAGGTAAGCCGAACAACTTGCGAACCCAGTTAAGAAATGCGCCATAAGGGCGCCCCAGCAAAAGCATCATCAAGGCGGCGCCGAGCGTGCCTCGAAGCAATCCGCTTCCCGAGGCTCCGCTGAAAGCAATGATCAATGCATAGATGGGAACCTGAAAACTGACAAGCGCCACGCTATCCCAAAACAGCGTAGACATTCGACTCTCACCGGCACGCCTCATTACCCAGTCACGCCATACGCCGTAAGGTCTGGCCACCGGAACCATCAGCGCCGCCCCCAGCAGGCGGGCATGGAAGACCTGCTCCCACGTCATGCCGGCGATCAGGCGTTCATTAATGATGCCGGTTGTCGTGAAAAAGAGGATCAGCGCAACGGTATCTGCCAAAAATGCAGTCCGACGCATCTTCTGTTGCTGGCGTTGAAGCAAATGGTTTTCCTGTCGTGGCGTGGTGGCAAAACACCAACGCATCCGCAGATAAGCCTAAAACTATAGCACACGGGTATTCCTCAACTGCGTGGCTGCGACCGGTGAGGCGGCGATTTATTAATGCGAAACGCACACCTTGCCATTGCCCGAATGAACAAGATATCGCACCTTGTCAGACGATAAAAAAAGAAAGTTCCTGACGGACTTTTTACCAGGCCGGTACCACGATGCCGGCCGGAATATGGGCTTTTAATGGGATAAGACTATGGGTTCACAGGTATCCGCGGCAGAAGATTCACTGCTGCGGCACAGGCCGTTCGTCACCTTTTGGCTGGCGCGCACCTGTTCATCGTTTGGTTTTCAGATGTTTTCGGTTGCCATTAGCTGGCAAATTTATGCCATCACCCACAGCGCGCTGGCGCTCGGGATGATCGGTCTGATGCAATTCTTACCTTCCGTCCTGCTGGCACTCCCTGCCGGGCACCTTGCGGATCAGTTCGATCGTCGGCGGATTGTGCTACTTGGTCAATTCATTGAGTGGGTTGCATTACTCGGGCTGGTTGCGCTGACGCTGCTGCATTGGGCGGACAAGATTGAAATTTGGGGGCTGGTCTTTTTAATCTCGGTGGCAAAAGCGCTGGAGTGGCCGGCCATCACCTCAATGCTACCGGCGCTGGTGCCGCCGCCGATCCTTGCGCGGGCGATGGCGGCCAGTTCCGTCGGCGGACAGGCGGCGGTGATTATCGGCCCAACGCTTGGCGGCCTGCTGTACGTGGCGGGCCCGGAGGTGGTGTATGGCGTATCGGCGCTGTTCTATTTGTTCTCGATTGTGCTGGTTAGCCGACTGCGCTACGAGCGACCGCCGCAAACCCGCCTGCCCATGAACCTCACCAACCTGTTTGCCGGCGTGCATTTTATCCGCGAACGAAAAGATGTCCTGGGCGTGATCTCGCTCGATCTGTTTGCCGTCCTCCTCGGCGGGGCAACCGCGCTGTTACCGATCTTCGCGCAGGATATTTTGCATACTGGCCCCTGGGGCCTGGGGATGCTGCGCGGAGCCCCATCGGTTGGTGCGTTGTTGGTAGGCATCTGGCTCAGCCGCCACAAGCTGGAGAAAAACGTTGGCCTGATCATGTTCGCCTCAGTGGCCGGCTTTGGCCTGGCAACGCTGGTATTTGCGCTTTCTGAGCGGCTGTGGCTTTCCCTGCTGGCGCTGGCCGCGCTCGGCGGGTTCGATATGGTGAGCATGGTCATTCGCGGTGCGCTGGTGCAGTTGGATACGCCGGATGATATGCGCGGTCGCGTGAATGCGGTGAACGCTATCTTCATCAATACCTCAAACCAGCTTGGCGAGTTTGAATCTGGCCTGTTAGCCGCATGGATGGGCGCCGTACCGGCAGCAGCGCTTGGCGGAATTGGAACCCTGGTGGTAGTGGCCATCTGGATGACTATTTTCCCGCATCTGCGTAAAAGGCAGAAGCTGGAAAATGAGGGATCCACCTGATTTGCGGTAGATACGATTTACATCAGACAAAATAGAGCACCGGTTTAAGCCGGTGCTTTTATTTCAGGCGCGGATATCGTCATACTCGCGGGTGTTATCAAACTCATGTTTGGCAAACGGGCACAGCGGGATAATTTTTCGCTGCTCGCCGCGCATTTTTTCCACCACCTTCGCCACCAGCTGTTTGCCTACCCCCTGACCTTTCAGGCTCTCGTCAACGTCGGTATGTTCAATAATGCTGAGATGCTCGCCGGTGGGGACAAAAACAATTTCGGCAACCTGATTCCCCGCCGCATCATTGACGTAAAACTTGTTATGACCTTCCAGTATCTCCACTATTTCCTCACTTATTTTTGGCAATATTTCAGGGCGCCGCTCGGGCAGGTATCGATCACCCGTACGACGGTGGCGACATCCACTTCGTCCGGGATGATCCACGGCTTACGCTTGAGGTTAAAGAGCTTTGCACTACCGCGCACGCAGTTTCCCGAGTGCTGACAGATGTCCGTGTTGAAGTAGACATCTATCTTCTCTCCGGTATAGGCCCGATAGCCAGCTTCCAGTAGTTCCTTATCCATGACATTGCCTCATTATTTTTTTATTGTTCAGGTGCTAAGCATAGCCCTGCCAAACCGCCGCCGCTATGGGGAAATGGCGAATCCCTAATGTATATATCGTTAAGACTTAGCGTATTGATGCAAAATAAATGATTTAATTATCATCTTATCCTGGTCGCTCTATTTCATGCATCGCCCCGACATTCCCCCTCAATAAGCAGAGGGAAGTGCTGAGGCACTATTATTTCCGCAAAAGGGCGATTAAACTCATTTCACTATGGCGTGAGTATTCGGGACTTCTCCTTTGAATCATCAAGTAAAACCGGTGCGTCTGGCACTATTATTCCAGCCTGTTTTTCTCTCTGGTTGTTCATTATCACCAGCGATTCCGGTATTCGGTGCGGCCTTCCCCGGCTGGTTTTTCTGTTTATTAGGCGGCCTGTTTTTACTCATTCCCTGCCATATCCTGATCGTTCGTCAAGGCTGGCAGGCGAGGTTCTCGCCGCTGATATTCAGCTACCTGGCCCTGATGTTCCTGTTCGCCACGATCCTGTGGTTCCTGTTCTTTGTGTACTAAGTTGTGTACTAAGCCCCTATGACAAACTCCAGCCCCAGCGTATTACGCAAAAAATGGCCGTTGCTGACCCTCGTTCTCGCGGCGATCGTCGCGCTCATGGTGGTTATCTGGCAGCTCCAGACCTCGCCGGCGACCAACGATGCCTATGTCTATACCGACACCATCGATGTGGTACCGGAGGTCAGCGGGCGCATTGTCGAGATGCCAATTCGCGACAACCAGCGGGTGAAGAAAGGCGATCTGCTGTTTCGCCTCGATCCGCGCCCGTATCAGGCCATGCTGGAAGATGCCCGGGCCCGCCTGACGACGCTGGACGCGCAAATCATGCTCACCCGACGCACGATTAAGGCTCAGGAATACAACGCCCAGTCGGTGGCCGCCGCCGTCGAGCGCGCGAAAGCGCTGGTGAAGCAGACCACCTCGTCGCGCACCCGGCTTGAACCACTGGTGCCTCAGGGCTTTGCCTCACAGGAAGATCTCGACCAGGCGCGAACCGCTGAAAAAGCCGCCCGCGCAGAACTGGAAGCCACGCTGTTGCAGGCGAAACAGGCCGCCGCCGCGGTGACCGGCGTTGATGCGATGGTCGCCCAGCGGGCGGGGATCCTGGCGCAGATCGCGCTGGCGGAACTGCATCTTGAATTTACCGAAGTCCGCGCCCCCTTCAACGGCGTGGTGGTGGCGCTGAAAACCACCGTGGGTCAGTACGCCTCGGCGTTAAAACCGGTGTTTACCCTGATGGATGACGATCGCTGGTATGTCATCGCCAACTTCCGCGAAACCGACCTTAAAAACGTCCGCCCAGGCGTACCGGCCAGGGTCACCATCATGACCAATCATGATAAATCGTTCGCCGGCGTGGTCGATTCCGTCGGCTCCGGCGTGCTGCCGGAAGGCGGCAGCGTCATTGAAGGGCTGCCGATTATTCAGAAGAGCATCAACTGGGTCCACGTCTCACAGCGTTTCCCGGTCAAAATCGCCGTTAAGGATCCGGACCCTGAACTCTTCCGCATGGGCGCTTCCGCCAGCGCCGTGCTTCAGCCGCGATAGGGACGCAAGATGCAGCCTGTCTGGACATTTCTGAAACGGGAACTGAGCGATCAACCCGGGCGGGCGAACTACACCCTGCGCCTGACGCTCAGTTGCGCGGTACTGATTGCCCTGTTTATGACCCTGCAGATTCCCTTTTTAGCCGTAGCGCTGATCGTGGTGTTTTACGTCAGTCAGCCCAACGTGCTGATGATCAAACTGGTGAGCGTGGTCTTTTTCCTGACCGTCAGCATCGCGCTGGGCTGCGTGCTGCTGATCATCAAATGGACCTACGATTACCCGCTGATCCGCCTCGTTATCTCGGTGGGCCTGTTTTTCTGCGCGATCTACCTGATGCGGGTGCTGGGCAAACTGGGGCTGGCCTTCTTCGTGGTGGCGCTGGTGGTGATCTACGCCCAGACCTTCCCGTCGATGACCAGCCAGAGCGAGATTCTGGTGCGGCTGCTGCTGTGGCTGTGGGTGGTCATTAACCTCGCCATCGTGGTCACCTTGCTGGTTAATGCCTGTTTCCAGCAGGCTTTGCCCGGCTATCAGTTCAAAGCGCAGATCGTGGTTCTGCTGCGCCAGGTAGCCGCGCAGGTGGTACAAAACGGCGGCCCCCAGGACGCGCCGACCTTTACCGCCATCGCCGAACAGTTCGCCCGGCTGCAATCGCTGTATCACCAGGCGAGCCGCTCCAGCCCCGAGATTGCCGCCGACCCGCAGGCCTGGCAATCCCTGATGGCCGCCACCATTCACTGCTATCACCTGACCGCATTGCTGCAACCGGGAGAGGACCATGCCGCCGCCCGCCAGCAGCTTTCCGCTCAGTTGCTGACGCTGGCACAGCACCTGGACGTCAGCACCCTGCCCGACGCCCCGCCGGAGCTCGCGGCGCCGGAGACGGCAAACCGTGTGATTTTGCAGGAAATGGCCGCCACGCTAACCAGGCTGGCGCGCGGAGAGACGATCCCGCTGCCGGCCGGGGAAACCGAAAAAGCCCCCCTGCTGCTGCCCGATGCCTGGTCGAACCCGGCCTATCTGCACTTCGCGCTCAAAACGCTGCTGGCCACGCTGCTGTGCTACGTTTTTTATACCGCCGCCGACTGGCAGGGCATCCACACCATTATGCTCAGCTGCGTGATTGTCGCCCAGCCGGGACTCGGTGCCACCCTGCAGAAAACGTGGCTGCGGATCGTCGGTGCCCTGCTGGCAACCCTGCTGGCGCTGCTGATGATTGTCTTCGTTCAGCCGCATACCGAATCCCTTGTTGGCCTGCTGGCGATGACCCTGCCGGTGATGGCGCTGTCGGCGTGGATCGCTGCGGGTTCGGAGCGCATCGCCTACGCCGGGATCCAGATAGGCTTTACGTTTTCGCTGGCGTTTCTCAGCTGGTTTGGACCATTGACCAATTTGACCGAACTGCGCGACCGCGTCATTGGCATCGTGCTCGGGGTGCTGGTCTCATCGATTGTTCATCTCTATCTGTGGCCGGATAGCGAAGCCCCGCTGCTAAAATCCCGGCTGGCCCGGCTCTACCGGCAGATGGCGGAGTACCTGCGCGCTCGTGATGACGAAGTCAAACTGGTGCCGCTGTTTCACTCCCTGAGCGCGGTAGAGACCCTGACCCATCGGGTGGCGACGGAGCCGCTCAATGCCTGGGCCCATCCGTATCCACAGGCGAAGATGTGGCCGGTCAAGGCGGCTTATCTTCAGGCTCAGGAGATCGTACGGCTCAGTGAAGGTTACCGGCTGTACGCGGCGCCTGGGGATGATTTCCTGCGCCGCTGCGCCAGCCAGCTCGACGCCTATGCCGGCGATATCGAACAGCAAGGCCCCGCGCCGAGGTTCCCCGCGCAGTGCCGGCCGGATAGCCGCAATCCCTTTGGCCTGCCGCTGGTCACCTTGCTGACGACCTTACCGGACTGGTCGTCCCCTCCTTTAGCGCTTGCACGACAGGCAGACAAGTCATGAGAAAAATGGACCCCGTAGCCCGCGTGCTGCGTTATTGCCCCCTCGCCCTGGCCCTGGCGCTGCTCCCCGGCTGCGCGTTAATCCAGGACGATCCCGGCGAGATGAAAATCATCAACCCGCAGCAGGTGGAGCTCGCCCAGGTGATTCATCTGGCCAACAGCGGCTGGCCCGCAGCCAGATGGTGGGAGGGCTATCACGATGCCCAGCTCAACATGCTGGTCAACCGCGCGCTGCAAAACTCCCCGACGATGCAGGCCGCACGCCTGCGCATCGCCCAGTCGCAATCCACCGTGGAACTGGCGCAGTCGGCGATGGGCCTGCAGGCCACCGCCGTCGCGGCGCAGAACCGGTTACGGGTGACCGATAAACAGTTTACCTGGCCCTACTCTTACTCGCTGCCGGTCGATAAAAACGGCCCGTGGTACACCCTGAATACCGTCGGCGTCGGCGCGACGCTGAATATCGATTTATGGGGTGCTGACCGCGCCCACGTTGCCGCCGCCATCGGCGAGAAAAATGCCCGTCAGGCCGAAACCGCCGGAATCGAGCTGGATCTCGCCAGCAGCGTGGCGCAACTGTACTTTGCGATGCAGGCGACCTTCCAGAAAATAGCGCTGCTTAACCAACTGGAGGAGATTGCCCGCCTTTCGGTGCAGGCCCATGAACACCGCACCCAGCGCGGCGTTGAGGATAGCGTGGACATCGCCAATGCCCAGGCCGAACTGCTGGCGGCGCAGCAGCAGGTGGTGAGCGCCAAGGGGATGCTGACCCGTTACCGGGAAACCCTGCGGGCGCTGATCGGCGCCGATGCCCATTCCATGCCGGAGATCCATCCGGTGGCGCTGCCGCCGCTCCAGGAGACGCTCCCGGATTCGCTCTCCTTTGAATTGCTGGCCCGCCGTCCGGATTTGCAGGCGCTGCGCGGCTACGTCACCGCATCGTTAAGCCAGGTCGACGCGGCGAAGGCAGCATTTTACCCACACTTTGATATCAAGGCCTTCTGGGGATATAATGCCCTGAGCGTGGGCGATCTGTTTAAATCCTCATTCCAGCAGATCAACCTGCTGCCGGGACTGTATCTACCGCTCTTCGACGGCGGTCGCCTGAATGCCAATCTGCAATCGGTGCGTACCGCCAGTAACATCCTGATTAAGCAGTACAACCAGGCGGTACTGGATGCCGTACGCGATGTGGCGATCGGCTCCAGCGAGCTGAACGACCTCAATCAACAGGTGGCGCTGCAGAAGCTGAAGGTCACCGCCAGCCTGGCGACGGCGCAGAGCGCCAGTGCGCACTATCAGCGAGGGCTGGTCAGCCGCTATGCGGCCCAGGAGGCGCGTCGTCCCGTCATCGCCGAGCAATTGTTATTGCTGGATTTCCAGGCGCAGCAGTTGAGCAGCGACATTACGCTGATCAAGGCGCTGGGTGGGGATTATCGCGGACCGGCGTTAGACCCACAGGCGTCAGGCAAATAGCTGCCATTCTCGCGCCTGATTGACCGCCTGAATCCGGCCATTCACCTGCAGCTTGTCGTACAGCTGCTTGAGATGCCATTTCACGGTTTCCGCCGTAATCCCTAAGGCCCGGGCGATCTCTTTATTGGAGTAGCCCTCGGCGATCAGCCCCAGCGTTTGCAATTCCCGTTCGGTCAGACGAAGGTTCGCCGGCGCCTGACGGGCTACAGCCGTCAGGATCCCAGCCTCGCTAAATTTGGCAAGGCGCTGCGCCAGCTCACCGCTGAAAGCCTCGCCCTGGCCTCCGCGTTGCTGGATAGCCATCAGCATTGCGGCCATATCCTCCCCGCCGTCCAGCAGGCTGCGCCACAGTTTCTGCTGAAACGCCCGGCGCAACGCGGGGATCCCGACGGCGATCGCCCGCTCCTGTTCCCCGGTACGCCACAGCGCGACGGCCTGAATCAGCCGCAGACGTACGGCAAACAGCCACTCGCCGACACGCTCCTGCTCATCGGCGAGCGTCTCGAGCTGCCGGGCTGCCGCCAGGGGGTTTCCATCGGCCATCAGCACCCGGCTCTGACTGAGGGTCAAACAGGCGATGACAAAATCAGCGTTCCCCGCGGCAGCCCCGTGGGCCAGTTGCTGCAGACGCAGCAGCAGGCTGCCGGCCGCCGCGCGATCGCCCGCCTGAAGCGCATTGCAAATACGCTCGGCCAGCAGCGGCGCCTGCGCCCGCAGCCATCCGCGCTGCACCGCCAGGCCTTCGGCATGCAAAAGCAGCGAGGTCATCTCGTCCGTCTGGCCGTTTATTCGCGCCAGCCTCGCCAACACGATGTAGCAGCGGCTAAAGCCATCTGGTGGGCAAAAGTCATCGATCATCTCCAGGCGGAGCATCAGCAGCGTCGCGATGGACTGCACTTCCCCCTGTTCCCAGGCAATTTCGGCGAGAATTGGCGCCAGGGTTGCGCCGCTGCTGGAGTGGGGACCGGTCTGCTGTTCAGCATAGTGCAGCGCCCGCGCCGCCTGGCGCTGAGCTTCCGCCAGGTTGCCCTGACGCAGGTATCCCTGGGCCATAACAAACGCCCGGTACACCTCGACGAACAGGTTGCGGTTCGCCACCCGCACTCCCGCTACCCGTTGCTGCACATCCAGCGCCTGCTGCGGCCGGGCATTCGCCAGGTGGCAGTAGCTGAGAATATTGCACACCAGGCCATCCACCCAGATATCACCGCAGGGTACGTCATGCAGCAGCGGTTCGACGATCGCAATGCTCTGCGCAATATTGTCGGCAAACGCTTCGCAGATAGCCCGCACGACGCGGATTTTGATCCATGAACTGTGGGCTATCTCGCGGCGGTTGGCGGCGGCCAGTGACTCAATGGCGTCCAGCAGCTGGCGGGCATCGTGAAAGCGAAAGCGGTGCGCTAACGCCCACGCTAAGTTCGTTTGCAGTTCAATGCGCGAAGGATCCAGATTGGCCGGCAGATAGCGGATCCAGCGCACCATGGTCTCGATATCGCCCTCTTCCGCCAGCGACTGCGCGCCCGCTTCCGCATGCCCGGCCCCCGCCTTTCCGGCGGCCAGCGCGTGGCGAATCGCCTCCGCCCACAACTGCTGGCCGGCAAACCAGTTACTGGCATGTTCATGCAGCGCGCGGATATCCACCTCCGCGCTATGGCGCAGGCGGTACAGCAACGCTTCGCGCATCAGCGGGTGATAACGGAACCAGAAGCCGTCCGCATCCAGGGCAGAGAGAAACAGATTGTGCTGCGCTATCCACGTCAGCATCGCTTCACCGTTGCGTTTTCCGGTCACGGCATCGCACAGCGACGGGTGCAGACGGTTGAGCATGGAGGTTCGCAGAAGAAAGGCCAACACCTCCATGGGCAGTGGCGCAAAAATAACTTCGTCCAGATAGCGAGAGAGCGCGCGGGAGGCGCTGTTCAGTTTACCGTCGGTGAGGCAGGAATGGGCGCTGCCGTTCGCTAAGGCGGCCATTTTCATTCCGGCAACCCAGCCCTCGGTGCGGGCAATCAGCCGCGGAATATCCTGCCGCTCGGGGGCCGGCGAGATCGACGTTGAAAAATAGATCCTGGCCTCGGCGGCGTTAAACCGCAGCGCATGATCGTCAATCTCCACCAGCCGATCTTCCATCTGCAGGCGGCTCAACGCCAGCGGGGGTTGGCTGCGGCTGGCAATAATCAGATGCAGTGACGGCGGCGCATGGTTCAGCAGCCAGTTCAACCCCTCATGAATGTCCGGGTCGCTAATATTCTGGTAGTCATCAAGAATCAGAAACAGCGGTGCCTGACGGCGGTGGAGCTGGTTGACGAGCCCGGCGAGAAACAGGTGGAAATCGTCAGCTGGGACATTCTCCGCCATGACATTCTCTGTCTGCCACAGCGGCCGCAGCGCCTCTTGCAGGTAACGCATCAATAGCAAAGGCGTGCTGTCATCGTCGTCGATGCTCAGCCAGGCGAGCGCATCGCCCTGCAGCTGCCGATGCTGGTACCACTGGGCCAGCAGCGTGGTTTTACCGAACCCGGCGGGAGCGCATACCAGCGTGAGGGTACTGGTGAGGGCGGCATCGAGACGCTGGAGCAGACGCTCGCGTGGCTGCAGCGTCCCCGGCGATCGCGGCGGCGTAAAGCGCGTCGCAATCAGCGGTAAGGTGCGCGCAAGACGGAACGGTTCCTGATGAACAAACCCGCTCAATGCGTCTTCCGTCGAGGGTAACAATTCCATAGCGCCATGACCTCTTCATCCCGTACGCCGGCCATTATCCCCCCCAACCGGGGGGTAGGCCATGTTTATCCATACCTATAAAGTAGTTTTATCTTCTGCCACCGATGGGCGGTACGTCAGGCCAGCTTGTTCGTGCGGCCAGCCTTTCCCATCCGGCATCCATCATCTCTTAATCAGTACAAGGTGAGTACAGAAATGGCTATCGAAAATAAAGTTGCTTTAGTGACCGGCGCAGGTCAGGGCATTGGCCGCGGTATTGCTTTACGTCTGGCCAAAGAAGGTGCGTCGTTGATGCTTGTCGACGTGAAGCCGGAAGGGATTGCGGCAGTAGCCGCAGAGATTGAGGCCCTGGGTCGTAAGGCCGCGACGTTCGTCGCCAATATTGCCGATCGCGACCAGGTATATGCCGCCGTTGACCAGGCGGAAAAGGAGCTGGGCGGCTTTGATATTATCGTCAACAACGCGGGCATTGCACAGGTGCAGGCGATCGCCGACGTGATACCTGACGAGGTCGATCAGATCATGCGCATCAACGTTCAGGGAACCTTATGGGGCATCCAGGCCGCGGCGAAAAAATTTATCGACCGCAAGCAGAACGGCAAAATTATCAACGCCTGCTCGATTGCCGGACATGACGGTTTCGCTATGCTGGGGATCTATTCCGCCACCAAATTTGCTGTTCGCGCCCTGACTCAGGCGGCGGCGAAAGAGTACGCCAGCCGTGGGATCACCGTGAACGCCTACTGCCCGGGGATTGTCGGTACCGGCATGTGGACCGAAATCGATAAACGTTTCTCCGACATTACCGGTGCGCCGGTCGGTGAGACCTATAAAAAATATGTTGAAGGTATCGCACTCGGTCGCGCAGAAACGCCGGACGATGTGGCAAGCCTGGTCTCGTACCTGGCTGGCCCGGATTCCGATTATATTACCGGTCAGTCGATCCTGATCGATGGCGGGATTGTTTACCGTTAATGTCCGAAGCGGGCCATCTTAATCAGGCGGCCCGCTGTACCTCGTTTCTCCGCTGCCGTCAGGCGTTAGAGACTGACTTCTGAGCGCTGTCGTTGCGGGTGTTTTCCAGCATACGACGCACCGGGACGATCAGCACGCAGAGCACGGCGGCGCAGATAAGCAGCGCAATCGAGCAGCGGGCGAAGAGATCCGGCAGCATATCCAACTGGTCCGCTTTAACGTGACCGCCAATCAGGCCTGCCGCAAGGTTACCCAGCGCGCTGGCGCAGAACCACAGACCCATCATCTGGCCGCGCATTCTTTCCGGCGCCAGCAGCGTCATGGTCGCCAGACCAATCGGGCTCAGGCACAGTTCGCCGAGGGTCAGCATCAGAATACTGCCCACCAGCCAGAACGGTGATACGCCAGCCCCGTCATTGCTCAGCACATGCTGGGCCGCCAGCATCATCAGGCCAAAGCCCGCAGCCGCACAGAGAATACCGATAACGAACTTGGTGATGCTGCTCGGGCGGACGCCTTTACGCGCCATAGCCGGCCACGCCCAGCTGAAGACCGGCGCCAGCAGAATGATAAACAGCGCATTGACCGACTGGAACCAGACCGCCGGGATCTCAAAGTCGCCGATCATGCGGTTGGTGTAGTCATTGGCAAACAGGTTAAATGAAGTTGGCTTCTGTTCAAATGCCGACCAGAAGAAGGCGGCAGAGACCAGCAGAATAAAGCACACCAGCAAGCGCGCGCGCTCTTTACGGCTCAGTCCGGCAAACATGAAAAGGTAGATAAAGTACAGCACCACCGAAGCGGCAATCACGTACACCAGCATGCTGGCGACCGCGACAGGGTTTACCACAATCACGCCCTGAGCAATCAGCGTGATGATCACCGCCGCGCCAACCGCCAGCGCCAGCAGCCATGCGCCGACGCCGTTTTTCTTCGCCACCGGGCTGTTCCAGGTCGAATCGAGACCCACTTCGCTGTCATAACGCTTCATCGCCGGTACCGCGAAGACGCGGAAGATAACCAACGCGACCAGCATCCCGAGACCACCGATGCCAAAGCCCCAGTGCCAGCCGTGCGATTTGATCAGCCAGCCGGAGATCAACGGAGCGATAAACGACCCCATGTTGATGCCCATATAGAACAGCGAAAACCCACCGTCACGACGGGCGTCACCTTTCTTGTACAGCGTGCCCACCATCACCGAGATACAGGTCTTAAACAGGCCCGACCCCAGCACGATGAACATCAACCCGATGAAAAACAGATTGTCGCCCATAAAGGCAGACAGGGCGATCGACAGGTGACCCAGCGCGATCAGAATCGATCCATACCAGACTGCCTTCTGCTGGCCCAGCCAGTTATCCGCCAGCCAGCCGCCCGGCAACGCCGCCAGGTACATACTGCCGGCAAAGATACCGACGATCGCCGAGGCGTTCTCACGCGCCAGCCCCATTCCGCCGTCATACACGGTGGCGGCCATAAACAGGATTAATAATGGGCGAATCCCGTAAAACGAGAAACGCTCCCACATTTCAGTAAAAAATAACGAACCCAGAGGATAAGGATGACCAAAGAAGGTCCGGCTTTCATTTTTATTCACAGAGGAATGCATAACTTCTCCAGATAAGGTGCGCCGCAGAAAACATATTGACTATGTATACATCCGGCCAGTAATTAACATGAGGTATAATATTTTTTAACCATTTGATAACCAGATTCTGGTTTTGTCTAGCCCCTCACCCCAATCTTTTAGATGAAAACTCGACAAACGTCTACTTTTATAGATTTTAAGTTGGCCAAAGTCAAAATGTGATTGACTTCTCAAATGAAAATAAATGAAAGGATTATTCGATTATAAACAATGAGTTAAATGAATAGATTATCGTATTGATGTCATGTGCAGAAAGGCAGGATAACGCGATAAAAAGTAGGGGAAATACCAGGTTGGTCGCCGCGATGTTAGGAAGTATCGATAAGTTGTGATCTTAGCTGGCCGGTAGGATGACGGCACTGAGGGAGGCGGGTCGAAGCCGGACCAACAGCACCGAATTTTTGCAATGCCTGAGAGGGAGTGTGTAAATTTTCGCGCGTGAACGCTATGCCCAGCGCCGGTTCTGCAGCACCACCCGGTAACCGTCGGCATCGACGAATGTTTGCCCGTTCACGTCCCAGTACGGGTTAAACGCTGATACCACGCGAAAGCCAGCCGTCACCATTCGGGCGCAAGCGTGCTCCCAGTCGGGCTTGTCGGGGTAATAGAGAACCAGTAAATCCTCATTCGTCGGGCCAGGCTGCACCGGGTGCCGGTGACAGATGGTGAATTCAAGGTGCCAGGGCAGCGTCGAATGGCCCAGCATAATTCCACTGAAGCCGTCATGATCGGCGAAATCGGCAATGCGCTCCAGTCCCAGTCCCTGGCTGTACATCGCACAGGCGTGCTCAAGGTCGCTGACCGGTCGGGCAATACGCATGTGGCTGAAGATCATAGAAGCTCCCGTGGGTTAACAAGTGCTGCCCACCATGGGCAGCGGCATGGTTACTGTACCCGCGATTCCGGGCGGCATTTGTCCGTCAGAGCCTTATCGTATTTATGATGTGTCCGCATCATCCTTTGAATAAACGCGATTTTATTTCCATCGTTTAAAAATATTCACACTGAATATACTACCAAATAACATTGAAGACAGATCGCGGACATAATAAAGCAACACAGTTGATCACCTGTGTTTAAATATCGCGTCAGAAAAATCTCATTTGTCAGTGGCTGAATTTTGCTCTACACTAGTATGGCAATTTGTATCACTATATGTAATTAGACTCACTAATAACATGTTTGCCGCAACCACTCTACCTGTGACTATTTTCCTAAGATGAACAATATCGATAAAAACAAAAGATTTATCATCGGTACTCAAGTCGAGTTCATCCCTTCACAAAGGGAACTGGTCGATATTCATAGTGGCAAAAAAATCAGATTACAGGTACCGGCAAGTCTCTGTTTTAAAAAATTATTAGATGCTAATGGCCGGATTGTCTCCCAGCAAGAACTGATCCTTTGTGGCTGGGGACCAAAACGTCACGCGAGTATTAATGCTAATACTTACTACCAGAGCATTTTGCACCTCCGAAGAAGCCTGGCCAAATTGGGCTTAGAGGATATTATTGATACCGTTCCACGGTATGGTCTCAAACTTAATGGTAGTATTCACATTGAGGTAACATACAGCAATGATGAATCGTCGCAGAGCGGCCTGCAACTGGTAACAACAGACGCTGAAAATAGCCAGACAACGGCCAACGTTAGTGCCCAACCTGCTGATGGATCCGGGGTCGATAATGTAGAAAGCCCAGGCACCAGGGCGCAGCTTGAAAATAAAATCCCCCCAGCCAAAATCACGCCCTCTTACATCCTCGACGCTCCCAACCAGGCTCAGGGAAAACGACCTAAACTGCCGCTGAAATATATCGCATTGGTTCTTATTCCTGTCATTGCCATTGCCTTGTTTTATCACATCACGCATAAACCAGCGCTGGCCTTTGCAAACTATATCAGCCTGGATACCACTCCGTGTCATATTTACAGCAAGAAGGTAAAATACACCGACGCTGAGGCTCAAGAGTTACTGCAAGAAGCTGTCCTGTCATGTCAGAGTGATTCAACTCTTTTTCTTGCCACTTCGCCGATGAACTCGCAGCTAAACATCATTTACTGCTCCCGTTATACCAGCAAAGAGCAGGACTGCCGTTCTGTTAGCATCATGAAAAAGATGAAGGAGCCCCAATGAAAAATAAAATCATCTACCTTGTCTGTTTCATTGCGATACTGGCTGGCGGCGTTTATTTACTCTTACAGTACAATACTGGTATTTCTGGTGATGAAACGATCTCATGTCAAAGTCAAAACACCGTGATCCATGACGATTTCCGACTGAATGCCAGCTATGTTTTCACGTTAAGTAAAAACAAAGGCGAGATAAGCATCAGTGGCCTGGCGACGGAAGGTGAAAAGCAGTACCAGATCAGCCGGGCGATTTATTTTTCATACAACAAATCAGATAGTATTTACGTCCTTCAAAGCCATAACATCGAAAATTTCAGTCCCGATGAAAGCCAGGGCAGCAACGTTAACCATCATCTCCCGGCTTTTTTCTATGAGCCAGAGAAAAACCTGACCATTAAAATTCAGGAAGACAGGTATCATAATAAAATAATATCTTTATATAATATACCAATATTCTATTGCCGCGACAAATAACACAACAACCGGTAATACGACAAAAAAACCACGAAAAAAAGGCCGTAAATTACGGCCTGAAGATACATGGGGTGGATTTTATTATTGATTTTAAAGTGGTATACACTTCATCCCTGAAGAAAAAGACACATCGTATAAAATCATATCAAGATTTCTGTAAGATGAAAACGTTTAATTTATTGCGCAGACAATATCTTCAGGTTAAATATAAATACCGCAATACCTTAACGACCTATTGATAATTCATGGTTATAACAGTGCTCCCCTGCAGGCTTTGAGGCACCATCGTCCCGGACGTTTCCAGCGTCGAAGAAAGATAGATCATCTGCGTACCCCGGCTACCCAGCGTCGTATTTGAGGTTTCAGCCCAGTTGATGTTATCAGCGGACATCCGGATATGGCTGTTGACTCCGTTACCGACCCGCGGCCGGGGGGTACTCATCGACAGCTTGATCGTCGCCTTCCCGGTGCAGGCAATTGACAGCGTTTGCGTCTTCACACTTCCCGCAACCTGGTCTGGCGTCAACGGACCGTGGTTAATCGTCAGCGGGCTGTTGGTGGTGCAGATGGTATATTCGGGAATAACAATATCAAACTTCATTGCCACCACCGTGGCGATCCCGGTTCTTACACCAACACTTATTATTGATGACGCATAGTTAAGATATTCGCCGGAATAGGACTCCGCCAGCTGCCCCACGCTCCCCATAATGGTTCCTTCATAGCTTCCGGCCGGGATGCGACTATCAAGTAGTGACACCAGTATCCGGGAGGTGACTGAGGCAGAAGCCGCGAAAATATGAGTCTGCCCCAGATATGAACCGTGGGTCATAGGAAAGCTAACGAGACCGCCCGCAGACAAAAATCCCGCAGAGGATGCTGCATGGCAGGCCGGGCAGGTTACCGGGACGCTAAAGCTCTGCCCGGTTGACTTGTTTTTCATCACGACCTTGCTTTCAAATACCGAAAACGCACGAATATATTTATAGGTTTGAACACCTGAGGTACTCACCCAGGGAACATAGCCTCGCGAGCCGGCCGGGCTGCGAAAATCCAGCGTCGTTTGCCCGATACCATTGCTGACATTAGTTGAGGTGATGCCGATATTTGGAGATAACGTGGCCTGAATATAAACGGCACCATGCCCACTGGCAGCCGTAAAAAAAAGACAACACGCCCCAGCGAAGCTCAGCGCTTTTTTGTTTATCAAGCCCTTCATATAAACTCCTGTAGTCCGTCGCGGCTCCCGCACACCGGAACCGTCATCGATATAAGCTAACCGCGGCCTTATTGCCGCAGGCACCATTACTGATAAGTAATGCTCATGTTTGCCGTCGCTGAAAATGCGCCCGATGCGGGAAACTGGCTTCCGAGCTGATAGGGCAACGCGCTAAAGGTAAATTGTCCGCTGGCCTGATTAACCGCTGACAGCCCCGCCAGGAGCGGAAAGCCGGGATAAAGTCCATTATCATTCAGTTTCATTGGCACTCCGGTGCCATTGCCCTGATACAACGCGATACCAAAATTAGTGATATTGGTTCGCAGCACATGACTCCCCGCCCCGCTTAACTGCGTGCCCGTCACTTTCACGTAAGGCGTCGCCTTATAATAAATACAGGTTACCGGCACGGTTAACGTTCGGAGATTACGTGCGTTCGCCACATCCGTTACCGATACATTGTCGAAATTGACTTCAATCGCGGCACCATTATTAATAACGCACGGCGGGGTTATTATTTCCCCGGTAATATTCACCACGATGTCCTCAGCCGCAGCGCTACGCGTTGCCAGCGCACACACCACCGCCATGATTAACCCCAGTCCCCTGCTCATTGCTGTGTTACTCCTTTCGGGTTTCTGGCTAACTGTCTGTCCATCAGGTCGCACCGCCTTTGGCGCCCGCGTTACGTCATCGACGCGAAGCGTAGGTTCCTGGCCCGCGCTACTCATAACGAACCTGCAGACTGGCGGTCGCCGTAAAGGCGCCGGCCGTTAATTTATCCACCCCTTTCAACTGCCCGACACCGGCATTCAGCCGCAGAGTGCGGGTCGTGCCGCTACTGCCGACTACCGAATGGGAGATATCCATCCCAGTGGCGGCGTTAAGCACCACGGGCGTAATACCATCCTGAGCACGCAGATAGACCACCAGACCCTCACCGTCGCGCGATGTTTTAATGGCGCCATCCCGGGCCATTCCCCCGGACGCCACCGGAGCCTCGACGGTTAACTTTGGTACGCCCAGGGTATAAGGGCAGTCCATGGGGACCGAGAACGGCGTCAGCGCATAGAGCGTGTGGGAGACCGGCAAAGACTGAATATCCACATCACCAAACTTCACCTCTACTGAATTATTCCCGTTGATGACGCACTCCGGAATAACCAGGTTGCCATGCAAATACACCGAGGTTTCCGCTAGCGCCGTGACGGTAAACACGTGGCTGAGTAGCAATAGCCCGGCGGGTCGCAGGAATGATAAACAAGACGTTACAAACACCATGGACGGTTCCTTGTTCCTTACTGATAATTCAGTTCAAAAGTGACCATTGCGCTGTAATCTCCCGGAACGACGCTCTTCTGCGCTATCGCCGCCGGCGTCGCCTGTGTAAAGACCCTGAAATTCAGCATCAGCGTTTTACCGGTCACGACATCACCCGCGCCCTGATGATGGGCATCGCCCAATTTCAGCAGCGAACGCCCATCGGTATCGAGAATACCGATGCCGAGGCGCCCCGCGTTCACACCGCTGACCGCCAGATACCCGGGTAAATCCGTCTCTCCCGGCCCACGAAATGTCAGGCGAACAACCTTGCCAAGCGAGGAGGCGTAGCAGTTAACCAGGCCAATTCGCAGCGGTTCTTCGTAACCCTTCGCGGGCCAGATCCAGAATAATGGCGCCGCCGCTTCCCGAAACGTCACATCCTGAGTTAGCGAGGCCGTGTCGACATGGCAGGGACGATCCAGAAGATTGCCGTTGAAGACCACATCAGCACGCCCGTCTCCAACCACCAACAACATGCCCATGACCTGAAGTACCAGGGAGAAAAATAATCGCCGCATATTCCGTTCCTCTTACTCGTAATTCAGTTGCAGGCGTAACGCCGATTTTGCTGCAGGCGTCAGCATCTGCCGCTGAGCATCATTGAGAGACCAGGTTAAACGGGTTGAACCGCCATGAAGAACGAGCCGGGAGAGGGCCGATGTCTTTTGCCCCGGAGGTAAAAAGCCACCGGACTGCCCGGTCAACAACGTGCTGTGAACCATCATCACCGATGACTGTTCCGCCGGCGTTGCCACTGAAATAAGCGGATCGCCATAGCCGCAGCCTGTCAGCTCCAGATTGAGCAAGGTCCGACGCTCACCTCGCAGAGTCACTACCGGTAGCGGCAGATGGATTTCATTGGTCTTCAACTGACATGGGGAGGAAAGCAGTTCACCATGTATATCCAGCCGTCCTTCATGACGCGCCCATTCTTGTTCCCCGCGCGAAGGCTCCAGGTCCGGAATAAATACCTGTTGCCAGGTCGAAAGCGCATCAGCGTGAAGCGTCAGGCTATTCATCGCAGCACTGGACAGTAAGGCTGTCAGCATCAGGGTTGTCGTCGTTATTTTCATCGGCCTTCCCTCGGCATTTCGCGTATTCCGGATGATTAATTTACGACCGTGCAACGCTGAGCAGCACACTGAAACTGCCGTACCGGACGCCCGCCGTAGTCATCAATCCAGCTCAGCCATGGGCTGGCGTAATTGTCCGATTTCACAACCTGCTGCGATTTTGGCGCCAGCATCACGGCATCAAACTTCCCTTCTTTTGCCGATTTTTCGCTGCCGCCAAGCCCGATAAGGGTGACGTAATACGGGGTCGGGTTTTCTATCCGATAGCCTCCGGCAACTTTGTTCAACACGACCTGATCCTGCCAGATAGCATTGGGAGCGGCTTTAATGGCGGCAGGCCGGTAGAACACTTTGATTTTGGTCTGCAGGGCAATCTGCAACACGTTCGACTTTTCGCTACGCGGTGGGATCTCGCGTAAATTGAAATAAAAAACGGACTCCCGATCCTGGGGTAACGTAGTGATATCTGGGGTTGATGACACGCGGACCATACTCCTGGTCCCGGCTTCCAGGCGCTGAACCGGAGGGGTTGCCACCAGAGGACCGGTCGTCAACTTCTCTTCACGTTCATTCTCAATCCAGGCCTGGGCAAGATATGGCAACTGATTATTATCATTGGCAATATTCAGCGATATCGACTTAAGGTTGCCATCAAAAATAGCCCGGGTACGATCCAGCGATATTGCCGCCCCTCCTTCAGGTACAAAGCCTGAGCATGCTCCTATGAGCAACATGAGTACGGCTTGTTTCGTTAACATTTCCCTTTTCTCCTCTCCCGGTCAGCGTTAATGCTTTGTGCAATTGCTCAGTTCGCCCCATGGCCCTGAGCCATGGCGATCCCTCAAATAAAACCTGCGTGTGTTTTCAGCCCCACGTCACTGATCTCCCTTTTGGCATGGCAGCAGCAGCTGACTTTGCGGCAACAGCTGTGGCGGAATAGTCACGACACACTGGGATTGCGCGTCCCACTTCACCGCCAAAGATTCACCGGGGTTAACGCCGGTCAGCCAGGCTAAGCCGGCGTCTCCTACCATCCCCAGCTCGCGCCCTTTTGCGTTACTGACGCTGGCACCAAATGGCGGATGGCTCCCGTCACTCATGCTCAGTACGGCGAACAAGCGCTGGCCTTTTAATACTTCAAACTGGCGATAACCAATGGCACCTTCCGTTAATGCCGACTCGACAACGGAACGGGTGGCTTCCATATCATCCGGCAGTCGATTCAGGTCGACAGAGGTCGTATTGCGGTAATAACTGTTCACATCGGTCAACACGCCAATGCCCCAGCGGTTCGTCAACACTCTCCCGCCATTAACCGGTACACCGGCAATTCCGTCGGTATCCACCAGTAACCGCGTTCCGCCATTCAATCCGCCGGCGTGCAGGGCCGCACCTTTAGTGGTGACGGTCGCGCCTCCCGATAAACTCATGCCGAATGAGGTATAGCTGTCCTGCACCGCAGCGGCATTCATTGACACATTTGCCAGAGGGCTACTGTGGCTGTACCAGGCGCTCGCCTGACCACTATCGCGTTGTCCCTTCCCGCCGCTACTTACCCCGGTGTTCAGGCTGTAGCTATCAAGGCCGTTATTAACGACATCGCTGTAGCCAACGGTTTGGGTAAGACGCTTGTTATTCAGGCTACCGCTATAACTCATCGACCCCGTTCCCCACGGAACGGATAAACGTAAAAATACAATGTCGTTATCGTGTCCGTTATATTGCGAGCGTGATGCTGTAATCCCGGCAGCAATATTCCTGAAACCAAATGCATCAAAATAACGGTTTAACGAAAACGTATAATAGTTTTCGTTTATTTTGTCCCAGTAAGTCTGGTAGCTGTATTGCAAACTGACAGAGGTCTGCGCATCATCAAAATTCTTATTAAGGGTTACGGTATAAAGTTCTTTTTCTCGCCCGGTGAAATCATGTCGATAGCGTGCGTCCAGATATTGTTGCATGGTCATATAGTTGCGCTCCGAAAAGCGATAACCCGCAAAGGTAATATCCGCATTGATATCATCAAAACGCTTGGAATAACTGATACGCCACGATTTACCTTGCAGGGTTCCGGGGCCATTATTAAACTTCGCAACAGACTGGGTCACGTCTGCGGAAAGAGTGCCGAGCCGGTTCATATCATGACCAAGCCCCACTGCCGCCGTATTGTAGTCACCCGCCAGGGTTCCTCCGCCGTACAGCGACCAGCGGTTGTTTATCCCCCATGAAGCTTCGCCACCGGCAAAAAAAGGGCCTTCGGTATCATGGCCTTGCAGGTTACGCGAGCGCCCACTAACTAGCTTGTATCGAATCTGGCCCGGTCGGGTAAGATAAGGGACATAAGCGGTGGTCACCTGGAAGGTGTTCGTCTGCCCATTTTGCTCAACTACCTTTACATCAAGGGTACCCCGCACCGAACTATCCAGATCCTGGATCGTAAACAGTCCCGCCGGTACCGTTGAGTCATATAAAATTCTCCCCTGTTGGGAAATGACGACCCTGGCATTTGTATTTGCTACTCCAGAGACCTGAGGCGCATAACCTCGCAGTCTGGGAGGAAGCATCCGATTGTCACTCTCCAGGCTCACGCCGGTATAACGCCAGGTGCTGAAAATATCGGAATTAATATAGCTCTCACCGACGGTCAGCATGGCCTGCCAGTTTGGTATCGCGCGGTATAAATAATAGCGGGTCCAGTCAGACTGAGAATGCGTTCCCTGCCCGGATCCCGAGGTATGATCCAGATAGCCCTGATAATCAGCACGCATCCGCCAGGCATCAACATTGAGCCCGACGGTGCCATTATAATTTACGGACTGAGATTGCTGACCCTGATAGGGTTTATTGACATTGGCGTTGAGGTTGTAATCGAGTAATAAACCCGGAATGCCCTTATCCCAACGCGATGGCGGTAACCATGTCGCATCCGAATACTCCAGCCAGGCCTGCGGCATATTAATTTTCAACACGCCGGCGGCAGGGTCCGGGTGGAGTACGACGCCCGGTAGCTGGCTTAAATCAGCACATTGATCATCATGCCACCACGTCACCTTAAGCTTAGCTGACGGCAGCAATCCCATGCGTTCAACCATTTCTGGTATCAGGCAAGGCTGAGGTAACGGTTTGGCCGGCGTCGCAACCTGGTCCGGTTTATGTAAATCAGAAGATAAAGTATGCTCCATGAAATCAATCGCATAGGGGGATGGAGAGATCGATTGATTATTAACCAGAACCAGCATTTGATATTGACCGGGCATAATATATCCCGCCTGTGAAAAGCGGGAAAAATCGATATTCTCCCGGTCAATAGAATCCAATACATCAGTATTAAAATCTAATGCAAAGCTTTTCCCAATGGATAATACCAGAGACACCACAACAGCAACCTTGCACACTGTAAAAGGATATGTATTCATTATTTTCATTAACTATCATCCATAACAGGGCCATGTCTGTCATACCACCGGGGACAACAACCGGTAGCTCAGCACGGAGCCTCATGATCCAAAAAATCAATATTCAATTGTGATAAAAAAACCGATATATATTGAGTGCATTTATCTATAAGACTTTCCAGCCGCACCGTTATTCATAATCCACACGAAAACGTAGTGCCGCATAATAATTTCCGGCGCTTAATGGCTTGCCATTGCGAATGATTCGCAGGGTGTAATCCAGTTCATTGCTCTTGCCATATAGCTGCTGCAACGGTAACGCTTCCCCTACTCTGGCAATATCTCCCGCGCTATCAAAAATCTGCAGATCGACACCGGTTGCCTGACCAGAAACCATAAAATGCTCCGCGGTCTCTCCACGATTTCCTTCAAAAATAACTCTGGCACCGCTGCCGATAGCGCTCTGAGCATCAGTGCTCACCAGCTCACAGTTGCGGAGTCGTAATTTGAAATGTTTACGTGGCCCTACGGATGCCATTTGTAAATCCCGGACCGGGGTCCCCCCCATTTCAACCGACTGCCAGGCATCTTCCATCATTAACGTGCAAGCAGGGGTAATGACCTGACCAGAAAAAGTAGCTCGTCCATGCCAGTATCTTGCGTCCTGTTCATTTTGCGCAGTTGCCGGGGTCGTTAAAGACGACGAGGCTAACGAAATATTGAAATGCAGAGCCAGCATCACAAGCACGCAGCAAGCCACCTGATTCAGATGAAAATAATCCTTGTGCACAAGCTGACTCCTTTTTTAATGTTGATAACAACCTGGCGGCCACAAGCTGGAGCCGCCAGGCCTGTTAGCTTGTTATATCGGTAATAATTGGTGATTACTCGTAGGCAAGGCTAAAGTTTGCCACTGCGGTAAATTCGCCTTCGGCTACGGTTTTACCGGTAGCCTGCTTAGCCCAGGTAGTGAAATGCAGAGTATTGCCGCCAGTAATCAGTTGGATGTCGCCAGTTGGAGTTCCGTAAACGATATTGCTGCCATAACCGTTAATCACAACGGCAGTATTGGTGGAACCGGCAGTTGCCAGTTCACCCGCCGTGCCACCGGCCACGCCACCACTAAAGGTCACCTGCACACCTTTTTTAACCGAGCTGATATCACAGTTAACTAATTTGATATCCAGATCTTTTATGTCAGAAGTACCGCCTGCAGCGAGGTGGCTTTTGGAAATCTGACCAAAATCGATAGATTGATCGGCTGCATGGGAGTCAATACCACAAGGAGCATCAATAACGGTCCCTTTAAAATTAACTACACCGGCTCCCTGAGCGGCCAGAGCACCAAAAGACGCAAAAAGAACGGCAACAGATGCAGCCAGAACGGTAGTTTTCATCCTGTAATCCTTATATCTATAATGGAAAGTTATCAACCAGCCTAAATTGACTGGTGTGACCCACCGGAAGCATCGGAAGGTCACATCAGTGAATTACGTCTTATAGTCATTTCAGCAATATCACCGTACTGAATACCCTGACGCCAAATGTGATAAAATAACGCCCAAAACTTTCACCTCATTCATACACTCATCATTCATCATTCACATCCACCATGGTATAAACCCAACACACTCAATAACTGGATATTATATTCTTTAACTCTTTAGACGATTTATTCCACCATGAACTATGG
The DNA here is from genome assembly GCF_003752615.1 of Klebsiella sp. BIGb0399. Classification (NCBI taxonomy): domain Bacteria; kingdom Pseudomonadati; phylum Pseudomonadota; class Gammaproteobacteria; order Enterobacterales; family Enterobacteriaceae; genus Klebsiella; species Klebsiella sp. BIGb0399. Next base: position 362,157 of record NZ_RKHT01000007.1, on the reverse strand, counting down.
CTGTTCCCCACTCAACCTGTTCTGCGAAACAAGCGCTGCGATATTTTAACCCTCAAAAAATGCAAACTAGCGGAATAGTGAAACCCCTAAAACATATTGTTTCCTGAAAAAATCAGGGGTTACATTAGAGAAAATTTCCATTAGAATGTAGTGAGTTTTTATTTGTTATTCTTTCATAAATGACAGACCGACCCGATAAAAGCAGTTTCAACGGCGTCACACCTCCTTTGTTAAGCTACAACATGCTGTTTTAAATGGATAATTACATGGACGACATTGATTACTTTGTTATTGGTGAAAACATCATATTCATCCCCACCAAAAGGTTAATTATTGACGGTGTGAATAGAAAGGAAATAAAACTTCAGGTCCCGGCGAGCATGTGTTTTGAAAAATTATTAAAAAAACAGGGGGAAGTTATCTCTCAGAACGAGTTGATAGATTTTGGCTGGGGAGAAAAACGGAAATCTGGCGTCAGCACTAATGCCTATTACCAGTCTATTTTGCATCTCAGAAAGAACCTGGAAAACGTTGGCTTGTTTGACATTATTGATACCATTCCACGTAACGGCCTTAGGATAAATAAAAAAATAAAGGTGTCCTGTGTTTATTTAAGTGAGAGCGCTAGCGCAGAGGGAAGCGATGATTTATATCATCGACCAGCCAGCGCCGTGATAGCAGACCTGAGAGTAAAATCGCAGCCAGAACCAGAGCAGAACAACGCCGCCGTTGACGTTACTGTTGCGACGACCGTAGCAACCCGCCGTGAAAGCCCACTCCCCTTTGTACGCGATATCCATCAGAGCAAGGGGGTCACTCGCACTGAGTTCATCAACACAGCCAGTAAGAAATGGCGCAAACAGGCTCCGTTCATGGCCCTGGCCGTTACTCTTTTACCCATCTTTGTGTACTTTTGGCCAGCGCAAAATGATGGGGTTTTTTCAGATTATATAAAGTTAAACTCAAAAAAATGCGCCATTTATGCCGCAGACAACAAACATTCACTAAGTGAAATACAGGGCCTGATGGATAAATCAGGACTCCCCTGTACCAGCCAGTCAAAGACTTTTTTTACCGCATCCCCGATGGGTACCAGAATCAATTTCATCAGCTGTACCACTTATGATGAGCATACTCAGAACTGCCGTTCGTTGACAATAATGAAAGACATTAAGGTTAAGCCATGAAGCCTATACTGACTTATAAAAATGTTGCCATTGCAGGGGCACTGTGCCTTTTGATAGCCCTTTCGTTAAAGCTACAAACATCATCACGAAACACCAGGACAATACAGTGTCAGAGTAGACAAATATTAATCCACGATGATTTCAAAGCAGACGCAAACTACGGCTTCACATTCAGTGAAAACAAAGGTGAAGTGACAATACACGGACTTGCAATGGAAAAAAATGAACAAATTACCATAAGCAGAGCAATTAAATTCACATTCATTAATAATGATGACGTTTACATATTAAAGAATACTAACATTGAATATCTCAGCAGTGCAGACAGCCAAAAATCTAGCCAAACCAATGTTCATTACCCTGCCTTCTATTATGAATCAGGAAAGGAATTAATTCTCAAAATTGTACCGGACAAGTATGACAACTCGGTCATTTACCTGCACAACATGCCATTATTTTACTGTAAAAAAATGTAGAACCCGAGAATATTGCTCCGTTTCCTGATGCCCGGTCAGATGCAACATTCTTCATTCTGCCGGGAAAGCATCAATGAGTGCTGCCCGTCACTAGCGGAGTACAGTGGTAATGCTCACCGGAGGCAACCGGGCCGTCTTGTCTCCTGAGCCTTTCCCCAGTTATTTTTGTGGTAAATGTTAATATCCGTAGTCATCGATATCACGCCGACTGTATATGATATAAATAGTAGCTACTTAACACATTCCTTGGCGTATGTTTTTCAAAACCACATTTATCAAGAATTCTTTTTCTTCGTTGATACAGGCTTTTTTGATCCAAACCTCTGACACTGGAAAAAAACCCAGGTTTCTTACCTTTAGCCAGAGCATTCAATAAAATAACTTCCTGCGGAGTTAAATCCACTTTCTTTGATTGGGCTTTATTTTGCAGTACCAGTTCAAAATAGTTATCATCAAACTTTTTTGATATATAACGACCCGCAGACTGTTTTACCCAGTCATTTAACCCACCAAGGCGATCGAAGGCTATGTATTTACACTCAAAGAATTTACTAATTTTAACAAGGTAGTCAAACAGCTTGAGTGATATACCCTCAGCATCTATAAATAAAATATTGTTATCGCGGTCATTAATTACTAATTTTGCGTCAACGCTATCATCATTCAAAGAATAAAAAAACACCCCTTGCTCTTCGCATAACGTCCGTATGCCGAGTGAAAAATAGTAATCATCACTATATAGATACAGAGATTTTTTCAAAATGCACTCCAGCCAAAGCGTTAAAATCACAATAATTAATAATTTGCATGAGTAAAGTACTGGCTCGAACATTATATTATTTCAGGCGTTAGCGTTACTCGGTGACCAAAGTAATTCAAAAATAAAAACACTTCAAATGAGTAAAACTTAAATAATATCAAATCATATTAACTAACAATAAAATGATGAAAATCAACAAGTTATAACAAAAGTATTAGCAGTTCTTAGTTTTTATTAGCTCTATAATCAGTCAGCCCCTCATTTTTATAAGCGTCTCATTTACATTAAATCAACAACTTACAAACACAGCCTGGGGGTTTATATAACTTTCTGGATGGGATTTTTTAAAGCATGACATTGCATCTACAGGCCAACTCGATCATGAGATATTTTCCATTGTCTTTATATGAGACAGTTCTCCGGTTGCGGCATGGAGTGTTCCCAGCTATTCCCAAATATGTAGAACATAAAGACAGCGGCAGAACCGTCCAAATACCGGCTATGACAGGAAGCCAGTTACATCTGTTGGTGATGTGGCTACGGGCCTGGAGAGGATAATAGTTAAGACTCCAGGGCGTACAACGCCCCTTTTTAATTACGCGGAGACCTACGGTCAGGTATATAATGCACATCTATTTGGTGCTGACAGAAGCGTTACACCACACTTATTTGATTTAACATGCTGGGAAGATGCAAAGTGGAAGGTTTAGTCGTACTGGTAGTTATAGTATGGATACTGTTCAAACTGTTTAAGAAACTGGCCGCCAGGTTATACCCAGATAACATGATACCGGTAATGAAGCGTTGCGACAGTAGTCAAATGAAGGATGTCTGGGGGCATTCCCTTGAGGAAGAAGAAGAATATGTAGGATTATATGAACAAATACAGCGTGAACAGCAGCAAAGACAGCAAGCAGAAAATAATGCAGGAACGTTCTACAACTCAAAGGAATGGCGGCGTTTACGTTATCAGGCGTTCAGAAAGTACGGAAACAAATGCTGCGTGTGTGGCCGTGGTGCAAGTGATGGGATGGTGATGCATGTTGACCATATTAAACCTCGTTCCCTTTACCCGCATTTAGCCCTGGAGCTCTCCAATCTGCAAATCATGTGTAATGAATGCAACCTGAGTAAGAGTAACAAAGATGAGGTTAAATGGAGATAGGCCCCCGCTAGTACAGGAAACTTCCGGCTGCTTCATACGTTAGCTGCCGCGTAAAGCACAGCAACAAGTTTTGTAAGTCTCCCGGCAAAACGAACCATTCACTTTTGGAGATCTTCCGACATACTGATTATGTCCTCTGAGGAGATCGCCATGCGTAAAGCCCGATTCACCGAATACATACGCGCCTACCTGGGGCTCACACAAGCTAAGGTGGACGCATTGAGAACGAAGTACTCAACGGGGATCAAGAAAGGGACACGCGCATGAAACGCTTGCTTGCGCTGACGCTGGCACTACTACCAACCCTGGCGACTGCCGGACAGATAACTCTGATTCTTAGTGACAAAATCGAGACATCTGATGGTAAGATTTGCCTATATGAGAATGCAGTTAAAAGCGAGCAAGTAAAAGTAACTGCCAGCGCTCAATGCCGTCACACAATGACATTTGAGGATTAGTGATGAGTAACAAAAACTACGAAAGCCATCGTAAAGCGATTGTTAGCAAGGGTATCCCGCCAGAACTCTTAAAGCGGATCACTGACTCTGACATACAGGTTATCAATACGTTTTTAACCCGCATCAACAAACTTGATTTGTCAGAACAAGAAAAGTCTTGGCTTACCACACTAATCAAGACAGCGTGATTATAAAAACGCCTTTTTTTATTCAGTACAAAGTTCAGGAAATATCTTGCGAAACAATGGCCCCGAAAACATATCTATAAACGCTGCTTCTCCGGGACTTAAGGAAATTTCCTCAACCCTCTTCATAAATTTTAACGTGATTATTTTCAGCATACCTAAACAATCCTCGCCATTGATGATAATCAGCCCTTCACGATTATAAGAATTGATAAAGTTCAAAACGGATTGGAAAGCCGCTAGGTATGGATTAAACCGCTGCCCGTTATGCTCCTCAAAAGGAAATGCGCTTGTCCTGTACTGATGTATAACCATGGCATGAGCCAGCCCTTCTGTGTGAACTTTGAGCAATAACGGAAGATTGTTAATCTCAACCTGAATGAGTGTTTCAACTTTGCTAACAAACCAACTTTCTCTTAGATTATCGAACATAAGCCACCTTTTATTTGAGAACTACTTGCCCCGAAGAAAGGATAGTCATGGTTATTTATCGTTCAATAAGATAGAAGTCATAAAGCCCTGTTAGTGGTAAGAAGACAAGCGGAACGCTGGCAGAGCCGGATCTGTAGCTACCCGGGCATGACCACTATTCACCTGTTTACGCAGCCACAAGGCCGCACATCGGGCTTAAATGCGTGTGATCAGTCTGTCGATGACATAACGATGCCAGGGTGGGCTTTTTCTTCACGTTTTACTGTCGCGGTGTGAGGATGCAACTGCCGCCAACGCTGACTTATACTGTCATCTCACCATGTAACTTAGCGTGACAGTTACCAGGGGCGGATCACAACGGTAGAACCCATAGGCAGCTAAAACAGGTAACTATTTAATTTACTGATAGAGAAGGTTTTTAAGGTTTCGACATGAGAAGAGAAATCTGGAGCGGGCGAAGGGAATCGAACCCTCGTATAGAGCTTGGGAAGCTCTCGTTCTACCATTGAACTACGCCCGCTTTGAGGTGCGTAGGCCATTATAGACCTTACGCACCGTCTTACAAGACTTAACCACACTAACTGCTGATAAAATAACCGGTTAGCACTTAGGCTTGCTGCCCTGCGGCGGCAAATAGCGTAGCGGATCGATAGCCGTCGCCCGATAGCGAATCTGGAAATGCAGGCGCACGGAGTCAGCATCGGTGCTGCCCATGGTGGCAATCTGCTGCCCTATCTTCACGCTCTGACCGTTATTGACCATCAGCTTATCGTTATGGGCGTAGGCGCTAATGTAATCTTCATTGTGCTTAATCATGATCAGATTCCCGTAACCGCGCAGCTGGTTGCCGACATACACCACTTTGCCAGCGCCGGAGGCGTACACCGGCTGCCCACGCGTCCCGGCGATATCAATCCCTTTATTCCCGCCATCGCTTGAGGAATAAGGCAGAATAACTTTCCCGCTGGTCGGCCAGCGCCAGCAACGTTGCCCCACCGGCGGCCAGGATACTGGTGGTAAAGCCGCAGGCGGCTTGCTCGCGGCGGTGCGCGTGCTGCTCTTCGCGGACGAACGGCTCTTCGAGGAGCTGGTTCCGGCAGCCGGGTTCAGCTTCAGACGCTGCCCAACTTCAATGGTATACGGCGGAGAGATATTGTTCAGTCGGGCCAGATCTTTGATGCTGGTGCCAGTCGTCCGGGAAATACGGTACAGCGTGTCACCGCGTTTTACGGTATAGACGGAACCGGAATCAGATGAACTGGAACACCCGGCAATCACCAGGCTACAAACCAACATCATATTGATAAAAAAGCGTTTTCTCATCAGGCGTCCTGCACTCAACACAGCTCTCATCTCATCATTATGGATGACTATCATACCAGCCCACAGGCAGAACCCCAATCGCTACGCTTGTGATGCCCGGTTTCCTCGCTGCGCTGACCACCTGCCTACCGCTTGTTTAGATAATGCCTTTCGTGACGTTATCGGCTACCCTGTGCGTGATTGCATATCCCGGCACGTTTATGCCAGTTGATTTTTACTATCAGGAGTTGTCATGACCGGGGAACATGTCATTTTGCTCGATGAGCAGGATAATCCGGTTGGCATGCAGGAAAAGTATGCTGCCCATACCCTCAATACCCCTTTGCACCTCGCCTTTTCCTGCTGGCTGTTTAATCAGCAAGGGCAGCTACTGGTGACGCGTCGTTCGCTGAGCAAGAAAGCCTGGCCAGGCGTCTGGACCAACTCGGTCTGCGGCCACCCGCAGGAGGGCGAAACGTTTGAACAGGCCGTCCAGCGACGCAGCCTTTTTGAGCTGGGCGTGACCATCACCGACATTACGCCGGTGCACCCGGCGTTCCGCTATCGCGCGGTCGCCCCAAACGGGATTGTCGAAAACGAAGTCTGCCCGGTTTATGCCGCCACGACCACCAGCCCGCTCGCTCCCCATGCCGATGAGGTGATGGATTATCAGTGGTGCAGCCTTGACGATCTGCTGCAGGGGCTCGCCTTAACGCCGTGGGCCTACAGCCCGTGGATGGTTCTTGAAGCGGATGACCAGGATGCCCGCCAGGCGCTGTGCAGCTACGCCGCGCATTTGCGATGACCCGCTAGCGGGAAACACATTCCCACCGGAAATAAAGACCAAAAAAAAACCCCGGCATCGATAGCCGGGGTTAGGTTATTCGCGGTCGGTCTTATTTCACCGGGCGCATAGCCGGGAACAAGATCACGTCGCGGATGGTGTGGCTGTTGGTGAACAGCATTACCATACGGTCGATACCAATACCCAGGCCAGCCGTCGGCGGCAGACCGTGTTCCAGCGCGGTCACGTAGTCTTCGTCGTAGAACATCGCTTCGTCGTCACCGGCCGCTTTCGCATTCACCTGGTCCTGGAAGCGCTGCGCCTGGTCTTCTGCATCGTTCAGCTCGCTAAAGCCGTTACCGATCTCACGCCCGCCGATGAAGAATTCAAAGCGGTCGGTGATTTCCGGGTTCTCGTCATTACGACGCGCCAGCGGAGAAACTTCTGCCGGGTATTCGGTGATGAAGGTCGGCTGAATCAGGTGCGCTTCCGCCACTTCTTCAAAGATCTCAGTCACGATACGGCCCAGACCCCAGCTCTTCTCGACGTGCAGACCAATGGCCTGTGCGATAGCTTTCGCAGAATCGAAGTTATCCAGATCCGCCATCTCGGTTTCCGGACGGTATTTCTTGATAGCTTCACGCATGGTCAGTTTTTCAAACGGCTTACCGAAATCGAAGGTCTGATCGCCATAAGGCACCGCGGTGTTGCCCAGAATATCCTGCGCCAGAGTACGGAACAGGGATTCGGTCAGCTCGATCAGATCTTTATAATCCGCATACGCCATATAGAGTTCCATCATGGTGAACTCTGGATTGTGGCGAACGGAGATCCCTTCGTTACGGAAGTTACGGTTGATTTCGAACACGCGCTCAAAGCCGCCAACCACCAGACGTTTCAGGTACAGTTCCGGCGCGATACGCAGGTACATGTCCATATCCAGGGCGTTGTGATGGGTGATGAACGGACGGGCAGACGCGCCGCCAGGGATCACCTGCATCATCGGGGTTTCGACTTCCATAAAGTCGCGACCAACCATGAACTGGCGGATACCAGCCAGAATCTGGGAGCGAATTTTGAAGGTTTTGCGCGATTCGTCGTTGGAGATCAGGTCCAGATAACGCTGACGGTAGCGGGCTTCCTGATCCTGCAGGCCGTGGAATTTGTCCGGCAGCGGGCGCAGGGCTTTGGTCAGCAGACGCAGTTCGGTGCAGTGAATAGAAAGCTCACCGGTTTTGGTTTTGAACAGCTTACCGCGGGCGGCGATGATGTCACCGAGGTCCCATTTTTTGAACTGCTCGTTGTAGACGCCTTCTGCCAGATCGTCACGCGCCACGTACAACTGAATGCGGCCGCCAACGTCCTGCAGGGTCACGAAGGAGGCTTTACCCATAATACGACGGGTCATCATGCGGCCAGCAACGGAGACTTCAACGTTCAGCGCTTCCAGCTCTTCGTTTTCTTTCGCATCGAAGTCAGCGTGCAGTTGGTCAGAGGTATGGTCACGACGGAAATCGTTCGGGAACGGGATACCCTGCTCACGCAGCGCAGCCAGCTTTTCACGACGGCTTTTCAGTTCATTATTAAGGTCAATTGCCGCGTCAGCGCCCTGTGCTTGTTGTTCAGACATGTTGGTTCCTCATAACCCTGCTTTCAAACTTGCTTCGATAAATTGATCCAGGCTGCCGTCGAGCACGGCCTGAGTATTGCGGGTTTCCACCCCGGTGCGCAGATCTTTAATGCGGGAGTCATCCAGCACATAAGAGCGGATCTGGCTGCCCCAGCCGATGTCGGATTTGGTATCTTCCATCGCCTGCTTCTCGGCATTTTTCTTCTGCATTTCCAGTTCATAAAGCTTGGCTTTCATCTGCTTCATGGCCTGGTCTTTGTTCTTGTGCTGTGAACGGTCGTTCTGGCACTGCGTCACTAAGCCGCTTGGAATGTGGGTAATACGCACCGCGGATTCCGTACGGTTAACGTGCTGACCACCCGCACCTGAAGCGCGGTAAACGTCAATACGCAGGTCTGCCGGGTTGATCTCGATATCAATGTCGTCATCCACTTCCGGATAGACAAACGCGGAACTGAACGAGGTGTGGCGACGGCCGCCGGAATCGAACGGGCTCTTACGCACCAGGCGGTGAACGCCGGTTTCCGTTCTCAGCCAGCCGTAGGCGTAATCGCCAATAATCTTGATGGTCACGGATTTGATGCCCGCGACTTCACCTTCAGACTCTTCGATAATCTCGGTTTTAAAACCGCGCGCTTCAGCCCAACGCAGATACATACGCGTCAGCATGCTGGCCCAGTCCTGGGCTTCAGTCCCGCCGGAACCGGCCTGAATATCGAGGTAGCAGTCGGCGCTGTCGTATTCGCCGGAGAACATACGGCGGAACTCAAGCTGCGCCAGTTTCTCTTCCAGCACGTCCAGTTCGGCAACGGCTTCGTTGAAGGTCTCTTCGTCGTCGGCTTCAACGGCCAGCTCCAGCAGCCCGGAGACATCCTCCAGCCCCTGGGACATCTGGTCCAGCGTCTCGACGATGGCTTCCAGTGAAGAACGCTCTTTCCCCAGCGCCTGTGCACGCTCGGGTTCGTTCCACACGTCCGGCTGTTCCAGCTCGGCGTTTACTTCTTCCAGACGCTCTTTCTTGGCATCGTAGTCAAAGATACCCCCTGAGAACGTCAGAGCGCTCCGTGAGGTCCTGAATGCGGTTTTTTACCGGATTTATTTCAAACATGGTCGATTTTCTTTTAATGGATTCGTCAAAATGCGGTGATAAGAGCGGAATTGTACCGGATCCCCGCTCTCTTTTATAGACACTTCGCCCTTCAGTGCGCCTCTTTATTGGTGGCTTTTTCGTCAGACCGGCCAGAGATGGTCGATGATAAGCTGCAGGCTACGATTACCACGGAACTCATTAATATCGAGCTTATAGGCCAGCGTCACTTCGCGCACGCCGTTATCCGGCCACATCGAAGTATCAACGTTGAAGGCAATACCGTCCAGCAGCGGGCCGCCGCCGACCGGTTCGACCATCACCTTCAGATGACGCTCGCCCACCAGCCGTTGTTGAAGCAGGCGGAAACGGCCGTCAAACAGCGGTTCCGGGAACATCTGGCCCCAGGGGCCGGCTTCACGCAGCATATGGGCCACTTCCATGCTCATCTCCGCCGCCTCCAGCGGGCCGTCGGACACCACTTCACCCTGTAACAGCGCCGGATCCAGCCACTCGGTAACCAGATCGCCGAAGCACTTCTGAAACTCGGCAAAACGCGCCTCTTCCAGTGACAGCCCCGCCGCCATGGCGTGGCCGCCAAATTTCAGGATCAGCCCAGGATTGAGGGTATCAAGACGCTCAAGCGCATCGCGCATGTGCAGCCCCTGAATGGAACGACCGGACCCTTTTAACAGCCCGTCGCCGGTTGGTGCGAAGGCAATCACCGGACGATGAAAACGCTCTTTAATGCGCGACGCCAGAATACCGACCACCCCCTGATGCCACTGCGGGTGATACATCGCCAGCCCGCCGGGCAGGGTTTCGCCGCTACGCTCAAGCTGCTCGCACAGCGTCAGCGCCTCGGCCTGCATGCCCTGCTCAATCTCTTTGCGGGTCTGGTTTAGCGCATCCAGCTCGTTGGCCAGCATCCGCGCGTCGCCGACGTTATCGCACAGCAGCAGCGCCACGCCGACCGACATATCATCCAGCCTGCCTGCCGCGTTCAGCCGCGGCCCCAGGGCAAAGCCCAGGTCGCTGGCCGCCAGCTTTTGCGGATCGCGGTTGGCGATCTCCAGCAGCGCCTTGATCCCCGGACGGCACTTGCCGGCCCGAATACGGCTCAGCCCCTGCCAGGTCAGGATCCGGTTATTGGCATCCAGCGGCACCACGTCCGCTACCGTTCCCAGGGCCACCAGATCCAGCAGTTCTGCCAGATTAGGGGCGGCAATCCCGCGAGTTTCAAACCAGTTTTTATCACGCAGGAAAGTGCGCAATGCCAGCATCAGGTAGAACGCTACGCCCACGCCGGCCAGCGATTTCGACGGGAACTCGCAGTCGCGCAAATTGGGGTTCACGATGGCTTCCGCCGCCGGTAATGTATCGCCCGGTAGGTGATGATCGGTCACCACCACCGGGATCCCCAGCGCGTGTGCGTGATCGACGCCGGCATGCGATGAAATCCCGTTATCGACGGTCATAATCATCTGCGCGCCGCGCGCATGGGCCTGATCGACAACCTCAGGACTTAACCCGTAGCCATCTTCAAACCGGTTCGGTACCAGGTAGGAGACCTTGCTGTAGCCCAGCGCACGCAGCGCCAGCACGCTCAGCGCGGTACTGGTGGCGCCATCGGCGTCAAAATCGCCGACCACGACGATATGCAACTCTTGCTGGAAAGCGCTGTACAGCATCTCCACCGCACGCTCGATGCCGTTCAGCTGCGTCCATGGCAGCATGCCTTTGACACCGCGCTCCAGCTCCTGGGCGCGCAGCACACCGCGGCTGCTATACAGACGCTGCAACAGCGGTGGCAGGTCGCCAGGTAAATCAGCCCCGTCAACCGCCTCGCGGCGGCGTAGTTGTATCTGTGGTTTCACGCGAATTATTTACCGCTTGTCTGTTTTTGATGCTCATCAAGGAAGGCTTTCAGCTCTTTCGGCCCCTGATAACCCGGCAGCACGTAGCCGTTGCTCAACACCATCGCCGGTGTCCCGTTCACGCCAAACTGCACGCCAAGCGTGTAGTGCTTGCTGATATCAACGTTGCAGCTCGCGGCCTGTACGCCTTTGCCGGCCATGGCGTCATCCAGCGCTTTGTTGCGATCTTTCGCGCACCAGATCGCTTTCATATCCTGCTCCGCCTGGCTTTGCAGCCCCTGACGCGGGAAGGCCAGATAACGCACGGTGATCCCCAGCGCGTTATAGTCGCTCATCTCTTCGTGCAGCTTGTGGCAGTAGCCGCAGGTGATATCGGTGAACACGGTGATCACGTGTTTTTCCTGTGGCGCTTTATAGATGATCATCTCTTTTTCCAGCGCGTTCAGCTTGCCGACCAGCAACGCATTGGTGACGTTAAGCGGCTGCGCGCCGCTGACGTCGTACATCGGCCCCTGGATGACATGTTTGCCGTCATCGGTCACGTACAGTACGCCGCTGTCGGTCAGCACGGTGCTCATCCCGGTAACCGGGGAAGGCTGAATATCCGTGCTCTGCACACCCAGCTTGGCCAATGACTGTTTGATGGCCGCCGTGTCAGCATGCGCGGCCCCGGACAGCGTTGCCGCCAGCAGAGTGAACATCAATAAACCGTTTTTCATACATCGTCCTTTTTAGTCAGCACTCACGCCCGTGGGTGATGCTGTTGATGAAGTTGTCTCAGACGCTCGGTCGCCACGTGGGTGTAGATCTGCGTCGTAGAGAGATCGCTATGTCCTAATAGCATCTGTACCACGCGCAAATCCGCGCCGTGGTTAAGTAAGTGCGTGGCAAACGCATGGCGTAACACGTGCGGCGAAAGCTTCGCGCTATCGATGCCCGCCAGTACGGCATAGTGCTTAATCCGATGCCAGAAAGTCTGGCGCGTCATCTGCTGCGCGCGCTGGCTGGGGAAAAGCACATCGGAAGCCACGCCGTTGAGCAGCCAGGGACGCCCGTACTCCAGGTAGTTCTCCACCCACAGCACCGCCTCTTCGCCAAGCGGAACCAGCCGTTCTTTATTCCCTTTACCGACCACCCGCAGCACCCCCTGACGCAGGCTGATATCGCTCATCGTCAGGCCAACCAGCTCCGATACGCGCAGACCGGTGGCGTACAGCACCTCCAGCATCGCTTTATCGCGTAACTCTAAGGGCTGTTCGACCAACGGCGCCTGCAGCAGACGATCGACCTGGGCTTCGCTCAGATCTTTCGGTAACCGCTGCGGCAGCTTCGGCGACGCCAGCAACGCGCTGGGATCGTCCGGGCGGACTTTTTCCCGATACAGATGCTGAAAGAAGCGGCGCACGGCGCTTAACAAGCGCGCGGTGCTGGTGGCTTTATAGCCCCCGGTTTGTCTTTCAGCCAGCAGCGCCTGCAGGTCTTCGCCGCTAACGCTTATCAGGGTCAACGCGCGATGGTGCAGCCATTCCACCACCATGGTCAGATCCCGTCGGTAGGCGCTGAGCGTATTTTCAGCAAGGTTACGCTCCAGCCACAACGCATCGAGAAACTGTTCGATTCGTGCAAGATCCTGTTCCACATCGGCCTCTTTGCTCGTTAAAACGGCTCCAGTATACCCAAATTAGTTGCCCTGCTGGGCAAAAACGGCAGCGCGGTGCTCTCAGACGCTGAACATACAACCTTAAGTATGCGGCCGGCGGTGCCTTTCTGATAAACTAAGCGCAAAGTCACAGCATGAATTGAGATGTTTACCCCATGAACATAGGTCTTTTTTACGGCTCCAGCACCTGCTACACCGAAATGGCAGCGGAGAAGATTCGCGATATCATCGGTCCGGAACTGGTGACGCTGCACAATCTGAAAGATGATTCCCCTGCCCTGATGACAGAATATGACGTGCTGATCCTCGGCATTCCGACATGGGATTTCGGCGAGATTCAGGAAGACTGGGACGCTATCTGGCAGCAGTTAGACACCCTGGATCTGCAGGATAAAATTGTGGCGATGTACGGCATGGGCGACCAACTGGGTTACGGCGAATGGTTCCTCGACGCGCTGGGCATGCTGCACGATAAGCTGATCACCAAAGGGGTGAAGTTTATCGGTTACTGGCCGACGGAAGGCTACGAATTCACCAGCCAGAAACCGATTATTGCCGATGGCCAGCTGTTCGTTGGCCTGGCGCTTGATGAAACAAACCAGTATGAGATGAGCGACGATCGCCTGCAGAACTGGTGCGAACAAATCCTCGGCGAGATGGCTGAGCAGTTCGCCTGACTGGCTCTTAATCTTGCGCCGGGTTTTGTAATACCAACCGGCGCAAATCGCGCCACTCTTTTTCGTCCATACTGTCCGCCGCAACCCACAAATGCTGGCTGCGGCGCGTTTCGCTCTCCCGCAGGCGCAGCAGCATTCCGCTGTTAATCACCCAGGGCGTACCGACGATCTCCCATTCCGCTTTTTGCCAGCGCAGACGCGAATCAGTCAGCAGTTTTATTTCTCCCCGACAGGCGTGGATCCGCCGCTGACTGCGAACGCAGTCAAACACCACCAGCGACAGCAGTAACAGCCATAGCGGTGTGTAGCTCAGCGGCCAGGGCATGAGCAGCACTATCGCCGCCACAATGCCGTGAAGCAGCAGTGAAAACCACTGCGAACGCCAGGAGATGCGTAAATCAGATTGCCACAGGACCACGTTCCCGATTCCGAGTCTGGATTAATTTTACCATCCGTTGCAGTTGCGCATCCGCCGGTTCGCCATGGTTCATCAGCCAGTTGAACAGATCCGGATCGTCGTTTTCTAACAGACGAATGAACAGCAGCTTGTCGTCATCACTGAGCGTATCGTACTCATACTCAAAAAACGGCATGATAGAGATATCGAGTTCGCGCATACCCCGGCGGCATGCCCAGTGGATACGGGCTTTATTAGTAATGTCCATGTTGTCCTTCCAGCATAAAGATACACAGTGCATTCTTCAAGTTAGCGGGATGCGGCCTGATGAATGTTATTAGTAGGTTAGTTTAACCCGTTTTTTGCACTTACTTTACAGCAATATCGCAAACAGAGAACGCCACTCGCAAAAAACCATAAATTAACCATGGTTTTATCTACCTTCGTTGTCAGTTCGTTTAGCTCATCAAGGCACAAATCGCCTGCCAAAAGCGCTTGCATTGCACCATAGCTCTTTTACCATTAGTGACTCACTCTGCGTTAAGCTATTCAGGACATGACTATGGCTTTTACACCTTTTCCCCCGCGCCAGCCTTCCGCTTCCGCCCGTCTGCCGTTAACGCTGATGACGCTGGATGACTGGGCGCTGTCGACGATAACTGGTCAGGATGCCGAGAAGTATCTTCAGGGACAGATTACCGCCGATGTCAGCGCGCTGACCGACGATCGGCACCTGCTTGCCGCGCACTGTGATGCCAAGGGCAAGATGTGGAGCAACCTGCGAGTCTTCCATCGCCAGGGTGGCTATGCCTGGATCGAACGCCGCAGCCTGCGCGACGCGCAGCTGACCGAACTGAAAAAATACGCGGTATTCTCCAAAGTCGCCATTGCCGCCGACGATGAACACGTCCTGCTGGGCGTTGCCGGCTTCCAGGCCCGCGCCGCGCTCGCGCCGCTGTTTAGCGAACTGCCCGGCAGCGACAAACCGCTGGTAACCGACGGCGCCACCAGCCTGCTGTGGTTTGAGCATCCGGCAGAGCGTTTCCTGCTGGTGACCGATGTCGCAACCGCCACCCGCATCACCGATGCGCTGCGCAGCGATGCCCAACTGAACAACAGCCAGCAGTGGCTGGCGTTGAATATCGAAGCGGGCCTGCCGGTCATTGACAGCGCCAACAGCGCGCAGTTCATTCCGCAAGCCACTAACCTGCAGGCGCTGGGCGGCATCAGCTTTAAAAAAGGCTGCTACACCGGGCAGGAGATGGTCGCGCGGGCTAAATTCCGCGGCGCCAACAAGCGTGCGCTGTGGTATCTGGCGGGTAAAGCCAGCCGCGTGCCGCAGGCCGGGGAAGATCTTGAGCTGAAGATGGGCGACAACTGGCGCCGGACCGGCACCGTGCTGGCCGCAGTTCAGCTGGATGATGGCCATCTGCTGGTGCAGGTAGTGATGAATAACGATATGGAGCCGGACAGCGTGTTCCGCGTCCGCGATGATGCCGGCACCTTAAGCATCGTTCCGCTGCCGTACTCGTTAGAAGAGAGTTAAGGCTCGCAGGCCTGCCGTTCCGATAACCGCCGCGCCGCCGGGGCTCTCCCGATGGCGCGGCGTTTTCGTTACACCTGGCCGACGTACAAATAGATCGCCAGGAAATGACAGACGCTGCCGCCCAGCACGAAGCCGTGCCAGATAGCATGGTTATAAGGGATGCGCTTGCAGACGTAGAAGATAACCCCCAGCGAATAGACGACCCCGCCCACCGCCAGTAGCGTGACGCCACCTGCCGCCAGCTTAATTGCCAGCTGATACACCACGATTAATGACAGCCAGCCCATCGTCAGATAGGTCACCAGCGAGAGGATCTTGAAGCGATGCGCGATGGTGAGCTTAAACAAAATCCCCAGCAGCGCCAGGCTCCAGATGACGATCATCAGGCCCCGTGAGAGCGGCGAATTGAGCCCCACCAGCAAAAAAGGGGTATAGGTCCCGGCAATCAGCAGATAGATGGCGCAGTGGTCGAATTTTTTCAGCCACTGCTTAGCCCGCTGATGAGGGATCGCGTGATAGAGCGTGGACGCGAGGAACAGCATGATCATGCTGCCGCCATACAGGCTGTAGCTGGTAATTGCCGTGGCGCTGGCGTTGCTGTCTATCGCCTGAACCAGCAGGAGCACCAGACCGACGATACCGAACACCAGCCCGATTCCATGGCTGATACTGTTGGCAATTTCCTCTGCCAAAGAATAACCCTGTGTGATTAATGGCTTGCGAACCATATTTGACTCCGAAAACAAGAACGCTTTCAATGCACATCTAGGGTAACTGAGAATGATTCCAGTGAACACCTGTTAGCTAAAATAAAAAGATGAATTTTTGTGAACTCAATAAAATCATCAAGTTAAATTAAATTTTTCGCCTAACACTCGTTCGCTGTTTTGTTAAAGTTTTTGAAATTCAATAACATAAAACTGGTCATCATCAGGGTAGATCTCGCCGATCACCTGGCGCAGCTGCGGCAGCGTCATATTCTCCTGCTGCGCGTGGCGTTCTGTCAGCGTATCGAGCGTAACCGTCGAGGTTGCCACCACCTGAATCGTACAAAAATAGCCGTCATCTTCATAGCGACCAACCCGCAGCACATCCCCGGTTTTAAAATGCGATTCGGCAGCATCGCGGATGGTGATCGTTTTCCGCCCGGCAAGGATGTCGTCCTGAAAGCGTTGAAAAAAAGTTATGTCATTCGGCTGCATGATATAATTCCCTCCTGGTCATTATGAATTGTGAGTTGTTACTGTGAGCATGTTCTCCCACGCTGCGATCGCCAGTCTCAATAATCTTGAGATGATGGTCTACCACTACGTCATCAAAAATCGTGACAAGGTGATGTACATGACCATTCGCGAACTGGCAGAAGCCTCCGGCGTCTCCACGACGACCGTCCTGCGCTTTTGCCGCAAACTGCAGTGTGAAGGATACTCGGAGTTTCGCGTACGCTTTAAATTATATCTCGAGCAGAACGAGCCTCAACAGGCAAATATCGGCGCCAGCGAAATCATGAGCTTTTTTAAAAGCGTCAATAATGATGAATTTGATGATTTACTCGACCGCGCCGTCGATATTATTCTGGCTTCAGAGCGTATTATATTTGTTGGTGCAGGCACCTCCGGCGCCCTCGCGAAATATGGCGCACGTTTTTTCTCTAACGTCGGAAAATTCAGCAACCATATCGACGACCCTTATTTCCCGGTAACCAATGATATGGCCCGTAACGCGCTGGCGATCGTCCTGTCCGTCTCCGGGGAAACCGAAGAGATCCTGCGCTTCGCCAGCCAGTTCAGCCTGCACAACTGCAAGGTGATGTCGGTCACCAGCCATGAACACTCGCGGCTGGCAAAGCTTGCGGACTTCAACCTCTCCTGGCACGTGCCGCAAACCCGCATTGGCGGCGTGTACGATATTACCACCCAAATTCCGGTCATATATATTCTGGAATCCCTCGGACGTAAATTAGCCCGCAAACTGGTCTGAAAATAACACCCTGTTTTTTCGATGTAACATATTCCACGTCACGGGAATTGTTATATCGTGACATTTATATTCCCTTTGTTAGACTAAAAATCAGATGCTATTTGATGAGATCAGCAAAGATGAAAAAAATCACTTTACCGAAAGACTTTTTGTGGGGCGGCGCAGTAGCGGCGCACCAGGTGGAAGGCGGCTGGAATAAAGACGGCAAAGGCCCAAGCATTTGTGACGTACTGACCGGCGGCGCTCACGGCGTTCCGCGCGAAATCACCCATGAAGTGGAAGCCGGGAAATACTACCCGAACCACGAAGCCATCGACTTCCATGGCCGCTATAAAGAAGACATCAAACTGTTTGCCGAGATGGGCTTCAAATGTTTCCGCACCTCCATCGCCTGGACCCGTATCTTCCCGCTGGGCGATGAAACCCAGCCCAACGAAGAAGGGCTGAAGTTCTATGACGACATGTTTGATGAGCTGCTGAAATACAACATCGAGCCGGTTATCACCCTCTCCCACTTTGAAATGCCGCTGCATCTGGTGCAGCAGTACGGTGGCTGGACCAACCGTAAAGTGGTCGATTTCTTTGTGCGTTTCGCTGAAGTGGTGTTCGAGCGCTATAAGCACAAAGTGAAATACTGGATGACCTTTAACGAGATTAACAACCAGCGTAACTGGCGCGCGCCGCTGTTCGGCTATTGCTGCTCCGGCGTGGTCTATACCGAGCATGAAAACCCGGAAGAGACTATGTACCAGGTGCTGCATCACCAGTTCGTTGCCAGCGCCCTGGCGGTGAAGGCGGCGCGGCGCATCAACCCGCAGATGCAGGTTGGCTGCATGCTGGCGATGGTGGCGCTCTATCCGTTCTCCTGTAAACCTGAAGACGTGATGTTCGCTCAGGAATCCATGCGTGAACGCTACGTCTTTACCGACGTACAGCTGCGCGGTTACTACCCGAGCTACGTCCTGAACGAATGGGAACGCCGCGGCTTCAACATCAAGATGGAAGCCGGCGATGAACAGATCCTCCGCGAAGGCACCTGCGATTACCTCGGCTTCAGCTACTACATGACCAACGCGGTAAAAGCGGAAGGCGGTAGCGGCGATGCGATCTCTGGCTTTGAAGGCAGCGTGCCGAACCCGCACGTGAAAGCGTCCGACTGGGGCTGGCAGATTGACCCGGTAGGCCTGCGCTACGCGCTGTGCGAACTGTATGAACGCTACCAGAAGCCGCTGTTTATCGTGGAAAACGGCTTTGGCGCTTACGACAAAGTCGAAGCAGACGGCAGCATCAACGACGACTACCGTATCGACTATCTCCGCGCCCACGTGGAAGAGATGATCAAAGCGGTCACCTATGATGGCGTCGATCTGATGGGCTACACCCCGTGGGGCTGCATCGACTGCGTCTCCTTCACCACCGGGCAGTACAGCAAGCGCTACGGCTTTATCTACGTCAACAAGCATGACGACGGTACCGGCGACATGTCCCGCTCGCGCAAGAAAAGCTTCAACTGGTACAAAGACGTCATCGCCAGCAACGGCGAAAAGCTCTGATTGTCCCTCGCACGCCTCCTCTCCCCATCCGGGGAGAGGAAAATCCCCTGTCTTACAGACACTTCTTTACAGCTTTAACATTGCTAAAACCTGCCCGCCCGATAAGATAAGCCTCGTGAATTATTGAGGCGATAATGATTAAGCGACAGCGAAAAGCCATTCTTCTTGTAGCCCTTGCCTGTCTGGTGGTGCTGGTATGCACCGCGCAGCGTATGGCCGGGCTGCATGCGCTTGTCATGAACGCCGCGGCCGTGACGCAATCGGCCCAACAGGGACCAGATACGGCGGAAGCGCCGGTGACGCCCTGCGAGCTGAGCGCGAAATCTCTGCTGGCGTCGCCGCCGGTGCTGTTCGAAGGCGCCTTGCTGGCAGTCGCGCTGTTACTGACGCTGCTGGCGGCGATCCCGCCCCGCATCGAGCGTCTCTGGCCTCCCCGCGTTATCTCCCCTCCCCGGCTACGGGTGCATCTGCGATTGTGCGTTTTCCGTGAATGAGCAATTTCCTGAACACTCAGGTTAATTAATCATTTATGGAGAAAATTTATGTTTATGGTATTCAGGCGACTGCTGGTCTGCCTGCTTTGGCTATGGCTGCCCGTCAGCCAGGCTGCCGACAGCGGCTGGTTACGCGCCGCCGATAATCAACACGCCAGCGTCCGGCTGCGCGCCCAGAGCGAAAGCAGCGATACCGCCCGCCTGCTGCTGGATGTGAAACTGGAAAAAGGCTGGAAAACCTACTGGCGATCGCCCGGTGAAGGCGGCATTGCGCCCGCCATCGTCTGGAATACGCCGCTGGATGTTACCTGGCACTGGCCAACCCCGCAGCGCTTTGACGTCGCGGGCATATCCACCCAGGGCTACCACGACCGCGTCAGCTTTCCGCTGGAGATCCGCGGCCCGTTGCCGCAGACCCTGAGCGGCGTGCTGACGCTATCCACCTGCAGCAACGTCTGCATTCTCACCGACTACCCCTTCTCACTGGAGATGAGCGCCTCACCGGGAGACTCCTTTGGCTACGATTTCACCCGGGCGCTGGGTACGCTGCCGCGACCGGATGGCCTGACGTCGCGGCTGACCTCAGCCTATCGCGATGGAAAACTGACGGTAACGGCGGTGCGCGACGCCGGCTGGCAGCAGCCCGCGCTGTTTATCGACAGCATGGATGATGTCGACTTTGGCAAACCGACGTTCTCGCTGAAAGACGATACGCTTATCGCGCAGATCCCGGTCACCGACAGCTGGGGTGAGACGGCGCCCGACCTGAGCGGCAAGCGCCTGTCGCTGGTCCTTGCCGACAACGGGCTGGCGCAGGAAAGCGCGCTGACTATTGACCCGGGCTCCCCGGTAGCAGCGCCGTCGCTATGGTGGGTGCTGCTGATGGCGCTGGCGGGCGGCCTGATCCTCAACGTGATGCCCTGCGTGCTGCCGGTACTGGCCATGAAGCTCGGGTCGCTGGTGCAGAGCGGCGGACAGGAGCGCGGCGTGGTACGCCGGCAGTTCATGGCCTCGGTCTGCGGGATCGTGGTCTCATTTCTGGCACTCGCGCTGATGATGACCCTGCTGCGCCTGGGCAACCAGGCGCTGGGCTGGGGAATTCAGTTTCAGAATCCGTGGTTTATTGGCGCGATGGCGCTGGTAATGGTGCTGTTCAGCGCCAGCCTGCTGGGCCTGTTTGAGATCCACCTTTCCTCCGGCACCAGCACCTTTCTGGCCACCCGCGGCGGCCACGGGCTGATGGGCCATTTCTGGCAGGGAGCATTTGCGACACTGCTGGCAACCCCCTGCACCGCGCCGTTTCTCGGCACCGCCGTCTCGGTCGCACTGGTGGCGCCGCTGCCGCTGCTGTGGGGGATTTTCTTCGCCATGGGGGTAGGCATGAGCCTGCCGTGGCTGCTGGTCGCCGCCTGGCCGGGACTCGCCCGACACCTGCCGCGACCAGGACGCTGGATGAACGTCCTGCGCGTGGTGCTCGGGTTGATGATGCTGGGTTCATCGCTGTGGCTGATTAGCCTGCTGACGGTGCATCTCGGCCAGATGCCGGTTATTGCGCTGGTCGTGCTGCTGGCGCTGGCGTTGCTGCTGGCAATCCTCTGGCGCTACCGCTGGCGCACCGCGCTGTGGGCCGGCGTTCTGGCGCTTGCGGTTGCCGGAGCCTTCACGTTGTTTATGCAGCCTGATGGTCAGGCGTCGCGGCGCGACCGCGTTAACTGGCAGCCCCTCACCGAGCAGGCGATTATCGATGCGCTGGCGAACCATCAGCGGGTGTTTATCGATGTCACCGCCGACTGGTGCGTGACCTGTAAAGCCAATAAATACAACGTGCTGCTGCGTGACGATGTCCAGCGCGCCCTGTCGGAACCGGACGTGGTCGCCCTGCGCGGCGACTGGAGTCGGCCATCGGAAACCATCAGCCGTTTCCTGACCACCCGCGGCAGCGCCGCCGTTCCCTTTAATCAAATCTACGGACCGGGATTACCGCAGGGCCACGTGCTGCCCCCGCTGTTAAACCGCGACGAACTCCTCGCCACTCTGTCTGATGCGAAAGGTCAATAATCATGAGAACCATCACCGCTCTGTTTCTGCTGTGTCTGTCCACCTTCAGCCTGGCCGCTCCGGCTGAACAACCCGACTCAACCGCCGACGATCAGCTGGCAAAGCTGCTGTTCAACGACCCCGACAGCCCACGACTTGGCGCCAAAAATCCGCGCCTGACGATCGTTTCGTTTACCGATTACAACTGCCCCTACTGCAAGCAGTTCGATCCGCAACTGGAGAAGATCGTTCGCGAAAATCCTGACGTTCTGTTGATCGTGAAGCTGCTGCCGTTTAAAGGCCAGAGCTCGGTCAACGCCGCCAAAGCCGCGCTCTCTACGTGGCGCCAGCAGCCGGATAAATTCTGGCCGCTGCACCAGCGTCTGATGGCGAAAAAAGGTTATCACGATGATGCCAGCATTCTTGCCGCCCGCCAGAAAACGGCAACCGACGGCGTAAAGATTGATGACCAGACCATGGATCCCCTCAAGATGAACCTGATTTTGTCGCAGGTGCTGAATATTCAGGGCACCCCGGCGACAATCATCGGCGATCAGATGGTGGCCGGCGCCATTCCCTATAACGATCTGGAGGAGCTAGTGAAAACGCAGCTGGCAAAAGCCGATGGTCAGTAAATTACGCCGCTGGCTACGCGAGCTGGTGATTCTGCTGTTGCTCGCCGCAGCGCTCATCGCCGGGATGGATTATCTGCGCCAGCCCGCGCTGCCGCAGAACTTTACCAGCACGCCATTACAGACGCTGGATGGCAAAACGGTCGATCTGGCCGCCATGAGCCAACAGCGCCCGTTGCTGCTCTACGTCTGGGCGACCTGGTGCGGGGTCTGTCGCTATACCACGCCGTCGGTCTCAGCCCTGGCGAGCCGCGGGGAAAACGTGATGTCGGTGGCGCTGCGCTCCGGGGACGATGCCGCTCTGGCGCGCTGGCTGGCGCAGAAAAAGCTAATGCTGCCAACGGTGAACGATCCCCAGGGCCAGCTTTCCCGGCAGTGGGATGTTCAGGTCACGCCGACGCTGATCGTTATCTCCGGTGGCGAAGTGAAGTCGGTCACCACCGGCTGGACCAGCAGTTGGGGAATGCGCCTGCGGTTGTGGCTGGCGTCATAGCCCCCGGCTTGCGCTACGCTTAGCCGGGGTGATAAGTGGTGTGCCGGTTATTTGCCGCCGGCCAGTTCGAGGAAACTACCGGTCACGTAGGAGGCCTTGTCGCTCAGCAGCCAGGCGATAGCCTGCGCGACTTCCTCGGGCTGACCGCCGCGTTGCATCGGTAGCGCGGCTTTTACCCGATCCACCCGCCCCGGCTCACCGCCGCTGGCGTGCATCTCGGTATAGATAAAACCAGGGCGTACGCCGTTTACGCGAATGCCCTGCGCTGCCACTTCCAGCGCCAGCCCGGTGGTCAACGTATCCACGGCGCCTTTCGACGCGGCATAATCCACATATTCACCCGCCGCCCCCAACCGTGATGCCGCCGACGAGACGTTGACGATCGCTCCGCCTTTACCGTCATGCCTGAATGACATCCGCTTCACCGCCTCGCGACAACAGAGGAAATAGCCGGTGACATTGGTGCTCAGCACCTGGTTAATCCGCTCGGCGGTCAGGTTTTCAATGGTGCTCTGGGTAAACAGGATCCCCGCGTTGTTGACCAGGGCGGTCAACGGTTCATCCAGCTTATCGATACTGTCGAACATCGCCATGACCTGGGCTTCATCGCTGATATCTGCGGGTAGCGCCACGGCCTTGCCGCCCAGAATAACAATCTCATTCACTACCGCCATCGCGGCATTGATATTGCGGTGGTAATTGACCACCACGGTATAACCTTCCTGCGCCAGCAGCAGCGCGGTTGCCCTGCCAATGCCCCGGCTGGCGCCGGTAATCAGTGCTAAAGCCATATGACTCTCCCAAAAAATAAAGGCGCCGAAGCGCCTTTAAAAGATAGTCCAGTCAGCTAATTACTGGTATTCGCTCATCGGGACGCAGGAGCAGAACAGGTTGCGGTCACCGTAGACATCGTCCAGACGTTTCACCGTCGGCCAGTATTTGTTATCCAGACCAGCCGGGAATACCGCCAGCTCACGGGTATACGGGTGCGGCCATTCAGCCACCAGCTCGCCCTGAGTATGCGGCGCGTTCACCAGCGGGTTATCTTCCAGCGGCCATTCGCCCGCTTTCACGCGGTCGATTTCACCACGAATCGCCAGCATCGCGTCGATGAAGCGGTCCAGCTCGACTTTGCTTTCCGATTCGGTCGGCTCAACCATCAGGGTTCCGGCGACCGGGAAGGACATGGTCGGCGCATGGAAGCCAAAGTCGATCAGACGCTTGGCGATATCCAGCTCGCTGATGCCGGTCTCTTCTTTCAGCGGACGAATATCAAGAATACATTCGTGCGCCACACGGCCGTCGCGACCGGTATAGAGCACCGGGAACGCCTCTTTCAGACGGGTCGCGATGTAGTTGGCGTTGAGGATAGCCACCTGGCTCGCCTGCTTCAGCCCTTCTGCGCCCATCATGCGGATGTACATCCAGCTGATTGGCAGAATAGATGCGCTGCCGAACGGTGCGGCAGATACCGCGCCCTGACGGGTCAGCATGCCTTCGATTTGCACCACGCTGTGGCCCGGAACAAACGGTGCCAGGTGCGCTTTGACGCCAATCGGTCCCATACCCGGGCCGCCGCCGCCGTGCGGAATGCAGAAGGTTTTATGCAGGTTAAGGTGCGACACGTCCGCGCCGATAAAGCCCGGCGAGGTGATGCCCACCTGAGCATTCATGTTGGCGCCGTCGAGATAAACCTGGCCGCCGAACTGATGCACGATTTCGCACACTTCGCGGATAGTCTCTTCGTACACGCCGTGAGTGGACGGGTAGGTGACCATGATGCAGGAGAGATTCTCACCCGCCTGCTCCGCCTTCAGGCGCAGATCCGCCAGGTCAATGTTGCCATTTTTATCACAGGCCACCACCACCACCTGCATGCCGGCCATCTGTGCCGATGCCGGGTTGGTGCCGTGCGCAGAGCTTGGGATCAGGCAGATATCACGATGGCCTTCATTGCGGCTCTCGTGGTAGTGGCGAATCGCCAGCAGGCCCGCGTACTCGCCCTGTGCGCCGGAGTTCGGCTGCATGCAGACGGCGTCGTAACCGGTCAGTTTAACCAGCCAGTCGGAGAGCTGGGCGATCATCTGATGATAACCTTCCGCCTGTTCTGCCGGGCAGAACGGGTGCAGCTCGGCGAACTCCGGCCAGGTGATGGGGATCATTTCTGCCGCAGCGTTAAGCTTCATGGTGCAGGAACCCAGCGGGATCATCGCCTGATTCAGCGCCAGATCTTTACGCTCCAGCGAGTGCATGTAGCGCATCATCTCGGTTTCGCTATGGTAGCGATTGAACACCGGATGCGTCAGGATCGCATCATCACGCAGCATGCTTTCCTGGATAGAACGGCTGTCGAGCGCCACGTCTTTATCCAGCGTGTCGATATCCAGACCGTGATTGTCGCCGATAATAGCGCGGAACAGGTTCACAACATCTTCGCGGGTGGTCGCTTCGTCGAGAGTGATGCCGACCGCGTTGTGAATATCGCTGCGCAGGTTAATTTCCAGCGCTTCAGCACGTGCCAGCACTGCGGCTTTGTCGGCCACTTCTACGCACAGGGTGTCGAAGTAGTGCGCATGACGCAGCTTCAGCCCTTTTTTCTGCAGCCCGTCGGCGAGGATATCCGTCAGGCGATGGATGCGGCTGGCGATACGCTTCAGACCCGCTGGCCCGTGGAACACCGCGTACAGGCTGGCGATGTTGGCCAGCAGGACCTGGGAAGTACAGATATTGGAGTTCGCTTTCTCGCGGCGGATATGCTGCTCGCGAGTCTGCATCGCCATACGCAGCGCGGTATTGCCCGCGGCATCTTTCGATACGCCGATGATACGGCCAGGCATAGAGCGTTTGAATTCATCTTTCGCGGCGAAGAAGGCCGCGTGCGGGCCGCCGTAGCCCATCGGTACGCCGAAACGCTGAGCGGAACCGAAGACGATGTCGGCACCCTGCTTGCCCGGAGCGGTCAGCAGAACCAGCGTCATAAAGTCTGCCGCGACGCTGACCACGACTTTGCGTGCTTTCAGCTCGGCGATAAGTTTGCTGTAGTCGTGAATTTCACCGGTGGTGCCAACCTGCTGCAGCAGTACGCCAAACACGTCCTGATGGTCGAGGGCTTTTTCAGCATCATCAACGATGACGTCAAAACCGAAGGTTTCAGCACGGGTGCGGACCACGTCGAGGGTCTGCGGGTGAATATCCGCGGCCACGAAGAAGCGGTTAGCATTTTTCAGTTTGCTGACGCGTTTGGCCATCGCCATCGCTTCTGCCCCGGCGGTAGCTTCATCGAGCAGGGATGCAGAGGCAATATCCAGACCGGTCAGATCGAGGGTCACCTGCTGGAAATTCAGCAGTGACTCCAGACGACCCTGGGAGACTTCCGGCTGATACGGCGTATAGGCGGTGTACCAACCCGGGTTTTCCAGCATATTGCGCTGAATAACCGGCGGCAGCTGCACGGCGGTGTAACCCATGCCGATGTAAGACTTGAAGCGCTTGTTACGACCGGCTACCGCCTTCAGTTCCGCCAGCGCGGCAAATTCGGTGGTTGCGTCACCCACCTGAGGTGGTGTCGCCAGCTGAATATCCTGCGGCACAATCTGGCCAATCAGGGCGTTAAGCGAGTCGGCGCCGACGGTTTTCAGCATCTCTTGCTGTTGCTGAGCATCCGGGCCGATGTGACGTTCAATAAAGGCGCCGCGGTTTTCAAGCTGACCTAAAGTCTGAGTCATGAGCGATGGTTCCTGAAACGTGCAGTGAATCGTATGTGTCTTTACTTATCTGAACAGGCAAAATCATTCACGCCGTCGGCGCCTGGCGCCGCGGCGTGAAAGGGGCAACGCGGTTATTCGTTTTCCAGCAGCGCAGCGTAAGCCGCCGCATCCAGCAACGCCGCAACCTGCGCTTCATCACTGGCCTTGATTTTAAAGATCCAGCCGTCAGCGTACGGGTCGCTGTTCACCAGCTCCGGAGAGTCATTCAGCTCTTCGTTAACTGCCACAATCTCGCCGCTCACCGGGGCGTAAATATCAGATGCCGCTTTTACCGACTCGGCAACCGCACAGTCGTCGCCCGCTTCAACGGTCGCGCCGACGTCCGGCAGGTCAACGAAGACCATATCGCCAAGCAGTTCCTGAGCATGTTCGGTGATCCCAACGGTGTAGGTGCCGTCAGCTTCTTTGCGCAGCCATTCGTGTTCTTTACTGTATTTCAGTTCTGCTGGTACGTTGCTCATCAATTGATCTCCAAAAAGGGGGAATCACACTACGGCTTTGCCGTTGCGTACAAAAACAGGTTTAGTGACCTTGACCGGCATTTCGCGGTTGCGAATCTGCACGATGGCCGTTTCGCCGATACCGGCCGGTACGCGCGCCAGCGCGATACTGTAGCCCAGCGTCGGGGAGAAGGTGCCACTGGTAATAATACCTTCTTTCTGATTGCCCTCGGCATCGCTAAAGCGCACCGGCAGTCCACCGCGCAGTACGCCTTTCTCGGTCATCACCAGGCCCACCAGCTGCTCGGTACCTTTTTCACGCTGCAGTTCCAGCGCTTCACGACCGATGAACGCGCGGTCAGCCGGTTCCCAGGCAATGGTCCAGCCCATGTTGGCGGCCAGCGGAGAGATGCTTTCGTCCATCTCCTGACCATACAGGTTCATCCCGGCTTCCAGACGTAAGGTATCGCGCGCGCCCAGGCCGCAAGGCTTCACGCCAGCGTCGAGCAGGCCACGCCAGAAATCGGCCGCCTGTTCATTTGGCAGCGCAATTTCGTACCCGGCTTCACCGGTGTAACCGGTGGTTGCAATAAACAGATCGCCGGCCTGCACGCCAAAGAAGGGTTTCATCCCGGCAACGGCCTGGCGCTGCGCCTCGGTGAGCAGGGTCGCTGCTTTCTCTTTCGCCTGCGGTCCCTGTACCGCAATCAGTGAAAGATCGTCGCGGACGGTCATTTCAAGGCCATACGGCTCAGCCTGCTGGGTGATCCAGGCGAGGTCTGTTTCACGGGTGGCGGAGTTAACAACGAGGCGGAAATAATCTTCAGAGAGGAAATAGACAATCAGGTCATCGATGACGCCGGCGGAGGCGGTAAGCATGCCGCTATAGAGCGCTTTGCCGGGGACCGTGAGCTTCGCCACATCGTTCGCCAGCAAATAGCGCAAGAACTCCCGAATGCGGCTGCCGTGGAAGTCGACGATGGTCATGTGAGATACATCGAACATTCCGGCATCGCTGCGCACCGCGTGGTGCTCATCAATCTGGGAACCGTAATGCAGCGGCATCATCCAGCCATGGAAGTCCACCATGCGAGCGCCGCACAGCGTGTGTTGTTCATACAACGGAGTCTGTTGAGCCATCTTTTCCTCATCGAGTAAAACGCAAGCAGCTACGAGTTGAGCGAGATTGTCCGGGCGATTTCACACGATAAAATCGACCGCCGGTGCCGTTATCAGACGCCGACGCAAACGTTCTCTTTTGCCTGAACTTACCACCGAACCCGGCGCTAAACCATAAGCTAAATCAGGACATCACATTAGCTTATGACCAAAATCCGCCAGAAAGACTACAGAGTTATCGACTGGAAAAAAGCGATTTATGCCACATAAAATTAACATCACTGAGCAATAACGCCGAGCATGATGGTATTTTATGCGAAAAACCAGGCCTATTTTCCGTGACAAAAAACGACAGACATTAATAAAACTAATGCGAAAAAATGGGTGAGATTAGTTTATTTCAAATGAGAAGGGAAAACCCGGCGCGAGGGCCGGGAAAGAGAAGTGTGACGGGCTTAACGTAACCAGCTGGGGAGATCGTTCAGGCCCATCGCCTGACGAATAAGTTGCGGTTTGACGCCCGGCAAGGTATCCGCCAGCTTGAGGCCGATATCGCGCAGCAGTTTCTTCGCCGGGTTGCTGCCGGAGAACATTTCACGAAAGCCCTGCATCCCCGCCAGCATCATCGCGGCGCTGTGTTTGCGGCTGCGCTCATAGCGGCGCAGATACAGATGCTGACCAATATCTTTGCCCTGCGCATGCAGGCGTCTGAGTTCATCGATAAGCTCTGCGGCATCCATAAAGCCCAGGTTAACCCCCTGCCCGGCCAGCGGATGGATGGTATGGGCGGCGTCGCCAACCAGCGCGAGACGATGGGCAGCAAACTGCCGAGCGTAGCGACCGGTCAGCGGGAATACCTGACGCTCGCTTTCCACGTGGCACAGTCCCAGCCGATTATCGAAAGCGATATTCAGCGCCTGATTAAAGGCCGCCTCATCCGCCTGCTGCATTCGTTGCGCTTCCTGCGGCGACAGCGACCAGACGATGGAGCACAGGTGCGGGTCGCTTAACGGCAGAAAGGCCAGAATGCCGTCACCGTGGAACGCCTGACGGGCAATTGCCTGATGGGGATCTTCGGTGCGGATCGTGGCCACCAGCGCATGATGGCGATAGTCCCAGAAGGTCAGCGGGATGTCCGCCTTGTTGCGCAACCACGAGTTTGCACCATCGGCCCCCACTACCAGTCGGGCTGTCAGCATCGTCCCGTCCTGCAGACTCAGGAAGGCCTCGTTTTCGCCCCACGCCACCTGTTGCAACTGCGCCGGTGCCAGCAGCGTCACATCAGCGCAGCGCTGGGCTTTCTGCCACAAGGCGTGATGGACAATGGCGTTTTCAATAATATGACCCAGATGGCTAAAGCCCATGCTGCGATCGTCGAAGCAAATACGGCCAAAGCTGTCTTTATCCCACACTTCCATGCCGTGGTAACAGCTGGCGCGCTGGGCAAGGATTGCCGGCCAGACATCCAGCTTGCTGAGCAATTTTTCGCTGGCGGCGTTAATGGCCGAAACCCGCAGCGCCGGCGGCGCATCGGCGCTCAACGGCTGTGGCTCAGATTGTTCCAGCACCGCAACCCGCAGCCCGCTCCCCTGTAAACCACAGGCGACCGCTAACCCCACCATGCCTCCGCCAACAATGGCAACATCAACACTTTGCACGTTTAACTCCTTAACGGGGAACCCAACCGAGGGTACGCTGCGCCAGCGCATCACGCGCCGGAGTAAATAATTCCATGGCCATCAGACCCGCGTTGCGCCCCGCCACCAGCGGCGCCCAACGATTAGCAAACAGATGCACCAGCCCATCGGTCACGCCGATAGTGGCGGCTTTGTCATCCGCCCGCCGCGCCTGATAATCGCACAATAGCGAATAGTCACCGGGATCCTGGCCGTTCGCACTGGCCTGCGCCAGCAGTTCCGCCAGACTCATAACATCCCGCAGGCCCAGGTTAAAACCCTGACCGGCGATGGGATGCAGGGTCTGCGCCGCGTTGCCGACCAGCGCCAGACGATGCGCAACCGGGCGCGTCGCGGTGGTCAGCGCCAGCGGATAAACGCTACGCGTTCCGGCATGGGTGATGCGTCCCAACCGCCAGCCGAATGCCTGCTGCAGCCGTTCGCAAAACTCCGCGTCGGACCAGCTCAGCACCGCTTCACGCTGCGATTGCGGGTGACACCATACCAGTGAACAGCGGCCCTGCGACATGGGGAGCATCGCCAGCGGGCCATGCTCGGTAAAGCGTTCAAAAGCCCGCCCTTCATGGGGCAAGGCGGTACTGACGTTGGCGATCACCGCCAGTTGTTCATAGGGCTGTTGCTGCCAGCTCATGCCGCAGCGGGCGCCCAGCGTGGAGCGCGAGCCGTCGGCGGCCACCAGCAGTTGACCGCTAATCGTCTGACCGCTGTCCAGCGTGATACTGACGCCATCCTCCCATCGGCTGACGTCTTCGACTTTCGCCGGACAGTGCAGAGTGATACCCGGCGCGTCACGCAGTTGCGCAAACAGGCGCTGGCCGATATCGTGGAGCTCGACGACCTGCCCCAGCGCGGCCAGGTTGTAATCCTGCGCATCAAGAGTGACAAAGCCCGCATGCCCACGATCGCTGACGTGGACTCGCTGAATCGGCGTCGCGCAATCGGCTATTCCCTGCCAGATACCCACTCGTGCCAGCTGCTGACAGGTGCCAGCCGCCAGCGCAATAGCGCGGGCGTCAAAGCCAGGGTGTTGTGACGAATCCGGCTGTGCGGCCTCCACCAGATGAACCGCTAGCGCCCCTCTGGTCAGGCGAGAAATTGCCAGCGCCAGCGTCGCGCCGGTCATCCCACCGCCAACGATCAGTACGCTCATGACTGCCGGGCCGCCGCCATCAGCGCCTCGATATCGTCGGCGTTTTTCACCACGCCTGCGGTCAGGTTTTCGTTACCGTCTGCGGTGATCACGATATCGTCTTCAATGCGCACGCCAATCCCGCGATACTGCGGCGGAACATCGGCATCGACGGCAATGTAGAGACCCGGTTCAACGGTCAGCACCATTCCCGGCTCCAGAAGACGCGAGCGTTCAACATCGTAGAAGCCCACATCATGGACATCCAGCCCCAGCCAGTGGCTCAGGCCATGCATGAAGTAAGGTCGATGAGCATTGTTCGCAATCAGCTCGTCCACTTCGCCTTTCAGGATACCGAGGCGCACCAGACCGCTAATCATGATGCGCACCACCTGCTGGTTCACCTGTTGAATCGAGGTGCCGGGACGGAAAAGCGTCAGCGCCGTGTCGAGCGATTCGAGGACGATATCGTAAATCTCGCGCTGTGCCGGGCTGAATTTGCCGTTCACCGGGAACGTACGGGTGATGTCTCCGGCATAGCCGCGATACTCGCAGCCGGCGTCAATCAGGACCAGATCGCCATCGCGCAGTTCGGATTCGTTTTCGGTGTAGTGAAGAATACAGCCGTTTTCTCCACCGCCAACGATGGTGTTATAGGACGGGAAACGTGCGCCGTGGCGGGTAAATTCATGCAGAATTTCCCCTTCCAGCTGGTATTCAAACATCCCCGGGCGGCAGTGCTGCATCGCGCGGGTGTGGGCCAGCGCGGAAATCTCGCCGGCACGACGCATGACTTCCAGCTCTTGTGCTGATTTAAACAGGCGCATTTCATGCACCATCGGCCGCCAGTCAACCACCGAGCCTGGCGCCTGCAGATTCTGGCGCGAGCCTTTGCGCAGTTTATCGAGCGCGTTGAAGACGATTTTGTCCGCGTAGTCATACTCGCCCTGCGCAAAGTAGATAGCGTCAAGGCCGTTGAGCAGCTGGAACAACTGCTGATTAATTTCGCTAAATGCGAGGGCGCGATCGACACCCAGCTTCGCCGGTGCCGCATCCTGCCCAAGACGGCGACCGAACCAGATCTCGGCGGTTAAATCGCGGACGCGGTTAAACAGCACGCTATGGTTGTGGGTGTCGTCGCTTTTAATCAACACCAGCAGGGCTTCCGGCTCATTAAATCCCGTGAAGTACCAAAAATCGCTGTTCTGCCGGTAGGGATATTCTGAATCTGCGCTACGTACCGCTTCCGGTGCGGCAAAAATCAGCGCCGCGCTGCCTGGCTGCATCTGCGCCAACAGTGCCTGGCGACGAGAAAGAAATTCCTGCTGTGTCATGACGCCCCCTCAACAAATTATTGTTAGTGTAATGTTGGCTTGCGAACTTCCGGTGCGGTTGGCTGCTGGCGCAAGAAGGTTTCGTGGCACAGCAGCGCGGCGACGCGCACGTACTCGATAATCTCTTCCAACGACATTTCCAGCTCTTCCTGATCTTCGTCTTCGTCGTAACCGAGTTGCGCAATATTGCGCAGATCGTCGATGGCTTCCCCGGCTTCGTCTTTGACTTTATCCAGTTTTGGCTGAGTCACGCCAAGGCCCAGCAGGAAGTGGTTAACCCAGCCTGCCAGCGCATCCGCGCGTTCAAACACGCTCACGTCATCGCCGTCCGGCAGATAGAGCTGGAATAAGAAACCGTCATCTTCCAGAGAGTCGCTGGTCTGGGAGTGCATGCTACGCAGGGACTCGGCCAGTTCGTGACCAAAGGCGAGGCCTTCGTTGGTCAGGTCATGCACCAGCGGCTGCCAGCTGCTGTCTTTATTGCCGCCGCACAGGATCCCACTGATCAAACCGTGCATTTCGGCAGGGGTTAAGCCCACACCCTGTTGGTTCAGTAACTGGTCTACCGCGCGGTAGCCAGGCATTTCGTTCTGTATAGACATGCGCATTCGTCATCATTGGGAGGAATATTCATGGTATGCTACCACTTTGGACCCTGGTGAACCAGAATGGGGCTTGTACCTTCGCACCAGGGTAGCTATAGTGTCGCCCCTTCGCAGGCCCGGTACGGGCGTGAAGGCCGCGCAGTCAATCAGCAGGAAGGTGGCATGTCTGCACAACCCGTCGATCTCCAAATTTTTGGCCGTTCACTTCGTGTGAATTGCCCGCCTGAACAAAGGGATGCTTTGAGTCAGGCAGCTGATGACCTGAATCAGCGGTTGCAAGATTTAAAAGAACGCACTAGAGTCACAAATACTGAGCAGCTGGTCTTCATCGCCGCGTTGAACATCAGCTATGAGTTGACTCAGGAAAAAGCGAAAACCCGCGATTACGCTTCCAGTATGGAACAGCGTATTCGGATGCTTCAGCAGACCATCGAACAAGCGTTGCTTGAGCAAGGTCGCATAAGCGAAAGAACCGGGCCGAAGTTTGAATAACACTTTGCAATTAACTGTGTTAGAGTAAGTACCAGAACAAAATTTCTCTGAGATGTTTGCAAGCGGGCCAGTCCCCTGAGCCGATATTTCATACCACAAGAATGTGGCGCTCCACGGTTGGTGAGCATGCTCGGTCCGTCCGAGAAGCCTTAAAACTGTGACGACGCATTCACCTTGAACCAAGGGTTCAAGGGTTACAGCCTGCGGCGGCATCTCGGAGATTCCCTTCTTTCTGTTCGACCCCCTCTTTGCGTCATTTTCGGTTTTTATCACCTTGTGTATTACACTACGCCAACACGCATCCCTGGCCATTCGCGCATAGTGCGCGCGTGCCAACGCAGGTGGCTTAACATGACCCAACTTTCCGACACCCAAGCAACCCGACAGCAGATCCGTCAACAGATTCGCCAGCGTCGCCGCGCGCTGACGCCCGAGCAACAGACCGAGTTTGCCCTGCAGGGCGCCGATCGCATGATGGCCTACCCGCCGGTGGTTCTGGCGCAAAACGTGGCGCTGTTCTTATCCTTTGATGGCGAGCTTGATACCCGTCCGCTGATCGACCAGTTGTGGCGCGCCGGGAAGCGAGTCTACCTTCCGGTGCTCCACCCTTTTAGCCCGGGAAATCTGCTGTTTTTGCACTATCACCCGCACAGCGAGCTGGTCAGAAACCGGCTGAAAATCGACGAGCCTAAACTTGATGTGCGCGATGTCCTGCCGCTAAGCCAGCTCGACGTGTTGATTGTCCCGCTGGTGGCTTTTGATGCCGCCGGGCAGCGTCTGGGTATGGGAGGAGGGTTCTACGACAGGACCTTACAAAACTGGCAGGCGTATCGTCTGCAGCCCGTTGGCTACGCTCATG
The DNA here is from genome assembly GCF_003752615.1 of Klebsiella sp. BIGb0399. Lineage (NCBI taxonomy): Bacteria > Pseudomonadati > Pseudomonadota > Gammaproteobacteria > Enterobacterales > Enterobacteriaceae > Klebsiella > Klebsiella sp. BIGb0399. The sequence continues at coordinate 327,903 of NZ_RKHT01000007.1, read as the reverse complement.
ATTGCCAGCAGGTAGACGCCCTGCCAACGGCCCACTGGGATGTGCCACTGCCTGCCGTCATCACGCCGTCGACATGCTGGCAGTGGTCGTAAATTAGCGCTGACCGAGCGTTTTCAGCTGCCGGTCATGCCAGCCGCGCAGCAGGAAGAGGGTCGTCAGCGCCCCTAGCAGCGCACAGAACATATCTGACTGGGTGTCCCACGGGTCACCCTGAGTGCCGAGAAAATCATCCGCCCCCAGCCCCATCGCCAGTGCCGCCCACCATTCAATCAGCTCATAGGTGGCGCTGATCGCCAACGCGATACACCCCACCAGAAATGACAACATCTTGCGCCCACGAACATAGCCGCCGCGGATCAGAATCTCCCGCGCCGCCAGCGCCGGCACCAGACCCTGGAAAAAGTGGCCAAGCTTATCGTACGGGTTGCGGCTCAAATTCAGCCACGCCTGCACGTCAAAACCAATCGGCACTTTTGCGTAGGTATACATCCCGCCCACCATCAAAATAATGGCGTGAAAGAAGATAAGCGTATACAGGAGAGGTGTAAGGGGATAACGCGATCGCGTCGCCAGCAGTAACGGCACGATAATAATCACCGGCGTCACTTCCATCAGCCAGGTCAGGCTGTCGTGCGTACCCAACCCCGTCCATGCCAGGATCAGCAGCAGAAGAAAGGCACCCACATTCAACTGAGAAGTATGCATAAATTAAAGGGATCCCCGCAGGGATCCTTTTCAAAGGTTAATCAGAACAGCAGACGCGCGCGGATCGTGCCCGGAATGGCCTTCATCGCCTGCAGCGCATGTTGCGCCACATCTTCTTCCGCTTCAATATCGATAACCACATAGCCCATCTGCGGTGTGGTTTGCAGATACTGTGCCGCGATGTTGATGCTCTGAGCTGCAAAGATCTGGTTGATTGCGGTCAGCACGCCCGGACGGTTTTCGTGGATGTGCAGCAAACGACGACCGCCGTGCAACGGCAGAGAAACCTCCGGGAAGTTAACCGCAGAGAGTGTCGAACCGTTGTCAGAATACTTCGCCAGCTTGCCCGCCACTTCCAGGCCGATGTTCTCCTGCGCTTCCTGCGTCGAGCCGCCAATGTGCGGCGTCAGGATCACGTTATCAAACTCGCACAGCGGGGAGGTGAACGGATCGCTGTTGGTTGCCGGTTCGGTCGGGAATACGTCGATCGCCGCGCCAGCCAGATGCTTACGTGACAGCGCATCGCACAGCGCCGGGATATCGACCACGGTACCGCGCGAGGCGTTAATCAGCAGCGCGCCCGGCTTCATCAGCGCCAGCTCTTCCGCGCCCATCATATTTTTGGTGGAGGCATTTTCCGGCACATGCAGGCTCACCACATCGCTCATGTTCAGCAGGTCGGAGAGATGCTGTACCTGAGTGGCGTTACCCAGCGGCAGTTTGCTTTCGATATCATAGAAATAGACGTGCATCCCCAGCGACTCAGCCAGAATGCCCAACTGGGTACCGATATGGCCGTAACCAATAATCCCCAGCTTTTTACCACGCGCTTCGAAGCTGCCAACGGCCAGCTTGTTCCACACGCCACGGTGGGCTTTGGCGTTGGCTTCCGGTACGCCGCGCAGCATCAGCAGCAGCTCGCCAATCACCAGCTCCGCAACGGAACGGGTGTTTGAGAACGGCGCGTTGAAGACCGGGATCCCGCGTTTTGCCGCCGCGTCCAGGTCAACCTGGTTGGTGCCGATACAGAAGCAGCCGACCGCCACCAGTTTTTCCGCCGCGGCGAAGATCTCTTCAGTCAGATGAGTACGGGAACGCAGGCCGATGAAATGGGCATCACGGATCGACGCTTTCAGCTCTTCGCTGTCCAGCGCGCCTTTGTGAAATTCGATATTGGTGTAGCCTGCTGCACGAAGGTTTTCCACCGCTTTTTGGTGGACGCCTTCAACCAGCAGAAACTTAATCTTGTCTTTTTCCAGTGATACCTTAGCCATTTCCCCGTCCTGTATTTGTCTTATCTGATGTCGTGCGGAACGAAAGTTCTTCCCAGCAACATATCAAAAAAAACTATCGCGGCAATATGAACGTTTGCGTAGGCGACCTGAAGAAATATCACACAGAGGGAAATGACAGGACAAAACACCAGAAAGAGAAGAAAAGGTAGATTGTTACTGAGGCCGGTTGCATAAATGTGACAGAAGTCACCAAATTCGGCCAGGAGAAAAAATATTTGCGAGGGAGCGGATTCGCTCCCTCAATAATATTATTTTACGATGGTTTTCACGCCATCGGCGGTACCGATCAGTGCCACATCAGCCCCGCGGTTGGCGAACAGCCCAACAGTGACGACGCCTGGAATACCGTTAATGGCATTTTCCAGGGCGATAGCGTCAAGGATCTCCAGGCCGAACACGTCGAGAATAACGTTGCCGTTATCAGTGATCACGCCCTGACGGTACTCCGGGCGACCGCCCAGCTTCACCAGCTCACGCGCAACGGCGCTGCGCGCCATCGGAATCACTTCGACCGGCAGCGGGAAGGTCCCCAGAATATCAACCTGCTTGGAGGCGTCTGCGATGCAGATAAATTTGTCTGCCACCGAGGCGATAATCTTCTCGCGGGTCAACGCCGCACCGCCGCCCTTAATCATCTGCATATGGCCGTTAATCTCATCGGCGCCGTCGACGTAAATTCCCAGACGGTCCACGCTGTTGAGATCGAAAACCGGAATACCAAGGCTTTTCAGTTTTTCGGTAGAGGCATCAGAGCTGGATACCGCGCCTTCAATCTGCCCTTTCATGGTGCCCAGCGCATCAATAAAATGCGCCGCCGTGGAGCCCGTACCGACACCCACGATGGTGCCCGGTTGTACATATTGCAATGCCGCCCAGCCTACTGCTTTTTTCAGTTCATCTTGCGTCATGATTATGGTCCGAGATGTGAATACCTGTGGCGCATTATAGAACACCATAGGGGCCATTGTCCCTGTGACAGGCTCACACAACTGAGCAGACCATTTTTCGTCTTCATCAAAAACAAATTTATGTCATAGTGCAAGTTAACGAAAAGTTATGGGGGTACGCCTGAGCAATGAAACGACCGGACTACAGAACACTACAAGCGCTGGATGCGGTGATTAGAGAACGTGGGTTTGAGCGCGCCGCGCAGAAGCTATGCATTACACAGTCCGCCGTCTCTCAGCGTATAAAACAGCTGGAAAATATGTTCGGACAGCCGCTGCTGGTCCGTACGGTACCGCCGCGTCCTACCGAGCAGGGACAAAAACTGCTGGCCCTGCTGCGTCAGGTTGAGCTGCTGGAAGAAGAGTGGCTGGGCGATGAGCAGACCGGTTCAACGCCGCTGCTGCTGTCGCTGGCCGTTAACGCCGACAGTCTGGCGACCTGGCTACTGCCGGCGCTGTCGAATGTCCTTTCCGATTCCCCTATCCGCCTCAATCTGCAGGTCGAAGATGAAACCCGCACCCAGGAGCGGCTACGTCGCGGCGAAGTTGTCGGCGCGGTGAGTATTCAGCCGCAGGCGCTGCCAAGCTGCCTGGTGGATCAACTGGGCGCGCTGGACTACCTGTTCGTCGCGTCAAAACAGTTTGCGCAACGCTATTTCCCGAATGGCGTCACCCGCTCAGCGCTGCTGAAAGCGCCGGTTGTCGCCTTCGATCATCTGGATGATATGCACCAGGCGTTCCTGCAGCAAAACTTCGATTTGCCGCCGGGCAGCGTCCCCTGCCATATCGTTAACTCGTCAGAAGCCTTTGTACAACTCGCCCGCCAGGGCACGACCTGCTGTATGATCCCGCATCTGCAGATTGAAAAAGAGCTCAACAGCGGCGAGCTGATCGATTTAACGCCGGGGCTGTTTCAGCGTCGAATGCTCTACTGGCACCGCTTCGCGCCGGAGAGCCGGATGATGCGTCGGGTAACCGATGCGCTGATCGACTACGGCCACAAGGTATTGCGTCAGGACTAAACGCCGCGCATAAAAAAAGCCACTTCAGAGAAGTGGCTTTTTAATGTATGGCTTACTGTGCGGTTTCAGGGGCCTTCGCCGGTGCTGCCGGCGCTGCTGGTGTAGCGGCCTGAGACGGTTGCAGTTCAAATACCACATCGACCTGATCGTCAAACTGAATGGTCGCCTGCTCGTAGGTTTCCTGAGCGGAGACCGGCGCCGCATCGGCAGCCTTCATCATGCGCACCATCGGGCTCGGCTGATAGTTCGAGACATGATAGCGAACGCTGTAGATCAGCCCCAGCTTGCTGTGGAAGCCTGACGCCAGCTCCTGCGCCTGATGCACAGCGTCATCAATCGCTGCTTTACGGGCTTTATCTTTGTAAGCATCCGGTTGCGCAACGCCTAAAGAGACGGAGCGAACTTCATTCAGCCCCGCTTTCAGTGCGCCATCCAGCAGCCCATTCAGCTTGTCCAGCTGACGCAACGTCACTTCAACGCTGCGCACCGCGCGGTAGCCTTTCAGAATGCTCTTGCCGTTCTGGTAGTCGTAATCCGGCTGGGTGCGTAAATTCGCAGAGTTAATATCTTTTTTAGCGATGCCGTTCTTTTCCAGGAAAGAGAGATACTGCGCCACCCGATCGTCGGCCTGTTTCTTCGCCGATGCCGCGTCTTTCGCTGCAACGTTAACTTCAATCGCCAGGGTGGCGATATCCGGAACCGCCGCCACGCTGGCGGTACCTGAAGTGACAATGTGCGGTCCATTTGGCAATTCATTTGCCTGCACTGCCATTGCGCTGAATCCGATTGCTGCCGCCAGGGCCATGAGTTTTAACTTCACTGTCGTTTCTCCATCTTACACATGAGTCGCCCATCTACGGGCGCATGTCTGCAAGCTTAACGCGTACGCGACGAAAGTCCATCGGACAACACTTAGTTCACTAACGCCTGGAGATGCACAAGCCCCTCTTTTGCCAGCTGAAAGGCGATAAACCACATCACGACACCCACCAGCACATTGATGATCCGTTGCGCACGCGCAGTACGTAGGCGTGGCGCCAGCCACGCCGCCAACAGCGCCAGGCTTAAGAACCAAATAAAGGAGGCGCTGATCGTCCCTAATGCAAACCAGCGTTTCGGCTCCACGGCAAGCTGCCCGCCCAGGCTCCCCAGCACCACAAAGGTGTCGAGATAGACGTGCGGATTCAGCCACGTCACCGCCAGCATGGTGGCAATAATTTTCCAGCGCCCCTGCTTCATCACTTCCGCGCTGGCCAGTTCCAGATTGCTGCTCATCGCCGTTTTCAATGCGCCGAAACCGTACCACAACAGGAACGCCACGCCACCCCAGGTCACCAGCGCCAGCAGCCACGGCGACTGCATCAGTAATGCGCTGCCGCCAAAAATCCCGGCACAAATCAGCAGCAGATCGCTGACCGCGCACAGCAGCGCGATCATCACATGATACTGCCGACGAATACCCTGATTCATCACAAAGGCGTTTTGCGGGCCAAGGGGTAAAATCATAGCCGCGCCCAGGACAAGCCCCTGAAAGTAATACGATAACATGACGTGTTTTTCCGATAAGGTCGTTAATGCAGGGGAATATAACGCGTAAAAATCATTAGAGGAAATTGATAATTTTAATCATTAATTAATACAGCTAATGACGATGTTATTAAAAAAGGGTCCATGCATAACATGAACCCTTTTTATGCCAGCCTTTAATCAATCAAGCTAACCGATATCCGACGGTCAGGCCTGGCATATCGACGGCGAATTACTCCGCTTTCTCCTGCGGGCGAACCACATGGACATCCATCTGCGGGTACGGGAAGCTGATGCCGTTCGCGTCAAAGTCACGCTTAATACGCTCCAGCACGTCCCAGTAAACGCTTTGCAGGTCGCTGCTCTGGCTCCAGGCACGCACCACATAGTTCACGGAGGATGCCCCCAGCTCATGCAGACGCACGGTCATTTCGCGATCCTTAAGGATACGATCTTCCGATTCGATGATATTGGTGAGCAACTGCTTCACCTTATCAATGTCGGCATCGTAGGATACGCCGATAATGAACTCGTTACGGCGCACCGGCTCGCGGGAAAAGTTAATGATATTGCCGGCAATAATTTTGCCGTTGGGGATCACCACAATTTTACCGTCAACCGTGCGCATCGTAGTCGAAAAGATCTGCACGTTCAGCACGGTACCGGCAATGCCACCGAGATCGACATACTCACCCGCGCGGAACGGACGGAACATCACCAGCAGCACGCCTGCAGCGAGGTTAGACAAGGAGCCTTGCAGCGCCAGACCTACGGCCAGACCTGCGGCACCGAGGACGGCGATCACCGATGCCGTCTGCACGCCAACGCGGCCCAGTGCGGCAATCAAGGTAAAGGCGATAACGGCATAGCGTACAAGCGCAGACAGAAAATCGGCAACGGTCGCATCAATCTTACGCGCCAGCATCAGGCGGTTAACCGTATTCGATACCACCCGCGCCACGATCATCCCGACAATGATAATCGCAATGGCAGCGACGATATTGACGGCATAGCTCAGCAGCAGTTCCTGATTGCGCACCAGCCACGAGCTGGCGTTATGTAGGCTGTCGCCAACGTTCAAATCTTCCATTTAACATTCCTTATGAATACCCATAGGGGAAATAAATAACCAAACCTGCAGTCATCAGGTTAACTAAGGGTAAACAATAAGGGCATATTTTGCCAAGTTGATCACAATTTTCCGCGACCAATCACTGGCTTCAGATGTAAAAAAGCCCGCAATAGCGCGGGCTTTTGGGCAAGAAACAGAATGTTCTTACAGAACGTCGATCGCGTTCAGTTCTTTAAATGCCTGCTCCAGACGAGTCACCATGGACGCCTGTGCAGCGCGCAGCCATACGCGCGGATCGTAGTATTTCTTGTTCGGCTGGTCTTCGCCTTTCGGGTTGCCCAGCTGGCCCTGCAGGTAAGCTTCGTTAGTTTTGTAGTACTGCAGGATACCGTCCCAGGTTGCCCATTGGGTATCGGTATCGATGTTCATTTTGATAACGCCGTAGCTGACGGAATCTTTGATTTCCTGAGCGGAAGAACCGGAACCGCCGTGGAAGACGAAGTTCAGGCTGTTGTGCGGCAGGTTGTGTTTCTTAGAAACATATTCCTGAGAATCGCGCAGGATAGTCGGGGTCAGAACAACGTTACCCGGCTTGTACACGCCGTGTACGTTACCGAAGGAAGCAGCGATGGTGAAACGCGGGCTGATTTTGCTCAGTTCAGTGTACGCGTAATCAACGTCTTCCGGCTGAGTGTACAGTGCAGAAGCGTCCATGTGGCTGTTGTCCACGCCGTCTTCTTCGCCACCGGTGCAACCCAGTTCGATTTCCAGAGTCATGTCCATTTTGGCCATGCGCGCCAGATATTTAGAGCAGATTTCGATGTTTTCGTGCAGCGTCTCTTCAGACAGGTCGATCATGTGAGAAGAGAACAGCGGTTTGCCGGTAGCAGCGTAGTGTTTTTCACCCGCGTCCAGCAGGCCGTCGATCCACGGCAGCAGTTTCTTCGCGCAGTGGTCAGTGTGCAGAATAACCGGCACGCCGTAATGTTCAGCCATCTGGTGAACGTGATGTGCGCCAGAGATAGCACCCAGGATTGCAGCACCCTGCGGAACGTCAGTTTTCACGCCTTTACCTGCGATGAACGCAGCGCCGCCGTTAGAGAACTGAACGATAACCGGAGATTTAGCTTTTGCAGCTGCTTCCAGAACGGCGTTGATGGAGTCAGTACCCACACAGTTAACCGCTGGCAGAGCAAAGTTGTTTTCTTTAGCTACCTGGAACACTTTCTGAACGTCATCACCAGTGATCACGCCAGGTTTTACGAAATCAAAAATTTTAGACATGTTACGTAGTCCTGTATCTTCGGCCGTTTATGCTCGCCATCATGGGTATGGCAGTCCTCTGGCTGACCTCGCGTTCCCCGGTGACGTCAGTCCCCGACGTTCGCGCTGTTGCCCGCTTCCTGCAACACCAACGATTTAAAGCAACAAATTGAATTTTATTTGTAAAACAGGCGGGAATGTCCCGCCTGATCAAACTTACTTCTTAGCGCGCTCTTCAAGCATCGCTACAGCTGGCAGTACTTTGCCTTCCACGAATTCGAGGAATGCGCCGCCGCCGGTGGAGATGTAGGAGATTTTGTCCGAAATACCGAACAGGTCGATCGCAGCCAGAGTGTCGCCGCCGCCTGCGATGGAGAAACCTTCGCTGTCAGCAATCGCGTTAGCCACGATTTCGGTACCTTTACGGAAGTTCGGGAATTCGAATACGCCAACCGGACCATTCCACAGAATAGTTTTAGCGTTTTTCAGGATATCAGCCAGTTTCTGTGCAGAAACGTCGCCCAGGTCCAGGATCTGCTCTTCATCTTTGATGTCGCTAACAGATTTCAGAGTTGCGGTAGCGGTTTCGGAGAACTCAGTGGCTACGCGAACGTCTGTCGGGACCGGGATATCACAGGTGGTCAGCAGGCGCTTAGCTTCATCAACCAGGTCTGCTTCATACAGGGATTTACCAACGTTGTGGCCCTGGGCTGCAACGAAGGTGTTGGCGATACCGCCGCCAACGATCAGCTGGTCAGCGATTTTGGACAGAGAGTCCAGCACGGTCAGTTTGGTAGAAACTTTAGAACCACCAACGATAGCAACCATCGGACGAGCAGGTTCTTTCAGTGCTTTACCCAGCGCATCAAGCTCAGCAGCCAGCAGCGGGCCTGCGCAAGCGACGTCGGCGAATTTACCGATACCGTGGGTAGATGCCTGTGCACGGTGTGCAGTACCGAATGCATCCATCACGAACACGTCACACAGTGCCGCGTATTTTTTGGACAGCGCTTCGTCGTCTTTCTTTTCGCCTTTGTTGAAGCGAACGTTTTCCAGAACCACCAGTTCACCCGCGGCAACTTCAACGCCATCCAGGTAATCTTTAACCAGACGTACCGGGTTAGACAGTTTGTCTTTCAGGTAATTAACAACCGGCAGCAGAGAGAATTCTTCGTTGTACTCGCCTTCGGTCGGACGACCCAGGTGAGAAGTGACCATCACTTTAGCACCCTGTTTCAGAGCCAGCTCAATGGTCGGCAGAGAAGCACGGATACGCGCGTCGCTGGTTACTTTCCCGTCTTTAACTGGTACGTTCAGATCGGCACGGATGAAAACGCGTTTACCAGCCAGATCCAGATCGGTCATCTTAATTACAGACATGGTGAATCCTCTCAATGATTCTTAAAGTTTTGCAGACGCCATACGCGCTATCGCGAACGATTTTGCGCAGGGATGTCTCACCTGAAACCAATAACGGCCATCGCTAACGTCGTGTCGAGCATCCGGTTAGCAAAGCCCCATTCATTATCGCACCAGACCAGAGTTTTGATCAGATGGGCACCACTCACCCGGGTTTGCGTGCCATCAACGATGGCGCTGTGCGGGTCGTGGTTAAAATCTATCGAGACCAACGGCAATTCCGTATAGTCAACTATACCATGAAATGCACCTTGTGCTGCTTTTTGCAACAACTGGTTGACTTCACTGGCTTTTACGGGATTTCTCACCGTGACGCTCAGGTCGATCGCCGTCACATTAATCGTCGGAACGCGGACCGCAATCGCCTCAAAACGGTCATTAAACTGCGGGAAAATTCGCGTAATCCCCGCGGACAATTTGGTATCAACCGGAATGATCGACTGGCTCGCCGCACGCGTACGCCGCAGGTCCGGATGATAAGCATCGATCACCTGCTGATCGTGCATCGCGGAGTGAATTGTCGTTACCGTTCCTGACTCTATGCCGTAGGCATCATCTAACAGCTTTATGACCGGGATAATGCAGTTGGTGGTGCAGGAGGCGTTAGAGACAATACGGTGCTCGGCACGTAGCTCTTCGTGGTTCACGCCAAATACCACGGTCGCGTCGAGATCGCTGGCACCGGGATGGGAAAAGAGCACTTTCTTTGCCCCAGCCTGAAGATGGGCTTCGCCATGCTCACGACTGCCATACACGCCGGTGCAATCCAGAACGATATCAACCGCCAGTTCCTGCCAGGGCAGCGCCGCAATTGAAGGTTCGTGCAGCAGGCGGATGGCATCATCGCCGACAAACAGCTGCTCTCGCTCCTGGCGAACATCCCAGGCAAAGCGCCCATGGCTGGTGTCATATTTCAACAAATGCGCGATGCCTGCGGCGTCCGCCAGTTCGTTGATAGCCACCACGGTAATTTCCGCACGACGCCCGGATTCGTATAACGCGCGAACCACGTTGCGTCCTATGCGACCGAAGCCATTAATCGCGATGCGTATGGTCATAGGTCTCCTGCAAGGTTGTCCCTGATTTGAGATGGCTGACAGAGTAATCCAGCCGCGCCTTAAGGGAAACCTTACCCGTCGCAAACTGCGACTGATTGATTAATTGTCGAACATTTATACGACTGAAACGCTTCAGCTAGAATAAGCGAAACAAGGAATAAAAGGAATGGCTGTCCAGTGGAAGAAGTGAGTTATCTGACATTCGTCACATTTTTGTTGGAATAATATGCCATCGACAGACGGCTTTTGGGAATAACGAAGATAAAAAAAAAACCGGGAAAATTCCCGGTTTTTTCTGACGTTAGCCCCCGGATAACCGGGAGGCAGACGACTACAGCAGCGCTTTCGCTTTGGCGACCACGTTTTCCACGGTGAAGCCAAACTCTTCGAACAGCAGCTCTGCCGGCGCAGACTCACCGAAGGTGGTCATACCGACGATAGCGCCGTTCAGGCCGACGTATTTGAACCAGTAATCAGCGATACCGGCTTCAATGGCCACGCGCGCAGAAACGGCTTTCGGCAGCACGGATTCGCGGTAAGCCGCGTCCTGCTTGTCGAACGCGTCGGTGGACGGCATGGAGACCACACGCGCCTTCACGCCTTCGGCAGTCAGTTTGTCCCAGGCAGCAACGGCCAGCTCAACTTCAGAACCGGTCGCGATGAAGATAAGCTCAGGCTGACCTGCGCAATCTTTCAGCACGTAGCCACCGCGAGCGATGTCTTTCAGCTGCTGCTCGGTACGATCCTGCTGTGCCAGGTTCTGACGAGACAGAATCAGCGCAGTCGGGCCGTCATGACGCTCAACGCCATATTTCCACGCCACCGCAGATTCAACCTGGTCACACGGACGCCAGGTGGACATGTTCGGTGTAACGCGCAGGGAAGCGACCTGCTCAACCGGCTGGTGAGTCGGGCCATCTTCGCCCAGACCGATAGAGTCGTGGGTGTAAACCATCACCTGACGCTGCTTCATCAGTGCCGCCATACGCACCGCGTTACGGGCATATTCGACGAACATCAGGAAGGTCGAGGTGTACGGCAGGAAGCCGCCGTGCAGGGAGATACCGTTAGCGATAGCGGTCATACCGAACTCGCGCACGCCGTAATGGATGTAGTTACCGGCGGTATCTTCGTTAATCGCTTTCGAACCAGACCAGATAGTCAGGTTAGATGGCGCCAGGTCAGCGGAGCCGCCGAGGAATTCTGGCAACAGCGGGCCGAACGCTTCGATCGCATTCTGAGACGCTTTACGGCTGGCAATCTTGGACGGATTAGCCTGCAGTTTAGCGATGAATTCATTGGCTTTCGCATCGAAATCAGACGGCATGTCACCTTTCATACGACGGGTGAATTCAGCCGCTTCCTGCGGGAAGGCTTTCGCATAAGCTGCGAACTTCTCGTTCCAGGAGGCTTCTTTCGCCTGACCGGCTTCTTTCGCATCCCACTGCGCATAGATGTCAGACGGGATTTCGAAGGCCGGGTGATGCCAGCCCAGCGCGTCACGGGTCAGCGCAATTTCTGCGTCGCCCAGCGGTGCGCCGTGGGAGTCGTGGGTACCGGCTTTGTTCGGGGAACCGAAACCGATGATGGTTTTGCACATCAGCAGGGACGGTTTGTCGGTGACCGCACGCGCTTCTTCTACTGCACGTTTGATGGCATCGGCGTCGTGACCATCTACGCCACGCACAACGTGCCAGCCGTAAGCTTCAAAACGTTTTGCCGTATCGTCGGTGAACCAGCCTTCAACGTGACCGTCGATGGAGATACCGTTGTCGTCATAGAACGCCACCAGTTTACCCAGTTTCAGGGTACCGGCCAGGGAGCAAACCTCGTGAGAGATCCCTTCCATCATGCAGCCGTCACCCATAAAGGCATAGGTGAAGTGGTCAACGATGTCGTGGCCCGGACGGTTGAACTGCGCCGCCAGCGTTTTTTCTGCGATAGCCATACCTACGGCGTTAGCAATACCCTGACCCAGCGGACCGGTGGTAGTTTCCACACCAGCGGTGTAGCCCACTTCCGGGTGACCCGGGGTTTTAGAGTGCAGCTGACGGAAGTTTTTCAGCTCTTCGATCGGCAGGTCGTAACCGGTGAGGTGCAACAGGCTGTAGATCAGCATGGAGCCATGGCCATTGGACAGCACGAAGCGGTCACGATCGGCCCAGGACGGATTCTGTGGGTTATGGTTCAGGAAATCACGCCACAGGACTTCGGCAATGTCAGCCATACCCATCGGGGCACCCGGGTGGCCGGATTTGGCTTTCTGTACAGCATCCATGCTCAGCGCACGAATAGCGTTAGCAAGCTCTTTACGTGAGGACATTTTGACTCCAGTTCGGACTGTTGAAGGTCATACCCTTAACGGCTTGACGAGAGCGCATTTTGGGCTATGCCAGAAAAAAGTGACAACAATGTAACCCAAGCGACAAAGCATGTACATGGAGCATCCTTTTGTGGTTTAAGAAATCTCCGGAACACGTTGTGCTGCCCCGGAATCCTCTCACCACTGTTGCGCAATAGTCTTTATAATTTGTGCAGGATGCGACTGGCTTATCGTCGTCATTTTCAGACAGATCATCGAACGATTGTGGAAGATAAAAATGAAAATTCGCTCAACTATTCTTGCCCTTGGGATTGCCGCAACCCTTAGCGGATGTCAGAACATGGACTCCAACGCCCTTCTCAGCTCCGGCGCAGAAGCTTTTCAGGCTTACTCGCTGAGCGATGCCCAGGTCAAAGCCTTAAGCGATCAGGCCTGCAAAGAGATGGATGCGAAAGCCACGATTTCTCCTGCCAGCAGCCAGTACAGCCAGCGCCTGAGTAAAATCGCCGCCGCGCTGGGCGACAACATCAACGGCCAGCCGGTGAATTACAAAGTCTATGAAACCAAAGATGTGAACGCCTTTGCGATGGCTAACGGCTGTATCCGCATATACAGCGGCCTGATGGATATCATGAACGATAACGAAGTCGAAGCCGTGATCGGCCATGAAATGGGCCACGTCGCCCTCGGCCACGTGAAGAAAGGGATGCAGGTCGCCCTCGGCACCAATGCCGTTCGCGCCGCTGCCGCCTCCGCCGGCGGTATCGTCGGTAGCCTGTCGCAATCTCAGCTCGGCGATCTCGGCGAAAAACTGGTGAACTCACAGTTCTCCCAGCGCCAGGAATCAGAAGCCGACGACTACTCCTACGACCTGCTGCGCAAACGTGGAATTAACCCGACAGGGCTGGCCACCAGCTTCGAGAAGCTGGCCAAACTGGAAGCCGGTCGTCAAAGCTCGATGTTTGACGATCACCCGGCGTCTGAAGAACGTGCCCAACACATCCGCGATCGCATGAAAGCGGACGGCATTACGAGCCAATCCCGGTAGGCGTAGATTGTTGCAGCCAGTTTGGCCACGAACAGCGCGGAACCACCGGAGCGTACACGCAGTACGTGAGGATGGTGAGCACAGCCCGGGGCCAAAATGGCAAATAAAATAGCCTCCCCCCTCCCGCATGGGAGGGGGTATCCGGTTAGTAGAGAGTCTTCTGCGGCGGCCCGGCAAAGCGCAACGCGCCGATGCTGCCCATTCTGACTTCAACCACCGACGGCCCCGGCATCGCCAGCGCCTCGGTCATCACCGCGCGGAAATCGTCAGCCCGCTCAACGCTCCACGCCTGCAGGCCGATAGCCTGCGCCAGCAGCGTGAAGTCCGGCGTATGCAGCTCGTTGTAATACTGACGACCGCCAAAATATTTATCCTGAATGCCACGCATCACCCCATAGCCGCCATCGTTCATGATAATCAAGGTCACGTTGGCTTTTTCCTGCGCCAGCGTCGCCAGCTCGCCCAGGTTCAGGCTCAGGCCGCCGTCGCCCACCAGGCCGACAATCTTGCGCTGCGGGTTGGCGATGGCGGTCCCGATAGCCATCGGCAGCCCCATGCCAATGGCGCCAGCCAGCGAATGCACGTTCATCATCGGACCATGGGCGCGGAACAGGCGGCTGCCCCACAGGCTGCCGGAAACGGTAATGTCGCGAACCAGAATACCGTCGTCAGGCAGCGCCTGCGCAATAGCGTCGTTCAGCTGAGCATAGGCGCCGCACTGCTCGCGTAGCCCCTGCTCTGCCAGCTCCAGCGCCGCTTTTATTTGCCCGTCCCACTGGGCACTGCCCCACTCACGCCCCCGCGCCTTAGCCGCCAGTGCGCTCAGCATCACGCTGCAGTCGGCCGTCACGGTGTTATCCATCAGATAGTTACGGCTGGCCGCCGCCGGGTCGATATCAATCTGCACCCGCGGAGACGGCAGCTCCAGCGTCCAGGAGCGGGTTTCGTTGCTGCGCAGGCGCGAGCCCGCCACCAGCGTAAAATCACATTGCGCCATCAGCGCCTCAACGGAAGGCGAGTTATGGAACGCGCGCAGGCTGGCGCGATGGCTGTCCGGCAGAATGCCGCGTCCGTGGGTGCTGGAAATCACGGTGATCCCCGCATCCGCCAGTGCCTTCACCGCTTCTCCGCTGGCGATGGCGCCGCCGCCGAGCCACAGCAGCGGCTGTTTAGCCTGCTTCAGCTGCGCCCACAGGGCATCCACGGTGGCCGGGTCAGCGGACGCCACCGGCGCGGTGCTCAGCGGGGCGGTCACCAGCGACAGCGGTATTTTCGCCCCCTGAATATCAATTGGGATCTCCACCGAAACCGGCCCGCACGGCGGCGTCTGCGCCTCCTGGATAGCCTTGTGCAGAATCGCGATGGCCTGGTTGGCATTGCTGATGCGCCAGGCGCGTTTAGAGCTGGCTTTCAGGAAGCTCAGCTGATCGCGGGTTTCGTGAATAAAACCGGTATCCGCATCCAGCCAGGTTTTCTCTACCTGACCGGTCAGATGCAGCAGCGGCGTACCGGCGTTCATCGCCTCGACCAGCGCGCCAACCGCGTTGCCCGCTCCGGCGCCGGTACTGGTCAGCGCCACCCCAAGGCCGGAGAAGCGACCGTGGGCATCCGCCATGGTGACCGAGCCGGCTTCGCCGCGCGCCGGGACAAAACGGATCTTGCCGCGCTGACCAATCGCATCGGCCACCGGCAGGTTATGAATGGAGATGACGCCGTAAATAGCCTCAACGTTATACTGCTCCAGCGTTCTGGCGATGGCTTCGCCGACGGTTATCATTTCGCTCATTGCTCACCCTTCTCTCAATCGCACCAGTGATTCACGCTATTACCCGTCGCCAGATAAATGCTCTTTTGTTGCATCCAGGCTTTCAGCCCCTGAATGCCTTTTTCGCGGCCCAGACCGCTCTCTTTAAAGCCCCCAAACGGGGTCGAAATGGAGAAAACTTTGTAGGTGTTGATCCACACCGTCCCGGCATCCAGGCGATCGCTTAAGCGCAGAGCGCGTCCACTGTCGCGGGTCCAGATGCCTGCCGCGAGGCCATAGACCGAATCGTTAGCCTCGCGGATCAGCTGCTCTTCATCACTAAACGACATCGCGATCAGCACCGGGCCGAAGATCTCTTCCTGGCACACGCGCGCGCTATTGCTCAGGCCTTCGACGATCGTCGGCTGGAAGTAGCTGCCCGCCGCCAGCGCCGGATCCGCCGGGATCTCGCCGCCGCACAGCACCTGGCCGCCTTCGCGTTTCGCCAGTTCGACATAGGCCAGCACGCTGTCGCGATGCTGTTGATTAATCAGCGGCCCAACGTGGGTATCTGCATTAAACGGATGGCCGATCCGCAGCCCGAGGGTCAGTTCCAGCAGTCGCGCCATCAGCTGCGGGTAGACTTTTTCATCAACAAACAGCCGTGAACCGGCGATACAGGCCTGGCCGCCAGAGCTGAAAATGCCGTAACAGATGCCGCGTGCCGCCTGGTCAATATCGGCATCTTCCAGCACGATGGTCGGCGATTTCCCGCCCAGCTCCAGCGACGCCGGGATCAGTTTGTCTGCCGCCACGTGCGCCAGATGACGCCCGGTACGGGTACCGCCGGTAAACGAAATTTTGCGGACCCGCGGATGGCGGGCCAGCGCGTCGCCAATCACCGAGCCTTTCCCCGGCAGGACGCTCAGCAGCCCGGCGGGCAGGCCGGCCTGTTCGAAGATCCGCGCCAGCTCCAGCGCCATCAGCGGCGTGGCTTCCGCCGGTTTAAGGATCACCGCGTTACCGGCGGCGATGGCCGGGGCTACTTTTTGCATCTCGCTGGCGATCGGCGAGTTCCACGGCGTGATCGCCGCCACCACGCCCAGCGGCTCGTAGCGGCTCAGGGTCAGCAGATCGTTGTGGCGCGGCGTCGGCAGTTCCCCTTCCAGCAGTTCGCAGGCGGCGGCGAAATATCGGGCGCAGCCCGCCGCGCTCATCACCAGCCCCCGCGTTTCCGCCAGCGGTTTGCCGTTGTCGCGGCTTTGCATCTGCGCCAGCGCATCCACGCGTGATTCGATCAGGTCCGCCACCTTATGCAGGATCTTTGCCCGCTGGTGCGCCAGCATGTTGCGCCAGGCCGGATCCTGCCAGGCGCGATCGGCACAGGCGATCGCCTCGTCGAGATCCTCCAGGCTGGCCGCATGCAGGCTGGCATTCACCGAACCGTCGGCCGGAAAGTAGCTGTGCATCAGGTTGCCGGTGCCGTGGCGCCAGTGGCCGCCGATAAAAATCATTAAGTCATCCATCGCAGCCTCTCAGCGTTGCGCCAGTTCACGGCAGGCGCGGACCGCGCTCAGTGCCGCCAGGGTGGACGTTTTGGGGTTATCGGCAAGCGGTAAGCCGCTCAGCTCGAGGCGAAATTCGCCGAACAACCCTTCAACATGTAACGTATGGGTATTGCGTTGCGTCACCGGGTCGACCATCAGCTGTACGCGGGTGGCATCCATCCCGATGCCGCCCAGCGCCACGGTGGCCGCGACGTTGGCATTCGCCGGAAACAGGCGAGCCGCTTCACGGGCGCTGCCCTCGAAAAAAATGGTCGCTTCGTTGACCGCATTAAGATCAATCAGCATTTCTGCGTAGCTGCCGCGCCAGCTGGCCGGGCTTTTACGCGACTGATAGGTCACCCGCTCCAGGCCCCCCTCTTTCGCCGCCGCCAGCCCGTCGATACCCGCCACCGCGCCGGATAACAGGCTCAGACGGCCGCCCGCCTGCTGCAAACGCTGTTCAAGGGCGCTATCGGCGAGGGCGCCGGTGGAGATCACCGCCAGGTGCCAGCCGCGCGCCAGAATCGCTTCGCCAAATTGCGCAACCGCCTGCTGGCTGGCGCACTCCAGCACCAGGTCCGGGTTTTCGCTACAGTCCTGCGGGTCGTCGAGTACCGTCACCGCCACGCCGAAGCGGGCGCGGATCGCCGCATGGTGCGGTTCACGGGCGACAATCCAGCCTAACGTCACCTCTGCCGGCAGGCGGGCAATCACCGCCTGCGCCATGGCGCCGTAACCGATGAGCATGATTTTTTTCATGATGGCTCCTTATCTACAGGTGACGGCAAAAACCGCCGGAGACATCCAGCGCGGCACCGGTGGTAAACGACGCCAGCGGCGAAGCCAGGAACAGCAGCGCCTGCGCGGGCTCCTGCGGCTTGCCGAGACGTGCCATCGGGATCCCCCGCTGACGGGCGATATCCGCCGTCCACTCAGGCCAGCTCTGGTGCTTATCGGCGCGGTTTTCAAAACGCCGCTGCCACTGTCCGGACTCCACCATGCCCAGTAAAATCGAGTTCACACGGATCCCTTTTCCCACCAGATCTTTTGAGAGCGTCAGGGTCATATTGAGCAGCGCCGCGCGGGCGGCGGAGGTGGCGATCATGTGCTCCTCCGGCTGCAACGCCAGCAGTGAATTGACGCAGGTAATCGAGGCGATATCCGACTGCTCCAGCTGCGGCAGGAAGGCGTTCACTGGGTTAATGACGCCAAACAGTTTCAGTTCAGCTTCGTGCAGCCACGCCGCGCGCGGGGTGTCGGCGAAATGCGCCACGTAGCCCTGCCCGGCGTTGTTGATCAACATATCCGTTCCGCCAAAGCGCTTAGCCACCTCGGCGGCAAAGGCCTGAACCTCTTCTTCTTTAAGCACGTCGCAGCAGTAAGAGAACACCTCTGCGCCGGGATATTCGTTTTGCAGCGCCGCATGGGCGCTGGCGAGGCGGTCAGGATTGCGGCCGCAGAAGGCGACGTTCGCCCCTTCTCCCAGCAGCAGACGCAGCGTTTCAAAGCCGATCCCTGACGAGCCTCCGGTGACGACCGCAACACGTCCTTCAATTTGTGCATTCATCGCGCACCTCTTCCCCTACTCGTAAAAGCTGTTGATTAAAAAAGGTTTCATTATCGAGATAGCTGGCATGTCCCGCCTGCGGAATAGCGGTGTACGGCATGCCGTAGCGCAGCGCCAGCCCCTGAACCAGTTCGGGCTGAGTGATCGCGTCCTGCTCGCCGCACCACACTTCAAACCGGCCGCGATAGTCACCAAGCCAGCGGTGAATATTGTCGTGCGCCAGCATCCACGCCGCCGCAAGGTAGCCCTCACGACGCAACGCGCGCATGCCGGCGGCCACGGTGGCGATATCGCTCGCCTTCGCGCAGGGGTGCAACAGCTTCGCCGCCCGGGTGGATGCCATGACTTCGGCGCCCTGGGCGATCAGCTGCTGGCGGCTGTGCCAGACCTTTTCCCGTTGTTGAGCCTCGGCCTGACCGTAGCCTTGCGCGGCATCGGCTAACACCAGATACCGCACGCGCTGCGGATACTTCGCCGCAAAGGCGCTGGCCACCAGCGCGCCGAGGGAGTGTCCCACCAGCACCGTCTGCGCAACGCTGGCGCGGTCCAGCAGCTGTGCCAGCGCGTCGGCATAATCGCCGGCATCGGCCTGCTCAACCGGCAGCATCGGGCTTTCGCCATAACCGGGCATATCCCAGGCCAGCACGCGGTAGCCGGACAGCGCCATCTGTTTATGCCAGGAGGCCGCGCCGGAACTGATGCCGTGCAACAACATCAATGGCGTGCCCTGCCCCTGATCACGAAAACCCGTCATAACGCCTCCTTAATTACGCTTCACTTTCGACAGCGGATGATCTTCCGGGTAGGTCGGGATATTCGGCTTCTTCGTCCCCAGCATCACGCACATCAGCGCCTCTTCTTCACCGTGGTTAAACAGCCCACGGTAGATCCCCGCCGGGACGGAAATCAGGTCGCGCTCGCGCAGCACGGTTTCGGTATAGCTGTCGCCATCCTGAATCATCAGCGTGATCTGCCCTTTGAGCATGAAGAACACTTCCTCCACGTCGTCGTGCAGGTGCAGCGGCCCTTCACATTTCGCTGGCAGCACCATGGTGGAGAAGGTGAAGTTTTCTGCCGCGACGGTATTGGTATCATTGGCGACGCCGGTGGCGCCGGTGCCGATATAGCGCATCTGGGCACGGCGATATTTCGGGTCAAAATCGGCCTGGAATTTCAACGCGTTC
Source organism: Klebsiella sp. BIGb0399 (assembly GCF_003752615.1). Lineage (NCBI taxonomy): Bacteria > Pseudomonadati > Pseudomonadota > Gammaproteobacteria > Enterobacterales > Enterobacteriaceae > Klebsiella > Klebsiella sp. BIGb0399. The sequence goes on along the minus strand of NZ_RKHT01000007.1, from coordinate 308,182 downwards.
CAGTCGTATTTCCGCCCTTCAAAGCGCGCGATACGCGACTCCACCCACTCTTCCATCGTCAGATGTTCAGGTTTGATACCCTGTTTTGCAGTTACGGTTGAATCAGTCATCGTTTTATCCTCAGTAACGTCTCAGCAGCGGCAGTAACAGGACGCAGCCCACCGCCGCCATCACCGCCAGAAAAATCATTCCGGAATCCATACTGTGCGTGAAGGCGATGAGCGCCCCCATCACCGCCGGCGACAAGGCACCAGCAAAGTTTCCCAGCCCGTTGAAAATGCCCCCGGCGGTGGCGCTGACCCGTGGATGGGTCGCCTTAGCCAGCAGGGCGAAGATGTTGGGTGCACCGGTGCCCCACATAAAGGTGCTAAAACTCATGGCCGCAATTACCGTCAGCGGGGTGTGGAGATGCATCACCGCCGCCAGACCAACCGCCGCCCCGGCCAGCGAAATAAAGCAGGCGGCAGCGCGTTTATCGAGGCGGTCGGAGAGCCAGGCGCCGATCACTTCGCCCAGCAACATGGCAATAAACGGCATCGACGACAGCCAGCCGGCATGCTCCAGATGAATGCCTTTACCTTTAACCAGATAGCCCGGCAGCCAGCCGTTAATGCCCCACAGATAGGCCAGGAAGGCGATGTTAAAGACGCAGATCATCCAGAAGTGCGGGCTGACGAACAGCTCGCGGCGGGCGGCGCGCCGGGCTTCCTGCGACACTTTCTCCGTGGTCGTTTTGCTCTCCAGCTGGATCCCACGCAGACCAATACGCACAAAGATCAGCACCGGCAGCGTCAGCATCGCCATCACAAAGAAGGTGCTCTGCCAGCCGAAGGTGTTCAGCAGCCAAATGGAGAGCGGGAAACCAATTGCCGCCCCGATCGGCGTGCCGAGCAGCCACAGCATGGTGGCCCTCGCCTGTAGCCGCTGCGGGAAAGTGTGGCGGACAACGGCGAACGCCAGCGGGAACAACGGCCCTTCCGCAATCCCCAGCAGGATGCGCAACGTGACCATAGCGGTATAGTTATGGGTAAAGCCCATCATCACCATTAAGATGCACCACACCACCATCATGCCGGTCAGCAGACGCAGCGGCGCAATACGGTCGCCCAGACCGCTGAGCAGCACCGAGGAGAAGCCGTAGCTCAACAAAAAGGCGCTCATCAGAATGCCGAGCCGCGTGGTGTCAAACTCCATCCCCATCGCCTGTTGGAAATGGCTATCGGAAAACAGCGCGGCGATGCTGATTTTGTCGAAGAACGCCAGCAGCACGCAGGCCAGCAGCGACAGCGGAATTGCCCAGCGAACCGCTTTTTCAGGCGTGCAGACGCTCTCACCGCTTGCCTCAACCGGCGCGGCGTTTGTCTCTAATGTGGTCATCTCTCCCCCTTAAGGGTGCGCGTGTCTTATCGCAGCGACATCAGCGAAAAGGTCAGGTCATCGAGCGGTACGGCGGACAGATCCCGCCCTGCAGCCATCCAGCGTTTCGCCAGCTTGACGGTGCGCGCGTCGTTAAACGCCACCAGCTGAGTCAGGCGACCGTGGGCATCGAGCGAGAAGAACAGCGGTCCTCGCGGTTCCCGGCGTACCACCGTCCGGCAGCCGGGCTGCGGGATGCCGAGGATCTGGATATTGCAGGCATATTGATCCGACCACAGCCACGGCGCCTCGTCGTAACCGGCCGCCTGCGGATCGAGCATTGCTTTGGCGGTCGCCACCGCCTGATTCTGCGCGAAGGCCCACGACTGAATGCACACGCCGTACTGGTGGTGCCGGGCGACGTCGCCGGCGGCGAAGATCGCCGGATCGGACGTTTGCCCCTGCGCGTTGACCACGATCCCGCGATCCACCGTCAACCCCGCTTCCTGCGCCAGCTCGAGGTTAAGATCCACGCCGATCCCCACCACCACCGCATCAAAGGTTTCGCGTTGTCCGTCGCAGTGGATCACCGGCTGACCATGGTCATCTTCCAGCTCCAGCGCCCCGCAGCCGCGTCGAATATCAACGCCCTGCTCGCGATGAAGACGCTCAAGCTCTTGCGAAACATCCGCGCTTACCGAGCGCATACACAGCAACGGTTGCTGTTCAAACAGGGTCACCGCCACGCCGCTTTTCCGTGCCGATGCGGCAATCTCCAGCCCTATCCAGCCGCCGCCGACAATCGCCAGCCGCGAGGTGCTGGCCAGCCGTTGCTTCAGGCGCTGGGCATCCTGCCAGTGGCGCAAGGTGTACACCTGCGGATGCTGCGCCCAGGCGTCACCTGGCAGACGCGCCCGGCCGCCGGTGGCGATCAGCAGCGTGTCGTAGCCCAGCGATTCTCCGTTGCTCAGGCGCACCGTCTTGCCTTCGCGGTCGATGGCGTCGGCGCGTAGCGGGCGGTACCAGCTGAGATTCAGCGCCTGCTGCGCCTCTTCACTGAACAGGCGCGGCAGCGGCGCGTCGGCCTCCAGCAACGCCGCTTTTGACAGCGGCGGGCGCTCGTAGAAATCCCACGCCTCTTCGGCCACCACGCAAATCTCGCCGTCAAAGCCTTCATCGCGCAGGGTTTTTGCCGCCCAGCCACCCGCCTGGCCGCCGCCGATAATCACGATCCGCGCGGTCATACCGCCTCCGGCTTTTTCTGCTGGCGGCGGGTGTCGTGGTCGATTCCCCCTTCAACCGCCCATTCGGTAAAGGAGACCAGCGAGTGTTCAAGCTCGCGCGGCTGCCACTTCTCGGTCAGGAAATCATCGTTGGTGTAATACTCAAACGCCCCGCCGGTCGGGCTGTTGACGTACCAGAAATAGGCGGAAGAAACCGGGTGGCGGCCTGGACCGATAAAGGTGCTCCACGCGTTTTTGTTCATCGCAATGCCGCCGCCGATCACTTCGTGAATATCGCGCACGGTAAAGGCCACGTGGTTCAGGCCACGCTTGCGGTTGGGAAGCTGTAACAAAAAGAGGTTGTGATGGCCGCCGCGCACGCCGCAGCGCAGGAACACCGCGCGGTTGATGTAGCGGTCCGATACCTGGAATCCCAGCACATCACGATAGAAGCTTTCGACCGCCGCCAGCTCTTCAACAAAGAACACCACATGCCCGACGTTGATCGGCTGTGCGCGATCGTAGACCGGGCTGGGAGTGTCAATGCGGCGGATATCGCCCCACTGGTTGATCGCCTCGACGTTGAGATCCACCGCGGTTTGTTGCGTGACCTGCACGCGCAGCGTCATGCCGTTCGGATCCTGGCACTCGAGGGCGCCGTCAACCTCACGAAACGCCGGCTGCTGCGCCAGCTTTGGTCGCAACGCATCCAGCGCCGCCCGATCCGCCACCGCCCAGGTCATCCGGCGCAAGGTGTTGCCTGCTTCAAAAGCCGCAGGCAGGTCCGGGCTATCGATCGGGTTGAGTTCTACCCGCGCGCCGCTCAGGGTGGTAAAACGTTGGCCGCTGGCATCGCCCTTCAGGCCAAAATCACGCATAAATTTGGCGCTGTGGGTCAGGTCATCAACGCCAAATTCCAGCTTTTCAATTCCGGTTACACTCATCGTTCGTTGCCTCTTTACCGTTCAGTCGCCCTGATTTGGGCGTAAAACATGCCCGACGCACTCAAGCGCCTGCCGTTAACTCGTTGATTTAGCTGGCCTGTGACAAGTGCCCTAAGAAGCCAGAAATTTTGTCCGCCGCCATGCTGACGTCGTTTTGCAGCCGTTCGCGATCGCTTTGCGGGATCTCATCCGACGGCACCAGGATACTGACCACTGCCGCCACCCGCCCGCTGCGATCGTAGACCGGGTAGACGATGGAGGAGATACCGTGACGGTAGAAGGATTCGCCAATCACGTAGCCGCGCGCTTTGTCCTGCTGGACCATCTGCCACAGCGCTTCGCGGTCGTGAATTTGCCCCGGCGCGTTGCCCGGCAGCCGCTCGTCAGGAAACAGCTGTTCGAAGTCACCGCGTGAGATATCGGTCAGCAGCATACGGCCAAGCGAGGTGCAGTGAACCGGCAGACGGGTGCCGATGCTCACCTGGTTGATGCGGGAACCGGCGGCGCTGACGCGGGCGATATAAATGATGTCCCGTCCGTCGCGGATCGCCAGGTGGCTGCTGCATTGACTGGTATCACGCAGCTGTTCAATCACCGGCTGGCCGACCTGCGCCACATCCAATGAAGCGATATATTCAAAGCCAAGGCGCAGAACGTTCATCCCGAGCGAGAAGGTATTGGTGCGCGGGTTGCGTTCCAGAAACCCCATATACTCCAGCGTCTGCACCACGCGATAAGCGGTCGCTTTCGGCATATCCACCAGCCGATGCAGCTCGGCAAAGGTCAGATCGCGATGTTGTTCGCCAAATGCCAGCAGCAGCTGTAATCCCCGCTCCAGTCCCGGCACCAGGTATTTCACTTCCTGATCGTTTGCCATACCGCTTCGCCTCATTAGTTAAAAACAAATCCGCCGTTGACCGGGATCAGCTGCCCGGTGACAAACCGCGACAGGTCGCTCAACAACCACACCACGCTGCCGGTGACGTCTTCCGGCTGCTGGGCGCCGCTCAGGGCGCGCCCGTTTTCATAGAGCTGATGGCGTTCTGCCGGGACATATTCCGTGGCTTCAACTCGGGTCAGCCCTGGGGCGATCGCGTTGATACGAATGCGCTTTTCGCCCAGCTCACGGGCCATGGAACGGGTCATGGCAATCACCGCGCCTTTGCTGGCAACGTAGGCCATCAACCGCGGCGCGCCCCAGAGCGCGGTGTCGGAGGCGACATTGACAATCCCGGCGCCTTCCCGCAGCAGCGGCACCGCCGCCCGAGTCACCAGCCAGGTGCCTTTGACGTTCACCGACATCACCCGATCCCACAGATCGGGATCGTAGTCGATCATATCTTTGCCGCCGACGCCGGTAGCCATCGCCGCGTTATTCACCAGACCGTCGATCTTTCCCCGCTCGCCGATCGCCTGAAATGCCTGCGTAATCGCCTGAGCATCCGCCAGATCGATGATCTGCGATTCGATACGGTAGCCCTGCTCGCGCAGACGATGGGCGCTTTCCGCCAGCTCACCTTGCAGGATGTCGCACATCACGACCTCAGCGCCCTGTTCGGCACAGGCCTGGGCAAAATGGAAACCCAGCCCGCGCGCCGCACCGGTAATCACAATGCGCTTGCCGGTTAACAGCCCGTTCATCAGGCGGCTCCCTGCGGCGCTTCGCGGGCGGCCAGCTGCTCTTTCGCCGCTTTTTGCATCATCCGGCGCAGGCGGGAAAGGCCGACGTCATGTTGATAGAGATATTCGTGATCGCGGGCGTTCGGCGCCAGGCTCTCCAGCACCACGCGATCCTGCTCCAGTACTTCCCAGTGCAGTTTTTCCAGGCGGTTGCGGTACATAAAGCGCCACAGATCGCGCTGCCAGCCCTGCACGCCGCGAATACGCCAGAAAAAGACCCGGCAGTTGTCGTTGTCTTCCGGCACCACCATGCCGACGATCCAGAAGTGACCGCCCGGCCCAAAACGCTTTTTGTAAGGGATCGATAAACGCATCCAGTAGGCGCCGCTGTTGCCCAGCTCGACCCAGTCAAAGTTGACGCCGCTTTGGCCTTTCTTCTCAAAGATAAAACCGGTTTGCGTCGGCTGGAGGACCATTTCGGCTTTACGCTCACCTTCCGCCATCGAGTGCGATGAGGAGTGCAGATAGGTGCCGTGCATCGGGTCCATCACGTTTTCCAGTGCGTACTGGTAATTACATTTCCAGGCCGCGGTGCAGAGGAAGTTGCTGTACTTATCGCTATCGGCCAGCTCCTGCGGGAAGGTCAGTTCTTCGGGCTGCTGGTCGGCGGTGGCGCCAAACCACAGGAAAATCGCCCCGTGCGCTTCCTGGACGTTGTAGCTGCGTACGCACTGCTGACCCACCAGCGGGCATTTATCGACTGCCGGCACATCTTTCACTTCGCCGTTGCCGGCCACTTCCACCCCGTGATACCAGCAGGCAATCCGATCGCCGAGGTTCCAGCCCATCGACAGGCGGGCGCCGCGATGCGGGCAGCGGTCTTCCAGCGCCTGCAGCTGACCGTCTTTGTTACGCCACACCACAATTTGTTCGCCAAGGCGGGTAATCCCCACCGGGGCGGATTGCACTTCCCAGCTCGCCAGCACCGGATACCACAGGCCGCGTAACCCTTTATCGAGATAGTTCTGTACCGTTGTTGTCATCGCTGTTTCCTCAGTATCCGTTGACCTGTAAAAAGGCCTGGAAGCTGGCTTCGCTCCAGGGTTCACCCTGCTGGTCGTGCATTTTCAGGGCGTTCAGCCCATTGACCAGCTGGCTCAGGCTTTCCGCGCCCTGCTCGAACAGCGTTTCGAGGGTGGCGATAAGCTGCAGCTCCCAGTTTTCCGGGACGCGGCTACGGGTTTGCCAGATAAGGTTGTGATAGTCGCCCGGCTTATGAATATTGCCGTTCCCGCCTTCTGCGGGCGGCGTAAACTGGCGGCTTTCCGGCAGCGCCGGGTTGAAGTTCAGGGTTTCGCTCATGCCACACTCTCCTCGATAAACGTAATCTGGATCTGATTGTCGAATACCCGCACCGGGTAACGATTGAGGTTACGGCCGCCCGGACCATGCAGACACTGGCCGGTTTTGACGTCGAACACCGCCTCATGCAGCGGGCATTCAACCTTGCCATCTTCGACAAAACCCTGGCTTAACAGCGCATAGGCATGGGGACAGACGTCCTCCAGCGCGTAGTACTCACCCTCAATCAGATAAATACCGATCTCTTTACCGTCGATGTTGCCGCTAAAAGGGAAATCTTCCTGTACTTGCTCTGCGTCACATACGCCTATCCAGCTCATCACGATCCTCCAGGCTTTTGTTTCATATATGAAACTCTGTTTCTTATTTAATACGGTCAATATAAAAGCGTTCAACATTTCGTCAAGCGGAAATGTGAAAGATTTGTTAATCAAACGCGCTTTAATGAGCTAAGTGTGCAATTGATCACGAAAAATCGCTGCAATATGAAATTGTGATATTTAAAGCGGCGGGTAGAAATAATTTAATCGGTTGATGATATTTTCGTAAATGGCGATTGACTTCTTTTCAAGCTGGCTATTAAAAATAATAAGATGGACGAATGATAAAGTTTCACCGGTGAAACAACATGTAAATTTAACCAATTAAAACAATGAGTTTCACCTATGAACCATTTTCACATGGCAACTATCACTGAGATTTAAAAATAACCAGATCGCGTTATCGTTGATCAAGAGAGAAAAATAAAAATGACCGCAAGATGGCAGGGAACAATCGCACTTCTGGTGCTAATAATCATTTCTTACGTGGACCGGGTAAATATCTCGGTGATGATTCTTAACCCCGATTTCGCCGCTCACTTTCAGTTAAATGATAACAGAATGTTACAGGGAATGCTGATGACCTGCTTTCTTCTGGGTTACGGATTTTCGGCATTGTTATTAACGCCAGTTATAGAAAGTAAACTTAATTACCGCCAGGGGTTATTAGGCAGCATCGCCCTGTGGGCGCTGATTTGCGCCATCTCGCCGCTGCTGGGTTCGCTGATGGGGATGCTGATCGCCCGGCTGATCCTCGGAATAGCGGAAGGCCCGCTGTTTTCACTCAAAACGCGCTTTATCAGCGACAACTTCGCCGCCGAGGCCATCGGCAAGCCGAATGCCGTCACCGCTCTGGGCGTCTCTTTGGGACTGGCGCTGGGCTTTCCGCTGATTACCTTTCTGGTGGAACACCAGGGGTGGATGGGATCGTTTTACAGCCTGGCGCTACTGAACCTGCTGCTCGGTGGCGGCGTGGTGTGGCGCTTTTTACCTGCCCCGACCGCCAGGGCGAACGCCGTCAGCCCCGGCTTTCGCCAGACGTTTCTGCTGGCGTGGCGTACACCGCTGCTCGGCTGGATCCTGCTGGTTGAAATTGCCACCCTCAGCTACCTGTGGGGCAGCAGCGCCTGGCTGCCGGCCTGGCTGCGCGATGAGCACCACTTTTCCCTGCAGGCCACCGGGTTTCTGGCCGCGATCCCTTTTTTGCTCAGCCTCGGGTCGAAATTTCTCGGCGGCGTACTGCTCGATAAAATGCGCCCGGAACAGGCGCCGCTGCTGTTTGTGGCTGGCGGCTTTCTCACCGCCGGTTCGGTGCTGGCGCTGATGCTCAGCCAGCAGCCGGCCATGCTGGCGCTGTTTATGCTGTCGGCCAATATCTTCTGGGGGCTGCAGGGCGCGGCGATCCCTGCGGTGGTTCAGCATCATGCATCGCCACAGGCGGTGGGCAGTGCCTACGGTATTATTAATGGGATTGGTAATCTCTGCGCGGCGTTTATTCCGCTGCTGATGGGGATGGTGATGAAGTCGGTGGGATCGGTAAGCTCAGGGTTTTCGGTGCTGGTGGCTTCGCAGGTGATAACGCTGCTTGCCGGAGGCGTGTTGCTGCTGCGCATGCGTCGCGCAGCAGCCGTGCGGGTCTGAGGCTTATTCGCCTTTTTTCGCCGCCTGAATGTACAGCATCTCCAGCGCCAGCGTCGCCGCGGCCAGAGCAGTGATCTCGGACTGATCGTAAGACGGCGCAACTTCCACCACGTCCATCCCGACGATATTCAGATCCTTCAGGCCGCGCACCAGTTTGATCGCGCGGTCGGAGGTCAGCCCGCCAATCACCGGCGTACCGGTTCCCGGAGCAAACGCCGGATCCAGCGCATCGATATCAAACGTCAGATACACCGGCATGTCGCCAACGATCTGTTTCACCTGGGCGATGATGTCGTCAACGGAACGATCGTTGACCTGGCAAGCGTCGAGCACGGTAAAACCGTTATCTTTGTCGAACTCGGTACGAATACCGATCTGCACCGAGTGGTTCGGGTCGATCAGGCCTTCTTTCGGCGCGGTGAAGAACATGGTGCCATGGTCGAATTCGCAGCCGTTAGCGTAGGTGTCGGTGTGCGCATCAAAGTGCACCAGCGCCATCTTGCCGAAGTGTTTCGCGTGAGCGCGCAGCAGCGGCAGGGTGACAAAGTGGTCGCCGCCGAAAGAGAGCATCCGTTTACCGGCTGCCAGCAGTTTTTCAGCGTGGGCCTGCAAACGTTCGCTCATGTCGCGCGCATCGCCGAAGGCATAAACCAGATCGCCGCAGTCAACCACGTTCAGACGTTCGCGCATATCGAAGTTCCACGGGAAGCGGCTGCCTTCCCAGGCGAGGTTGGTAGACACCTGACGGATCGCCGCAGGACCGTGACGTCCGCCCGCACGACCGGAGGTTGCCGCATCAAAAGGAACGCCGGTGATCACCCAGTCGGCGTTGCTGTCGTACGGCTGGAAGTTCAGCGGCAGACGCAGAAAACCAAACGCGTTAGATACCAGGGAGTTATCGTATTGATGACCTAAGGTGCTCATGAGAATGACCTCTTTTTACCGTCGATGTATGTTTATACAGATATAAAAAAACCCCTCCGCGTCGTTAGGCCCGACGAGGAAGGGTTTGAATAGGGGACTGCTTGTTAGTGCGAATTATCGCCGTTAATGCGTACGGGTTCAAGTCGGCATCACAGTTGTGTGACCGGGTGCCCTCCCCCGACTGCAGAGAGGGCCCGTAAAACATTATTCGTCTTCCAGGTAGGTGTACCCGTAAAGACCGGCTTCGAACTCTTCGAGGAACTGCACCTGTAGCGCCTCGTCCAGACCGGAGTTTTTCACCTGGTCGCGGAACTGGGTCAGCAGGGTGTTGGGATCCAGCTGCACATATTGCAGCATATCCGCTACGGTATCCCCTTCGTCGGACAGCTCCACTTCGACGCTGCCGTCAGGGAACACAAACACGTCGACCGCTTCGGTATCACCGAACAGGTTGTGCATGTTGCCGAGGATTTCCTGATACGCACCGACCATAAAGAAGCCCAGCATCGGCGGGTTCTCAGGGTCGTACTCCGGCATCGGCATGGTGGTGGCAATGCCGTCGCCATCCACATAGTGGTCAATGGCGCCATCGGAGTCGCAGGTGATATCCAGCAGCACCGCACGGCGCTCAGGCACCATGTTCAGCCCTTCCAGCGGCATCACCGGGAACAGCTGATCGATACCCCAGGCATCCGGCATCGACTGGAACAGCGAGAAGTTGACGTAAATTTTATCCGCCATACGTTCCTGCAGCTCGTCGATAATCGGACGATGCGCGCGGTTGCTCGGGTCGAGCTGCTTCTGAACTTCATGGCACATGTTCAGATACAGCTGCTCTGCCCAGGCGCGTTCCTGCAGGTTAAAGGTGCCGGACGAGTAGCCGATGTGGATATCGTGCAGATCCATCTGGCTGTCGTGCAGCCATTCGCGCAGCGAGCGGCGGTTGCCGGTCTCGTGCATCTCCTGCCAGGTTTCCCACATGCTCTGCAGCGGACGCGCCGCGTCCTGCGCCGGCGGGGTCGCTTCGGTGTATTCGTTGCGCTCAACGCCGATGATGTTGGAAACCAGCACGGTGTGGTGCGCCGTCACCGCACGCCCGGACTCGGTAATCACCGTCGGGTGCGGCAGACCGTTCTCTTCGCAGGCATCGCCAATCGCCCAGATAATGTTGTTGGCATATTCGTTCAGGCCGTAGTTCACCGAGCAGTCGGACTGCGAACGGGTCCCTTCGTAGTCAACGCCGAGACCGCCGCCGACGTCAAAGCACTGAATATTCACGCCCAGCTTATGCAGCTCGACGTAGAAGCGGGCCGACTCGCGCACGCCGGTGGCGATATCGCGAATGTTGGCCATCTGCGAGCCGAGGTGGAAGTGCAGCAGCTGCAGGCTTTCCAGATGCCCCGCGGCACGCAGAATCTCAACCAGCTGCAATACCTGGGTGGCTGCCAGGCCGAACTTCGATTTTTCACCGCCGGAAGACTGCCATTTACCGGAACCCTGCGACGCCAGACGTGCACGCACACCCAGGCGCGGAACGACGTTCAGGCGCGCGGCTTCTTCCAGCACGATCGCGATTTCCGACATTTTTTCGATGACCAGATAGACCTTGTGGCCCATCTTTTCACCCACCAGCGCCAGGCGGATGTATTCACGGTCTTTATAACCGTTACAGACGATCACGCTACGGGTCATCCCCGCATGGGCCAGAACCGCCATCAGCTCCGCTTTGGAACCGGCTTCCAGTCCCAGCGGCTCGCCGGAGTGGATCAGCGACTCAATAACGCGACGATGCTGGTTAACCTTGATCGGGTAAACCAGGAAGTAGTCGCCGTTATAGCCATAGGATTCACGCGCGCGCTTAAAGGCGGCGTTAATCGAACGCAGGCGGTGCTGCAAAATCTGTGGGAAGCAGAACAGTGCCGGCAGGCGCTGCCCCTGCGCTTCGCGTGCTTTGACTAATTCAGCAAGGTCGACGCGGGCTTCCGGGACGTCAGGATCCGGGCAAACGCTGATATGGCCCAGTTCGTTAACGTCGTAGTAGTTATTACCCCACCAGGCAATATTGTAAGTACGTAGCATTTTGCTGGCTTCCTGGGAGCTCATCGCAACCTCCTGCATGGAACGTAGTACACCGTGTTCGCCTGCTGACGAAGGCGAAACTAAAGACATGTCGTCAGACATCGCGAACCTCGAATTCTCTAAAAAGTGTATACCCTCGCGGCGTTGTGGTGCAGGCAGGCTGCCCGACAGCACGACCGACAACGGGTATAAAACAGTCAACTACTATCGCAGTCCAAAGACGCGATAACAACCCATGAACAGTCCTAAACCCCAGCAGATAGTGCTGGCTTTGCGACTGCGCGACCGGTTTCTTATTCATATCATAGTAAAACACATACCCGAACCTTATATGACAGTCCGGAGAAACCACGAGAAAACCCTTGCGATAGCGATAGCAAGAGAGCCCTTGTTCAGTTTTCAGATAGCCTGCCGGCCCTGGAATCCTGAGAAGCGCCGAGACGGGAAGAACATCGGCTGGTTTGCATGAGAGAGATGCTGATTGCGGGTAATTGACGCGCGACAGAACGACGCGACGAATCAAGTGAAAAACGTGGGTTCATTATCTGGTATCACCTCCACACTGCCCCGATACGGGCCAGCGACAAGCCAAAGCTAGACATACCACAACAACGTCAAAACACGTCGTCGCAGAGTTCTGTATATACAGACTGCTTAACCCGGCTGGAAGTGGCGTCACGAGATGCTTTTCGTGCGCTTTTTTAATGAGCCGCGCGCGGCGTTTTATACCGAGAAGCAGGGTAAAAAGCAAAATAAAAATATGCGCATGCCGATGATTGGCAGGAAAAATTGCCACCTGCCTTTTTTCACAAATGCGAGGCACATCAAAAAAGGCTGGAAATGGGATTAAGTTCTGACCTAAAATAGCCATCCAGAAGTTAATCCGTCTATACTGATTAACACTCAGACTGCTCGTGTCACTACCTGCAAGCTTTGGTAGAATCATCCACCGAAGCTAATCCACACAACAGTATGAGCTACACGAATACTCCACAGGTAAAATAAAACATGGCAAAACACCTATTTACGTCCGAGTCCGTATCAGAAGGGCATCCAGACAAAATTGCTGACCAAATCTCCGATGCAGTGTTAGATGCGATCCTCGAGCAGGATCCGAAAGCGCGCGTCGCATGTGAAACTTATGTCAAAACTGGCATGGTGCTGGTTGGCGGTGAAATCACCACCAGCGCATGGGTTGATATCGAAGAGATCACCCGTAATACGGTTCGTGAAATTGGCTATGTGCATTCCGATATGGGCTTTGATGCCAATTCCTGTGCCGTACTGAGCGCCATCGGCAAACAGTCTCCGGACATCAACCAGGGCGTTGACCGTGCCGATCCGCTGGAACAAGGCGCCGGTGACCAGGGCCTGATGTTTGGCTATGCGACTAACGAAACCGACGTGCTGATGCCAGCGCCGATCACCTATGCTCACCGTCTGGTGCAGCGTCAGGCTGAAGTGCGTAAAAACGGCACCCTGCCGTGGCTGCGTCCGGATGCGAAAAGCCAGGTGACCTTCCAGTACGATGACGGCAAAATCGTCGGTATCGACGCGGTAGTTCTGTCGACTCAGCACGCCGAAGATATCGATCAGAAATCGCTGCAGGAAGCGGTGATGGAAGAGATCATCAAGCCGGTTCTGCCGACCGAATGGCTGAACAGCGCCACCAAATTCTTCATCAACCCAACCGGACGCTTTGTTATCGGCGGCCCAATGGGCGACTGCGGCCTGACCGGTCGTAAAATTATCGTGGATACCTACGGCGGCATGGCTCGTCACGGCGGCGGCGCGTTCTCCGGTAAAGATCCATCTAAAGTTGACCGTTCTGCGGCGTACGCAGCCCGTTATGTGGCGAAAAACATCGTTGCTGCTGGCCTGGCTGACCGTTGTGAGATTCAGGTTTCCTACGCCATCGGCGTGGCTGAACCAACGTCCATCATGGTAGAGACCTTCGGTACCGAGAAAATCGCCTCTGAGCAGCTGACGCTGCTGGTGCGTGAATTCTTCGACCTGCGTCCATACGGCCTGATCCAGATGCTGGACCTGCTGCACCCGATCTACAAAGAAACCGCTGCATACGGTCACTTTGGTCGCGAACATTTCCCATGGGAAAAAACCGACAAAGCCGCACTGCTGCGTGAAGCTGCCGGTCTAAAATAATCCCGCTGCTTTTCTGCTGAACAGGCCAGCCTAGCGCTGGCCTTTTTATTGCGCCCTTTCCCTGCCTTTCAGCCCCCTGTGCCGTTTTCTGCCGCTGCGCTATTTACCCTTCGTCCACTAAATGAAAGCGATTACATGAGCATAACCGCCGTTCATTACCCATTAACATCGGTTAGTGAAACAACTTTTCACTATGTTGCATAATGTTTCAGCATTGTCTGATTACCGCTTTTTTACGCTAGCTTTATAATCATTTATCTATTTGAATTTAATAACATTTAACAGATTACATTTCTTTACCATTGTGTAACCGTTTACACAGTCGTGATTGCTATCACGTTTTTTTGTCATCGACTCCCCTACTCTAACCATCGACAGAATCAATAACTCAACTGGAGGGCGTTATGCCTGACAACAAAAAACAAGGGCGCTCGAACAAAACGATGACGTTCTTTGTCTGTTTCCTCGCCGCGCTGGCTGGTCTGCTTTTCGGCCTTGATATCGGCGTCATTGCAGGTGCCTTACCTTTTATTGCCAACGAGTTCCAGATAAGCGCTCACACTCAGGAATGGGTGGTGAGTTCCATGATGTTCGGTGCCGCCGTCGGTGCCGTGGGCAGCGGCTGGCTCTCCTTCCGCCTTGGTCGTAAAAAGAGCCTGATGATCGGCGCTATCCTGTTCGTTGCCGGCTCGCTGTTCTCAGCAGCTGCGCCGAACGTGGAAGTCCTGCTTATCTCCCGCGTTCTGCTTGGCCTGGCCGTTGGTGTCGCCTCGTATACCGCACCGCTGTACCTGTCTGAAATCGCCCCGGAAAAAATCCGCGGCAGCATGATTTCGATGTATCAGCTGATGATCACCATCGGGATCCTCGGCGCCTATCTGTCGGATACCGCCTTCAGCTACACCGGCGCATGGCGCTGGATGCTGGGCGTCATTATCATCCCGGCGATCCTGCTGCTGGTCGGCGTGATTTTCCTGCCGGACAGCCCGCGCTGGTTTGCCGCCAAACGCCGCTTCGTGGATGCCGAACGCGTACTGCTGCGTCTGCGTGATACCAGCGCCGAAGCCAAACGCGAGCTGGATGAAATCCGTGAAAGCCTGAAGATCAAACAGTCTGGCTGGGCGTTATTTAAAGAAAACAGTAACTTCCGTCGCGCGGTGTTCCTTGGTGTTCTGCTGCAGGTGATGCAACAGTTCACCGGTATGAACGTCATCATGTACTACGCGCCGAAAATTTTTGAACTGGCAGGCTATGCGAACACCACCGAGCAGATGTGGGGGACCGTGATCGTCGGTCTGACCAACGTGCTGGCGACCTTTATCGCCATCGGACTGGTTGACCGCTGGGGCCGTAAGCCAACGCTGATCCTCGGCTTTATCGTGATGGCCGTCGGTATGGGCGTGCTGGGCTCAATGATGCACATCGGGATCCACTCTGCGGCTGCACAGTACTTCTCCGTGTTGATGCTGCTGATGTTTATCGTTGGCTTCGCCATGAGCGCCGGTCCGCTGATCTGGGTTCTGTGCTCTGAAATTCAGCCGCTTAAAGGCCGCGATTTCGGTATCACCTGCTCAACGGCGACCAACTGGATTGCCAACATGATCGTCGGGGCGACCTTCCTGACCATGCTTAACTCGCTGGGCAGCGCGAACACCTTCTGGGTTTACGGTGGTCTGAACGTGTTGTTTATTTTCGTAACACTGTGGCTTATCCCGGAAACCAAAAGCGTTTCGCTGGAGCACATCGAGCGTAACCTGATGAGTGGCCGTAAGCTGCGCGAAATCGGCGCTCGCAACTAACCTTCTACGCTTCCTCCCTTGGCGGGAGGAAGCGTCTTTCCCTTGCTCTCCCCGTCGCAGCGCACTATCCTCTGGCGCTATGAAAACACCCCGCATCCCCATCGCTATTCAACAGGCCGTCATGCGCAGCCTGCGGGAAAAACTTGCCCAGGCGAACCTCAAACTGGGCCGCCAGTACCCGGAACCAACCCTGGTCTATCAGCAGCGTGGTACCTCCGCCGGCACCGCCTGGCTGGAAAAAAATGAAATTCGTCTCAACCCGGTGCTACTACTGGAAAACCAGCAGGACTTTATCGACGAGGTGGTGCCTCATGAGCTGGCGCATTTACTGACGTGGAAACACTTCGGTCGCGTGGCGCCGCACGGGAAAGAGTGGAAATGGATGATGGAAAGCGTGCTCGGCGTCGAAGCCAAACGCACCCACCGATTCGAACTCGACTCGGTTCGCCAGAACACCTTCCCCTATCGCTGTCAGTGCCAGCAACATCAGCTCACCGTGCGCCGCCACAACCGTGTGGTGCGGGGCGAAGCAACCTACCGCTGCGTGCGCTGCGGCGATCTGCTGGTCGCCGACAAACAGACCCCTTCTGAGTAACACTGGCAAACCCGTCAGGCGGGAGGGTGGCATCAACCACTCGTCGGGACTTTGCTATGTGACGGCAATAACTGGAAATTTTCTGATCTAGCTGATTGCATCTGACAATCGCATTCGCTACGTTGCGGGCTCGTTTTGACACGGAGTTTACGATGTCCCGTATTGATGTTATTGCCGCGGCGTTATTGACCGCAGCGTTCAGTGGCCAGGTTGCGGCCGAAGGAATCAACAGTTTTTCCCAGGCCAAATCCGCCGGTGTGAAAGTGAATGCCGACGCGCCCGGTGATTTTTACTGCGGCTGTAAAATTAACTGGCAGGGGAAAAAAGGCGTTATCGATCTGGAATCTTGCGGCTATAAAGTGCGTAAAAATGAAAACCGCGCCAGCCGGGTTGAGTGGGAGCACGTGGTACCCGCGTGGCAGTTTGGCCATCAGCGCCAGTGCTGGCAGGATGGCGGACGTAAAAACTGCGCCAAAGACCCGGTGTATCGCAAAATAGAAAGCGATATGCACAACCTGCAGCCGGCGGTCGGTGAGGTGAACGGCGATCGCGCAAACTTTATGTACGGTCAGTGGAACGGCGGCGAAGGCCAGTACGGCCAGTGCGCCATGAAAGTCGATTTTAAAGACAAAGTCGCCGAGCCGCCTGCCCGCGCTCGCGGTGCGATCGCCCGTACCTACTTCTATATGCGTGATACCTATCAGCTGACCCTCTCGCGTCAGCAAACCCAGCTGTTTACCGCCTGGGATAAGATGTATCCGGTGAGCTCCTGGGAGTGCGAGCGCGACGAACGTATCGCCAAAGTCCAGGGCAACCACAATCCATATGTCCAGCAAGCTTGCCAGGCGCAAAAGAGCTAACCTACACTAGCGACAATTGTTAATTTGCAGGTTCATCCCCCGGCCTTCCGGCAACGGTGAACCTGCGCGTAGAACGGAATATCAAGCATGCGCATCCCTCGCATCCACCACCCGGAACCGATTACGGTAGGTAGCCAGCTCGCCCTTTCAGAAGATGCCGCTAACCACGTTGGCCGCGTATTACGTATGGGTAAAGGCCAGGAAATTCAGCTTTTCGACGGCAGTAATCAGGTGTTCAACGCGGTGATTGCCGAAGCGGGCAAAAAAAACGTGTTGGTTGAGGTGCTCAGCGCTGAGACCGACGACCGCGAGTCACCGCTGCACATCCACCTCGGCCAGGTGATGTCGCGCGGCGAAAAGATGGAATTCACCATTCAAAAGTCGATTGAACTCGGTGTAAGCCTCATAACGCCACTGTTTTCCGAGCGCTGCGGCGTTAAACTGGATGCCGAACGTTTGCAGAAAAAGATCCAACAGTGGCAGAAAATTGCCATTGCCGCCTGCGAGCAGAGCGGCCGCAACGTGGTGCCGGAGATTCGCCCGGCGATGCAGCTGGAAGCCTGGTGTGCCGAGCAGGATGATAGCCTGAAGC
The DNA here is from genome assembly GCF_003752615.1 of Klebsiella sp. BIGb0399. Lineage (NCBI taxonomy): Bacteria > Pseudomonadati > Pseudomonadota > Gammaproteobacteria > Enterobacterales > Enterobacteriaceae > Klebsiella > Klebsiella sp. BIGb0399. Next base: position 290,704 of record NZ_RKHT01000007.1, on the reverse strand, counting down.
TCAACCTGCACCCACGTGCCAGCGCCAGTATTAACACGCTGCCGCTGCCGGTCGAGCGCGTTCGTTTGCTGATTGGGCCGGAAGGCGGTCTGTCGGCGGAAGAGATCGCGATGACCGCTCGCTACCAGTTTACTGATATTCTGTTGGGACCGCGCGTTCTGCGTACAGAGACAACTGCGCTCACTGCCATCACCGCCCTGCAGGTGCGTTTTGGCGACTTAGGTTGAAGCGTTAACGGAGAATAACAATGATCAAGCTCGGCATCGTGATGGACCCCATCGCAACCATCAACATCAAGAAAGACACCAGCTTCGCCATGTTGCTGGAAGCGCAGCGTCGCGGCTATGAACTCCATTATATGGAGATGAACGACCTGTACTTAATCAACGGTGAAGCACGCGCACGCACGCGTACGCTGAGCGTGGAGCAAAATTACGATAAGTGGTACGACTTCACCGGCGAGCAGGATCTGCCGCTGGCGGACCTCGACGTCATTCTGATGCGTAAGGATCCGCCGTTCGATACCGAGTTTATTTATGCCACCTATATTCTGGAGCGCGCCGAAGATAAAGGTACGCTGATCGTCAACAAGCCGCAGAGCCTGCGCGATTGTAACGAGAAGCTGTTTACCGCCTGGTTCGCCGACCTGACGCCGGAAACCCTGGTCACCCGCAATAAAGCCCAGTTGAAAGCCTTCTGGGAGAAACACGGCGATATTATTCTTAAACCGCTGGACGGGATGGGCGGCACTTCCATTTTCCGCGTGAAAGAAGGCGACCCTAACCTGCCGGTGATTGCGGAAACGCTGACGGAGCTGGGTAGCCGTTATTGCATGGCGCAGAACTATCTGCCGGCGATCAAGGATGGCGATAAGCGCGTGCTGGTTGTCGATGGCGAGCCGGTTCCTTATTGCCTGGCGCGTATCCCGCAGGGTGGTGAAACCCGTGGCAACCTGGCCGCCGGCGGTCGCGGTGAAGCGCGTCCGTTAAGCGAGAGCGACTGGGCCATTGCCCGCCGCGTCGGCCCGACGCTGAAGGCCAAAGGTTTGATTTTCGTCGGCCTGGATATCATCGGCGATCGCCTGACGGAAATTAACGTGACCAGCCCGACCTGCGTGCGTGAAATCGAAGCCGCATTCCCGATCTCCATCACCGGTATGCTGATGGACGCTATCGAAAAGCGCCTCAGCAAGTAAGCGGGTTCAGGCCACACAGAGGGGCAGAATGCCCCTCATAAGAATCCTGGTCCGAGCGAAACAATCTACGCATCTTTAGCCAGATTCAACGAAAGATTTCGGGTGACAGGAAGGCGATGACGCAGCGAGAGACCGGGAGCATAGTTTACTATGTGACCGGTTCGAGCGAGGAAATCAACGCATCTGCCGCCTGAAAGATAATCGCCAGATTCAACGAAAGATTTCGGGTGACAGGAAGGCGATGACGCAGCGAGAAACCGGGAGCATAGTTTTCTATGTGACCGGTTCGAGCGAGGAAATCAACGCATCTGTCGCCTGAAAGATAAAGTTGAATCGACAGGTCCAGGGTTTACCCGCATACTAACTGCTGCTTTTTGAACCAGGAACAGAACCTCTGACAATGAATTTACAGCATCACTTTCTGATTGCCATGCCTGCTCTTCAGGATCCTATGTTCCGCCGCTCCGTGGTCTATATCTGCGAATATAATGAGGATGGCGCCATGGGGATTATCATCAATAAGCCGCTGGAAAACCTGCAGATTGACGGCATTCTGGAGAAGTTGAAGATTGTCGCTGAGCCACGTAACCCGGACATTCGCCTGGATAAGCCGGTGATGCTTGGTGGCCCTCTGGCGGAAGACCGCGGTTTTATTCTGCACTCGCCCCCGTCTGATTTTTCCTCCAGCATTCGCATTTCTGATAACACGGTGATTACCACTTCCCGTGACGTGCTGGAAACACTCGGTACGGATAAGCAGCCCGATAACGTGCTGGTCGCTCTCGGGTATTCCTCCTGGGAGAAAGGACAGCTGGAGCAGGAGATTCTGGATAATGCCTGGCTGACGGCCCCGGCAGATCAGAATATTTTGTTTAAAACCCCTATCGCCGACCGCTGGCGCGACGCGGCTAAGCTGATTGGTATCGATATTGTGACGATGTCTGGCGTCGCGGGGCACGCATAATGAGCGGAACATTACTGGGTTTTGATTTCGGCACCAAAAGCATCGGTGTCGCCGTCGGTCAGCGAATTACCGGGACCGCCCGCCCTCTTCCGGCCCTCAAAGCGCAGGACGGCAAGCCGGACTGGAACCTGATCGAAAAGCTGCTAAAAGAGTGGCAGCCAGAAGCCGTTATCGTCGGCCTGCCGCTGAATATGGACGGCACCGAGCAGCCGCTAACCGCGCGGGCGCGCAATTTTGCCAATAAGATTCATGGCCGTTTTGGGGTCAAAATCACCTTACACGACGAGCGCCTCAGTACCGTGGAAGCCCGTGCCGGGCTTTTCGAGCACGGCGGGTTCCGCGCTCTGAACAAAGGCAGTATTGATTCGGCTTCCGCAGTGATTATTCTCGAAAGCTACTTCGAGCAGGGTTTCTGAATCACCCTCAGGCGGATGGTGCCTTCTTATGCACATCGCATGGCGCCATCGCTTCCTCTGAGCGTTAGAACATCTTAGTGACGCAAATTTTCATTTGCCCAGCTGACGGCCTGGGTACGGTTTTTCACGCTCAGCTTGCGGAAAACGTTGTACAGATGAGTACGTACGGTGTTTTCGCTGATAAACAGTGCCCGGGCAATGTCCATATTGGTGGCGCCACAGCGTAGCTCATTCAGAATTTCGCACTCACGCTCGGTCAGCGGCGAGCTTTCCGCAGGGATCGATGCATGATCCGCGGCATACATCGCCGGGTGCATCACGCTCAATTCAGCCGTCTGTTCGCCATTTAATACGGCCTTAACGCCCTCAATTAAGCGCGATTCATCATCGTCATGGCGGAAGACGCCGTACAGTGCCGGCCACTGCGCCATTTCATAGAGTTCATATTTCTGCGCGCTGTTGATAATCAGCAAACGCGGGCTGTCAGCATAAGAGCGAATAATATCCCGCCACAGGCCATTCAGCTTTTTATTCGACACGGCAATATCAAACAATATTACAGCATCTTTCGGCAAACGCTGAGTTAGCGGCTTATTGATATTATGAATCGTCACCATGACCGACAATGAATCCGTCAGATACGAGGCGAACGCCTTACTCTGAATTGACGGATGGGTAATAAAGAAAACCTGACGAGAATCAGAATAATCACCTGATAAATTAATCACTTAAAACTCTCCTTAGCAAGCAACCCACCATCTTGGCGGTTAAGTTAATTAAACTTAAAATTACAAAAAATTAAAAAATTTACAAATTAAAACAATATTTCATGGGAAAAGTCCTATTCCCACAAACAGCATAAGTCGAACCTACGAAAAGTGTCAAAAGATAATCTTACTTTTTTCTTAAATATGAGAGAACAATGCACTACGGGCTTGACTACCGTCATTCATTTGGCCTGGTTATTTACGCTGAGTAATATTCAACTGCAATAGCCGCAAACATTAATAAAACATTGCGATAACACCCCACTGGCATGACAACTGAATAATAAACCAACGCCTATAACAGACCGGATGCCACACGCTGTTGAAAACTTTGCGTAAAAGTCTGCATTCCGGCCTGCTGCCCGGTTTGCATCACGCCAGGCAGTTGGTGAGTTTTCCCCTCACGGATCAAATTTGCCACCGCCTGGGTATTCACCAAAAGCTCGTATAGCGCAATTCTGTCGCCTGACACAGTAGGTAACAATTTCTGTGCGAGGACGGCACATAGGCTTCCCGCCAGCTGGCTGCGGACCTGCTCTTTCTCCTGCGCCGGGAAAACGTCAACCAGACGCTCAACGGCCTGCGCCGCACCGCGGGTATGCAGCGTTGCCATCACCAGATGGCCGGTCTCTGCAGCAGTCAGTGCCAGACGGATGGTGTCGCTGTCGCGCAGCTCCCCCAGCAAAATAACATCGGGGTCCTGACGCAGTGCAACCCGCAGAGCGGAAGTAAAGGAGGGACAGTCACGTCCGATTTCACGTTGCTGCACCAGGCAGCGCTCGCTGCGGTGTATAAACTCCACCGGATCTTCGAGGGTCAGAATATGGCCATCACGCTGCTGATTGAGGTGATGAACCATCGCCGCCAGGGTGGTGGACTTTCCGCTGCCGGTGGCGCCGGTCACCAGAATCAAACCGCTCTCTTCATTCAGCAGTTCCGTCAGCGCGTCCGGAACCCGGAGCGCGGGGAGCTGAGGACAGCTTTCCGGCAGCAGGCGCAGCGCCAGCGATATCCCACGCGTATGACAAAAAGCGCTGACGCGCAGCCGTGGGCCGGCGGCCAGCGTTAAGGCAAAATCGACCTGGCCGTCAGCCTGCCAGTGCGCGAGCTGCTTATCGTTAAGCCGCTCATGAAGCAGCTGCACGATATCCGGCGTATGAAATGGTGCGGGTTCCAGTTTTCCCTGTCGCCGCCAGCGGGGTGGTGACGCATTGCACAGGTGTAGATCGGAGACGTTATGCTTTACACTAAGGGCCACGATTTCTTCCAGCTCCATAACTCATCCTCGGAATATGAACGATATTGCGCATAACCTGGCACAGGTCCGGGACAAAATCTCAGACGCTGCCGCACGTTGCGGCCGCGATCCAGCAGAAGTGATGTTGCTTGCAGTGAGTAAAACAAAACCTGCGAGCGCGATTGAAGAGGCGATAGCAGCAGGCCAGGTGGCTTTTGGTGAAAACTATGTTCAGGAAGGGGTGGAGAAAATTCGCCACTTCCAGCAGGCCGGCGCCAGCCATCTGCAATGGCACTTTATTGGGCCATTACAGTCCAACAAAAGTCGTCTGGTGGCGGAACATTTTGACTGGTGCCACACCGTCGATCGTCTGAAAATCGCCACGCGACTAAGTGAACAGCGCCCTTCGCATCTACCGCCGCTGAACGTATTGATTCAAATAAATATTAGCGACGAGCAGAGCAAATCTGGCATTCTTCCGGACGCGCTGGATGCCCTGGCGGCAGAGATTGCCGCCCTGCCAAACCTGCAGCTACGCGGGCTGATGGCGATTCCGGCACCAGAGTCAGAATATGTAAGGCAGTTTGCCGTGGCCCAACAAATGGCGGTAGCATTTGCGCGGTTGAAAACGCAATACCCTACGGTCGATACATTATCTCTGGGCATGTCGGACGATATGGAAGCCGCAATCGCGGCGGGAAGCACCATGGTGCGCATCGGTACCGCAATTTTCGGTGCGCGCGACTATAGCAATAATTAAGGAATCTGAGGAACGCCATGAAGACGTTGACTTTCCTGCTGGCAACCGTCATTGAGCTCTACACAATGATCATGTTGCTACGCGTCTGGATGCAGTGGGCACGCTGCGACTTTTACAATCCCTTTTCGCAGTTTATCGTTAAGGTCACCCAACCTGTCGTCGGGCCGCTGCGCCGCATTATCCCGGCCATGGGCCCCATCGACAGCTCATCGCTGCTGATCGCATTTATCCTCTGCGTGGTGAAAGCCATCGTGCTGTTTATGGTGGTCACCTTCCAGCCGATTATCTGGATTTCCGCGCTGCTGATTCTGCTCAAAACCATCGGCCTGCTGATCTTCTGGGTGCTGCTGCTGATGGCTATCATGAGCTGGGTAAGCCAGGGCCGCAGCCCGGTTGAGTTTGTGTTGATGCAGTTGGCTGACCCGCTGCTGCGTCCGATTCGCAAAATGTTGCCGTCGATGGGCGGAATCGACTTCTCGCCAATGGTACTGGTTCTGCTGCTGTACGTGGTCAATATGGGCGTCGCTGAACTGCTGCAGGCAACCGGCAACGTCCTGCTTCCGGGGTTATGGATGGCGCTATGAGTGCCGTCGAACTCTGCGCTGACGGGCTGGTGTTGCGGCTGTATATTCAGCCCAAGGCCAGCCGTGATAGCATTGTTGGGTTACATGGCGACGAACTCAAAGTCGCCATTACCGCACCACCCGTTGATGGCCAGGCTAACGCCCATCTGGTTAAATTCCTCGCCAAACAGTTTCGTGTCGCGAAAAGCCAGGTACTGCTTGAAAAAGGAGAGCTTGGCCGCCACAAACAGATAAAAATCATCAACCCGCAACAGATCCCGACCGCGGTCGCGGCGCTGACAGAATAAACAGGATTAATGATGCAAAAAGTTGTTCTCGCCACCGGTAATGCCGGGAAGGTCCGCGAGCTGGCCTCGCTGCTGGAAGATTTTGGTCTGGATATCGTCGCTCAAACCGAGCTGGGCGTGGATTCCGCGGAAGAAACCGGGCTGACCTTTATCGAAAACGCGATTCTGAAAGCCCGCCATGCCGCTGAGATCACCGGCTTACCGGCAATTGCTGACGACTCCGGTATTGCGGTCGATGCCCTGGGCGGCGCGCCGGGGATCTACTCTGCACGTTACAGCGGCGAAGACGCCAGCGACCAGCAGAACCTGGAGAAGCTGCTGGATGCCCTGCAGGACGTCCCGGACGACAAGCGCCAGGCGCAGTTCCACTGCGTGCTGGTCTATATGCGACATGCGGCTGACCCGACGCCGATCGTCTGCCACGGCAGCTGGCCTGGCGTGATTACCCGTCAGGCGGCAGGCCAGGGTGGCTTCGGCTACGACCCGATCTTCTTTGTGCCGTCTGAGGGTAAAACCGCAGCGGAACTCAGCCGTGAAGAAAAAAGCGCGATCTCCCACCGTGGACGCGCCTTGAAACTGTTACTGGAAGCATTACGTAATGGCTAATTTGCCGCCTCTGAGCCTGTATATTCATATTCCCTGGTGCGTGCAGAAATGCCCGTACTGCGACTTCAACTCGCACGCGCTGAAAGGCGAGGTGCCGCACGACGATTACGTGCAGCATCTGCTGAGCGACCTGCGGGCCGATGCCGCCTATGCTCAGGGACGTGAAATCGGCACTATTTTCATCGGCGGCGGTACGCCGAGCCTGCTTTCTGGCCCGGCGATGCAAACCCTGCTGGATGGTGTACGCGCCTGCCTGCCGCTGGCCGCCGATGCGGAGATCACCATGGAGGCCAACCCTGGCACCGTGGAGGCCGATCGCTTCGTTGAGTATCAGCGCGCGGGGGTCAATCGCATCTCCATCGGGGTACAAAGTTTTAGTGAACCTAAGCTGCAACGCCTTGGCCGTATTCATGGCCCTGACGAAGCCAAACGCGCGGCGCATCTGGCCCGCGGCCTCGGGCTGCGCAGCTTTAACCTCGACCTGATGCACGGCCTGCCGGATCAGTCGCTGGAAGAGGCGCTGGACGATCTGCGCCAGGCCATCGAACTCGATCCGCCGCATCTCTCCTGGTATCAGCTGACCATTGAGCCAAATACCCTGTTCGGCTCCCGTCCGCCGGTACTGCCGGATGACGACGCGCTGTGGGACATCTACGAGCAGGGCCATGCTCTGCTGAGCGCTGCGGGCTACCAGCAGTACGAAACCTCGGCCTACGCTAAACCTGGCTATCAGTGTCAGCACAACCTGAACTACTGGCGCTTTGGTGACTACCTTGGCATCGGCTGCGGCGCGCACGGCAAAATCACCTTCCCGGACGGGCGAATTCTGCGTACGGCCAAAACCCGCCACCCGCGCGGCTACATGGAAGGGCGTTACCTAGAACGCCAGCATGATGTGGAAGCCTGCGATAAGCCGTTCGAGTTCTTTATGAACCGTTTTCGTCTGCTGGAAGCGGCGCCGCGCGAAGAATTCAGCCGCTATACCGGCCTGGATGAAAGCACGATCCGCCCGCAAATCGAGGCTGCCCTCGCGCAGGGCTATCTGACCGAAGATGCGCAATACTGGCAGATAACCGAGCACGGTAAGCTGTTTTTAAACTCGCTGCTGGAGCTGTTCCTCAGCGAAGCGTAATTCATCGGGCGGTTCCCCACCGCCCGTTTTTTCGTGCACTTTCCGCCCTCATCCCACCCTGTTTTTCACCCGCGTTTCGGTCAAATCAGTTGCTGGTTTTTTATTCAGTTCTTTGCGACCAGTCACAGATCTGCATCGACATTTTTCCATTTCTTGACTCCTTTTTTAGGCAATGGTAATCCTGCTTCATCGGTTGAGCAAATGTAAAACCGAAGTATCCTACATGTGAATTATTGGTAACTCTTATTAAAAAAGTCTGAGTGACGCCGGCTCAACCCCGGCGGGAACACGCCTATAAAAAAGAGGGTAATACAATGAATTACCGTAATATTTTTATCGCACTCGCAACAATCTCCGGCAGCCTGGCCGCCTCGGCACAGGCGGCAGAATCCGCGACCGTGGCCTTTTTAATGCCCGATCAGGCCTCCACGCGATATGAGCAGCATGATTTCCCGGGCTTCAAAGCCGAAATGAGCAAGCTGTGCGCGGACTGTAAGGTCATTTATCAAAACGCCAACGCCAGCGCGACGCTGCAACAGCAGCAGTTCAACTCGGTCATCGCCCAGGGGGCGAAGATTATCGTACTCGACCCGGTGGACTCTTCTGCCGCCGCCGCGCTGGTGGAAAATGCCCAGGCGCAGGATGTGAAAGTGATCGCCTATGACCGTCCAATCCCCGGCAAACCGGCGGATTTTTACGTCTCTTTTGATAACGAAGGTATCGGCTACGCTATTTCCCAGTCGCTGGTTAACCATCTGAAAGAGAGCGGCGTGCCAACAGGGGCCGGGGTTCTGCAGATTAACGGCTCGCCGACCGATGCCGCCGCGGGGCTGATCCGCGATGGTATCCACCGTGGTCTGAAAGAGTCGGGCTACGCTACGCTGGCGGAGTTTGACACGCCGGAGTGGGCGCCGCCGAAAGCGCAGGAGTGGGCCGCCGGGCAGATAACCCGCTTTGGCGACAAGATTAAAGGCGTGGTCGCCGCCAATGACGGCACCGGCGGCGGTGCGATTGCCGCCTTCAAAGCCGCCGGCGTTCAGCCCGTCCCGCCGGTCACCGGAAACGACGCCACCATCGCTGCACTGCAGCTCATCATCGCCGGCGACCAATACAACACCATTTCCAAACCGTCAGAAATCGTTGCCGCCGCCGCGGCAAAAGTCGCCGTGGAACTCATTCAGGGTAAGAAACCGCAGGCGAGCACCACGCTGTACAACACGCCTTCGCAGCTGTTTACCCCGGCGGTGATCACCGCCAAAAATATCAAAGCGGAAATCTTCGATAAAAAGATCCAGACCTACGCTCAGGTTTGCAGCGGCGACTATGCCGCCGCCTGCCAGAAATTAGGTATCGAGAAGCAGTGATGTCCCTGCGCCCGTCTTCAGCGACGGGCGTAGTTTCGCCATGATTGAGGTCTCTTTTATGTTGCAAGCACAGTCGCACGAACACACACCAAAACCAGACCATGTCGCCAGCACCAGGCAACCCATTTTGAAACTGAGTCAGGTCTCGAAACACTTCGGTGCGGTCAGCGCATTGACCGATATCGAGCTGGAAGTCCATGCCGGGGAAGTGGTCGCGCTGGTCGGCGATAACGGCGCGGGTAAATCAACGCTGGTGAAAATCCTCGCTGGCGTACACCAGCCCACCGCCGGGACCATTGAATTCGACGGCAACATCATCACCCTCGACAGCCCCGGCAAAGCGCTGGAATACGGCATTGCCACGGTCTTTCAGGATTTAGCGCTGTGCGAAAATCTCGATGTGGTGGCCAACCTGTTTTTAGGCCACGAGATCGCGCCTTTCCAGCTGGATGAAGTTGCGATGGAGGTTCGGGCGTGGACCCTGCTGCAGGAGCTGGCGGCCAGGATCCCGTCGGTGCGCGAGCCGATCGCTTCGCTCTCCGGCGGCCAACGCCAGACCGTGGCGATTGCGCGTTCGCTGCTGATGAACCCCAAAATCATCATGCTCGATGAACCCACCGCGGCGCTTGGCGTCGCGCAGACCGCAGAGGTGCTGAACCTGATTGAACGCGTTCGCGAGCGCGGGCTCGGGGTCATTATTATCAGCCACAACATGGAAGACGTGCGCGCGGTGGCCGACCGGATTGTGGTCCTGCGGCTGGGTCGCAACAAGGGCATTTTCACTCCCGATGCGTCAAACCAGGATCTGGTGGCGGCGATTACCGGTGCGACCGAGAATGCCGTGTCACGCCGTGTCGAACGGAAATCACAGTTACGTTCTACTGAAGTGAGTTAACGTTATGAACAGCAAGATAGAATCTCGCCCTGCCCTGGATCGTAGCGATGAGCGCGTCCGGCACAACGATGGCCTGTTCGGCGTGGTGCGTGCGCAAATCAATCGCATCAGGACCGGCGATCTCGGCACCGCCCCGGTCATCGCCGGCCTGATCGTGATCTCATTGGTTTTCACCTGGCTCAACCCGGTGTTTATCGCCCCCAATAACCTGGTCAACCTGCTGTTTGACTGCGCCACCGTGGGCTTTATTTCGCTGGGTATTGTCTGCGTGTTGATGCTCGGAGAGATCGACCTCTCCGTCGGCTCCATGAGCGGCCTCGCCTCGGCGATAGTCGGTGTACTGTGGGTGAATGCCGGCTGGCCGGTAGCCGCCGCCATCGCCGTCGCGCTGCTGTGCGGCCTGGGCGTCGGCCTGATTTACGCACTACTGTATACCCGAGTCGGGATGCCAAGCTTCGTGGCGACGCTCGCCGGCCTGCTGGCGCTGCTCGGGCTGCAGCTGTATATCCTCGGTCCCAGCGGCAGTATCAACCTGCCCTACGCCTCGCCGTTGGTGCGTTTCGGGCAATTGATGGTGATGCCCGGCTGGTTCTCTCACCTGATGGCGCTGCTGCCCGGACTGGCGATGGTGGTTTTTGGCCTCAAAACGCGGACCCGTCGGCTGGCGGCGAACCTCTCGGCGGAAGCTGTCGGCTCGTTGCTGCTGCGCGCCATTGTGTTAACGGCGATTTTTGAAGCCGCCGTGTTCTATCTAAACCTCGGGCGCGGTGTACCCTGGATCTTCGGCCTGTTCGTGGCGTTTGTAATGGTACTCAACTATGCGCTCAAGCGTACCCAGTGGGGGCGTTCGATGTTTGCCGTCGGCGGCAACCGCGAGGCCGCTCGCCGCTCGGGGATCAACGTGCGGGCCATCTACGTCAGCGCCTTTATGCTCTGTACCACCCTGGCGACCTTCGGCGGGATTCTGGCGGCGTCTCGTCTCGCCTCCGCCAGCCAGCAGGCCGGGACCGGCGATGTGAACCTGAACGCGATTGCCGCCGCGGTCATCGGCGGTACCAGCCTGTTCGGTGGACGCGGTAGCGCGTGGTCCGCGCTGCTGGGGATCATCGTGATTCAGGCAATTTCGAATGGTTTGACGCTGTTGAATCTGCCGTCGTCGCTGCGCTACATCATTACCGGCTGCGTACTGGCGATTGCGGTGATTATTGACTCTCTGGCCCGCCGCTCTCGTGTTTCCCACGGGCGTGCCTGAGTGAACTGAATGCGGTGTGTCCCGGCGCTGACCGTGGCACACCGCGAAAGGCGTTACTTCAGAGTGCTCACCAGCGCCTTGCGGCTGTCTTCCAGGGAGACCACCCGGCTGCACACGTCTTTACCAAACTTCTGGAAATCCGCTTCCTGGTTTTTCCACTCTTCCTGAATCGCCGTTTGCAGGCCGCCGAGACTGCCGAGGATCCCCTGTAACGGGTTGCCGCCGCCTTTCAGCACCGCTTTGGCGCCCATCTCGTTAATGCTGTCCTGCAGGATGCCGCCCATCGCCTGGTTCACCAGCTGCTGACCGTCGGCCCGCACCTGATCGATCGCTTTATAGTGGAAGGTCAGGCCGTCGCTGCGATGTTCGATAACCCGGTTCATCTGGGTTTTAAGCTGCGCGTCGAGCTTGGTCAGGCGGCCATGCATGCTGCTGCTGGCGCCCACCTGTTCGGTGATGATTTTATCCAGCGCCTGACGCCCTTTTTCGACTCTGGTGCGCGCGCCTTCATCAATCCACGGCAGGCTGCTGCGCAAACCGGCCTGATAATCCTGTGCTTGCTCGCGCTGGGCCGCAGTCAGGGTATACGACTTTCCGTTCCAGGTGAGGTTGCCGTCCGGCATTATCACCAGATCGCCGTTCTCCCCTTTAACCTGTACTTTTTGCGGACTGAGGATCACATCGTCACGCGGCGTGACGCTACACTGGTAGTCCGCATGCGCGGACAGAGCGGTAACGGACAATGCCACCGCCAACAGCGTTTTGCGCATCATAAAGCTCCCTTAAGACAAAACGGGTCGGCAATTGCCGACCCTTGTCAAACTTAGTCCCACCAGACGTCAAAAAGTTCGCTGGTGCGTACATCGGCGAGCTGGCGATCTTCCAGCCACTTGCGCACGAGAGCCTGATGCTCTTCCGTGCACTTGCCGATTTCCTGCATGCAGATCAGACCTTCCCAGGAGAGGTAGCCGCTGCCGTCAAACGCCAGCTTGTTCGGCTCAATCACTTCATCGATCAGATCGTTCACGGTCTGGTCGATATGATCTTCAGTGCTCCCTTCTGGGAAACGCCATGCAACGGAAAAACCGATCTCCTGAAACTCATCGATATGCATTTTTTTACGCAGACGACGGCTACGATTTTTTGCCATTATTTTACCCTCTCGAACATTAAGTCCCATACGCCGTGGCCAAGACGATGACCACGCTGTTCAAATTTGGTTACCGGGCGCGATTCCGGGCGCGGTACGTAATCGTTGCTTTCCGACTGGTTACGATAGCCGTCGAGCGATGACATCACTTCCAGCATGTGCTCTGCATAGGCTTCCCAGTCGGTCGCCATATGGAAGACGCCGCCCAGCTTCAGCTTACTTTTAACCAGCTCAGCAAACGGTGCCTGGACGATACGGCGTTTATTATGACGCGCTTTATGCCACGGGTCAGGGAAAAACAGCTGCACCATATTCAGGGAGTTATCCGGGATCATGGTGTGCAGCACTTCCACCGCATCGTGACACATGACGCGCAGGTTCTGGACGCCCTCTTCTTCTGCGGAGGCCAGACATGCCCCGACGCCAGGCGAGTGGACTTCAATACCGAGGAAATTCTGCTCGGGTTTGGCCTTCGCCATCGCCACCAGCGAGGCGCCCATGCCGAAACCGATTTCCAGGGTCACCGGCGCTTCGCGGCCAAACAGCGCGGAGAAGTCGAGTGGCGCTTCGTTGAATTCAACGCCCATCACCGGCCAAATGTTATCCAACGCGTGCTGTTGCCCTTTAGTCAGGCGCCCCTGGCGGCGGACGAAGCTACGAATGCGGCGCAGCGGGCGGCCGTTTTCATCGAATTCCGGAGATATGACGTCGTTTTTCATAAAAGTTAAGTCTGCTTGTGAAAGTGTTCGGAAAACGGGCATTATCCAAAGTTACCCGACGGATGCAAGGGTTTACAGCCTGTCGCCCTTATGCTGCAATCTGCCACCCTGTTCTCGCGATTCCGGAGCTGTACCTTTGACTTTTCTCGCCGCGCAATTTTCAACCCAGGTGTTGGACTGGTACGACAAATACGGCCGTAAAACCCTGCCGTGGCAAATCGGCAAAACGCCTTACAAAGTATGGCTCTCCGAAGTGATGTTGCAACAAACCCAGGTCACAACGGTTATCCCTTATTTTGAACGCTTTATGGCGCGCTTCCCGACGGTGACCGACCTGGCTGCGGCGCCGCTGGATGAAGTCCTGCACCTGTGGACCGGGCTGGGTTATTACGCCCGCGCGCGTAACCTACATAAGGCCGCGCAGCAGGTGGCCAACCAGCACGGCGGTGAATTCCCCCAGACCTTTGACGAAGTGGCCGCGCTGCCCGGCGTCGGGCGCTCGACGGCGGGCGCTATTTTATCGCTTTCTCTCGGCCAGCATTTCCCCATTCTCGATGGCAACGTCAAGCGGGTGCTGGCACGCTGCTACGCGGTTAGCGGCTGGCCGGGGAAAAAAGAGGTGGAGAAGCGTCTGTGGCAGATCAGCGAAGAGGTCACGCTGGCCAACGGGGTCGAGCGTTTTAACCAGGCGATGATGGATCTCGGGGCGATTGTCTGCACCCGTTCAAAGCCCAAATGCGAAATTTGCCCGCTGCATAATGGCTGCATTGCCTATGCAAACCATTCCTGGGCGCAATATCCTGGCAAAAAACCGAAACAGATTATTCCGGAACGTACCGGCTATTTGCTGCTGATGCAGCACGGTAATGAGGTGTTTCTTGCCCAGCGTCCGCCGGTGGGATTGTGGGGCGGATTATTCTGCTTTCCGCAGTTTGAGGAGGAGTCCGCACTGCGTGAATGGCTGGCTCAGCGGCAAATTAAGGCCGATACTCTGACGCAGATGACCGCGTTCCGCCATACTTTCAGCCACTTTCATCTGGATATCGTCCCGATGTGGCTTAAGGTAGATTCATCCGGGTCATGCATGGATGAAGGCAACGCACTCTGGTATAACTTAGCGCAGCCACCGTCGGTCGGACTGGCCGCTCCCGTCGAGCGCCTGTTGCAACAACTGAAAGCCGGGGCGCTGGCATAGCTTTCTGGCGAACAAAGAGGATCACTAATGAGCAGAACGATTTTTTGTACTTTCCTGCAGCGTGAAGCTGATGGCCAGGATTTCCAGCTGTATCCGGGCGAGCTAGGCAAACGTATCTATAACGAGATTTCTAAAGAAGCCTGGGCGCAATGGCAGCATAAGCAGACCATGTTAATCAACGAGCAGAAGCTCAACATGATGAACGTGGAACACCGCAAGCTGCTGGAACAAGAGATGATCAAGTTCCTGTTTGAAGGGAAAGATGTGCACATTGAAGGCTACACGCCGCCAGAAAAATAGTCGTCGTCAGATGACCCTTAAGCACAACAAACACAACGCACACTCCCGGAATGATGAAAAAATATTTAGCGCTAGCGCTCATCGCGCCTTTGCTCGTTTCGTGTTCCAGCTCTAATAAAAAGGGCGCCGGGTATAACGAAGCCTGGGTCAAGGACACCAACGGCTTCGATATTCTGATGGGGCAGTTTGCCCATAACATTGAAAATATTTGGGGTTATAAAGAAGTCCTGCTCGCCGGGCCGAAGGACTACGTCAAATACACCGATCAGTATCAGACCCGTAGCCACATCAACTTTGATGAGGGGACCATTACCGTCGAGACCATCGCAGGTACCGATCCGACCGGCCGTTTACGCCAGACGATCATTAAGACCTTGCTGATGGGCGACGATCCGGGTTCCATCGATCTCTACTCCGACGCCGACGATATTCAGATCTCGAAAGAGCCGTTCCTGTACGGCCAGGTGGTCGATAACCACGGCGATCCGATCCGCTGGGAGTGGCGCGCCTCGCGCTATGCCGACTATCTGCTGCAGACGCGGCTGAAAAGTCGCAGCAACGGCCTGCGCATCATCTACAGCATTACCATCAATCTGGTGCCCAACCACCTCGACAAACGTGCGCATAAGTACATCGGCTACGTTCGTCAGTCGGCGCGGAAATATGGCGTGGATGAGTCGTTGATTCTGGCGATTATGCAGACGGAATCGTCCTTTAACCCGTATGCCGTCAGCCATGCCGATGCGCTGGGCCTGATGCAGGTTGTTCAGCACAGCGCCGGGAAAGACGTCTATCGTTCGCAGGGTAAATCGGGGCTGCCAAGCCGTAGCTATCTGTTCGACCCGGCAAATAACATCGATACCGGCACCGCCTATCTGGCGATGCTGAATAACGTCTATCTGTCAGGCATCGATAACCCGACCTCGCGGCGCTATGCGGTGATCACCGCCTATAACGGGGGAGCGGGCAGCGTGCTGCGCATCTTCTCCAGCGATAAGGTTCAGGCCGCTAACATCATTAACAGCATGACGCCGGGTGATGTTTACTCCACCATCACCAATCGCCATCCGTCCGCAGAATCACGCCGTTACCTGTATAAGGTAAATACCGCGCAGAAGTCCTACCGCCGGAAATAAACGTCCTCCCCACCCGCCCTTTCGCGACCAGAAAGGGCCGGGTATTCCATCGCCCTCGCCTGCACTTCATACGAAAATGTTATTTGCATCACAATTTAATCTGCAAGCTAATCTGGATTGCATTTTTTTGCGGAAGGTAACAAAACATAACCACCGGGGCTGATAGAATCGCATCAAACAGCAACCCTGTATGTAATTAACAAAACAAGAACCCCGCCATTTTGTGAGGAAAATAACATGAACCTTAAGCTGCAGCTTAAAATTTTGTCGTTTCTGCAGTTCTGCCTGTGGGGTAGTTGGCTGACAACACTCGGCTCCTATATGTTTGTGACGCTCAAGTTCGATGGCGCGTCTATCGGTGCCGTGTATAGTTCGCTCGGTATTGCGGCGGTTCTGATGCCGACGCTGCTGGGGATCGTGGCGGATAAATGGGTCAGCGCAAAGTGGGTGTATGCGCTGTGTCACCTGGTGGGAGCCGGTACGCTGTTTATGGCGGCCCAGGTCACCACGCCAGGAGAAATGTTCTTTGTCATCCTGCTTAACTCGCTGGCCTATATGCCAACGCTGGGCTTAATCAATACCATCTCCTACTACCGGTTGAAATCCGCCGGTATGGATATCGTGACCGATTTCCCGCCGATCCGTATCTGGGGCACCATCGGCTTTATCATCGCCATGTGGGGCGTGAGCTTTGCCGGCTTTGAACTGAGCCATATGCAGCTGTATATCGGCGCAGCGCTCTCCATTGTCCTTGCGCTGTTCACCCTGACGCTGCCGCATATCCCGGTCTCGAATCAGCAGAAAAACCAGAGCTGGAGCACCATGCTGGGCCTGGACGCGTTTGCCCTGTTCAAAAACAAGCGCATGGCGATTTTCTTTATCTTCTCAATGCTGTTAGGCGCTGAGCTGCAAATCACCAACATGTTCGGGAACACCTTCCTGCACAGCTTCGATAACAACCCGCTGTTCTCCGGCAGCTTTATCGTTGAGCACGCGTCGGTGATGATGTCGATCTCGCAAATCTCGGAAACCCTGTTCATTCTGACCATCCCGTTCTTCCTGAGCCGCTACGGCATCAAGAATGTGATGATCATCAGTATCTTCGCCTGGATGCTGCGCTTCGGTCTGTTTGCCTATGGCGACCCGACGCCGTTCGGTACCGTGCTGCTGGTGCTGTCGATGATTGTCTACGGCTGCGCCTTCGACTTCTTCAACATTTCTGGTTCGGTATTTGTCGAGAAAGAAGTGCGCCCGGAAATCCGCGCCAGCGCCCAGGGGATGTTCCTGATGATGACCAACGGCTTCGGCTGCATCCTCGGCGGCGTGGTGAGCGGGAAAGTGGTGGAGATGTATACCACCAATGGTATCACCGACTGGCAGCCGGTATGGCTGATCTTTGCGGCATACTCACTGGTGCTGGCTATCGCCTTTATCGCCCTGTTTAAGTACAAACACGTCCGCGCACCGGCAGGCGCACAGGCTACCACCGCGCATTAATACGCCACGGGTAGCGATACCAGAAAGCAACACTATGCAGCGCCCCGCCTTCCCGACGGGGCGTTTTTTTTAAGCCTTCAGCACGTAACCATACAGCCGCTTGATGCCATCAGGGTCCGTTTCACTGTAGACCCCCTGCAATTCAGGCGAGAAACCAGGCAGCATATTGACGCCCTCTTCCAGCGCCAGGAAGTAGCGCAGCACCGGGCCGCCCCAGACTTCCCCCGGCACCACGCACAGCACGCCCGGCGGGTACGGTAACGCCCCTTCGGCGGCAACGCGGCCTTCGGCCTCGCTCAAACGCACCAGCTCAACGTTACCGCGGATAAACTCGCGGTTTGCATCCTGCGGGTTCATCACCACGCGCGGGAAGCTCTGTTTGCGGAACATCTCTTTTTGCAGGTCTTTCACCTCAAAACTGACGTACAGGTCGTGCATCTCCTGACACAGCTCACGGAGGGTATAGTCGCGATAGCGAACCGGGTATTTGTTATAGATGGTCGGCAGTACGTCGGCCAGCGGGGTGTCGGCTTCGATATGCTGTTCGAACTGCGCCAGCATCGCCACCAGTTGAGCCAGCTTTTCGGCGCTCTCGGCAGGGGTGAGCAGGAACAGAATCGAGTTGAGGTCGCACTTCTCCGGCACGATACCGTTCTCACGCAGATAGTGCGCCAGAATCGTCGCCGGGATGCCAAAGTCAGTATATTCACCGCTTTCAGCATCGATGCCCAGCGTGGTCAGCAGCAGTTTGCAAGGGTCGACGAAGTACTGATCCTGGGCGTAGCCTTCAAAACCGTGCCAGCGGGCGCCTGGCTCAAAGCTGAAGAAATGACGTTCAGCCGCGATCTCTTCGGTGGGATAGTCCTGCCACGGACGTCCTGCCACCTGCGGCGGCACAAACGGTTGGATCATTTTGCATTGGGCGATAATCGCTTTACGCGCTTCAATCCCCAGCGCCACGCACTCCGCCCACAGGCGACGGCCGCTCTCCCCTTCGTGGATTTTGGCGTTAACATCCAGCGCCGCAAAGAGCGGGTAAAACGGACTGGTCGAGGCGTGCAGCATAAAGGCGTTATTCAGCCGCTTGTGCGGGCAAAACCGCGCCTGGCCACGCAGGTGGTTATCTTTCTTGTGGATCTGCGAGGTTTGCGAGAACCCGGCCTGCTGCTTATGCACCGACTGCGTGACGAAAATGCCCGGATCGTTTTCATGCAGATCGAGCAGCAGCGGCGAGCAGTCCGCCATCATCGGGATAAACTGTTCGTAGCCTACCCATGCGGAGTCAAACAGGATGTAATCGCAGAGGCTGCCGATTTTATCGACCACCTGACGCGCGTTGTAGACCGTGCCGTCGTAGGTGCCCAACTGGATCACCGCCAGGCGGAACGGACGCGGCGCATCGGCTTTCTCCGGCGCCACTTCCTGAATCAGCTTGCGCAGGTAGCTTTCGTCAAAGCAGTGGTCGTCGATGCCGCCGATAAAGCCAAACGGGTTGCGCGAGGCTTCGAGATAGACCGGCGTTGCCCCGGCCTGAATCAGCGCGCCATGATGGTTGGATTTATGGTTGTTGCGGTCAAACAGCACCAGGTCGCCGCGCGTCAGCATAGCGTTGCTCACCACTTTATTCGCCGCCGAGGTGCCGTTGAGGACAAAATAGGTTTTGTCGGCATTGAAGACCTTCGCCGCGAACTTCTGTGCGTGCTTGGCCGATCCTTCGTGGATCAGCAGGTCGCCGAGCTTAACATCGGCGTTGCACATATCGGCACGAAACACATTTTCGCCGAAGAAATCAAAGAACTGACGGCCTGCCGGGTGCTTTTTAAAGAAAGCACCGTGCTGATGTCCCGGGCAGGCGAAGGTGCTGTTATCCATTTCAACATACTGGGTCAGGGTATCGAAAAACGGCGGCAGCAGACGTTCTTCGTAGCTGCAGGCGGAGGCTTCCAGCTCAAGCCACTCCTGTTCTTTACCGGTGATGACTGCGGTTACGCCCTGTGGCTTTGCCGGGCTGGCATCGCTCAGCAGATAGACGGGCAGATTAAAACCGCTGCGATTAAGCAGCGTGAGGATGCCGCTGCGGCTGTCCGCTTCGGTAATGACGACTGCCGCCACATCGGTAAAATCAGTACTGTCCAGCGCCACCACGCTGCGGTGGGTGGAGAGATGAGAAACCAGCGCGTGGCTGGCGGCAATGTGCATGGATTTCATTAGCGCGAATACCCGTTTCGGGAGAGTAAAAGGCTTCAGGCAAGGCGTTAATGCCTTGCCCAACGAACTGTCAGGGTCTGACTGGATCCCAGCTCCGACCGCCCGACATCAGTAAAAACAGACCGGGTCCGCTCTTACTGTTGTCCTGCAGTGAGCATGCGCTGCCGTCACCGCATGGGTGGCAGGTCATCAGAAGATAGCGTAGCAAGATGAGGCAGCTGATGCACATGTGCGCTGCGGCAGTGGCGATATACAGACGGTGTTAGCATCCCAGCGGCCTCATGGTTGAAGAGAAGAAAATTCGCGCAATAATGTCACCTTTGACATACCCGCGCAAGATGAAATCTGTATGCAATCTGCTGGCATATTCGCAGGCCTTTACCGCACTTTCAGGTCATAATAACGCGGTGATCAGGGACAATGAACAGGAGCTTCACAGTGGTTACAGGACCTTTTATTAACGCCGGCGCGGTCCTTTTGGGCGGTATTCTGGGTGCGCTATTGAGCCAGAGACTGCCGGAGCGGATCCGCACGTCGATGACCTCTATTTTTGGTCTGGCCTCGTTGGGCATTGGTATTCTGCTGGTGATCAAGTGCGCCAACCTGCCGGTAATGGTGCTATCAACGCTGGTGGGAACGCTGCTTGGCGAAGCCTGTAACATGGAAAAAGGCGTCAATACCCTGGTGAGCAAGCTCCAGCAATGGCTCACGCCGAAAGGCAAAACCAAGGCCCCGGTGAATGCGTCGTTTATACAGAGCTACGTCGCTATTATCGTGCTGTTTTGCGCCAGCGGTACGGGGATTTTTGGTGCCATGCGCGAGGGCATGACCGGCGATGCCAGCATACTGATCGCTAAGGCCTTTCTCGACTTTTTCACCGCCACGATTTTCGCCTGCACCCTTGGGTTTGCGGTTTCCGCGATTAGCGTACCGATGCTGCTTATTCAGCTGTCGCTGGCGGCCTGCGCCTCGTTGATTATGCCGCTGACAACGCCGATGATGATGGCAGATTTTACCGCCGTTGGCGGGATGCTGCTGCTGGCAACGGGTCTGCGCATCTGCGGAATTAAGATGTTTGCGGTGGTGAACATGCTGCCCGCCCTGCTGCTGGCAATGCCGATATCACTGGCCTGGACGGCATTTTTCGCCTGAAGATGCGTGCTTTTAATTCGAACTGGTGATAGATTGTGCAGTCTGCATCAAATTGAATAAATTTCGTTGACGCAGCGAGGCGGATCGGTTTTAATGCGCCCCGTTGCCCGGATAGCTCAGTCGGTAGAGCAGGGGATTGAAAATCCCCGTGTCCTTGGTTCGATTCCGAGTCCGGGCACCACTATTTAGAATAACCCGCCTATGGCGGGTTTTTTGCTTTCTGAGAACCGGACTCTCCATCGAACTCCGTTCGATTATTCGCGGGTAAACCGCTCACCCCTTCCGGGGCCAGCGCGACAGGCGCGCTGTTCAACGCCTGCGGCGTTAGTCCGAGTCCGGGCACCACTATTTAGAAGAACCCGCCTATGGCGGGTTTTTTGCTTTCTGAGAACCGGACTCTCCATCGAACTCCGTTCGATTATTCGCGGTAAACCGCTCACCCCTTCCGGGGCCAGCGCGACAGGCGCGCTGTTCAACGCCTGCGGCGTTAGTCCGAGTCCGGGCACCACTATTTAGAAGAACCCGCCTATGGCGGGTTTTTTGTTTTCTGCAATACGGACTCTTCATCGAATTCAGGTCGGCAAACAGCTGGCTGAAGAAAACACCTACGCGTAGGTGTAGGTGTAGGTGTTTTCACTTTCATTGATTAATTTTCAAAGTTGAACACTCTGGCCCAGTCAAAATCACGTGATTTTTCGATGCTATCTGGCCAATTAGAAAACCAATCAGGCTGTTCTCCTATATGTTCAAGCCGATCGAAGCTTGGCATATAAGGCTTAATATCAAGTAATAGTGAACCATTCTCAGCGTCAATATAACTTATATCCTACCTCCCCTTTTTCAATATCCACATAGGTAATTTGGCAACAGGTTAATGCGATAGGATTCGGCCGTTCAGGTGAACGCGTTGCAAATATTCCTACTATATTTGGTGCATGTAGATAAGGGGTGTCTACCGTAAGTACATTACGTGATCTGGAATTATCACAATGATTAAACCACCATAAAACCTGCATGTGGGGAATGCATTCCAATGTTGCCAGCGCTGCACGATACTCTGGTTTTAACACAAGGCGATACATATCTTGATTGACAACAACCTGACCAATCGACTCCATTTTGAGTGTGCTCATAATCCCTCGCTAAAAATTAGCAATTTAATCAGTAGGTTAGTTAAAAACAGCGCTGTAAAATTAGTGTAGGGAAACTTTATAAATGGTGGAAGGATTATTTTTATAAAAAGGCTAACTGAACCCATCTTTTAATAATGGCATACGAGTGATCTTACCCAGCAATAGTGAATACCAGCCGTGGCGGGTAGTACTGTTCTTCATATTATCAGGCACGGCATAATCAGCGTGACAGCATAAGTGGCAAAGGGGAGTCAAAGCTGGGGTTAAGAAGGGAAAGTTCAAAGTGCTTAAATTGAGCCATGATGTTTAGTTATCTCAACTGGTGCATGACGGTATCTCAAAAACCTTTATTTCAACATATCAAATGTAAGTTTGAACGATGTTCAATGCGAAGAAAGGTGCACGGATAAAAAACCCGCCTGTCAGGCGGGTCTGTGCGTTCAGGAATACAGGGCCAATAGCAAATGCCGTGCGACGATCTGCGGCACGCCACTTACCCCGCCCCCATCCTTAGCCGAACAGCTTACCTTTAAGCAGGTTCATGCCTTCTGACAGCAGGTCCTGCTGGGCAGGCTCCTCGCCGTTGGGTGATAAGCCATCGACGATTTTAGGCAGATACTCAGAAATCACCGACGATGCTGTTTGCGGATCGATCCCCAGCTTATCGCTCAGATCCTGCAGCGCGGAGGATCCTAACGCCGACGACACCTGATCGCGGGAAACCGGCAAGTTGTTCTGCTGGCCGATCCACGATTCGACGATCTCTCCCAGCCCGCCGCCGCGCAATTTCTCCAGTACGCCCTGAATACCGTCCTGCTGCTGGATCCAGCTCATAATGGCCTGCAGCTGCTCCGCTTTACCGGCCTGCCCACCCAGCATGCCGCCAATCTGATCAAGTAACCCCATGACAGACTCCGTGAACTGTGTCGTGAATGAATGACGGGATAAGCGTAGTTCATAAATCACGTTCCGACGCGGTCATCACGTGCTGCACAAAGCGGCTCAGCTTCGGCAACGGGCGCAGATCCTGACGCCACAGCAAATGGACCGGTCGTGACTGAGGCGTGTAGGCGTCCAGTACCCGCACCAGTTTGCCACTGGCAAGCGCCTCGCTGAGCAGGACTTCCGGCTGTAATAGCAACCCGGCACCGGCGATGGCCGCCATTCGCAGGCCGTGCCCGTCATTGCAGCGCAGCACCGCATCACGCTTCCAGCGCACCGCGTCCTGTTCGCCCGGCAATATCCACTCGTTGCGCGCGGTCCATACCGTATGGGACAGACAGCGATGGCTGGCCAAATCCGCCGGGGTGAGCGGCGTACCGTAGCGGGCCAGATAATCGGGAGCGGCGCAGATCACCATGCGGTATGGACAGAGATATTTCGCCACCAGATCGCGGTTGTGAATATCGCCGATACGGATCGCCAGGTCGATGCCTTCATCCACCAGATCGACCATCCGGTTGGTCAGATCCAGCTCGATGCGTACATCCGGCCAGCGCTGCAAAAAGCTGGCGGTGAGCGGCGCGATCACACAGGCGCCAAAGGAGGTTGGCGCGCTAATACGCAACGTCCCGGCGGGCGCCAGCCGCAGCCGTTCGACCGAGCGTTCGGCAATGGCGACCTGTTCCACAACCCGCCTGGCTTCCTCATAATAGACCCGCCCGGCGTCGGTCAGGCTCTGGCGGCGGGTATTGCGCTCAAGCAGTCGGGTGCCGAGCTGGCGCTCGATATTGGCGATGTATTTCCCGACCATCACCGCCGACATCTCCAGCCGCGATGCCGCATCGGTGAAGCTACCGCATTCCACCACGGCGATGAGTATCTCCATTCCGCGCAGCTTATCCATATTGCAAACCTCTGGTTAGTAATCATCTAACTTTTAGCCAGTTTATCCGATTCCTGTTTCATTAAAGAATAGAGGCTCACCACAGATAAGGAGCCAGCCATGAAAATCATCGTTATCGGAGCCAGCGGTACCATCGGACAGGCGGTCAGTGAAGCACTGAGTCACCAACATGACGTGATTCGCGTGGGTCGTACCCACGGCGATTTCCAGGTTGATATCACCTCGCAGTCAAGCGTTGAAGCGCTGTTTGAAAACATCGGCCAGGTCGATGCCATCGTCTCGGCCACCGGCAATCTGTTCTTTGGTCCGCTGGCCAGCATGACCGACCAGGATTTCAATCAAGGTTTGCAGGATAAGCTGCTGGGGCAAATTCGCCTGGCGCTGACCGGGCAGCACTACCTGAATGATGGCGGCTCGATTACCCTGGTCAGCGGGATTGTCGCTCACGAACCGATTGCCCAGGGCGTCAACGCCACCACGGTGAACGCCGGACTGGAAGGATTTGTCCGCGCCGCCGCCTGCGAACTACCGCGCGGGATCCGCATTAACCTGATAAGCCCCACCGTATTGACGGAATCGCTCGCGACCTATGACAGTTTCTTCCCCGGCTTCGACAGCATTCCCGCCGCAACCGTCGCCAGGGCCTATCGCCGTAGCGTGGAAGGGGTGCAGACTGGGCGGATCTACACCGTCGGCTACTGATTCACTCCATCACCGGGAGCGACGGCCAGCCAGACGCTCCCGGCTGACAGGCCGCTTTTACCAGCCCGGTTAAACAACACATGTTTTAAATATTGATCCGCTGCACACTCTCACTAAATAGCGCGGAGTGTGAGCGCTTTCGCATTCTTAATTTCCGCTGCCGCATCCCGCTTCAATTCACCCTATTCAGGAAACAAACCAATTCATTGATTTATTTGAAAATAACAATTCTTATCTTTAAAAATCATGGTGCAGACATCCGCCACAAATTCTCCACAGAATAACCAGGCCTTTTATACCGTGGCTGACAACCAATCATTCCGGACAATTTTCACCGAGGCGGAGTTTTATCTGCCTGAAAATAACCTTCCAGCGAGTTAATTATTAAATCGCCTTTTAGATAGCAGAAACCGCTGCAAAATGGTTTTTCGGGTTTATTCGCGCCGTTGAATCAGGCGCCAGGACAGAGGTAAAGCATTTTTTTTATATCGACGTTAGACATTTTTAATAATTTCTTAAATGCTGCGAGATTGTGACAATGGTAAACGAAATGTTATGATGAGTAGATTAGCTGTACTCCTCATTGGAATATCCATCTATACCCTAAATAATTCGCGTTGTAGGCAGGCGGCGACGCAGAGAATCTCCGGGAGCTTACTGAAGTAAGTGACTGGGGTGAACGAGTAACGCCAACGCCCATACAACTTGAAGTATGACGGGTATAACGCTGACTTAGCCTCGCAGTGATGAGAGAGCGCCATGACTAAACATCAATCTGTGCCTGTTGAAAATCTTGAAAGTAATACCATAAGACCCATTCCCCTTAATATGCGACACGGTAAACCCAGCGATCTTTTTACCATTTGGTTTGGTTCTAATATTATGCTGCTCACCGTTATTACCGGTGCCATGTCCGTCACTATTTTCCATCTTTCATTTTTCTGGTCAGTGATTGCATTACTTATCGGCAGCCTGGTTGGTGGCCTGTTTATGGCGCTACATTCTGCTCAGGGGCCTAAACTGGGCGTGCCGCAAATGGTACAAACCAAAGGTCAGTTCGGCTCCTATGGTTCCGTGCTGGTGGTATCGATAGTCGTATTAATGTATATCGGCTTTACCGCCTCCAGCCTGGTATTAGGCGGGCAATCCATGCATGCTATCTATAAACCGATGAACTCAGATATCGGTATTATTGTGGTAGGTGCGCTCAGCTTATTCGCAACCATTTTTGGTTATAAAATCATCCACTCCTACGCCAGAATAATGTCGTGGATTTCAGGGATTGTGCTGGCGGCGACCTTTTTATGGATCGTCTTTGTGCACGGACTGCCGGTCGATTTTCTCGATCGCGGCGGCTTTAACGGCGTCGGCTTCCTCGGGGCCGTCTCCATTGCCGCCCTGTGGCAGCTGGCCTACGCACCGTATGTCTCTGATTACTCACGCTATATGCCCTACAGCACCAACGACAAGAGCGTGTTTTACGCCAGCTACTTTGGCTGTATTTTAGGCTCATATCTGCCGATGATCCTCGGGGTGCTGGTCGCCACCTGCATTGGTAATGATGATATTATTCAAGGCATTATCGACCTCACCGGCGGCATGGGTGCGGTGGTGATTGTGGTTCTGGCCTTAGGGATCGCCGCCACCAACTCAATGATGCTGTACTGCGGCGTGCTCTGTACCTTGACCCTGGGCCAGACCTTTATTGATGGCTGGTCGCCGATGGCGCGGGCCAGAATCATTACCGCGATTCTGACGATGCTCCTCGAAATCGCGCTGGCAATTTATGGTCAGGAAAACTTCTTATTAATCTATACCAACTTTATTACCGTGCTGTTGTATGTCCTGGTGCCATGGACCGCCATTAACCTTGTGGATTATTACCTGGTCGCCCACGGTGAATATGATGTTGAATCGTTCTTCAAACGTGATGGCGGCGTCTACGGTTATTTTAATGCGACCGCCATCTTCTGTTATTTATTAGGTATTGCGGTAGAAGTGCCGTTTATGTCAACGGCTATATATACCGGCCCGATTGCGTTATCAATTGGCGGGGCTGATTTATCCTGGATTATTGGTCTGCTGGTGGTTTCACCTGTCTATTACACGCTCTCGAAAGCGAAGACTGTCAAGAAGATGGCTTTTGCTAAAGAGAAAGCTTAAGCAATACATTCCCTCAGTGTTTATTCCTGACTCCGGATACCCTCCGGAGTTTTTTTTACCCACGGTTTCCCACGACCAGCAGAATATGGCACGCGGAAATATCCCGCGCTAAACGAGAAAAAGAGGAAAAAAAAGCGCCCAATAATGGGCGCTTTATCGTTATCGTTATAGTCAGGAGACGGCCATCCAGTGGCGCAGGTTATCTAACATCGCCAGGCATTTCTCCAGTTCGGCCAGCGCAATAAATTCATCCGGCTTGTGCCCCTGCTCCATGCTGCCCGGCCCACAGATCATCGTCGCCACGCCCGCCTCGTCAAACAGACCGCCTTCGGTACCAAATGCGACGGTAGCAAAGTCAGCATTTCCCGCCCACTGCGCCAGCCAACCAGCAAACGCCGACTGCGGGTCGCTCAGCAGGCCTGGATACTGGCTGAGGGGATGAAAGCGAATCGTGGCGTCCTCCGCAACCGCACGCATCGCCGGTACCAGCTCTTCTTCGGCATAGGACTGCAGCCCGGAAAGGGTTTCGTCGAGGGAGACATCCGGCAAATGGCGAATTTCAAAATCGAACTGGCAGCGTTCAGGCACGATATTCAGCGCCGCGCCGCCGCTAATTAGCCCCACCTGCACCGTGCTGTACGGCGGGTCGAAACGCGCATCCTGGCGCAGCGCCAGCTTTTCACCCAGCACGCCTAATCGGGTCATCAGCTTCGCTGCATACTCAATGGCATTCACCCCTTCCGGGGCATAGGCCGAATGGCAGGCCTTGCCGTGAATATGGCAGCGCATCGCTAACTTGCCTTTGTGGCCATATACCGGGCGCATCCCGGTGGGCTCGCCGATAATGCACAGCGCGGGCTTCTCCGTTGAGGCTTTCAGGTGGTTGACCAGGCTCCGGACGCCCAGGCAGCCCACCTCCTCATCATACGAGAAGGCGAGATGCAGCGGCATGGTTAATGGCTGGGCGAGAAACGCGGGCACGGAGGCCAGAACGCAGGCGATAAAACCCTTCATATCGCTGCTGCCACGGCCGTAGCACAGGCCGTCGCGGAGGGTGAGTTCAAAAGGAGGGACCGTCCAGCGCTGCCCGTCAACCGGGACCACGTCGGTATGACCGGAGAGCATCACCCCGCCCGGCCCCGGTGGCCCCAGACGAGCATAGAGATTCGCCTTTTTACCCTCCTCGTCAAAAAACAGCCGGGATTCAATGCCAAAACCGCTCAGAAAGCGGTTTATGTAGTCGATCATTGCCAGATTGGATTCGCGACTGGTGGTATCAAAAGCCAGTAGCGTTGCCAGTATCGTTGTCGCCTGATTATTCATCGCCCGGCACTCCGTAACTGGGGGCCTCCCGCGGGTCGAGCGCACGCGTGATATAGGCCTGCATCTGCGGTTCATACGCCTGCCAGAGCGTGGAAAGCTCCCCGATGGGATCGTCATCGCTCCAGTCCACCCGCAGGTCGACCAGCGGCCACGAGTAGTCATCCACCACTTTCACCGCCGCAGAATGCACCGGGCCGGCCTCACCGCCGCAGGCCAGTCCGGCCTTCAGGGCGGCAATCAGCCGCATCGCCATTTCGCCTTCGCTACGCTCGAATCCGCTCACCATCGCCTCAACAACCGACGGGCTGGCCAGCATATTGCCGCCGGCGATACAGCTCTGCCCTTCGGCAACGTGGTAAATCCCGAGGGTTTTATCCCCGCTGAACGAGGCTGTTTTGCCGTTGGCATCGATGGCGATAATTTGCCGGTAACGGCTGAAATCATCCTCCGCCAGCGCGCGGCGCAGGGCCTTTTCAGGCTCAACGCCCTGCTCCAGCTGGGCCAGGGCGATCTGCCCCAGCGCCGGTAAAGTAATATTCTGACTGGACACCGCCCCCACGCCGGCCTGGAGCCACGGGCAACGCGCGCCGACGGCAATGCTGGAGGAG
This sequence comes from Klebsiella sp. BIGb0399, assembly GCF_003752615.1. NCBI lineage: Bacteria > Pseudomonadati > Pseudomonadota > Gammaproteobacteria > Enterobacterales > Enterobacteriaceae > Klebsiella > Klebsiella sp. BIGb0399. The sequence continues at coordinate 262,113 of NZ_RKHT01000007.1, read as the reverse complement.
CTGATAGCAATACCAAACTGCCCGCTTTCCGGGCAATAAGCAGCAATAGAAAAGGTCATGGTGGCTCCTTATTTCACGTAATCATCAGGGATCACGGCAATCACATCGATCTCCATCAGCCACTGTGGCTGCGCCAGCGCGGAAATCACCAGCCCGGTGGAGATCGGGAAGACGCCCTTCAGCCACTTGCCCACTTCCTGATACACCGGCTCGCGGTAGCGCGGGTCAATAATGTAAGTGGTGGTTTTCACGATGTGCGACAGCTCGCTGCCGGCCTCTTCCAGCAGCTGTTTAACGTTTTTCATCGCCTGCTCGGCCTGGGCTTGCGGGTCGCCCAGCCCCACCAGGTTCCCGGAAAAATCGGTCCCCACCTGACCACGAACATAGACGGTATTGCCGGCGCGAACCGCCTGGCATAAATCGTTATCCAGGCTCTGATTCGGGTAGGTCTCTTTGGTGTTAAACATGCGAATACGGGTATGGGTTGGCATCTTGTTTATCCTGTTCAATGGGCGAATGTTCAGCGCTGACCGGCGGACTGGTACTGGCTGTATTTGCGTTGGGTGGCGATATGGTCCGCAATGTGTTTTGCGTCATGCCAGACGCCCCAGATAAAGGTTGAGCCACGGCGTGACAGCCACGGCAATCCGAGGAAATAGACCCCCGGTTCGCTGGAGACACCGCGCTGATGCTGCGGCCGACGCTGCTCATTGAAAGCGTTGACGTTCAGCCAGCTGTAATCCACCGCATAGCCCGTCGCCCAGATAATGGTGGTGATCCCGGCATCGGCGAGATTCAGTGACAGAATCGGTGTCGTCATGCACGACGGGTCGGGTAAAAACTCGCGCGCCTGTGGCTCCGGCGGCAGATCGAGGCCGTTTGCCTCAACGTAGCGATCCGCAGCATCCAGCAGCGCCAGGTAGTTTTCATCTCCGCGACGGATGTTGTCACACAGATCCGCCTGGAAGGTGGCCGTACCGGATTCAAAGGCTTTGGTCAGCCCCACCAGGGTGATGCCGCGCTGCGCCAGCTGGCGGAAATCGACGGTATGTCCGCCGTGGGCGCCGCTTACCGCGATGGTGACATGCTCTTTCCCCGGCGCGCTGGCAGGCGCATCCCACATGCCCAGCACCCCCAGCCACCAGCAGAAATCGCGATCGCGGTAAGCGCGTGGTGGACGGTCGTGGGCGCCAACGGACAGATAGACCTGGCGGCCCGCACGTTGCAGTTCGTCGGCAATCTGTACCCCGGAGGAACCCGCCCCGACGACCAGCACCCCACCAGCAGGCAGCTGTTCGGGGTTGTAGTAGCGGGCAGAGTGGATCTGATGGATCTCGCTCTCTTTCGGCGCAATCGCCGGGATCACCGGTTTCTGAAAGGGCCCGGTCGCCGCCACAATGCGCTGCGCTTCAATCACGCCATCAGTGGTTTCGATGGTAAATCCCGGACGCCCGCTGTTGCGTACCGCGCTCTTGACCTCCACCCCGGTACGCACCGGCAGCGCAAATTCCCTGACGTAATCTTCAAAATATTCCGCTACCCCCTCCTTGGGAATGAAGCTGTCGGGATCCCCCCCCTTAAACTCCATGCCGGGAAAGCGGTCATGCCACGCCGGACCATTCGCCACCAGCGAGTCCCAACGCCCGGTACGCCAGGCTTCCGCAATGCGGTTTTTCTCGATCACCAGATGTGAAATGCCAAGCTTCGTCAGATGCTCGCTCATGGCAATACCGGCCTGGCCCCCGCCCACAATCAGCGTATCAATATTTGTTTTTTCTACGGTCATAACATGTGTCCTTCGAATGGTGTTCAATCGCCAGGAATAAACCACTGCGCAGGACCGAGGTTAATAAACCGTAACAAACAGGTAAATTATTATAAATTTAGAACCTGAGAATAAAATAGTGATGCAGAGTGCAGCACCTTGAATAGTCTGAATAAATATAAAAAACCGCAGGATATCGGGCCTGAAACAGCTCAATAAAAGTCGTGAAATAAAAATAATGCGCCAACGCTCAAGCAATAAAAAATAGGTTAAGAGCCTCGTTTTTTTATATTTAAGCCGTCTGTTTAAAATAATCAGACGGCTGTCTTTTGGGGGTCAGGCTACCTTTGCCTCGACGTCCGGCGGGCTGAGCACCGCGTGACGGCAATATTCCATAAACAGCTGCGTCGGTTTGGTTGGCTCGCTGCTGCGCAGATGCGCCATGACCAGCGTGGAGTTGGCCATCTCATCCTGAATCTCGACGCAGCGCACCCGCTGGCCATCATAGGTCACGTCCGACACCGGGCGGGTCACCAGCACCGAAAAGCCCAGCCCCTGGCCGACCATACAGCGCACCATTTCAATCGACGGCGAGCTATAGGCAACCTGCGGGTTGTAGCCTTTATCTTTGAAAATACTGATAAAATAGTTGCGGCTCGGCACCACATCCAGCAGCACCATCGGCAGGGCATGCAGATCGGCGAGCTTCACCGTCGCCCGCTGCGCCAGCGGATGGTTCGCTGGCAGCAGAGCATAGGGTTTCTGCGGTGCGTTGAGACTCTCCGTCTGGATGGAGGTATCCAGCTCCAGGTCATACAGAAACGCCAGGTCAAAGCGACCGCGATGCAGGCCGTGGGCGATTTCATGCTGTTCGCCGTCGTAAATTTTAATGGTGATATCCGGATAGATTTTTTTAAACCCGGCAATCAGCGCGGGCAAATAGAGCGGCGCCGCAGTTTCAAAACAGCCGAGCGAAATAATGCCGGAGACCAGTTCGTTATCCGCTTTCGAATTTTGCTCAAACTGATGCGCCAGGCGCAGCAGCTCTTTGGCCTTCTCATAAAAGCGCTGCCCGCTGGGGGTCATCGACACGCCCTGGGCATGGTGGCGAATAAAAAACTGTTGCTCAAACATATCTTCCAGCGTTTTTACCGCAATGGAGACGGACGGTTGCGCGATGTGCAGCTGTCGGGAGGCTTCGGCAATACTCTCGGCTTCGACAACGGCCACGAAGTATTTCAGCTGTTTCAGGGTGAAGTGGGGCATCGGGGAGTACCTTATTTTTTATTCTCAGAGAGATAAGCTCGTTAGCATTAAACGATGCTCCCCTGCCCCCGCAACCCCGCCAGCGGAAAAAGATCAACAATCCGACACGGGTCTGATTTTTACAAAAAATTAACAGACAGCTGCCGCACAATGGCACGCCGACGACCATCAAGCGGTACCCAGCCTGCCCGATATTAAGCTCATCGCTATTTTTTTTATAATCTAATGACATGAAAGACAATATTAAATATTGTCAAAGCACGCCTGTGGCAATAAACAAAATCGTGAAGAAAAATAAAATAATTACCTTAAATACAATACATTAAAAACCTTTCACGGCGATTCTCGCGACAGTCATCCCCGTCACCGTCGCCCCGTGAATTCGCGGCTATTTCCCGCCAGCGGGACTAACACAGTTTTTTATGGAGGTTACCTAGATTTTTAGTCCTTTCTCGTCGTCCTCCCCTCCTGCATCATGAATTAACGGCAACAAATAAATAACAAACAAGCAACACATTAAGGGAGAGTCGGATGTCTGACAGAAACTTTTGGCAGCATAAACTGCGGGAGCAACGCTTTATCAGCCACGCGATCGTCGATGGCCGCCCCTGCTTCGCCCACAGCCGCGCGGTGTGCCCGGCGATCAACCCGGCGACCAATACCGTACTCGCGGAGGTCACCGCGCTGCAGGCGGAAGATATCGATCTTGCGGTGAAATCGGCCCGCGATAGCTTCAACGCCGGCGTCTGGTCAGGGCTGTCGCCACAGGAACGTAAAACCGTGCTGCTCAGGCTCTCCGCGCTGATCCTCGAACACCGTGAAGAGCTGGCGCTGCTGGAGAGTGCCAGCATGGGCAAACCGGTCAACGATGCGCTGAATATCGATATTCCCGGCGCCGCGCACGTCATCGCCTGGTACGCCGAGAGCATCGACAAAATGTACGACGAGGTCGCCCCCACCCGCAAAGGTTCGCTGGCCACCCTCACCCGCGAGCCGGTAGGCGTCGTGGCGGCCATCGTCCCGTGGAACTTTCCGCTCGACCTGGCCTGCTGGAAACTGGGGCCTGCGCTGGCCGCCGGCAACAGCGTGATTCTGAAACCGTCCGAAAACTCACCGTTCTCGGCGCTGCGCCTGGGCGAACTGGCCCTCGAAGCGGGTCTGCCGCCTGGCGTGCTGAACGTGGTCACCGGTCTCGGTACCGAAGCCGGCACCGCGCTTGGGCTGCATCACGACATCGACGTGATCACCTTCACCGGTTCGACCGCCGTCGGAAAGGCCTTTATGGCCTATTCCGCGCAATCCAATCTGAAGCAGGTGTGGCTGGAGTGCGGTGGTAAAAGCGCCAATATCATCTTTGCCGACTGCCAGGATCTCGATCTGGCCGCCGAAAAAGCCGCATTTGGCATCTGCTTTAACCAGGGCGAGGTCTGCTCCGCCAACTCGCGCCTGCTGGTTGAACGCCCGATCTACGCTGAATTCATCGCCCGGCTACAGGTAAAAATGCAGGCCTGGGCACCGGCTCACCCGCTCGATCCTCAGGCCAAAATGGGCGCCATGGTCAGCGCCGCGCATGCGCAGAAGGTGATCGACGCTATCCGCTGTGCTGAACAGGCGGGCGCTCACGTGCTCACCGGCGGCCAGCAGGTTGAGATTGACGGGGTTGCCAACTACGTACAGCCCACCTTGCTGGAAACGGTCAGCGAAGAGATGCCGCTGTGGAAAGAGGAAATTTTCGGCCCGGTGCTGGCGGTCCTGCCTTTTGATGATGAGCAGCAGGCGGTCCATCTGGCCAACAACCATATTTACGCCCTCGCCGCCTCAGTCTGGACGGATGACCTGCACCGTGCGCACCGCGTGGCCGGGCGTCTTAACGCCGGAACGGTGTCGGTCAATACCGTCGATGCGCTGGATGTCACGGTGCCATTTGGCGGCAATAAACAGTCTGGCTTTGGCCGGGATCTGTCGCTGCACGCCTTCGACAAATTCACCCAGCTTAAAACCACCTGGTTCCAGTTTCGCTAGCAGGCAGCGGCCATTGCCGCGCGCTGATTCCGCTTAAAGGAGAAAAAAATGATCGATTCTGTTCGCCCGACGCGCTCTACCACCGAGTATCAAAGCGCAGATGCCGCACACCATATCCATGCCTTCCTTGACCAGAAAGCGCTGAATGCCGAAGGGGCGCGCGTGATGGTGCGCGGCGAGCGCCTGCACCTGTGGGACAACGACGGTAATAAATACCTCGATGGCATGTCCGGGCTGTGGTGCACCCAACTGGGCTACAGCCGTCAGGATCTGGCGGATGCCGCGGCGGCACAGTTCGCCAAACTGCCCTATTACAATATGTTCTTTCACACCACGCACCCCACGGTCATCGAGCTGTCCGAACTGCTGTTCAGCCTGCTGCCCGGCCACTACAGCCATGCCATCTACACCAACTCCGGTTCCGAATCGAATGAAGTGCTGATCCGCACCGTGCGTCGCTACTGGCAGATCCTCGATAAGCCGCAGAAAAAGGTGATGATTGGCCGCTGGAATGGCTATCACGGTTCAACCCTTGCCGCCACAGCCCTCGGCGGCATGAAAGCGATGCACACCATGGGTGGGATGATCCCCGACGTCGCCCACATCGATGAACCCTACTGGTATATGCACGGCGGCGACCTGACGCCGCAGGAGTTCGGGCTGCGCTGCGCCCGCCAGCTGGAAGAGAAAATTCTGGAGCTGGGGGCAGAGAACGTCGCCGGCTTTATTGCCGAGCCGTTCCAGGGCGCCGGGGGAATGGTGTTCCCGCCGGAAAGCTACTGGCCTGAGATTCAACGCATTTGCCGGAAACATGACGTGCTGCTGTGTGCCGACGAAGTCATCGGCGGCTTTGGCCGAACCGGCGAGTGGTTCGCCCACCAATATTTTGGCTTCGAACCGGATACCCTTTCCATTGCCAAAGGACTCACCTCCGGCTACGTACCGATGGGCGGCCTGGTGTTGAGCAAGCGCATGGCCGACGTGCTGGTCGAGAAAGGCGGCGTGTTCGCCCACGGTCTGACCTACTCCGGCCATCCGGTGGCTGCCGCTGTCGCCATCGCCAACCTCAAAGCGCTGCGGGATGAGCAGTGGGTGACGACAGTGCGTAACGACAGCGGTCCCTATTTACAAAAGACGTTGCGCGAAGTGTTTGGCAACCACCCGCTGATCGGTGAAATCCAGGGAGCAGGCCTGGTCGCGGCCCTGCAGTTCGCCGAAGACAAGCAGACCCGCAAACGCTTTGCCAATGAAAACGATCTGGCCTGGCGCTGCCGGACCATCGGCTTTGAGGAAGGCGTGATTATCCGCTCGACCCTGGGACGCATGATCATGGCCCCGGCGCTTATCGCCAGCCACAGCGAGCTGGATGAGCTGGTTGAGAAGACTAAAAAAGCCGTCGACCGCACCGCCCGAGAGATCGGCCTGCTGTAACCCCCTCTGCTGCTTTTCCCCAAGCCCGCTTCACCGCGGGCTCATCACTATTTCCAGCGTCATTTCCCCCGCGCCCGGCGTTTATTTTTAAACAGCTAATAGCACGAGGTGCTTAGTTTATAATAAGCGTGCTAATTATATTACCCGTTATCAACGACACCTTGCGGTAGCCGTTCGCCATTCATCAATTATCCCTGCAAGGCACCGATGGTTCACATCGCATGTCATCGCGTGCCATCAACATTCACATACCGGGCATCCTGGGTCGCTCACTATCGGGATATTTAGAGCCTGTTTAATGAAGAGATCGACAATATGAATATTAAAAAACTGCGTGTCATGCTGTTACTGGTTGTGCCTGCTCTGGGGCTGGCCGCGGGTGGCTGGTATTATTTAGCCAACGGTCGTTACGTCGAAACCGATAATGCGTACGTCAAAGCGGATAAAACCGGCATTAGCGCGGAAGTCGCTGGCCGGGTTGAAAATGTCGCGGTGAAAGAGAACCAGCACGTTAATAAAGGCGACCTGCTGTTTAGCGTCGATCCGAAGCCCTATCAGCTGGCTGTCGCCCAGGCAGAGTCCGACCTGAATACTACCGTTATCGATTTGAACACCATCAAATCGCAATACCAAAGCAAGCTGGCGAATATCGCGGTGTCGCAAAGTCAGCACCAGTATGCCCAGCGTGAGGAAGACCGTCTGCATCGTCTGAACGGGCCTGGCTATGTTTCCGCCTCGGATCTCGATGGCGCCCATCAAAAAACGCTGCTGATGGCGCTGGAAGTCAACATGCTTAAAAAACAGCTGCAGGAAGTGGCGGATAGCTTTGGCGGCGATATTGCAATGCCGGTTGAACAACACCCGCGTTATAAAAAGGCGCTGGCCGAGTTAAATACCGCCAAAAATAATCTGTCGCACGTGCAGGAATATGCCCCGGCCTCCGGCACCATTACCAAAGTGCTGCAGAAAGGCGAATATGTGCAGAACGGCACCACCACCATGTTATTAGTCTCCGATAAGAACTTATATATCGAAGCGAATTTCACGGAAAAAGATCTGGCGCATATCCGCAATAACCAGCAGGCAGAAATTAATGTCGATTACGCCCCAGGGGTGACCTGGCACGGCAAAGTGAGCAGCATTAGCCCGGCGACCGGCGCGGAATACTCGGTGATCCCGGCCGAAAACGCCACTGGCAACTGGGTCAAAGTCACCCAGCGTGTCCCGGTACGTATTCGTCTGCAAACTGACGCCCAACAGCCGCAGCTTCGTGCTGGCCTGAGCGCGGCGATCAAAATCGATACCCAATCTGACGTCAACAGCGCGTCGTAAGGGGGAACCGTGTCTGATGTGATTGCGGCTGCGCCGCCGAAAAACAGCGCCGTTGACCGTCGCCTGCTGATCACCTTTTCGGTGATGCTGGCGACGATTATGCAGGCGCTGGATACCACCATCGCCAACGTTGCCCTGCCCCATATGCAGGGCGCCATGGGGGCCACCCAGGACCAGACTTCGTGGGTACTGACCTCGTATATCGTCGCGGCGGCCATCGCCATGCCGTTGACCGGGTTTATCTCCGCGCGTATCGGGCGTAAGCGTCTGTTTGTCATTGCGGTGATTGGCTTTACGATCGCCTCGATGCTGTGCGGTGCCGCGCAGACGCTCAACCAGATCGTGTTGTTCCGTTTATTGCAGGGGATATTTGGCGCCAGTCTGGTGCCGCTGTCGCAATCGGTGATGCTGGACAGCTGGCCGCCGGAGAAACATGGTTCCGCCATGGCCATGTGGGGCATGGGGGTGATGGTCGGTCCGATTCTTGGCCCGGCGCTGGGCGGCTGGTTAACCGAGTATTACAGCTGGCGCTGGGTGTTTTATATCAACATTCCTTTTGGTGTTCTGGCCTGGCTGGGCATTAGCACCTTCGTCAGCGAAACCCCCGTCGACCGTACGCGGAAGTTTGACCTGCTGGGATTCTTTTTCCTCAGCGTCGCCATCGGCAGCCTGCAGCTGTTTCTCGACCGCGGCGAGTCAAAAGAGTGGTTTTCCAGCGGTGAAATTATTATCGAGGCGGTACTGGCCGCGCTGGCGCTCTATCTGTTCGTGGTGCATATCTTCACCATCAAAAAGCCGTTTATCGACCCGGGGATTTTCCACGATAAGAACTTTGTCGTCGGCCTGCTGTTCAGCTTTGTGGTGGGGACGATCCTGCTGGCAACGATGGCGCTAATGCCGCCGCTGCTGCAAGGCATGATGGGCTATCCGGTGATTGACGTCGGGTTGCTGATGACCCCGCGCGGGTTTGGCACCATGCTAAGCATGATGCTGGTCGGGCGTATCGCGGGCAAGGTCGACATGCGTTACGTGATTAGCGTCGGTATCGTGATCATGGCGTTTTCCCTGTGGATGATGACGCGTTACGCCATGTGGATGAGCCCGTGGGATATTATCAGCTCCGGCGTGGTCCAGGGGATCGGGATGGGGTTAACCTTCGTGCCGCTTTCCACGTTGACCTTCTCGACGCTGCCCGCGCAGTATCGTACCGAAGGGACCTCGCTCTATTCGCTGATCCGCAATATCGGCAGCAGTATCGGGATTTCGGTCGTGACCACCTACCTGGCGCAGCAGGTCCAGCGTAACCACATGACCTTCTCCGGCTTTATTAACCCGTTCAATAAGGCGTTGCAGCATGATATGCAGTCCGGCGCGTACAACATTCATCATCTGCCGGGGCTGCTGGCCATCAACGGCGAAGTGACGCGTCAGGCGACGGTGCTGGCTTACTATCAGGATTTCCGCCTGATGATGTTCTTGTGTTTTCTGTTGTTACCGCTGGTGTTTTTATTTTCTCGGCCATCTGTTGTTAAGAACAACTAATATATTTAATACCACCGGTAAAATTCAAAATTAAATGTAAATCCATGCCTTAAAATACGCTACGACCTGTACAGTTATTGGTTGTCGTTTAATTAAGACGTGTTGATCTTCACTCTGGATATTAGTAATGCAAATGAAATACCTCCCCCTTTTTACCCTGTGCATCGGGCTGTTTTCCGGTGTTCCTTTCGCTAAGGCGGGAGAAGTTAAAACCAACGCTGAAAAATCAGCGGACGATCCGACCAAAGTCACCACCAAAGTCGGGGTCTCCTGGTCCGATAACTATGAGATGAACGACAGCAACGTCTCATTCTCAGGCTCTCTGGCCTTCGATCAGGTCAAGAAACTGAACGTCCGGGTCAATAGCGATGCTTCAGAGTGGCGCGTCGGTGGCTCATGGTTATTTCCGATTGGGATTTTGAATTTCAACTTTGGTAAAAATGAGTTTCCCGATGATTCATCGCAAACCAACTATTCCGTCGGCACCTTTATCCCTCTGAGTTTCTTTGGTATCGAGCCGGCCGGCTTCCAGATCTTCCCGATGGCGGGATATACCTATAACGATGGCGACCACATGGCGTGTAATACCGATAAACACAAGGCCTGTTCACAGCCGGGTTTTGACGGTATGCCATCGCCAGCTAACGGTTTTGAGTCCACCAATGTGACCGGCAGTAGCGGCTATCTGGGGGCATTCGCGCTGAAGCCACTTAGCGAAAATCTGCGCCTGCTGGGTTTTCTGGCGGGATCCTACGGTTCGAAGAACGATGCCGGCGACAACTACAAAGGCTACTTTGCCGGTATCGGCCTTGGCTATAACCTGACGGAACATAACTCGGTCAAAGTGATGACCTATGTTCAGGATAACAATACCTATCTGGATGAGGCGGACAAGCGCATCCTGCTCGGCTGGCAATATCAGCTGTGATCCTGCGGTGGAGGCCACGACGGCCTCCACCACTCCCCCACTATTCCCCCGCAATTACCGCAACAACGAAGGATTAGCTGGCTAACGATTGGATAAAACAACATTCTGCTTTTCCACCGCCGGGACCCCCGTTAAAAATAGCGATAAATTAAAAAATAGCTCACTATTTTGTTTTTTAATCCCCCGAACATTTCACATAACGGGTTGTTGCGAATCATAAAATCTCAGGCAGAAATAATTCTGCAACAATTCACACCTATATTTCCAGGCCTCAACAAAAAGTCAGTTTCACCCCATATATAACTGAGGCTCATTGTGAATCGCTATATTCCTTTTTCTTTGTCTCTGGTCGCCAGCACCCTTTCAGGTGCGCTCTACGCTACGCCGATTAATACCCCAATACTCTCCAGCATTGATAATTTCCGCGATATCGCGGGGACGACCTCGGTTTATACCACCAGCCACGATGGCACCATGCGCACCGGAGTGTTTTATCGCGCCAACGCGCTGACGCTCTCTGCCGCGGACCAGGCGACGCTCAGTTCACTGGGGATCAGTGACGTTTATGACTTACGTACCCCCAGCGAAATCGCCAGCGCCCCGGACGTGCTGCCGGACGGCGCCACCTATACCAACATCGACATCATCGGGAGCGGCACCTCCGGCAGCAACATCACCAGCGTGTCCGTCACCAGCGCTGCCGCCGCGAAAGCCATGATGCAGCAGGCTAACGTCTCGTTCGTCAGCGATGCGGGAATGCGCGCGCAGTTCACGACCCTGTTTAACGATTTAGCCAGCGCCGATGGCGCCGCCCTGTTTCACTGCACCGCCGGCAAAGACCGGACCGGCTGGACCGCGGCGATGCTGCTGAGCATTGCCGGCGTCGATAGCGCCACCATCATGGAAAACTACCTCGCGACCAATGACTATACCCGCCAGCGGATTGCGGCGACTCTCGCGGCGATGCCACCGGCGATGGCGGCGATCTACGAGCCGCTGCTTGGCGTCGATGCCAGCTATCTGCAGGCCGGTCTCGATGAGATCACCTCGCAATACGGCACGGTAGATAATTACCTCAAGGAAGGGCTGGGGCTGTCACAGGAGACTATCTACGTGCTGCGCGGCAAAATGGTTCACTATGCGCAGCTGCCGGGTCAGAGCGCGCTACGCGGCAACGCCGCCCAGGGCGCAGCGCTGCTGAATGCGCTACAAAATAGCGAGCTGTCCGGCCACTACACGGCTTACAACAACTACCTGCAATCGGCGATCGATGCCGGGACGCTCGGGGGCGTGGAATCGCAGGTTGGCGGGCAGATTTATGCCGATACCGCCAGCTATCTGCTGCGCAGCGGTTCGCGACTGGACAAGGCGCTGGCGCCGAATACCGACAGCCGTCAGCTACGGGACGGCGAAGGTAAGCTCTGGCTGACCGCGCTGAACGGCTATCTGGGGACCGATGGTTCTTCCCGTGCCGCCAGCAGCAACGAACACTCCACCGGGACGCTGCTGGGCTATACCCAACGGGTGAACGCGCAGCTCAGCGCTTACGGCACCGTAGGCTATAGCTGGGGCTCGCTGAGCAGCGCCAACGCGGAAGCCGACGCCAACACCACGCTGGTAGGGATCGGTACGCGTTACGCCTTCGAGGATCTCGCCCATGGTCCTTTTGCCGCCGCTGACCTTAACGCTGGCTGGGTCGATTACAGCAGCACCCGTCGGCTGAATGGCGGGTTAGGCACCGCCTCCGGCGATACCCACGGTCAGGTGGTGGGCGGTACGCTGCGCCTGGGTTACGTCAGCGCGTTTGAGGCGGTCAGCGTGGAATCCTCCATCGGCACCCGGCTCACCCATCTGCGCATGGATGCCTTCCACGAAAGCGGCAGCGAGCTGGCGCTGGACGTCGATAGCGTGAGTGAAAACAGCAGCAGCGGGCTGGCCGGGGTGAATCTCGCCTTTAACCCGCACAGCCTCGGCAGCTGGACGCTCTCGCCGGCGGTAAATATCGGCTACGAGCACTTCTTCAGCGGCCCGTCGGTCAGCACCGGTGGCCAGGTCTATCGTTATGAGGTGTGGCAGCATTCTGCCTATGATAGCCGCGATATCGTTAACGCCGGGGCCAATATTGGCCTCACCCGCGGGGCGCTGAGCCTGAATCTTGGCGGCCAGGCGGAAATCGCCAGCGGCGGAGACAGCCACGGCTACAGCGGAAACCTCAGCGTGGCTTACGCCTTTTAACGCACCGGGGCAGAGCGTTAAATGACGTTTTGCCCCGTTCATTTCTCTCGCCGGCTATTTTCCTTTGTAATAATAAGGAAATAGTCTATTTCTCACCGCTATCAAAAAAGAGTTGATCTGATATGCACAAGCTCTTACTTTGCTAACCAGTTTTCATACGAGATAAGACGATGCCGACAATAACAGCCAGTAGTATGCAAGAAGCAAAGGAATTAATTCACTGCGGGAATTACCGGGAAATTGTTCTGAATTTTGATATTGATGCTGATGATTTCTTCACCCTCGCGACGTCCCAGAATACGACCAAAGTGACCATGCGCAACACCAACCACCACTCACCGGTAACAGCAGAAAAATAATAAAACACCTCTGAGGGATTCTTTTATGTGGCTCTTTATTGGCACGCTTGCCGTGGCCTTTCTCTCTTCATTAATGCTGATTTGGCTTGATGATCGTATTGCCGAAAGCGATTAAACCATATTAAAACTCTGCGCCGCCCGGCGGCGCGGAGTTAATGATTCAGACCTACAGCGACTTCGCCAGACGTTCGACGGCGGTCATCAGCCCTTCTTCCGACACCGTAGAATAAGACAGACGCAGCGTGCGGGTGTCCGGATTGTCGTGATAGAACGCTTCGCCCGGGACGTACACCACGCCGTTTTCCAGCGTTTTCTGCAACCATGCCATGGTATCAAACGGATAACGGAAACGGGCCCACAGGAACATACCGCCTTGCGGTCGGCTGAACTCGATGTGCTCTCCGAGGCGCGATTCCAGCGCATCCGCCAGCGCCACACACTTCTTACGATAATCTTCACGGATCAGCGCGATCTGGCTATCCAGCCGGTTCATTGCCAGGTATTCCGCGGTGATCACCTGCGACAGCATATTGGTATGCAGATCCGCCGCCTGCTTGACGATCACCGTCTGGTGCGCCAGCCAGTCCGGCATGACGATCCAGCCGATACGCATCCCCGGCGCGAGGATTTTGGAGAACGTCGAGGTGTAGACCACCTGATCTTCACAGCCCAGTTCCACCGCGTGCTGATACAGCGGACGGCGGACTTCATCGGTAAAGCTGATTTCACCGTAGGGGTCATCTTCGATGATGACAAAATCGTGCTGCTTCGCCAGCTCAACCAGACGGCGGCGGCGATCGTCGCTCAGGGTTTTTCCCCCTGGGTTACCGAAGGTCGGCACCAGATAGACCGCTTTCACCTGCGTGGTGGCCAGCAGATCGGCCAGTTGCTCAACCAGCATCCCGTTATCGTCGGTATCCACGCTGAGAATATTGGCCTGCGCCAGCTGGAATACCTGCAACGCCGCCAGATAGGTCGGACGCTCCACCACGATCGCATCGCCCGGATCGAGCAGCGTGCGGGCCACGATATCCAGCGATTGCTGCGAACCGGAGGTGATATAGACGTGGCTGGCCTGGCAGGCAACACCGCGCGCCTGGCACAGTTCGCTCACGGCCTGACGCAGCGGCGGGTAGCCTTCGGTCAGCCCATACTGGAATGCATCGTTGAAGCGCCCGCTCATCACCTGCTGCACCGCCAGATTCAGACCTTCGGTATCAAAAAGTTCCGGAGCCGGAATGCCGCCGCCCAGCGAGATAACGCCGGGGAGCTTACTGTGCTTGAGAAGTTCGCGAACGGCGGAGGGCTTGAGTTCACCCGCGCGGACGGCGAGTCGCCTATCGTGCATGCTATTTTCCTTTTCTGTCTTGTTGTTGTGATGTGTTATCTGTTTCTTACTGCATATTCCCCGGCCGTGCGATGCTGGCCGGGGCTTCAGTACGTATCGTTCAGTCCGGGTTGAGGTTAACGGTTATCGTTGTCGCTCAGCACAATTAACGGCTCGATATCACTCTCTTTTTTGACCACCAGAGAATCATCGCCACGCAGGCAGGTCCCGCCGTAGTTGCCGCCCACGGTAAACGTACATACCTGAATGTATTTACCATCCACCTTCGGCAGGCACCATAGTTGCTGGTAAATATTTTTACGATCGACAAACTGCCCGCTGGTTTTATCCAGCACTTCGTCTTTCGGGCCAATCAGGTCGATGTTATTGCCGCAGCGGCCGGAGATCGGTTTCACCGCATAACCGGTTTTCGCCAGTTCTTCATTGACCACAAAGTCGGTATCCAGCAGATAGCGATGGTTCGGGAACAGCGACCACAGCACCGGCAGAATCGCCTTGTTGCCGGGGATCACCGTCCACAGCGGCTCAAACACCAGCACTTCAGGACGCAGCAGGACGTCGATCAGCCGCACCTCGTTTTGCGGATGTCCGGTGCGGATCGGCACGGCGGCATACTCATCGGCGCTCACTTCACGCACCTGTTCGATGGCGGTTTCCCAGGCCCAGGTTTTCCAGACGCAGTTCACCAGTCGTCCGTCGCCGTCGATCAACTGTCCGGCGGTATCCCAGTGCAGTTCATCGAGGCCGAACAGGATCTTGCTTTCAAAGCCTGCCTGAGTCAGCGAACGCTGGATAAACTGGGCGTGATAGTTCTCTTCCAGATCCTTGTCCTGCATGATGTGCACGAACGGACGAGCACGGCTGTGCTTCCACGCCCCCGCCAGCTCATCAAGCAGATTTTCCGCCGGATTATGGCCGGTACCGTAGTATCCCTGCTTCAGCCACTGCTCGAGGATCAGCCCGCCTTCGGTATGGCAGGAGGCGGAGTCGGCGTTGTACTCATAGACCTTCAGCCCGCGCTCATCCATACAGAAATCCATGCGGCCGGTAATCATATGATGACGACGGCGCTGCCACGAGAGGCGCAAACGCGGCCAGAGGATTTTGGGGATATCAAACAACGCCAGCAGGTTGTCATCTTTCATCACTTTGTCGGTGGCGTGCAGGTACATCAAATGCAGCTCGTTGGTCGCTTTGATCAGCTCCTGCTCGGCGCTTTCGGTGATGGTGAAATACTGGTAGGGGTCTTTATTAATGACGTGGCCGTTGGCGGCGACGTAGGCTTTCTGCAGCGAGTCTTTCTCGTTCAGCCAGTGGCCGCGGAACTGGCCTTTGTTCGGCAGTCTTGCGCCGCGGATAGCCATCGCCTCACCCGGCAGCACCGGCTGCGGCAGGCTGTGCTCGGTATCGGCGGTCTGAATCATCCAGCCTAATATTTCGGTATCGGCAAAGGTGTCTTTGATGGTGTAGAGGCCATTTTTCACCTCCAGCGTCAGCTCGCGGGTCCATTGCTGGCCCTGCGGCAGCGGCGTATGGATAACGTTTTGCTCGGCGATTCTGACCTTATTGCCCACCAGCTGCGTGATCACCGCGACGTGGCCGGTATGTTTAAACTCACCGCCTTTTTGCCAGATCAGCAGCGATCCAACCATCGGCGGGCGCTGAGAGCCGTTGGCGAAGGCCTGGAGCGGTAGAATATTGTCATTCACCACTTCGCGCAGGAAGCGCAGGGAGAATATTTCATAGGCCATGCCGACATCGGTAAAGACAAAGCCGTAGGTGAGGAACAAAAAGCGACGCGCGAATTCGACGCACTGCCATTTGTGCCCCATATACTCGCTACCGATATAACTGCGGAACGTCGCGTCATCCGGATAGTCTCGCGGATTTAAGCTGCTGTAATTCGATGAATAGATTGCTACGCCGCCCGGCGCGTAGCCTAACAATGTACCAAAAGGGGCATCACTGCTTGTCGATCCTTTGCTCATTAGCCTGACCTCAAATTAATGCAGCCTGGGCAGTTGGCGGAACAAAACTCCCTCTTCTTATCCTGCCGCAGGCACTTACCAGACAGAGGTGGGATGATGATACCACTCATTGGATTCACCGATCGTGCCCTGCGGGAAAATAACCCTGCGCCCTCGGGTAAAAGTGATATCGTTATTGATAACCTCTCCCCGTCATACTTCAGGTTGCACGCCGTTGATAACAATCCGGGTTTTTCAGGGAAAAAACAACGAATAACAAAACAACATCAGGAGTTGAGTATGAGCACACAACCGCATCTGCAGGCTCAGCCGCTGGTCTGGGGCCACGGTCCACGGACATTTGAGGTTTTCCTGGAGCCAACCTGCCCCTATTCCGTCAAGGCGTTCAGGAAACTGGACGACCTGCTGGACGAAGTCGGCGCCGATAATGTGACGATCAAAATTCGTCTGCAGTCTCAGCCCTGGCATCTGTTCTCGGGGGTGATCGTGCGTTGTATTCTTGCCGCATCGACGCTGCCGCACGGCAGAGAGCAGGCGCTCAGAGTGCTAAGAGCGGTCGCCGACCATCGCGAAGAGTTTGAGTTTACCGACCACTGTAGCGGGCCGAATATGGACACCACGCCGCAGCAGATTGTCCAGCGCATCGAGCGCTACAGCCAGGTGCTGCTGTCCACCGCCTTTGCCCGTCCTGAGCTGCAGACGGAAATTAAATGGCACAGCAAATATGCCCGGCAGAACGGCATCCACGTTTCGCCGACCTTTATGGTTAACGGTCTGGTGCAGCCGGATCTCGGCAGCGGAGACGATATTAGCGTGTGGGCCGCGCGGATTATGGCCTGAGCCTCTGCCCTGTTCCCCGGTGAGCGGCGCTTGCCGGGGAATTTTCCCCCGCACTAAGAGCCTAATGGACTAGCCTCTAAGCCTCAGACGGTTAAACCCGACATCTAACTCCTGCTACACTCCCTCAATCTCTCACTAAAAAGGCAGGTCATCATGTCAGAGAATAATTACCAACCCGCGAAAGTGTGGGAATGGAAGCAAGGCAACGGTGGAGCATTCGCCAACATCAACCGCCCCGTCTCCGGCGCCACTCACGAAAAAACGCTGCCGGTAGGCACACATCCGCTACAGCTGTACTCGCTGGGCACGCCAAACGGCCAGAAAGTGACGATTTTGCTGGAAGAACTGCTGGCGCTGGGCGTGAGCGGTGCGGAATATGATGCATGGCTGATCCGCATCGGCGAAGGGGATCAGTTCTCCAGCGGTTTTGTTGAGGTGAACCCTAACTCAAAAATCCCGGCGCTGAGCGACCACTCCACCACCCCGCCAACCCGCGTGTTTGAATCCGGCAGCATCCTGCTCTATCTCGCCGAGAAGTTTGGTTTCTTCCTGCCAAAAGATCCCGCCGGGCGAACCGAAACCCTGAACTGGCTGTTCTGGCTACAGGGCTCAGCCCCGTTCCTGGGTGGCGGCTTTGGGCACTTCTATCATTATGCGCCAGTGAAAATCGAGTACGCGATCGACCGCTTCACGATGGAAGCCAAACGCCAGCTCGACGTGCTGGATAAACAGCTGGCCCGCACCCGCTATGTATCCGGGGAAGAGTACACCATCGCCGATATGGCCATCTGGCCGTGGTATGGCAACGTGGTGCTCGGTGGCGCCTATAACGCCGCGGAATTCCTCGATGCCGGCAGCTATAAAAACGTTCTGCGCTGGGCGCAGGATATCGCTAATCGTCCGGCGGTGAAGCGTGGGCGCATCGTTAACCGTACCAACGGCCCGCTTAACGAGCAGCTGCATGAACGCCATGATGCCAGCGACTTCGATACCCTGACCGAAGACAAACGCCAGGCATAGCCGAACGCCTACCGAAGGCTGCGGCCTTCGGTAGTTAACTCTCCAGCCGGTACCCCGCCATAAAGTAACGCACCGCCGTACAGGATTGCCCCTCTTTGAAGAAGTCCATCACCATATTACGGTCGAGGCCATAGCGACGGGTCAGGATCCCGGCTTCCCAGGCGCTAAGCTGGCGATCGCCGGTTTTTTCAAACATGCGCTGCGAATAGCCCAGCACAAACCCGCGCTTATAGTCGGCGCAAAAACTGGCCGCCTTACTGGCGCTTTCCGCCTGGGGGGCATTGAGCCCCGCCATGAGTCCTTTGCCGAAGTGGTTATCCATCTCTGCCTCCCCATCAGGCTATTTTGTGACCAAGTTGGCTGCAACAATGTACGCCTACTGGGATAGGCTCCTAATCGTTATATATAAAATTATATAGCGATTTTTTGAGCCAGCGTTAGCGCTATTTCTGGCAATTTTCCGGCAACGTTAGCTCAGGTATTTATCGAACCAGGCCAGCGTCCGTTTCCAGGCCAGTTCGGCGGCCTCGCGGTCATAGCGCGGTGTGGAGTCGTTGTGAAAACCGTGATTCGCCTGGGGATAGATGTAGGCTTCGTACACTTTGTTGTGCGCCTTCAGCGCCGCTTCATAGGCCGGCCATCCGGCGTTGATTTGCTTATCCAGCTCCCCATAGTGCAGCAGCAGCGGCGCATGGATTTTTTCAACATCGGCGACCGGCGCCTGACGGCCATAAAACGGCACCGCGCAGGCCAGCTCCGGGATGGCGACCGCGGCGGCATTGCACACTCCGCCGCCGTAACAAAAACCGGTGATCCCCACCTTGCCGCTCGCCTGCGGATGCTTTTCCATAAAGGCGACAGCGGCAAAAAAATCGTTCATCAGCTTCTGCGGATCGACTTTTTTCTGCAGCTCGCGTCCCTCGTCATCGTTGCCGGGATAGCCACCCACGGAGCTCAGGCCATCCGGCGCCAGCGCGATATAGCCGGCTTTTGCCACCCGCCGGGCAACATCTTCAATATAGGGATTCAGGCCGCGATTCTCATGCACCACAATCACCGATGCCGGTTTCACGGTCGCGGTGGTCGGCACCACCAGATAAGCGCGCACCTCGCCGTGGCCGTCGGGAGAGGGATAGCGAATATATTCCGCACGAATATCCGGGTCGGTAAACAGCACCTGCTCTGCCAGCGCATAGTTGGGTTTCAGCAGGTTAAACAGCGCCAGCGCGGTCATGCCGCCGACGGCGTATTTACCGGCCAGCTGCAAAAACTCCCGCTTGGTAATTTTGCCGTGCGCGTAATAGTCGTAATACTCCAGTAACTCTTGCGGAAAATCTTTCGCCGTCAGTCGCGTCATCATCTTTTCTCCGGAAATGAAGCCCTATTAAGCAAAGCATAAGCTCACTATGTCGCCAGCAATCTTACGCATTGTGATCCAGCAAACGTCACCAGAGTGCCATACCAGATAAAATAGAAACAACGTTTTAATTCATGAGGAGAGAACATGTCCTGGTTAGCCGCCCCTACCCGCTACGACCAGATGCAGTACCGCTACTGCGGCAAAAGCGGTCTGCAGCTGCCCCTGTTGTCGCTGGGACTGTGGCACAACTTCAGCCACGGTCACGCGCTGGATGACCAGCGTGCGCTGTTGCGCAAAGCGTTTGATCTGGGGATTACCCACTTCGATCTGGCCAATAACTACGGGCCGCCGCCCGGCAGCGCTGAAGAAAACTTTGGCCGCCTGCTGCGCGAGGATTTCGCCGCCTACCGCGATGAGCTGATCATCGCGACGAAAGCCGGCTATTCCATGTGGCCCGGCCCTTACGGCAACGGCAGCTCACGCAAATACCTGCTTTCCAGCCTCGACCAGAGCCTGAAGCGCATGGGGCTGGATTACGTCGATATTTTCTATTCGCATCGCGTCGATGAAAACACCCCGATGGAAGAGACCGCCGCCGCGCTGGCGCAGGCGGTACAGAGCGGTAAAGCGCTGTATGTCGGGATCTCCTCCTATTCACCGGAGCGCACCCGGGAGATGGCGGCGCTGCTGCGCGAGTGGAAGATCCCGCTGCTGATCCACCAGCCCTCCTACAACCTGCTTAACCGTTGGGTCGACACCAGCGGGCTGCTGGATACGCTGGAGGAGAATGGCGTCGGCTGCATCGCCTTTACGCCGCTGGCGCAGGGCTTGCTGACCGGCAAATATCTCCAGCAGATCCCGGAGGGGTCGCGGATGTTCTACGAAGGGAAACGGGCGCGCGGGCTGACGGAAAATATGCTCAGCGAGGCCAACCTCAACAGCCTGCGGTTATTGCAGGAGATGGCGAATAGCCGTGGCCAGAGTATGGCCCAGATGGCCCTCAGCTGGCTGCTGAAGGACTCGCGGGTGACCTCGGTACTGATTGGCGCCAGTCGTCCGCAGCAGCTTGAGGAGAACGTTCAGGCGCTGCAAAACCTGACCTTCAGTGCAGAAGAGCTGGCGCGGATTGACCAGCACGTGGCCGACGGGCAGCTCAATTTATGGCAAACGTCGTCGGATCAATAAGAAACCGGCCCGGCGGTCGAGCGCCGCCGGGCCTGACAATCAGTGCTTATCCTTGGTCAGACGGTCAAGATAGCCCATCACAAACGCCGACAGCACAAAGGTCAGATGGATGATGACGTACCACATCAGTTTGTTGTCCGGTACGTTTTTGGCATCCATAAAGACCCGCAGCAGATGGATCGACGAGATAGCGACAATCGACGCCGCCACTTTGTTTTTCAGCGAAGTAGCGTCCATTTTGCCCAGCCAGCTGAGCTTTTCCTTGCCTTCGTTGATATCCAGCTGAGAGACAAAGTTTTCGTAGCCGGAGAACATCACCATCACCAGCAGGCCGCCCACCAGCGTCATATCAACCAGCGACAGCAGTGTCAGAATCAGGTCCGACTCACCGACGCTGAAGATATGCGGCAGGATGTGGAATATCTCCTGAAAAAATTTGATCGACAGCGCAACCAGCCCGAGCGACAGGCCAAAATAAATCGGTGCCAGCAGCCAGCGTGAGGCATACATAGCATTTTCCAGAAAGCGTTCCATAGGATCCTGTAAGTTAATAAAAATGGGGGGCATTATATCGTAACCTGTCGGCGCCCTGGCAATATAAGCCCGTGCGTCAGGCATAAAAAAGGCTGGCACAAGGCCAGCCTGAGAAGCGTTATCGGGAGGGTTACTTCGCTTTGACGGTTTCTTCGCCCACCAGACCAATCTTCAGATAACCCGCCTGGTGCAGGGTATCCATCACTTTCATCATTGTTTCGTAGTCCACGGTCTTATCGGCGCGGAAGAAAACGGTGGTGTCTTTCTTGCCTTCCGTCAGCGCGTTCAGCTCGTTAATCATGCTCTCTTCCGTAATCGGATCGTTACCGAGGAACATGGTTTTGTCCGCTTTTACCGACAGATAAATCGGTTTTTCCGGACGCGGCTGCGGCTGGCTGGAGGAGGCAGGAAGGTTAACCTTCACGTCAACGGTAGCCAGCGGTGCCGCCACCATAAAGATGATCAGCAGCACCAGCATAACGTCGATAAACGGCGTGACGTTGATGTCATGCATCTCGCCGTTATCATCAAGATTCTCGTTAAAATGCATCGCCATGGGGCATCAACCTACTCGTAATTTCTGAGCGGAACGGACCGGCTTAACGCCGCTGGCGCTCAGGTCAAGATCACGGCTTTGCAGCAGCAGCACCTGCGCGGCAACGTCGCCGAGAGAGGCTTTGTAGCTGCCGATCATGCGGGCGAAAATGTTATAGATAACAACGGCAGGAATGGCGGCAAACAGGCCGATAGCCGTTGCCAGCAACGCTTCTGCGATACCCGGAGCGACAACCGCCAGGTTGGTGGTCTGCGTCTGGGCAATCCCGATAAAGCTGTTCATGATACCCCAGACGGTACCGAACAGGCCGACGAACGGCGAGATCGCGCCGATGGTCGCCAGGTAACCGTTGCCACGGCCCATGTAACGGCCGACAAACGCCACGCGGCGCTCAAGGCGGAAACCGGTACGTTCTTTGATGCCTTCGTTATCTTCGACACCTTCGGACAGCGTCAGCTCGTTCTGCGCTTCATTGATAAGCTGCGAGCTCAGGCTCTTCGGATGAAAATTATTTGCGATATCGCTGGCCTGGTCGAGGGAGCGAGCGTCAGCAAGCAGTTGCTGTTCACGCTTGAGGCGGCGTTTGCTGGAGAGAATTTCAGCCCCTTTGCCAAAAAAGATAGCCCATGTGACTACCGACGCCAGAATCAGGCCGATCATCACTACCTTAACGACAATATCGGCATGATGATACATACCCCAAACGGACAGGTCCGCCTGCATCAAATTATTACCCACGCTGAATCTCCAGGACGTAAATCACAAAATCTGAGCACAATAATATCAAAAAAGCATCGAATTGATAGTGGTTCTCATTAGTATTTACACTGTGCAGCAAATCACGTTTAGATTCTTTGCGCTTACGCAGTAAAAAAGCGGCCATCAGCGGATTCCGCGATATTTTTACCCGTATCGACCATTCATCAGTACACGATTGTCCATTCATGCTAGTTTAGACGTCCAGACGTATAAAAGCAGGTAATAAAAACATGGCGGACAAACATCTTGATACCGCGCTGGTGAATGCCGGGCGCAGCAAAAAATATACTCAGGGCTCGGTCAACAGCGTGATTCAGCGTGCCTCGTCGCTGGTTTTCGATACCGTTGAAGCCAAAAAGCAGGCCACCCGCAATCGGGCGAAAGGCGAACTGTTTTATGGCCGTCGCGGCACCCTCACCCACTTTTCCCTACAGGAAGCGATGTGTGAACTGGAAGGCGGCGCCGGCTGCGCGCTGTTCCCTTGCGGGGCGGCGGCGGTAGCCAATACCATTCTGGCGTTCGTCGAACAGGGCGACCATGTGCTGATGACCAACACCGCATACGAGCCCAGCCAGGACTTTTGCACCAAAATCCTCGCGAAACTCGGCGTCACCACCAGCTGGTTTGACCCGCTGGTGGGCGCGGATATCGCCCGTCAGGTCCAGCCAAATACCCGCGTGGTGTTCCTGGAATCTCCCGGCTCTATCACCATGGAAGTCCATGACGTTCCGGCTATTGTTGCCGCCGTGCGCCGCGTGGCGCCAGAAGCGATCATCATGATCGACAATACCTGGGCGGCAGGCGTGCTGTTTAAGGCGCTGGATTTTGGCGTCGATATCTCCATTCAGGCCGGGACGAAGTACCTGATCGGCCACTCCGATGCGATGGTCGGCACCGCGGTATCCAACGCGCGCTGCTGGGATCAACTGCGGGAGAATGCCTACCTGATGGGGCAAATGGTGGATGCGGATACCGCCTATATGACCAGCCGCGGCCTGCGCACCCTCGGCGTTCGCCTGCGTCAGCACCACGAAAGCAGCCTGCAGATTGCCGAATGGCTGGCGCAACATCCGCAGGTCTCACGCGTCAATCACCCTGCACTGCCGGGAAGTAAGGGCCATGAGTTCTGGAAACGCGATTTCACCGGCAGCAGCGGGTTATTCTCTTTTGTCCTCAACAAGCGCCTGACCGACAGCGAGCTGTCAACCTATCTTGACAACTTCAGCCTGTTCAGCATGGCTTACTCCTGGGGCGGCTTTGAGTCGCTGATTCTGGCGAACCAGCCGGAGCAGATCGCCGCCATCCGCCCGGAAGCGGAAGTCGATTTCAGCGGCACGCTGATTCGCCTGCATATTGGATTAGAAAATGTTGACGATCTGCGGGCGGATTTAGCGGCAGGCTTCTCTCGTATCGTGTAAAGTGACGGTGAGTGGCAATAATGGCGGACGCTCTGTATCGGCGGCCGCTTTTGTTGCGCCCGAGATCAAGGTGTTCGGGGCTCTTCAGGAGTACACTACTCGCAAATACGGTACCACTTAGGAAAGTCCATGGTTGTCATTCAAGAGATTGTCGCCGCCCTGTGGCAACATGATTTTGCCGCGTTGGCAAACCCCCAGGTTGTGGGCGTTGTTTATCTGGTCATGTTCACGACATTGTTTCTGGAAAACGGTCTGCTACCCGCTTCATTTTTACCCGGAGACAGCCTGCTGCTGCTCGCCGGGGCGCTCATTGCTAAAGGCGTCATGGACTTTGTGCCGACACTTGCCATTCTTACCGCGGCGGCCAGCCTCGGCTGCTGGTTGAGCTATCTGCAAGGGCGCTGGCTGGGCAATACCGCCACCGTGAAAGGCTGGCTGGCGCATCTGCCGCAAAAGTATCATCAACGTGCGACCTGCATGTTTGATAAACATGGTTTGCTGGCGCTGCTGGCCGGGCGTTTTCTGGCGTTCGTGCGCACCCTGCTCCCGACGATGGCCGGGATCTCCGGGCTGTCAAACCGCCGTTTCCAGTTCTTTAACTGGCTGAGCGCGCTGCTGTGGGTGAGCGTGGTCACCGGTCTGGGCTATGCGCTGAGCATGATCCCGTTCGTCAAACGCCATGAAGACCAGGTCATGACCTGCCTGATGATCCTGCCGATTGCGCTGCTGGTGGCGGGTCTGGTCGGCACCCTGGCCGTGGTTATCAAGAAGAAATACTGCAGCGCGTCATAAGTCATCAATAAGAGAGGGTCTCCTCTCTTATTTCACCTCCGCCACCAGCCTGCCGTTGTACAGCATCAGTTGCTTATCTGCCAGCGCCTCGGCCTCTTCTGGATCATGCGTGACCATAACAATCGTTACCGCCTGGCGGCGCAGCATGCGAACCACCTCCCACAGACGGCTACGTGTTTCCCGATCCAGGCTTGAGAAAGGTTCGTCCAGCAGCAGAAGTCTCGGGCGAGAGATCATCGCCCTGGCCAGCGCCACTCGTTGCTGCTCGCCGCCAGAGATTTGCCGCGGATAACGCTGCGCCAGGTGAGCGATCCCCATCTCGTCTAATAGTGCCATTTGCTGTTTTTTGTCCCGCGGCAGTGCTGCCGCATACTGCGCCAGCGCAAGATTTCCTCGTACCGTCAGATAAGGAAACAGATAAAGCCGTTGATTCAGATAACGACAGGGTCTTTGCCAGGCCGGAAGACCATCAATCCGTTGTCCATCCAGATAAATGGCCCCCCGATCAAGTGCTCCCCCGGCGATGGCATTCAGCAAGGTGGTTTTCCCGCTACCGGAAGGCCCGACAATTGCCACGCAGCTTCCCTTCGGAACGTGGAAACTTATCTCCTGCAAAATCAACGTAGCGATCTGTTCAACGCGTAACATATTCCCTCGTTTTATACAGACGCTGTATCCGATGCAGAGCCACGAGCAGCAACCCCGCCAGCAACATCAGCAGCAGCGCACAACCTATCGCTAACGAAAAATCGCCACTGGCGATATTCAAGTACACGGCCATCGGCAACGTTTCCGTTTTGAAGCGGATAGCACCCGCCAGCATCAGCGTTGCACCAAACTCTCCCAGAGCTCTGGCCAGCGCCAGTACGCCGCCGCTTAGCAGAGAGGGCCAGCAGAGCGGAATTTCCACCAACAGTAGTGTACGAACCGGCGTCAGGCCAAGGTTATGCGCCGTGGCGATATATGCAGGATCGAGTGATGCAAACGCAGCGCTGGCAGAACGAACAACAATCGCGCTGGCGACATAGGTCTGACCGATAATCACCCCCAACGGAGAAAATAGCAGTGTGGGCAGTTGCGGAAATATCCCGCTCATCGGTCCACGCTGTCCCAGAAGCAGAAGCAGGCCAATTCCGACGATCAGCGGGGGCGTCACCAACGGAATATCCAGCAGCGCGTCAATAAAGCCCTTTCCCCTGAAATTTGTTCTCGCCATCATCCACGCAGCAGGCACCCCGATAAGCAGCGACAACAGCAGTGACAGCAATGCGGTAACCACTGACATCGCTACGGCAAAATGCAGTTCCGGCTCCCGCAGAACCTGGACCAGCGTGGAAAAATCCAGCTCGACTATCAACGACAGCAGCGAGCCGACAACCAGCATTAACAGTAGACAGAGTGGCGCAAACATCAGCCAGGACAGCGAGTTCCCCTTTCGATTAAACATCAGGATTTATTTTTCCAGCGGCAGATAGCCGAGGTCGGTAAACGTTTTAATCCCCTGTGGGGAGGTAAACGCCTTCGCCAGCTCGCGGGCCGCTTGCGGATGCCTGCTGGTTTGCAAAATCGCCAACGTCGCAACTTCATCGGGCGTATTTGCTGGTACTGGCAGCAGCATCAGGTGCTGCTGATTTTTCACCGCATCCGTCCTGCCGATGACTGCAGCATCTACATCACCATTCAGTAAATAGAGCACTAGCTGTTTTATCGTCGCGGTACGAACAACCACCTTCTGACGCAACGCATCGCCATATCCGGAGGCTTCCAGCAGTTTTTCACCGCTTTTACCCAGTGCGATACTTTGAGAGTCTCCCATTCCTATTTTTAGTGAGCTTTTAGCCAGTGCCTCATAAGAGTTAATACCCGCAGCCCTGTCCTTGCGCACGGCCATCACCGGCGTGTGATGGACGAGTGGAAAAGCAGACGTGACTTTGCCCTGCTGCTGTAATTTGTCGACATAATCGGCCGAGCCGGGGAGGAAAAGATCGCCCTGCTGCGTAAGCTGGTAACGCGTCAGAATTTGTCCGGAACCACCGTACTCGACCGTCACACTATTTCCGCTCTCTTTTTCATATCGGGCAACGATGAGGTCGACCGGAACACGCAGCCCGGCCCCCGCGTACAGATGCAATTCCGTGGCGGCAGACAACTGGCTGCCGGATAGTGCCAAACCGATAAGTAGCCATTTTATTATTTTCATATCGCGTTCTTCCTGCTTATAGTTATTGTGCTGACGGAGGCAGTCCGCTTTTCGCCCGATGGACGCCATGCGGCAAAGAGATGTTTACTGGTGGCATTGTGCAGAACAGATTTCTACCCGTCATACTTCAAGTTGCATGTGTGTTTGTCTGTCCTGCAACTTGAATTATTTAGGATATAAGGCTGCATAAAAAACCACCGATATATAATCACGTATATATCGATATAAAAATGGGTTGAAATCAAAAGAGAAGTGAAAAAATGCTGCGCGGGCAGGAAAGGTATAAGATATCCTTCTTACCGGGAAGGACCACGCCAGCGCCTTCCCGGTTCTGACATTAAATCCCCTGAATCATGCGGATCCGCGCCGCGTCTTCCCCCGGCGTCATGCCAAAATAGCGCTTAAACTCCCGGCTGAACTGCGACGCGCTTTCGTACCCCACGCGCATCGCCGCGGCGCTGGCTTTCATGCCGTCATGGATCATCAGCATCCGCGCTTTGTGCAGTCGATAGTTTTTCAGGTATTGCAGCGGCGAGGTGCTGGTCACCGATTTGAAATTATGGTGAAACGCCGAGACGCTCATATTGGCTTCCGCCGCCAGCTGGTCGACGCTCAGGTTTTCGGTGTACTGGCTTTCGATGCGCTTCAGAACCCGGCTAATCAAACTGAAATGGGTCTGTCGGCTCACCAGCGCCAGCAGCGCGCCGCCACACGGCCCGGTGAGCACGTAGTAGAGCATCTCGCGGATAATCTGTTTCCCGAGGATACGCGCGTCCAGCGGGCGTTCCATCACGTCCAGCAGCCGCTCCGCCGCGCAGAGGATCTCCTCCGATAACGCCGCCGAGTTGATGCCGCTTGAGGCCATCGCGGGCTGAAACTGTTCGTCCTCGCCGATATCCATCAGCAGCTCTTGTAGCTGCAGAATATCGACATTCAGGCGTAACCCCGCCAGCGGCACCTCTGGGGTAGCGAAGGTCTCGCACTCAAACGGCAGCGGTACGGTCAGCAGCAGGTATTCATTGGTGTCATAACGAAAAGTTCGCTCATTGATGTAACCAATTTTATGGCCGGAAAAGAGAAAAACGATGCCGGGCTGGTACATCACCGGGGTACGTGTACCCGGCTGCGTGCCGTACAGCAGACGGATATCTGGCAGCAGCATACTGAGACTTTCTTCTTTATCTTTCAGCGCATTAACTTTATCTGTCAGCAGCTGACATATCTCGGCGCGGTTCATTTTCGGTGACTCTCCAGCGGTTTTCTCACCACTGCATTGTGCGCACATTCCTGCCTTTTCTCCAGCACCATGGAGAAATGGGCAAGACAACGGCAGGAATGTGCATTGAGAGGAACAGGCGACAGGACCACAATGACCGTCATCTGGCCGAGGCATTATCTCTGTCGGCAGTTTTTATTTTTTGAGGACACGCGTAATGAACAATTTCAATCTATATACCCCAACCCGCATCCTGTTTGGCAAAGGCGCTATCGACAACCTGCGCGATCAGCTCCCGGCAGATGCCCGTATTCTGGTGACCTACGGCGGCGGTAGCGTGAAGAAAACCGGCGTGCTCGATCAGGTGCTCAGCGCGCTGAACGGTTTTGACGTGCTGGAGTTTGGCGGGATTGAGCCTAACCCTTCCTATGAAACCCTGATGAACGCCGTCAAAATCGCCCGTGAACAAAAGGTCACCTTCCTGCTGGCCGTTGGCGGCGGTTCGGTACTGGATGGCACTAAGTTCATCGCCGCGGCGGCGCACTATGACGAAAACGTCGACCCGTGGGAAATCCTCGAAACCTACGGCAGCAACGTGAAAAGCGCGATCCCGATGGGCTCCGTGCTGACGCTGCCAGCCACCGGTTCCGAATCTAACAAAGGTGCCGTGGTCTCCCGTAAAACCACCGGCGACAAACGCGCCTTTATGTCTTCTCACGTGCAGCCGGTATTTGCGATCCTCGACCCGGTTTACACCTACACCCTGCCGCCGCGCCAGGTCGCTAACGGGGTAGTTGACGCCTTTGTCCATACCGTTGAGCAGTACGTCACCTATCCGGTTGATGGCAAAATTCAGGATCGCTTTGCCGAAGGCATTCTGCTGACCCTGATTGAAGATGGCCCGAAAGCGCTGCAGGAGCCGGAAAACTACGATGTGCGTGCCAATATCATGTGGGCCGCGACCCAGGCGTTAAACGGCCTGATCGGCGCTGGCGTGCCGCAGGACTGGGCAACCCATATGCTGGGACACGAACTGACTGCGATGCATGGTCTTGACCACGCGCAGACTCTGGCCATCGTGCTGCCGGTGCTGTGGAATGAAAAACGCGATACCAAACGCGCCAAACTGCTGCAGTATGCCGCGCGCGTCTGGAATATCACCGAAGGTTCTGAAGACCAGCGCATCGATGCAGCTATCGCGGCGACGCGTCAATTCTTCGAACAGATGGGCGTCCCAACCCGTCTTTCTGATTACGGCCTCGACGGCAGCTCCATTCCGGCGTTACTGGCTAAACTGGAAGAACATGGCATGACTCAACTGGGTGAAAATCAGGATATCACCCTCGACGTCAGCCGCCGGATTTACGAGGCTGCACGCTAAGTTCGTCCGCGTTCGTCACCTCTCCATCGCCCGATCCGCGGCGATGGAGAAGAGTTTAACTACCGTTTTGAGCTATTTCGTCCAGACTTAATGCTACCCCCTGGCGGAATGAATACCGCCAGGTTTCATTAACAGGAGGAAGGCATGACACATCCCACCGTTATAAAACTGCACGACGGCAATCTGATGCCACAGTTGGGTCTCGGCGTGTGGAAAGCAGGCAACGAGGAAGTCGTCTCCGCCATTCATAAGGCGCTGGAAGTCGGTTATCGCTCCATTGATACCGCCGCAGCCTACCAGAATGAGAGCGGCGTCGGCACGGCGTTAAGCAGTGCAGGCGTCCCACGCGATGAGCTGTTCATTACCACCAAGCTGTGGAATGACGACCAAAAACATCCGCGTGAAGCACTGCAGGAGAGCCTGCGTAAACTGCAGCTCGACTACGTCGATTTATACCTTATCCACTGGCCCGTTCCGGCCGTAGACCACTACGTTGACGCCTGGAAAAACCTGATCGCACTGAAAGAAGAGGGGCTGATCAAGAGCATCGGCGTCTGTAATTTCCAGGTCCACCATCTGCAGCGGCTGCTCGATGAAACTGGCGTAGCGCCGGTTGTCAATCAGGTGGAACTCCATCCCCTGCTACAACAGCGTCAGCTCCATTCCTGGAACGCCACCCACAAGATCCAGACTGAATCCTGGAGCCCGCTGGCACAGGGCGGTGAAGGGGTGTTTGATCAGAAAATTATCCACCATCTGGCAGATAAGTACGGAAAAACGCCGGCGCAAATCGTCATTCGCTGGCATCTGGACAACGGTCTGGTGGTCATTCCTAAATCCGTGACCCCGGCGCGTATCGCCGAAAACTTTAACGTCTGGGACTTCCGTCTCGATAAAGACGAACTGAGTGAAATGGCAAAACTGGACCAGAACAAGCGTCTTGGTCCGGATCCGGATCAGTTTGGCGGATAAAAGTCTGCCGACTAAAAAGTAAAAAGCCGGACTGGCGTGAATACCAGTCCGGCTTTTTTTCAGCTTTTTCAGCTTTTTCAGCTTTTTCAGCTTTTTCAGCGTATTGTCTGCCCGGCAAGCGATACGCCACCGGGCAATACCATCGTCTTAGCGACTGGCGCTCTTAGCGCGCTTTACCGGCTTCTTCGCCGTCGCCTCACCGTTCGAACGCTGATGCACAATTGGCGTATGTTTGGTTAACGCCGGGCGCGTGTGGCGGTTCTGACGGCGTGCTTCACGCATCTCATCAAGGGTCGGTGCAGGCACCAGACACTCGCGGCGTGAGCCAATCAGGTGTTTTTTGCCCATGGTCTCCAGCGCCTGACGAATCAGCGGCCAGTTTGCCGGATCATGGTAACGCAGCAGCGCTTTATGCAGACGACGCTGTTTGTCCCCTTTCGGCACCACAATGTCTTCACTCTTATAGCCAATTTTACCCAGCGGGTTCTTGCCGGTGTAATACATGGTGGTCGAGTTGGCCAGCGGCGACGGATAGAAGTTCTGCACCTGATCGAGACGGAAACGGTTTTTCTTCAGCCACAGCGCCAGGTTCACCATATCTTCGTCACGGGTTCCCGGGTGAGCGGAAATAAAGTACGGGATCAGGTACTGCTCTTTGCCCGCCTGCTTCGAATAGGTATCGAACAGCTCTTTAAAGCGGTCGTAGCTGCCCATTCCCGGCTTCATCATTTTCGACAGCGGGCCTTCTTCGGTATGTTCCGGCGCGATCTTCAGATAGCCGCCCACGTGGTGGGTCGCCAGCTCTTTGATGTAACGCGGATCCTCAACGGCGATGTCATAGCGCACACCTGAAGCGATCAGGATTTTTTTGATCCCTTTCAGATCGCGAGCGCGGCGATACAGATTAATCGTTGGCTCATGGTTGGTGTCCATGTGCGGGCAGATATCAGGATAGACGCAGGACAAGCGGCGGCAGGTTTGCTCGGCACGCGGTGACTTACAGCGCAGCATATACATGTTGGCCGTTGGACCACCAAGATCGGAGATAATACCGGTAAAGCCCGGTACCGTGTCGCGAATGGCTTCGATTTCGTTAATGATCGAATCTTCGGAACGGCTCTGAATAATGCGCCCTTCATGCTCGGTGATCGAACAGAACGAACAGCCGCCGAAACAGCCGCGCATGATGTTGATCGAGAAGCGGATCATCTCGTAAGCCGGGATACGTTCGTCGCCGTAGACCGGGTGCGGAACGCGCTTATACGGCAGCGCAAACACGCTATCCATCTCTTCCGTCGACAGCGGGATCGCCGGTGGGTTTACCCAGATATAACGCTCGCCGTGCTTTTGCATCAGCGCGCGGGCGCAGCCAGGGTTGGTCTCATGATGCAGAATACGTGACGCATGGGCGTAAAGTACCTTGTCCCCTTTGACCTTCTCGAAGGAAGGCAGCAGAACGTAGGTCTTTTCCCATGGTTTCGGGCGCGGCGGCTGAACGGTCACCTGTTTGGCTTCTTGTTTCGGCGGCGCCACGGTTTTGTTATCGGCGCACGGCAGATCTTCCCCGTACGGGTGCGGAATCGGGTCGATTCTGCCCGGGGTGTCCAGACGCGTGGAGTCCACGCCGCTCCAGCCAGGCAGCGCCTCTTTGACCATAATGGCGGTGTTGCGCACGTCGCGAATGTGGCCAATCGGCTCGCCGGCGGCCAGACGATGCGCCACTTCAACCAGCGGGCGTTCGCCGTTGCCGAACATCAGCATATCGGCCTTCGAGTCCACCAGCACCGAACGGCGTACGGTATCAGACCAGTAATCATAATGCGCGGTACGACGCAGGCTGGCTTCGATGCCGCCGAGGATAACCGGGACATCTTTCCACGCTTCTTTGCAGCGCTGGGTATAAACCAGGGTGGCGCGGTCCGGGCGTTTACCGGCAACGTTGCCGGCGGTGTAGGCATCGTCGTGACGCAGTTTACGGTCGGCGGTATAGCGGTTGATCATCGAATCCATGTTGCCGGCGGTGACGCCGAAGAACAGGTTCGGTTTACCCAAACGCATAAAGTCATTTTTATTGTTCCAGTCCGGCTGGGAAATAATCCCGACGCGGAACCCCTGCGCTTCCAGCATGCGCCCGCAGATAGCCATACCGAAGCTCGGATGGTCAACATAAGCATCGCCGGTTACCAGAATAATGTCGCAGCTATCCCAGCCAAGTTGATCCATCTCTTCGCGTGACATTGGTAAAAACGGCGCGGGGCCAAAGCAGGCGGCCCAGTACTGCGGCCAGGAAAAAAGGTCACGATCCGGTTGGATCAGGGATATTGCGCTCATATTGCTTCCGGAAAAATGATAAAAAAATAATCAAAGGCCGGCGATTATAAGCCGGATCGATGATAGAAATGAAGGGAGATTTTCTTATACCCCAACCATGATGCGGCTGGGGTATGCGGCATTACGGTGCCGGATTTACCAGGATCTGACCGATAGATCCACGGTCGGCAAGTTCCAGCGTCTGGCTTAAGTACTGGAACGGGAAGTGTGGCCAGGAAGGCTGGGTGTAGTACACCAGCAGCTCCACCTGCCCGTCGATCCACACGGTATCTTTCCAGCCGCGATCTTCCGGGAACGGAACAGAACCGTTAACGTTGCGCACCTGGAACATCACGCCTTCAATATGGAACGACTGCGGCCGATCGGCACGCACCGTCCAGCGCTCCCATGTCCCCTGCTGCGCGGTAATATCAATGCGTTGCGGATCCCACAGATTGCCGTTAATACCCGGATCGTCGCCCAGCGTGATATCGCGGGTGCGGGTCGGCGTCCCGGTGAGAATTTCCGTCGGCAGCAGACGCACCGGCAGGCTATCGGTCACCAGCGGCAGCAGGCCCGTCGGACGCAGCGTTAATAGCAGGGTAGAAATCAGGATGCTTGAAGGTTCGAAGAAGCCCCGAATACGATCAACAATGCTGGCCGCTTCACCGCAGGTGATCGACACTTCATCGCCGTTGGTCATATCGACCAGGATTTCGCGCCGCTCGCCGGGAGCCAGCGATAGCTGCTTCAACGACACCGGGGCCGGTAAAAAGCCCTGGTCGCCAGAAATAACATGTATCAGCCGGCCATCGCTCATCTGCAGCTGATAGCGACGGGAGTTAGAGGCATTCAGCAGGCGCAGGCGCACCCAACCGCGTGACACTTCGACATACGGGCTCTGCGCGCCGTTCGCCAACAGCGTATCGCCAACAAAACCACCGCTGCCCGGCTCGCTATACTCCGGCGTACCGAAGTTATCCAGGCGCTTATCCTGAATGATCACCGGGAAGTCGTCGACGCCGTAGTGATTCGGCACCGGGAGATTTTTGCTGACCTCATCTTCTATCAGCCACATCCCGGCCAGACCGTTGTAGACCTGTTTGGCCATATGGTTGGGGGTGTTCGCCTGATACCAGAGGGTGGAAGCGCCCTGGCGAATCGGCAGCACCGGCGCCCAATCGGCGTTCGGCGACATCATGCGGGCCGCCCCGCCAATCAGCGGGCCGGGAACCTGCAGGCCGCGAACGGTCATGGCGACGTTTTCCGTCAGACGGTTGCTGTAGATAAGCTTTACATCATCCCCATTCCACACGCGGATTGTCGGCCCAAGGTAGCGACCGTTCACGCCCCAGACCGACGCGCGGGTGCCGGGAGTAAATGACCAGTGCGCCCGCTGCAGGGTTAAAAACAGCGGTTGGCCGCGGCGCGACTCCAGCAGCGGCGGCACCGGCAGTGCAGGCTGTTGGCCGGCGGCATGTGCGTTCAGCGGCACGGCTCCCGCGCAAAGCGCTACGCCTGAAGCCTTAATAAACTGACGCCGACTGAATGACATATTAACTCCATGAAATACAAACAAATCAAAAGGGGAATTCGTTTCCCGCTAGCCACGTGCACGCGCTATCGCGGCAGTTCCTGTTTTATTTCTTTGCCGCCGCTTCGCGCTCGGCAACTTCACGATCTAACTCTTCAATCTTCGCGGCCATCAGTTCGCGGCAGTGCGTTGCCAGCGCGCGAACGTTCTCTTTACCATACTGGCTGGTATCGACCGGCGGCAGCATTTCAACAATCACCAGACCGTTGTTCAGGCGATTGAGGTTAATTTTATTCGAAGTGTTAGAAACGCATACCGGAATAATTGGCACGCCAGCAGCGACAGCCGCATGGAAAGCGCCGGTTTTAAACGGCAGCAGGCCACGGCCACGGCTACGGGTACCTTCCGGGAACATCCAGAAAGAGACGTTGCGTTTTTTAAACGAATCGACGACCTGCGAAATCGTTCCGTGCGCTTTCGCCCGGTTATTTCGGTCAATCAGCAGGTTCCCCGTCAACCAGTAAAGCAGGCCAAAGAACGGGATCCACACCAGGCTCTTTTTACCTACGGTCACGGTCGGCGGCTGCACGATATTGGATGCCGTCACCATATCATAGTTGTTCTGATGGTTAGCGATGTAGATCGCATTCCCATACTGCTCAGCATCGGCAGGCTTACGCGTTTCTACTTTCAGGCCAAATACCGGGGACAGCCGGCCAAACAGATGCCCGAAGGTGGCAACATGTTTTGGATTCCGTGGGCTGAACAAGCAGTAAATACAGCCAAATATGCACACAAAGATACAATAAATAACAACAACAATTAGTCGAAAAATAAATAGCATAGCTACCTCTAAAACCCAAACCGCCTGACTCGTTGTTTAGCAGATTGCTGGCGCCGGGGTTATGCGCCGATCGCCCCGGTAGATATTGAATGATTTTGCGCCTATTGTTAATCGCAACACCTGAATAAACAACGATTTTGCGGCAAATTTTAGCACCCCCGGTTTTGCGCCAGGGGATGCTCATCTTACTCTTCGCTATCACCTGCCGATGCGCGACGCGGTGAATCAATCTCCACGCGGTCGATTTTCTGCAATCCGCGCATCAATGAACCGCGACGACCGCGTTCACCGGTGACTTTTTGCAGCTCTTCCGGACGAAGTTTGATCTTACGCTTGCCGACATGAATCGTCAGCGTGCTCTGCGGCGGCAGTACAAACAGGTGCGCCAGACCATCCTGCCCGGAGGCGGCTTCCGCCGAAGGAATATTGATAATCTTATTCCCTTTGCCTTTGGACAGTTGCGGCAGGTCGCTGACCGGGAACATCAGCATACGCCCGGCCGAGGTTATCGCCAGCAGCATGTCGGACTCATCTTCAATGACCAGCGGCTCCATCACCCGGGCGTTATCCGGCAGCGTGATCAGCGCCTTGCCCGCACGGTTGCGCGCCACCAGGTCGTTGAAGGTGCAGACGAAACCGTAGCCGGCATCAGAAGCCATCAGCAGCTTACGGTCGTCGTTTTCCATCAGCATGTGTTCCACGCTGGCGCCCGGCGGCAGCGTCAGCTTACCGGTAATCGGCTCGCCCTGGCCGCGTGCCGAAGGCAGCGTAATCGGATCGATGGCGTAGCTTCGTCCAGTGGTATCAATGAACACCACCGGCTGGTTGCTCTTGCCTTTCGACGAGGCTTTCCAGCTGTCACCCGCTTTATAGCTCAGGCCCTGCGCATCGATGTCATGGCCCTTGGCGCTGCGCACCCAGCCCATTTGCGACAGCACGATGGTCACCGGCTCGGACGGCAGCATGTCGTGCTCGCTCATCGCTTTCGCTTCTTCACGCTCGCGCAGCGGTGAGCGACGATCGTCACCAAAGGTGTCGGCGTCGGCCTGCAGCTCTTTCTTCAGCAGGTTATTCATTTTGCGTTCTGACGCGAGGATCGCCTGCAGCTGATCGCGCTCTTTTTCCAGCTCGTTCT
Organism: Klebsiella sp. BIGb0399; assembly: GCF_003752615.1. NCBI lineage: Bacteria > Pseudomonadati > Pseudomonadota > Gammaproteobacteria > Enterobacterales > Enterobacteriaceae > Klebsiella > Klebsiella sp. BIGb0399. The sequence goes on along the minus strand of NZ_RKHT01000007.1, from coordinate 225,841 downwards.
GCTCGCCGCGGATCTTCATCTCTTCCAGTTTGGCGAGATGGCGCAGTTTTAACTCGAGGATCGCTTCCGCCTGGGTTTCGCTGATGCCAAAGCGCGACATCAGGGCCGGCTTCGGTTCGTCCTCGTGGCGGATAATTTCAATCACTTCATCGATATTGAGGAAGGCGACCAGCAAACCTTCCAGGATATGCAGCCGCTTGAGCACCTTCTCCAGACGGTAGCTCAGACGACGACGCACGGTATCGCGACGGAAGGTCAGCCAATCCGACAGGATCTCCAGCAGGTTTTTCACCGCCGGGCGATTGTCGAGGCCGATCATGTTCAGGTTAATGCGATAGCTTTTTTCGAGGTCGGTGGTGGCGAACAGGTGGTTCATCACCTGCTCCATGTCCACGCGGTTGGAGCGCGGGACAATCACCAGACGGGTCGGATTCTCGTGATCCGATTCGTCACGCAGATCGTCAACCATCGGCAGCTTTTTATTGCGCATCTGGGCGGCGATTTGCTCCAGCACACGCGCGCCGGAAACCTGATGCGGCAGCGCGCTGATCACCACCGCGCCGTCTTCTTTCTTCCATACCGCACGCATGCGCACCGAGCCGCGACCATTCTGGTAGATTTTGCGGATTTCAGCGCGCGGGGTGATGATCTCCGCTTCGGTCGGGTAATCTGGCCCGTGGACGATATCCAGCAGCTCGTCGAGCGAGGTCTGCGGCTTTTCGATCAGGGTGATCGCCGCCTGTGCCACTTCACGCAGGTTGTGCGGAGGAATATCGGTTGCCATCCCCACGGCGATGCCGGTGGTGCCGTTGAGCAAAATATTCGGCAGGCGCGCAGGCAGCATTTTCGGCTCCTGCATCGTCCCGTCAAAGTTCGGCACCCAGTCGACGGTTCCCTGGCCCAGTTCGCTCAGCAGCAGTTCTGCATACTTCGACAAACGGGATTCGGTGTAACGCATCGCGGCGAAGGATTTAGGATCGTCCGGTGCACCCCAGTTCCCCTGCCCGTCCACCAGCGGATAACGGTAGGAGAATGGCTGCGCCATCAGCACCATGGCTTCATAGCAGGCGCTATCGCCGTGCGGGTGATATTTACCCAGCACGTCACCAACGGTGCGGGCGGACTTTTTGAACTTAGCACTGGCGTTCAGTCCCAGCTCGGACATCGCATAAACGATGCGACGCTGGACCGGCTTCAGGCCATCGCCAATAAACGGTAATGCCCTGTCCATGATGACGTACATGGAATAGTTCAGGTAGGCATTTTCCGTAAATTCATGCAGCGCAAGGCGCTCTGCCATATCGCTCATTAATCGTGAATCCTCAATCTGCGTACCGACCGTGCGGACGGCAAAACTACCGGCGATAATACCCGATCTCACGCCCTGAGTCACAGGCCGTGAGATCGACTGAGGATTCCGTTAGCGCGAATCAGCGCAACGGCAGATAAATATCGGTCTGCAGCTCGTGTTCGCCGACGTCATGCACGAAGTTGAGGTAACGGAAAAACACCGGAAAATCGCGCAGCGCCTCACCTGACGTCGGTAGCCAGTCACGGTAAAGAGACCAGATACTTTGTGCGAGCGTATCCAGAGAGCCGTGGTGGCGCGCCACTGCACATCGCCCGCCCGGAATATTGCCATTCACAACGCCAAAGGTGTTTTCCGCTATCGGTTCACTGACGGACCCGCAGATATCAAAACGGAATTCGTCTGCGGGGGTGGTCGCGGGATCGTCCCACGAGACGCCCCAGGTCGCGCAGGTGACAACCGGCGATAATCCGCTCGCTTTGCGCCAGGCGATAAACTGCGCCGCCGTTGTATTAACCAAATCAGGACTGCCGCGGTGACGTAACATCGCCACCTGCGTGTCGGGAAACTGAACTATTTTAACCATCATCGGATGTTGCTCCTGTAACCTGTGTTTCGGTACGCGTCGATGCCACTCCTGCCAGTCCGGTTGTTGACGGAACTGGCTGGGGCTTTGAGCGAACGCGGCACGGAAGGCACGACTGAACGATTCCGGATTCTGAAACCCGGCATCCAGGGCAATATCGATAATTTTATCCTGCGGCTTGAACACCAGGCGCCAGCAGGCGCGGCGCAAACGCAGCCACTGAATATAGCGATACAGCGGCACGCCGCTATAGGCAGTAAATTGCCGGTGAAAGTGATACGGCGAGCTATGCGCGATCGCGCTCAGCGTCTCCAGCGACAGGGATTCATCCAGATGACGCTCAATGTATAAACACACGCGCTGAAAACGCCCGGCGTACACCGGGCTTGTCCTGGTCTCGTTCATCGTCTCCTCCTCCGGACATACTCTGGCAGAGCCAGAATAGCGATTCCTGACCGATCTTGCGCGATGTCGCGATTACGGGGCGACTTTGGTGATTTGTTTGACGTCGATCTCCACCGAGTTCCAGTCTTTATCGACCTCGCCCTGAATTTCCACGGTGTCCTGCGGCGTCACGGTCAGGCCGTTCCAGCGCTTGTGATCGATATCCACATTCACGGTTCCGGAAGCATCCTGGAATTTGTACAGGTCGTCGGAGATGCGCTGAACAATTTTACCGCGCAGGGTCACCCAGGTGTCATCGCGCAGCGATTTGGCATTCTCCACCGTCGTGACGCTGCCGTTCGGGCCAATAAAGCCGCCGTTTTGCGTTGACGTCTGACTGGATTGCGTGGCGGCAGGTCCGTTGAAACCGCCCTGCTCCGCCGCCAGTACCGGCATGGAAATTAAGGCCACGATAGCGGTCATTGCAGCAATTTTCTTCATGATAGGTTCTCCCTTTATGTTTATATCGTCACGATTACATCAGGCAAAACTTAACAACTTCTTAAGCGGTAAAAAGAAATTTTATTGCTGTACAGCGACGGTTGCAACGCGGTTTACTGCCTCTAGATCACATGGATTTCAAGTTGCAGGCAGGCGAGCCCCACAGGAGTGACCAATGCGTATTTTACTGGTGGAAGACGATAAGCTCATCGGCGATGGCATTAAAGCCGGGCTGGCAAAAATGGGCTTTAGCGTCGACTGGTTTACCCGCGGCGAAGCCGGACAAGCCGCGCTCTATACCGCCCCTTACGATGCGGTGATCCTCGACCTGACGCTGCCCGGTATCGACGGGCTGGATATCCTGCGCGAGTGGCGCGATCGGGGTCATCATGAGCCGGTGCTGATCCTCACCGCTCGCGATGCGCTCAATCAGCGGGTAGAAGGGTTGCGCCTCGGCGCCGATGATTATCTGTGTAAACCCTTCGCGCTGATTGAAGTTGCCGCCCGCCTGGAAGCGCTGGTTCGCCGCGCACACGGCCAGAGCAGCAGCCAACTGCGTCATGGCGAGGTCACGCTGGATCCCAGCGGCCTGACGGTGACGGTGAACGGCGAAAATCTACCGCTAAAACCCAAGGAGTTCGCCTTGCTGGAACTACTGATGCGCAATGCCGGACGCGTCCTGCCGCGTAAGCTGATTGAAGAGAAGCTTTATACCTGGGACGACGATGTCTCCAGCAACGCGGTCGAGGTGCACGTGCATCACCTGCGGCGCAAGCTCGGCAGCGAATTTATTCGTACCGTTCACGGTATCGGCTACACCCTCGGTGACGCATGAAACGCCTGAGCCTACGCCTGCGTCTGACGCTACTCTTTTTTCTGCTGACCAGCGCCGCCTGGGGCATCGCCAGCTTTATTGCCTGGCAACAAACCACCGAAAAGCTGGATAAGCTGTTTGATACCCAGCAACTGCTGTTTGCCCGCCGCCTGAGCACCATCAATTTCGACGAACTGCACACCCTGCCTCCGCAGATCAGGGCCAAAAAGAAGGTCAAACACGGGCATCTTGATGACGATGCGCTGGCGTTCGCTATTTTCAGCGCCGACGGCAAGAACATCATGCACGATGGCGAAAACGGCCAGGATATCCCGTGGAATAACCGCCGGGAGGGGTTCAGCGATGGCCATCTGAATAATGATGACGACGAATGGCGCTTTCTCCAGTTAACCACCCGCGATGGCCGCTACCGCATCGTCGTCGGGCAGGAGTGGGACTACCGCCGGGAGATGGCGCTGGATATCGTCACCTCGCAGCTGACGCCGTGGCTGGTGGCGCTGCCGCTAATGTTCCTGTTGCTGATTGTACTGTTAAGCCGCGAGCTGGCGCCGCTGAAACAGCTGGCCCGCACCCTGCGCCTGCGCGCGCCTGACTCGCCCGAGTCGCTGGACGTCGACAAGGTGCACAGCGAAGTCAGGCCGCTGGTCGAGGCGCTGAATCAGCTGTTTGCCCGCACCCATGACACCATGATGCGCGAGCGGCGGTTCACCTCCGATGCCGCCCACGAACTGCGTAGCCCGCTGGCGGCGCTGAAGGTTCAGACCGAGGTCGCTCAGCTGTCGACGGACGACCCGCAGGGGCGCGACAGGGCGCTGGCGCAGCTGCATGAAGGGATTGACCGCGCTACCCGGCTGGTAGACCAGCTCCTGACGCTGTCGCGTCTGGATTCACTGGCCCAGCTTGATGACGTGCAGACCCTCGCCATGGATGATCTGCTGCAATCGTCGGTAATGGAGATGTACCACGCCGCGCAACAGGCCGGGATCGATCTGCGCCTGCATCTGCACGCCAGCCATGTCTTGCGCCAGGGGCAGCCGCTGTTGTTGAGCCTGCTGGTGCGTAACCTGCTGGATAATGCGGTGCGCTACAGCCCGCGCGGCAGCCAGGTGGATATCACCCTCGATGCTCGCCAGTTTACCGTCCGTGATAATGGCCCAGGCATTAGTCCCGAGGCGCTGGCGCGTATCGGCGAGCGCTTCTATCGTCCGCCGGGCCAGGATGCCCCTGGCAGCGGGCTGGGGCTCTCCATCGTCCGTCGGATCGCCACGCTGCACCAGATGACGCTGGATTTCAACGCCGTCCGCGAAGGCGGTTTCGAGGCGCGGGTGCGCTGGTAACCGTTATTATTGCGAATTTAGCAAAAGACTTTGCACATTTCGCTCATTTTCCCGCTTCGCCCTGCGGGGTAAAATTGACGACAAAATCGAATATTGAAGGGTAAAAAATGAGCAACATCCTGATTATCAACGGCGCGAAAAAATTCGGCCACTCCAACGGTCAGCTGAATGACACCCTGACCGAGGTCGCGGATGGCTATCTGCGCGACGCCGGGCATGATGTTAAAATCGTTCGTGCCGATAGCGATTACGACGTCAAACAAGAAGTGCAGAATTTCCTGTGGGCCGACGTGGTTATCTGGCAAATGCCAGGCTGGTGGATGGGCGCGCCGTGGACCGTGAAGAAATACATTGATGATGTCTTCACCGAAGGCCACAGCTCGCTGTATGCCAGCGACGGACGTACCCGCTCCGACGCCAGCAAGAAATATGGCTCCGGCGGTTTAATCCAGGGCAAACAGTATATGCTCTCCCTGACCTGGAACGCACCGATGGAAGCCTTTACCGATAAAGACCAGTTCTTCCATGGCGTCGGCGTTGATGGTGTTTATTTACCGTTCCATAAAGCTAACCAGTTCCTCGGCATGACCGCCCTGCCGACGTTTATCGCCAACGACGTCATTAAACTGCCTGATGTTCCGCATTACATCGCAGAATATCGCAAGCATCTGGCGCAAATTTTTGGTTAACTAAAGCTCTACCTACAGAAGGAGTTGAGTTAATCATGTTGACAGTGATCGCAGAAATTCGCACCCGCCCTGGCCAGCACCATCGTCAGGCCGTGCTTGAGCAGTTTGCTAAAATTACCCCTGTCGTTTTGCAGGAAGAAGGTTGCCACGGCTATGCGCCGCTGGTAGACCACGCGGCAGGCGTAAGTTTTCAGAGCACCTCCCCGGATTCCATCGTCATGGTTGAGCAGTGGGAAAGCGTTGCCCATCTTGAAGCGCACCTGCAAACGCCGCACATGAAAGCCTACGGTGAAGCGGTGAAAGGCGACGTGCTGGACACCACTATTCGGATCCTGCAGTCCGGTATTTAAGCGCTGGCGAAGCCGGGAAGGTCATCCGGCGACGCGAAGAGAAATACTGAAGAGAAGTGCTGAAGAGAAGTACAACAGCCATGCCTCAGAACTGGCGGCAGCGCCAGTTCTGATAACACCACCGGTCAGGCTTCCAGATCCGCCATATCCCCTTTTTCCTGCAGCCAGTTACGGCGATCTTCCGAACGCTTCTTGGCTAACAGCATATCCATCATCGCCGTCGTCTGCTGCTCATCTTCATCGCTGATAATCAGCTGCACCAGGCGGCGGGTATTCGGATCAAGCGTGGTTTCACGCAGCTGCATCGGGTTCATTTCGCCCAGCCCTTTAAAGCGCTGGACGTTTGGTTTGCCCTTCTTGCGTTTCAGCTGCTCCAGCACTCCGGCTTTTTCTTCCTCGGTCAAGGCGTAGTACACCTCTTTACCGAGGTCGATGCGGTATAACGGCGGCAGCGCGACATGCACGTGGCCGTGTTTCACCAGCGTGCGGAAGTGCTTCACAAACAGGGCGCACAGCAGCGTGGCAATGTGCAGACCATCGGAGTCGGCATCCGCCAGGATGCAGATTTTGCCGTAACGCAGCTGGCTTAAATCGTCGCTGTCCGGATCGATACCGATCGCCACCGAAATATCGTGGACTTCCTGCGACGCCAGCACCTCATCGGAAGAGACTTCCCAGGTATTCAGAATTTTGCCTTTCAGCGGCATGATCGCCTGATATTCACGATCGCGCGCCTGCTTGGCTGACCCGCCTGCCGAGTCCCCTTCGACGAGGAACAGCTCGGTGCGATTCAGATCCTGAGCGGTACAGTCCGCCAGCTTGCCCGGCAGCGCGGGGCCGCTGGTCAGCTTTTTACGCACCACTTTTTTGGCCGCGCGCATCCGGCGCTGGGCGCTGGAGATCGCCATTTCGGCCAGCAGCTCCGCCGCCTGGACGTTCTGATTGAGCCACAGGCTGAAGGCGTCTTTCACCACGCCGGAGACAAAGGCCGCGCACTGGCGCGAAGAGAGACGCTCTTTGGTCTGGCCGGCGAACTGCGGATCCTGCATTTTCACCGACAGCACGTAGGCGCAGCGATCCCAGATATCTTCCGCCGACAGCTTCACGCCGCGCGGCAGGATATTGCGGTATTCACAGAACTCACGCATGGCTTCGAGCAGCCCCTGACGCAGGCCGTTCACATGGGTCCCGCCCTGCATGGTTGGGATCAGGTTGACGTAGCTTTCCGTCAGCAGCTCGCCGCCTTCCGGCAGCCACAGCAGCGCCCAGTCAACCGCTTCGGTTTCCCCAGAGAAGTTGCCGACGAACGGTTTTTCCGGCAGCAGCGGCAGGCCGTTCACCGCTTCGCACAGGTAGTCCGTCAGGCCGTCCTGGTAACACCAGCGCTGCTCGCTGTTATTGACCTGATCGCGGAACACGATCTCAACGCCCGGGCAGAGTACCGCCTTGGCTTTCAGCACGTGCGTCAATCGCGTTACGGAGAATCGCGGGCTGTCAAAGAAGCTTTCATCAGGCCAGAAATGCACGCTGGTCCCGGTATTGCGTTTGCCGCAGGTCCCGGTGACGTGGAGATCTTCGACTTTATCGCCGTTCTCGAAGGCGATGCTGTAGACCTGACCATCACGACGCACGTTCACTTCAACGCGTTTCGACAAGGCGTTGACCACCGAAATCCCCACCCCATGCAAACCACCGGAGAACTGGTAGCTCTTATTGGAGAATTTACCGCCCGCATGCAGCCGGCAGAGGATCAGTTCAACGGCCGGAACCCCTTCTTCCGGGTGGATATCAACCGGCATTCCGCGCCCGTCGTCGATCACTTCCAGCGATTGATCGGCATGAAGAATGACCTCCACGCGTTTCGCGTGGCCGGCCAGTGCTTCATCCACACTGTTATCAATAACTTCCTGACCGAGATGGTTAGGACGTGTTGTGTCAGTGTACATCCCCGGACGGCGGCGAACCGGCTCAAGCCCGGTGAGGACCTCAATGGCATCAGCGTTATATGAAGATTGCGTCATGGTGTGTATTCGTAGGTGATCCAGGGCTGCTTAACGCAGACCCAGAAAATCGATAATCTGAGTGAAATGATCTTCAAAGCCGACAAATGCGTGGTTGCCACCCTCTTCGACCGTCTGCCGGCATAAAGCGTAATAAGCAACGGCCTGGCGGTAATCAAGCACTTCATCGCCCGTTTGCTGCAGCAGCCAGAGTAAATCGGGCGCTTCCAGTGGGTCGATTTGCATGACTTTGAGATCGTAAATATGGCGAGACTCTAGCACATATTGCTGCCCGGTGTACGGATTCTCATTGAGGCCAAGGAAATTGTTCAGCAGTTCAAAAGGGCGTACCGCCGGGTTAACCACCACAGTTGGCAGCATAAAACACTGCGATAGCCAGGTGGCGTAGTAGCCCCCGAGGGAAGAGCCGACAACCCCCAGCGGTTCCCCGCCGTGTTCCAGCACTATCGCCTCAAGTAACTCTGCGGCTTCGGCCGGATAGGCAGGCAGTTCCGGCACCACCATGTTTATTTCAGGAAAGGTCTGCGCCAGCCACTCCTTCAGCGCCGTCGCTTTTGCCGACCGCGGTGAACTGTTAAAACCGTGCAGATAAAGGAGCGTAGCCATCAGTATCCTTCTGAAGCAATATCCGGGTGAAACTTCACGCCCTTAAGGCGACAGACTTCGGTGGTCAACGTCCCATCGGCATGGAGATCCAGCCAGCGCCAGCCGGGGGAAATCGTGTCCAGCGTAAAATTGGCGCAATGGGGCTTGAACTGTACGCAGGTTGATGGGGTCGCCATCATCCGCCGTCCGTTCCAGTTGAGATCCAGTTCCTGATGAATATGGCCGCAGAGCAGATGCTTCACCCGTGGAAAAGCGGTCAGTGCGCGGTCCAGCGCGCCGGCGTTGCGCAGGCTGTGTTGATCCAGCCAGCTGCAGCCCGAAGGAAGCGGGTGGTGATGCAACAGCAGTAACGTGTATCGCTCGGGTTCTTCTGCCAGGCGCTGCTCCAACCATTCCAGCTGAAAGTCGCTCAGTTCGCCGTGGGGCACGCCGAAGACCTGGCTATCCAGCAACAATATTTGCCAGTGCTGGCCCAGTAAAACCCGTTTAGCCGGGGAGATGCCGGACTCCTGCAGCGTACTGTACATCGCAGGCTGGAAGTCATGATTGCCCGGCAGCCAGACGCAGGGCACGGCAAAACTCGCGATACCTTCAGCAAAGTGCTGATAGGCCGCGGCTGAATGATCCTGCGCCAAATCGCCTGTTGCCACAATCAGATCGCATTCACGCTGTGAAGCATGGATGGCATCCAGCACGGCCTGGTAGCTTTCCCAGGTATTGATGCCTAACAGCGTTTCATGTTTTTCAGCAAACAGGTGAGTATCAGTAATTTGTAATATCCTGACTCTGGTCTCACCAGCCAGAGGCAGATTTAACAGGCTTTCCAAATGGTGTCCTTAGGTTTCACGACGCTAACAAACCGGAATCGCCATCGCTCCATGTGCTAAACAGTATCTCAGCCAGTCCGCCAGGAACTGATTAATTTGATGCTTTTCGTCGCGTTGATGCAACTTTTTATTAGGATAATCATACTTTGCTTTGAAGCGAAAGATCTGCTGAGTCGAACACACTTCAGCCACCATCGCATCATGATAAAGACGCACCGTCATCGACGGTAAACTCCAGTAGCTTACCGCTGGCGCCGTCTGTTCAATCGTGACTAATGTAGTGTAGCGAGTCGATTCGATGATAGTGAGTCGATACTGCGCATTACCCACCTGATAACCCGCGACATCGCCAGCCGTATCGGTTCGAGGCAACAGGCGGCGCAGCTGAGCAAAATTGGTTTCGCACAGGCGCATCATTTCCGGGAAGTCAGGTGTATAACGCTTCATTTTGTCCACTCGTTACGTAAATGGTGATAATGCAATTGCAGCCATTGCAAGGCGATGACAGAGGCCGCGTTGTCGATTTTCCCCTCTTCTACCCACTGATAAGCCTGCTCCCGGCTTACCACATGCACCCGGATGTCTTCATTTTCTTCCACCAGGCCATGAATCCCTTTTGCTGTCGTCGCATCGACTTCACCGACCAGAATCGACAGTCGTTCGCTGGTGCCGCCGGGGCTGGCCAGATAACTCAGCACCGGTTTTGTCCGCCCGACTTCCAGCCCGGCTTCTTCTACCGCTTCACGCCGGGCAACATCTTCAGGGGATTCGCCCTCTTCAATCATACCGGCGACCATCTCAAGCAACCACGGGCTTTTGCTGGTATCATACGCCGCGATGCGAATCTGCTCGACCAGCACAACCTCATCGCGTATCGGGTCAAAGGGTAGCAAGACTGCGGCATGCCCGCGCTCAAAAATTTCGCGCGTCACCTCTCCGCTCATCTCGCCGTTAAACAGACGGTGGCGAAAACGGTACAAGTCCAGCGAAAAAAAACCACGATAAAGCGTTTCGCGTGCAATAATTTCTACATCGTTTTTAGAGAAGGTATTTCCTTGCTGATTGGGCTTGCTCATAGTCTCTGTCCTGCGAATCCGAAATGAAGGATTTATAAGCCGTTTGGCTACCGTTTTACAGTCTGTATGTTAGATTGGTGCAAATTACCGCCCGATGGCACGTAACGCCAACTTTTTACCGCGGCAGAGTCGATACAATCAGCAGATAACTTTAAAATTTGGGCTGCACTTTATGCTTCACAACAAGGAATGCAAATGAAGAAACTTCTCCCCATCCTCATCGGCCTTGGCCTGACTGGCTTCAGCGCCATGAGCCAGGCAGAGAACCTGATGCAGGTTTATCAGCAGGCGCGCGTCAGCAACCCTGACCTGCGTAAATCAGCAGCCGATCGTGATGCTGCATTCGAAAAGATCAACGAAGCACGTAGCCCGTTACTGCCTCAGCTCGGTCTGGGTGCTGATTATACCTATACCAATGGCTACCGCGACAGCAACGGCGTGAACTCTAATGTCACCAGTGGTTCGCTGCAGTTAACACAAACGTTGTTTGATATGTCGAAATGGCGCGCCCTGACGCTGCAGGAAAAAGCAGCTGGTATTCAGGATGTGACCTATCAGACCGATCAGCAAACGCTGATTCTGAACACCGCTACGGCCTATTTTAACGTCCTGAGCGCGATTGATACGCTGTCCTACACCGAAGCGCAGAAACAGGCTATCTACCGTCAGTTAGATCAAACCACCCAACGCTTTAACGTGGGCCTGGTGGCGATCACCGACGTGCAGAACGCCCGTTCACAATACGATTCAGTGCTGGCTAACGAAGTCACCGCACGCAACGACCTCGATAACGCGGTAGAATCGCTGCGTCAGGTTACCGGCAACTACTATCCGGAACTGGCATCGCTGAACGTTGACGGCTTTAAGACCAACAAGCCGCAGACCGTGAACGCGCTGCTGAAGGAAGCGGAAAACCGTAACCTGTCGCTGCTGCAGGCACGTCTGAACCAGGATCTTGCGCGCGAACAAATTCGCCAGGCACAAGACGGCCATATGCCGACACTGGATTTGACCGCATCGACCGGGGTATCCAACACCTCCTACAGCGGTTCCAAAACCCACAACAGCCAGTATGACGACAACGACGCCGGGCAGAACAAAGTCGGCCTGAGCTTCTCGCTGCCGCTGTATCAGGGCGGGATGGTGAACTCGCAGGTCAAACAGGCGCAATACAACTTTGTTGGCGCCAGCGAACAGCTGGAAAGCTCGCATCGTAGCGTCGTACAGACCGTTCGTTCTTCCTTTAACAACATCAATGCCTCTATCAGCAGCATCAACGCCTATAAACAGGCGGTGGTCTCTGCTCAGAGCTCCCTTGATGCCATGGAAGCCGGTTATTCGGTCGGTACGCGTACCATCGTCGACGTGTTGGATGCAACCACCACGCTGTATAACGCCAAGCAACAGCTCTCCAGCGCGCGTTATAACTACCTGATTAACCAGCTGAACATTAAATCTGCGCTCGGTACGCTGAACGAGCAGGATCTGGTGGCACTGAACAACACGCTGGGCAAACCGGTAGCAACATCGCCAGACAGCGTGGCGCCGGAAACTCCGCAGCAGGATGCCAACGCAGACGGTTACAGCAGCAATGCGGCACCGGCGGCAACCCCGGCATCAACCACCCGCACGACAAAAACCAGCGGCACCAATCCTTTCCGTCAGTAATCGCCGCGGTACGATAGCGCTTCGCTTAACGAATTCAACTAAGCGAAGCGCTAAACGTAAGGCAACGTAAAGATCCCCTGCTTTCCCCTCCTTTCCGCCCCTATTCGCTTCATTTTCCACCACTCATCCTCTATCCTGAGCGTTAACAAAATGCCATACCACTGGGTCCTGGAAGACAAATATGAAACGGACAAAAAATATCAATCATGCCTCGTTCCGTAAAAGCTGGAGCGCACGTCATTTGACGCCAGTCGCCCTTGCCGTTACGGCCGTATTTATGCTTGCCGGTTGTGAAAAAACCGACGAGACGGTTTCTCTCTATCAAAACGCCGACGACTGCTCTACCGCAAACCCGGGCAAGAGCGCAGAGTGCACCACCGCGTTCAACAACGCGCAGCAGGAAGCGGTACGTACCGCACCGAAATACGCCACGCGTGAAGATTGCGTCGCGGAATTCGGTGAAGGCCAGTGCCAGCAGACGCCAGCTCAGGCGGGCGTAGCTCCAGAAAACCAGGCCCAGGCGCAAAGCAGCGGCAGCTTCTGGATGCCGTTGATGGCCGGCTACATGATGGGCCGAATGATGGGCGGCGGTATGGGCGCGCAGCAGCCGCTGTTCAGCTCGAAAAACCCGGCCAGCCCGGCCTACGGTCAATACACCGATGCCGGTGGTAAGAGCTACGGCGCCGCGCAACCGGGCCGGACAATGAACGTGCCGAAGACGGCAATGGCGCCTAAACCGGCGACCACCAGCACCGTAACGCGCGGTGGGTTTGGTGAGTCGGTGGCAAAACAATCCACCATGCAGCGTAGCGCTGCGGGCACGACCTCGACTAAACGCTCAATGGGCGGCTAAACACCATGGAAAGAATCAGCATCACGGAGCGCCCGGACTGGCGTGAAAAGGCGACGGAATACGGCTTTAACTTTCATACCATGTATGGCGAGCCCTACTGGAGCGAAGAAGCCTATTACAAACTGACGCTGGCCCAGGTTGAAACGCTCGAAAACGTCACCGCCGAGCTGCATCAAATGTGCCTGCAGGCAGTGGAAAAAGTCATCGCCAGCGATGAGCTGATGGCCAAATTCCGTATCCCGAAACATACCTGGGGCTTTGTGCGCCAGTCGTGGAAAACCAACCAGCCGTCGCTGTACTCGCGTCTCGATCTGGCGTGGGACGGTGTCGGTGCGCCAAAGCTGCTGGAGAACAACGCCGATACCCCGACTTCGCTGTATGAAGCCGCGTTCTTTCAGTGGATCTGGCTGGAAGATCAGATCAACGCCGGGCAGCTGCCGGAAGGCAGCGACCAGTTCAACAGCCTGCAGGAAAAACTGATTGAGCGCTTCGGCCAGCTGCGCGAGCAGTTTGGCTTCCAGCTGCTGCATATGGCCTGCTGTCGCGATACCGAAGAAGATCGCGGCACCGTCCAGTATCTGCAGGACTGCGCGGCGGAAGCCGGCGTCGCCACCGAGTTTCTGTATATCGAAGATATCGGCCTCGGCGAAAAGGGTCAGTTTACCGACCTGCAGGATCAGGTGATTGGCAATCTGTTCAAGCTCTACCCGTGGGAATACATGTTGCGCGAGATGTTCTCCACCAAGCTGGAAGATGCTGGCGTACGCTGGCTGGAACCGGCCTGGAAGAGCATCATCTCTAACAAAGCGCTGCTTCCGCTGCTGTGGGAAATGTTCCCTAACCACCCGAACCTGCTGGCGGCTTACTTCAGCGAAGATGCGCACCCGGAGATGGAGAAGTACGTCATCAAACCGATCTTCTCCCGCGAAGGTGCCAACGTGTCGATCGTCGAGAACGGCAAAGTGCTGGAGGCCGTAGAAGGCCCGTACGGTGAAGAAGGTACGATCGTGCAGGAGTTCTATCCGCTGCCGAAATTTGGCGACAGCTATACGCTGATCGGCAGCTGGCTGATCAACGACCAGCCCGCCGGGATCGGCGTGCGCGAAGATCGGGCGCTGATCACTCAGGATCTGTCCCGCTTCTACCCGCATATTTTCGTCGAGTAAACCTCACCCCGGCAGCGCAAAATGGTTGCCGGGGTGATTTATTGCCGCCGCCGTTACGCCCCAATCAGCACAGACAGCATACTCAGCGATCCCATCTCAATACCGTCTACCGGAATAGAAATCGGCTCTTCGCCGTCCCAGGTGCCCAGCACATAGAGCAGCGGCAGGAAGTGTTCCGCCGTCGGGTTTGAGAGCGAGCCACCTTCATGCGCCAGATAGTTCACCAGCGGATGTTCAGCCACCGGTCCTTTCCAGCTGAGGTTGGTTTTCACGTAATCGTTGAAGGACTCCGCCCACGGGTATGGCGTGTTCTCGCCGTGCCAGCGTGCGGTTCTCAGGTTATGGACTACGTTACCGCTCGCCACCAGCATGATGCCTTCATCACGCAGCGCCGTCAGCTTACGCCCCATCTCCAGATGCCAGGCCGCCGGTTTGGTGCTGTCGATACTCAGCTGCACCATCGGGATATCCGCATCGGGGTACATTTTAATCAGGACGCCCCATGAGCCGTGATCGAAGCCCCAGGCCTCTTTATCCAGCGTGACGGGAACCGGCGCCAGCAGCTCAACCAGGCGCTGCGCCAGCGCCGGGGAACCAGGAGCCGGATAATGCGTATCGTACAGCGCCTGCGGGAAGCCGCCAAAATCGTGGATCGTTTTCGGCGTTTCCATGGCCGTCACCCCGGTGCCGCGCGTAAACCAGTGCGCAGAAACCACCACGATCGCTTTTGGACGCGGCAATGTGTCGCCCAGCTGGCGCCAGGTACGGGTATAAATATTGTCTTCCAGCACGTTCATCGGGCTGCCGTGGCCTAAAAACAACGCTGGCATTCGGGTACGGGACATGGTGATATCCTTAATAACTAGAGAGGAATTGTGATGCCTTCACATTACGCGTTTTTGCGTCAGGAATAACTCAGATAAGCATGATGATGATCGTCAGAAAATTTGAATGTATACCCTCAATACTTCGAGTTGCAGGAAGGCCAACGCTGATGCAACTTGAAGTATGACGGATATAATTCGCTGTAAAAGGGCACTTCACCCTCTCGCCGTACTCTGACAATTTCGATATTATTAATGATAATCCTTATCAAAGGAGGGGAATGATGTCGTCACCCTTAATATTGACGCTACTGGCCGGGAGCGCGACGTTCATCGGTGCTATTTTTGGCGTCCTGGGTCAGAAACCGTCTAATCGCCTGCTGGGATTCTCCCTCGGATTTGCCGCCGGGATCATGTTGCTGATCTCGCTGATGGAGATGCTACCCGCGGCGCTGAACGCCGAAGGGATGTCGCCGCTGCTCGGTTACGGTATGTTTGTCATCGGCCTGCTGGGCTACTTTGCGCTCGACCATCTGCTACCGCACGCCCATCCGCAGGACCTGATGTCACCCGGTATCGCACGGCCGCGTAATCTACGCCGTACCGCGATTTTGTTGACCCTCGGTATCAGCCTGCATAACTTCCCGGAGGGGATTGCCACCTTTGTGACCGCCAGCAACAACCTCGAGCTGGGTATGGGCATCGCGCTGGCCGTCGCGTTACATAATATTCCTGAGGGGCTGGCGGTTGCCGGCCCGGTGTATGCCGCAACCGGTTCGCGTTCTAAAGCCGTGCTGTGGGCCGGGCTGTCCGGACTGGCGGAAATCCTCGGCGGTGTGCTGGCGTGGCTGATCCTTGGCAGTCTGGTGTCGCCGGTCGTGATGGGCGCTATTATGGCCGCCGTTGCCGGCATTATGGTGGCGCTCTCGGTCGATGAGCTGATGCCGCTGGCAAAAGAGATCGATCCCCAGAGCAACCCCAGCTATGGCGTGCTGTGCGGGATGTCGGTGATGGGATTAAGTCTGGTTGCCCTGCAGGCTATGGGAATCGGCTGACCTGAAAACAACAAAGCCCACGCAAGCGTGGGCTTTGAGATGACGTCCGTCGTTATCAGCTGGCTTTACGCTCATGCTCACGACGGTAGGCCACCAGGTCTTCGATGGTGACAACGGCCATATTTTGTTTCTGAGCAAAGGTGATGCACTCTGGCGCACGCGCCATGGAGCCGTCGTCGTTTGTCAGTTCGCACAGGACACCCGCCGGCTTGAAGCCCGCCAGGGTCACCAGATCGATGGTCGCTTCAGTATGACCGCCACGGGTCAATACGCCGCCCGGCTGCGCGCGCAGCGGGAAAACGTGGCCCGGACGATTCAGGTCGGAAGGTTTTGCGCCGTCGGCAATAGCCGCACGCACGGTGGTCACACGGTCAGCGGCGGACACGCCGGTGGTGACGCCTTCAGCGGCTTCAATGGTCACGGTAAAGCCGGTGCCATAGGCGCTGGTGTTGTTTTCCACCATCATCGGCAGGTCAAGCTGCTTACGGCGTTCGTCGGTCAGGCACAGGCAGACAATGCCGCTGCCGTGACGAATGGTCAGCGCCATCTGCTCAACGGTCATGGTTTCGGCGGCGAAAATCATGTCGCCTTCGTTTTCACGGTCTTCATCATCAAGCACCATCACACCGCGGCCTTCGCGCAGTGCATTTAAAGCGTGTTCCACACGTTCAAAAGCGGTACCAAAAGAGGAAAGGAGCGTCTGATTCATGGTAAATAAACCTCATTAAAATTATGGTTACCAGAATCAGGGCAGTCTTAGGAGTGCCGGTTAAGCGGCAAAAGTCAACGCAAGCGGATCGCAATCCGGCTGAGCCGTTACTCTCTCCCATCCGGACTCTAACCGTCGGCCCCGGAATTACACCGGATCTGCTGACCTTTCTGCTTTCGCAAAAAGCGCTCGCGGGCTTTCAACGCATGGTTGATTTACCGCCGGTGGGGAATTTCGCCCCGCCCTGAGAATAAGCGAAGTAACTATAACGCTATTGATTATCATCGGCAACGTATAAGCTTCAAACATTTCTGGTTTATAGCGCCCGCCGTTCGCACTACAATAAGCGACAAATCGACCAGAGCAGGAAACCACCATGATTGACCCGAAAAAAATTGAACAAATCGCCCGCCAGGTCCATGAGTCAATGCCGAAAGGCCTGCGCGATCTTGGGGATGATGTGGAGAAGAAAATCCGCCAGGTCCTCCAGTCGCAGCTGACCCGTCTGGATCTGGTTGGCCGCGAAGAGTTTGATGTACAGACTCAGGTATTGCTGCGCACCCGCGAGAAACTGGCTTTACTGGAACAGCGTATCAGCGATCTGGAAAGCCGCTCGGCGGCCCCGGACGTCGAAGAGAAGCCGTAAAAAATAACGGGCCCGCTGCGGCCCGTTATTGCTTCAGAGCCTACCCTGGTAGGCGTACATTGTTGCCTGGCCCTGGGCCGTGCTCTTAGTGTTCAACTTCCGACGCAACCTCTTCATCGACCTGACGGCAGTAGAGTTCATACCGTTGACAAAACCATTCACGATGTTCCTCATCCATATTGCCGACAATGGCCTGGAGATCAACGCTATGGCCTTGTGCGCGCATTCTGGCAAAACTCAGCGCCAGAAAATCAAAGTTCTTCATTGAATACAGTTCGTGATGATTCATCCGCATACTCCTTCAACCGTGAGTGTTCTGTTAGGTCATATGCTGTTTACTGACTTCAGTATTTATACTTACGCTACCGCTTTCTGTACGAAAAATGCGCCTGAATAGATTATTTATTGCGCTGAATCATTTCTCTCATGATTAAATAAAAAAAAGCCCACGATCTCGCGATCGCAGGCCTTTTCAACGGGCTTATTCCTTACGCCGCCGGCCGTTTTACCGGCACTTCGGCGTCAGTCATTACTTCCCGCTATCTTTCTGAATCTTCCTGATGATATTGGTGGTTGAGCAGCCATCTTCAAAGTTGAGCACCAGCACCTCGCCGCCGTTGGCCCAGACTTCCTCGCTGCCGGCAATCTCATCCGGCTTATAATCACCGCCTTTCACCAGCAGATCCGGCAGGATCCCGGCGATCAGGCGCTGCGGGGTATCCTCTTCAAACGAGACCACCCAGTCCACGGCTTCCAGCGCGCCCAGCACGATCATGCGCTGCTCCAGCGGGTTAACCGGTCGGGTCTCGCCCTTCAGACGTTTGGTCGATGCATCGCTGTTAACCGCCACAATCAGGCGATCGCCCAGCTTGCGCGCATTGGCCAAATACGACACGTGACCGGCATGCAGAATGTCAAACACCCCGTTGGTCATGACCACTTTCTCACCGCGCTTACGTGCCGCCGCTACCGCCTGCTTCAGCTCGTCTTCGTTCATCACCCCGAACCCGGTCTCGGCACGCCCGCGGACCGCGTTTTCCAGCTCGATAGGCGATACGGTAGAGGTCCCCAGTTTGCCGACCACCACGCCCGCCGCCGCGTTGGCGAAGTAGCAGGCCTCTTCCAGGGTGTTGCCGGAGGCAAGCGTCGCCGCCAGCACGCCGATCACCGTATCACCGGCGCCGGTCACGTCATACACTTCCTGCGCCTGAGTCGGCATATGCAGTGGCGGACGGCCCGGCTGCAGCAGCGTCATCCCCTGCTCAGAGCGGGTCACCAGCAACGCGGATAGCTCGAAATCAGCAATGATTTTCAGGCCACGTTCGACAATCTCCGCTTCGTCTTTGCATTTGCCCGCCACCGCTTCAAATTCAGAGAGGTTCGGCGTCAGCAGCGTGGCGCCGCGATAACGTTCAAAATCGGTGCCTTTCGGATCAATCAGTACCGGCACGCCGGCATCACGTGCCAGCTTAATCATGGTCTGAACGCTGGTCAGCGCGCCTTTGGCGTAGTCAGACAGCACCAGCGCCCCGATGGTCCCCAACGCCTGCTGAATACGCTCATGCATCGGCTGTGGGTCAACGCCAGAGAATCCTTCTTCGAAATCAAGGCGGATCAGCTGCTGGTTACGCGACAGCACGCGCAGCTTGGTGATGGTCGGGTGCGTCGGCACGGAGACGAAATCACACTTCACATTGACGTCAGCCAGCGCTTTGCTCAACGCCCGCGCAGCATCATCAATGCCGGTGAGCCCGACCAGACGGGAGGTCGCGCCGAGGGAGGCGATATTCATTGCCACGTTTGCTGCGCCGCCAGGACGTTCCTCAATATTTTCCACTTTCACCACCGGTACCGGGGCTTCAGGGGAAATACGGCTGGTGGGACCATACCAGTAGCGGTCCAGCATCACATCGCCAACCACCAACACTCCTGCACGTTCAAACTCCGGCAGCGTTACTTTCATGACTCTCTCCTGCGAGATGCAAACTTTGCGCGCGATAATAGCACACCCGGTTTTTTAGTTAATCCATCAACCACTTCTGCCAGCTGGTGCTCACCTGCTCGCGCTCGTGGGTAAAGGCATCAGGGGCGACATTGCCCGGCAGTTCCTGCAGGGCCAGATGATGCAGCGCATCACGCAGCGTGGTGTAGGCGTGGGTCAACGCCCGAGCTTCGCCTTCATCCATAATGTCGTTTTGTGCCAGCAGTTCCAGAATGCGCACGTTATCCGACCAGCGCGTCAGCTTCGGTTTTTCATGCGCATAGCGTAGGACCAGATACTGGGTGATAAATTCAATGTCGGTAATGCCTCCGGCATCGGCTTTAATATCAAAGCGGTCGCGCTGCTTATTCCCGAGGTGGGCGCGCATCTTCTCGCGCATTTCCCGCACTTCGGTCTGCAGCGTCGCCCCGTCGCGCAGCGTGCTGAGAATATCGCGACGGATGGTATCAAACTGCTCCTGCAACGCCGGGTCGCCATAGACCACCCGAGCGCGCACCAGCGCCTGATGCTCCCAGGTCCAGGCCTCATTTTTCTGATAGTCGGCGAAAGAATCGGCGGTGGTAACCAGCATGCCGGCAGCGCCGGAAGGGCGTAAGCGAGCGTCCACTTCGTAGAGAATGCCCGACGATGTGCGGGTGCTGAACAGGTGCATGATGCGCTGGGCCAGGCGCAAATAGAACTGGCGGCCATCGATTTCACGCTCGCCATCGGTCATCACTTCAACCGGGCAGTCATGGAGGAACACCAGATCGAGGTCAGAACTGTAACCCAGCTCCCAGCCTCCCAGTTTGCCGTAGCCGACAACCGCAAAACCGCGTCCCTGGCGGTCATGCAGATGGGTTGGCTGACCATAACGCGCCACCATCTGCATCCAGGCCTGCTGTACCACCGCATCAATCATCGCTTCAGCCAGCCAGGTTAAGTGATCGCTCACTTTCATCACCGGCAGCGTTCCGGCGATATCGGCAGCGGCAATATGCAGCAATTGCGCCTGTTTAAACTGGCGCAGCGCTTCCAGCTGTTGCTCTTCATCCTCTTCCGGCACGCGCAGCAGATACTGGCGCAGCTCATCGCGGTAGGCATCGGTAGCCGTCGGTTGATAGAGGGTGTGAGGATCCAGCAGCTCATCCAGCAGCAGCGGGTGGCGCGCCAGCTGGCTGGCCACCATCGGCGAAGCGGCACAGAGGCTGATTAAGTGCTTCAGCGCGCCGGGGAATTCACTGAGCAGCTCAAGGTAGGTGGTGCGGGTGACGATGCCGGTCAACAGCGGGGTAATGCGCGCCAGCGGTACCGGCGCATCGGTGCGGGAACACACTTCGCTGAGCAGATGCGGCATCAGCTGATCCAGCACCTGACGCCCGCGCGGGCCGATGGTGCGCTTATCCAGCTCTTTGCGGAAATCGGCAATCAGCGCCAGCACGCTGCGGCGATCGCTATCCTCAAGATGGGCCAGCGCCGGGCTGGTGTCGTCTTCTTCCAGCGCATCCTGCCACAGCTCGCGCCAGTACTCTTCCAGTTGCTCATCCGGTGACTGGGCTTCGTCATCGCCAATCAGCTCGTTAAACACCTGGCGCACGTTGGCCATTTTTTCCGCCAGCCGCGTACTGAGCGTCTCCCAGTCATCAGCCTGCATCCCCCACGCCAGACGGGCGCGGTTGAGATCGTCCTGTGGCAGCGTTTGCGTCTGCTCGTCATTGATACTTTGCAGCAGGTTTTCCAGGCGCCGCAGGAACAGATAGGCTTCGCGCAGCCGGGTGGCGTCGCCTTCCGGCAGCAAATGCAGCTCTTCAATGGCGGCCAGCGTCGGAAGCAAGGCCCGGAGCTGCAGCGCCGGTTCGCGCCCGCCGCGGATCAGCTGGAAGACCTGGACGATAAATTCGATTTCGCGGATGCCGCCAGCGCCGAGCTTTATATTGTCCTTCAGCCCACGACGGCGGACTTCACGGGCAATCATCCCTTTCATATTGCGCAGCGACTGGATCACGCTGAAGTCGATATAGCGACGGAAGACAAACGGCCGCAGCATGGCGCGCAGCTCGTTGGCGTAAGTCCCTTCGTTATCGCCCATGATCCGCGCTTTGACCATCGCATAGCGCTCCCAGTCGCGCCCCTGCTCCTGATAATAATCTTCCAGCGCGGCAAAGCTCAGCACCAGCGGCCCGCTGTCGCCAAAGGGACGCAGGCGCATATCGACGCGGTAGACAAAGCCATCCTGCGTCGGCTGGTCGAGCACTTTAATCAGTCGCTGTCCCAGGCGGGTAAAGAACTGGGCATTATCCAGCTCCCGACGCCCGCCGAGGGCGGAGCCATGCTCCGGCCAGGCAAAAATCAGGTCGATATCCGACGAGAAGTTAAGCTCGCCGCCGCCCAGTTTGCCCATCCCGAGAATCAGCAGCGGCTGAGGCTTGCCTTGGGCATTCGATGGCGTCCCCCACTCTTTGCAGCAGGCGCTATACAGCCAGTCGCGGGCGGCAACGATTAACGTCTCGGCCAGCGCGCTTAGCTGCTGCAAACTGCTCTCTTCGCTGACCAACAGCAGCGCCTGGGCCCAGGCGATGCGCACCATAATACGGCGGCGGAACAGGCGCAGCTCGCGCATCAGCGCCGCTTCGTCGTTAGCCTCAGCCAGCGCCGCCTGTAGCCACTCGGCATAGTGTCGCCACTCTTCCGCGCTGGGCGGGGCGCTTTCCAGCTCCGCCAGCCACTGCGGCTGGGCCACCAGGCTTTGCTCGACGAAATCGCTGAACGCCATCACCGACTGCGCCTGTGGGCTTAATGTCGATACTGGAAAATCCGCTGGCAGGCGGTCCACAACCGTCTGCCAGTGCTGCTGTAACTGCGAAGAAAGCGGCATTATAGGGGTCTCCCTGGCCTGAAATTATCGTTTGCCACTATGCAGCCAGAATGGCTCTGCGGCCAGCGCCTGGCGGCGGAAATAATCGATGACGCTGCGATCCCGGTGTTCTATGGCACGACGCACTTCCAGCCAGTTCTCCAGCCAGGCGGCGGCAGCGTCGGCATAGGCGCCGGCCAGCAGTTGAATGCTGTCGATGTCACGGGTGAGGCGCGGCAGCTGGCCTTCATAGTCGTCCCCCAGGGTTTGCTGGAACGCATTTTTTAATTCGGCAGCCGCGCGCGATAGCTGGATATCGGCAAAGCGTTTAAACGAGCCGGCGATTTTCTTCTGCGCACCCTCATTTAACGATTCACGCCAGCCGCGGTTCACCAGCCATTCGGTCAGCGTGAGTTTGGCGCTGACCGTGGCAATGCTAAACACCGCCGATGGGTCTTTTCCGGCCTCTACCAGCGCCGCTTCAGCCACGTTGAGCGCTTCACGCAACGAGGCGGTAGCCTTACGCGGCACAATTCCGCCAAACAGCACCAGCGCGTGACGAACCCGCGCGATGGCCCGCAGAATTTCGGTTTTGGCCGCCGGATTGCCGCGGCTCCAGACCTCATCATGATAGAGCCAGTGCGCCAGCGCGTTTTCCAGCGCCGCTTCCAGCCCCTGCTCAACGCTGGCTTTTGCCGCGACCTGCACAACCCCGAACGCCGTGACCGGGCGCTCAGCGTTGCCCTGGGCCAGATGGTAGCCGCGGGCGGCTTTGCTCAGGCTCCCCTGCCGCAGTACGCCGGTTTCCAGCAGACGACGGGCCAGCGTCAGCACATCTTCCGTCTTGCCGGAGAGCAGCTCCAGTTCCAGTTCGCCGATCGTTTCCTGATGGTCAGCGGTCTTCACTTCCCCGCGATCGAGGGCGATTTCAATCTGGCTTTCACCTTCACTGACCACCCATTTTTCACGCTCAAAATCGGTGCTGAACAGCGGCTGCACGCCTTGTACAAGCTCAGCAGGCAGCTCCCCCTGGGGCCAGACTTCGGCAGGAAGGCGCTCCAGCGCCAGCTCGGGACCGTCCAGCGGGATATTGTATTCCGGACGCTGATGCAATCCGCCCACCACCCGGCCGGCAATTTTCAGGGTCATTTCGTAACGACCGCTGTCGCCGCGAACCCGCAGCCCCATATCATGACGACGCAACCAGTTATCCGCGGTTTCATAATAAATATTGAGCAACTGGCCCGCAGGCGTATGTTGGGCATTGAGCGTGTTAAGGTGCTGACGCAGTGCTTCTACGCCATTGTCGGAGACGATAAATTTTAATTCGATTTCTTGAGTCATGACTGAATTCTTCCGCTTCTGTGCTCTGCCGGGAAAATACGGCGAACTAATGCCGATATTTTTTGTCAGTAGATAGTATTTTGCGGCGATTCGCCATGCAATGCACATTGCGCATTTTGCCGGGCCACCCTTTGGATGTTTCCGATTGTGGCAGAAAACTTTGCGTCGCTATGGCGATGCCACTACTATCGTTCACCTTTTTATGACTTAACGATGACCTGATGCCAAAATTACGCCTTATTACTTTTGTTGTGCTGGCGCTTAGCGCCGCGACGGCGGTTCATGCAGAAGAAAAACGCTATGTTTCTGATGAACTGAACACCTGGGTTCGTACGGGTCCTGGCGATAATTATCGTCTTCAGGGCACCATCAACGCTGGGGAAGAAGTCTCTCTGCTGCAAACCAATGACAGCACCAATTATGCACAGATCCGCGACGGCAATGGCCGTACCGCCTGGATTCCGCTGAAAGAGCTGAGCACCGAGCCCAGCCTGCGTACCCGCGTGCCGGATCTGGAAAATCAGGTGAAAACCCTGACCGACAAGCTGAATAACATCGATACCACCTGGAACCAGCGCACTGCCGACATGCAGAAAAAAGTCGCGGGCAGCGATAACGTCATCAACGCGCTGAAAGACGAGAACCAAAAGCTGAAAAATGAGCTGGTTGTCGCCCAGAAGAAGGTCAATGCCGCCAATCTCCAGCTGGATGACAAACAGCGCACCATTATTATGCAGTGGTTTATGTACGGCGGTGGCGTGCTGGGTATCGGCCTGCTGCTCGGTCTCGTGTTGCCTCATCTGGTTCCGAGCCGTAAACGTAAAGACCGGTGGATGAACTAATTCGTCTTCTCTGCCAGACTTACGTATCATCTTGCACAAAGCAGATACGGGAGAGCAGGGCGTGAAGATTTATTTGGTCGGTGGTGCGGTTCGGGATGCATTATTAGGGCTACCGGTCAAAGATAAAGATTGGGTTGTCGTGGGCGCGACGCCTGAGCAACTGCTTGACGCGGGCTACCAGCAGGTAGGCCGCGATTTTCCCGTGTTTCTGCATCCGCAAAGCCGGGAAGAGTACGCGCTGGCGCGTACCGAGCGGAAATCCGGCTCGGGCTACACCGGCTTCACCTGCTATGCCGCCCCGGATGTCACTCTCGAGCAAGATCTGCTGCGCCGTGACCTGACGGTCAATGCGCTGGCCCAGGACGCTGACGGCCAGATTATCGACCCCTACGGCGGTCAGTCCGACCTGCACCTGCGCCTGCTGCGCCATGTATCCCCGGCATTCAGTGAAGATCCGCTACGCGTTTTACGCGTGGCGCGCTTTGCGGCGCGTTATGCCCACCTTGGTTTTCGCATTGCCGATGAGACCCTGGCGCTGATGCGCGAGATGGCCGACGCTGGCGAACTGGCCCACCTGACGCCCGAGCGGGTGTGGAAAGAGACCGAAAACGCCCTCAGCACCCGCAATCCGCAGGTGTTCTTCCAGACCTTACGCGATTGCCATGCGCTCGGCGTGCTGTTCCCGGAGATCGACGCGCTGTACGGCGTACCCGCCCCGGCAAAATGGCACCCGGAAATCGACACCGGCCTGCATACCCTGATGACCCTGACGATGGCGGCAATGCTGTCGCCGGACGTTGACGTGCGTTTTGCGACCCTGTGCCACGACCTTGGCAAAGGGCTGACGCCGAAGGCGCTGTGGCCACGCCACCACGGCCACGGCCCGGCGGGTGTTAAGCTGGTGGAGCAACTCTGCGCCCGTCTGCGTGTGCCAAACGATATTCGCGATCTGGCGAAGCTGGTTGCCGAGTTCCACGACCTGATCCACACCCTGCCAATCCTGCAGCCCAAAACGCTGATTAAGCTGTTCGACAATATCGACGCCTGGCGCAAGCCGCAGCGCGTCAGGCAAATTGCACTAACCAGCGAGGCCGATGTTCGCGGACGCACCGGGTTTGAAGCCTGCGATTACCCGCAGGGGCGTTTGCTGCTTGAAGCCTGGGATGTCGCCCAGTCGGTGTCGACCAAAGAGGTGGTCGCGCTGGGGCTTAAAGGGCCGGAGATTCGTGAAGAACTGACGCGACGCCGGATTCTGGCCGTCGCGCAGTGGAAGGAACAACGCTGCCCTCAGCCGCAAGACTGAGGGCCAGGTTTACCCTGTGCTTAGTGCTTAGAAGAACACCACGTAGACCACTGCCGCGACGATAAAGCGGTAGATGGCGAACGGGATAAACGAGATACGTTTAATCAGCTGCAGGAAGGTTTTAATCGCGATCAGCGCCACGATGAACGCCATGATAAACCCAACGGCAAACATCGGAATGTCGCTCACGCTGAGGAAACCGATGCTCTTATACAGATCCAGCACGGTGGCGCCCATCATCATCGGCACGGCCAGCAGGAAAGAGAACTCTGATGCCGCATAACGGCTGACGCCCATCAGCATCCCACCGGAAATGGTCGCCCCTGAACGGGAGAAGCCCGGCCACAGCGCCAGACACTGGAAACAGCCAATCGCAAACGCCTGACGATAGGTCATATCATCGATGCCCACGGCGCGCGGTTGCTTCGGTTTAAACACTTCCGCGGCGATCAGCAGTACGCCACCCACCACCAGCGCATACATCACGTTGATCGGGTTAAACAGCGATTTGATCATATCGTGGAAGACCAGCCCCAGCACCACCGCCGGAATCATCCCCAACAGAATATGAATCAGCGATAAGCGCCCGCTTCCCTGCCCTTCATGCACCGGCGGTTTGCCGAAATGAATACCGATCAAGCCAAACAGACGACGCCAGAACATCACGACAACCGCCAGGATAGAACCTAACTGAATGACCACCTCAAAAGTATTCGCGGTATCACCTTCAAAACCCAGAAGATGACCGACGATAATCATATGCCCGGTACTGGAAACCGGTAAAAACTCCGTTAACCCTTCAACCACACCCAATATTGCCGCCACCAGCAGCGAGTGTATATCGCTCATCCCATAAACCCTTTAACAGTAAAATGAAAAAACCAGATACGCTGAACCCTTCCATCAGGTGATATTGATGCGGCCAGTTTGGACACGGACGGCGCGGGAAATCGGAGCGTACACGGAGTCCGCTCAAATTTCGAGTCCTCTCCTGTAGTCCATAACAATAATGTATCCCGATAACCGCCAGCTATGACCGGTATAAACACCCTTTGTTTAATCAATATGACCTGAAAAGTTTTATTTCAGATTAAGGCCATGCCCGATTATGCCCGGCTGCGCTCGATAATCACGCCGACATTGGCCGCCCGGGCCACCGCACCTGGTTTGCTGACTTTGATCCGCACCCACGGAGACGGGAATTTTTCCAGCAGCAGATCGGCAATTTCTTCCGCCACACGTTCGACCAGTGCAAAGCGCCCTCCTTCAACGTGCCCCACCACCAGCTCGCTGATGTCAGCATAGCTGAGGCAATCGCTGACATCGTCGCTGCTCGCCGCTTTGCGGTTGTCCCAGGCCATTTCGATATCGAACACCAGTTTCTGTTCAATAGTCTGTTCCCAGTCATAAACCCCGATAGTGGTGATTACCGAAAGTTGCTCTATAAATACAATATCCATCACGACCTGCCTGCTTTTTGGCTAAACCGGATACCACTTCCGGCGAATTATGCGTATTATCCACAGATGCAAAGACATCCCCAAAATAATTCGCATAGCAGGAACTCCGCGGCGGTACACGCGGTCTGGCTCGACGTTTCAGGCGGCCTGCGTCTGAACGAGAACCACCGGTGCGCCGGCGACGCGAAGGGTAAAGGGGACAAAATGACATTTTCAAAATGGAACAGCTGATGAGTGCAATCGCGCCTGGACTGGTTATCCTTGCCTACCTCTGCGGCTCAATTTCCAGCGCCATTCTGGTGTGTCGTCTCGCTGGCCTGCCCGACCCTCGCGATAGCGGCTCAGGCAATCCTGGGGCGACTAACGTGCTACGAATTGGCGGCAAAGGAGCAGCCGTAACGGTTCTGATTTTTGACGTGCTCAAAGGCATGCTTCCCGTGTGGGGTGCCTGGGCGCTCGGCCTGACGCCGTTCTGGCTGGGCCTGGTCGCGATTGCGGCCTGCGTGGGCCATATCTGGCCGGTGTTCTTTCATTTTCGCGGCGGTAAAGGTGTCGCCACCGCGTTTGGTGCAATTGCCCCTATCGGCTGGGATCTGACCGGCGTGATGGCCGGCACCTGGTTGCTGACCATCCTGCTGAGCGGCTACTCGTCGCTTGGGGCTATCGTCAGCGCGCTGATTGCCCCCTTCTATGTCTGGTGGTTCAAACCGCAGTATACCTTCCCGGTATCGATGCTCTCGTGCCTGATTCTACTGCGCCACCACGACAATATTCAGCGCTTGTGGCGCCGCCAGGAAAGCAAAATCTGGGGCCGCCTGAAGAAGAACAAAAAAAAGCCAGAGCAGAAATAATCTCGCCCCCGGTTACCGTTGCCGGGCGGCGTTAGCCCCGACAATCTCACAGAATTGCCCTGTTTTACCGCCAATCATCCTGATTCGCCACCTCGCCGAAGATAATCCTTTCACAACAATCAGTTAGTTATGTCTTATAACCAAATGTGATTTATTCCCGCCTGTAGCGCTGTTTACTCTGATCCTCCTGAACAGACATCACAGAACACCATCATGACAGACGTAATTAATGCCGCTCCGGTCACCGCGACCGGCTCGCCTGGCGGGGAAGTCCAATGGATACGCGGCGCCGCCGATGTATCCCGGTTAATTAATGAAGGCAGCAGCGGGCGCAACAATGCGCGTATTGTCATCGGCATCGCCCTTGGCGGGATTTTCCTTGATGCTTACGATCTTGGCTCCCTCGCCTTCGGCCTGAAAGATATTACCCGCGAGTTCAACCTGACCCCGGCGGGCACCGGGATGGTGGCATCCGCCATCACCTTCGGGGCTATCGTTGGCGCGTTGATCGGGGGTTACCTGACCGATAAAATCGGCCGCTATCGGGTTTTTATGGCCGATATGCTGTTCTTTGTGGTGGCCGCTATCGCCTGTGCGCTGGCGCCCAATGAATATGTCCTGACCGCCGCCCGCTTTGTGATGGGGCTTGGGGTCGGGATCGACCTGCCGGTGGCGATGGCCTTCCTCAGCGAGTTCGCGAAGCTCAAAGGGCCGGGCAACAAAGCCTCCAGCGTCGCCATGTGGTGCCCGACCTGGTATGCCGCCATCAGCATCTCGTATCTGCTGGTGCTCTTTTTCTACGCCGTGCTGCCGGACAGCCACAGCGACTGGCTATGGCGCATCATTCTCGGCTTCGGCGCCGTCCCCGCGCTGGTGATCATCGCGATTCGTAGCCGCTACATGAGCGAATCCCCGGTGTGGGCCGCCAATCAGGGCAACCTGCGCGAAGCGGCCTCCATTTTGCGCCAGGCCTATAACATTAATGCCCATGTGGCCCAGGAGGCGCTGGATAACCCTGCGCCGGTGGTGAAAAAGGCCCAGTGGAGTAACTATTTACGTCTGTTCCAGGGCGTCTATCTGCGGCGTACCACCCTGGCAACGCTGCTGTCGGTAGTCTCCTCCTTTGCCTATAACGCCGTGGCTTTCGGCCTGCCGGTCATTATCTCCAGCTTCTTTGTCCAGTCGATGCTGACCACCATTCTGATCTCGCTGGCGCTGAATCTGCTGTTTGCGTTCGTTGGTGGCCTGCTGGCCGTGCGGCTGGTCCCGCGCTTAGGCGCGTGGAGGATGTCGCTGGCCGGTTACAGCTGCCAGCTGACGGCGCTGCTCGGCCTGGCGCTGGTTGGCCGCCCGGAAGGTGTCGGTGAAGGGATCGCGGCGGTCGCCATGCTGGCCCTGTTCCTTTTTGGTCAGGGCTTTGGCCCCGGCGCGCACACCATGACCTTTGCATCTCTGAGCTACCCGACTTCGCTGCGCGGCGTCGGGGTTGGCCTCAACCAGACCCTGATGCGCAGCAGCTCTACTCTGTCGCTGTTCCTGTTCCCGCTGCTGGTTGCGGCGCTGGATACTCAGGTATTCTGGGTTATCGCCGCCGCGCCGCTGATTGGCCTGCTGTCGCTGCTTGCCATTCGCTGGGAGCCTTCGGGCTACGACATTGACGCCGAGGATTACCAGGCGCCATAACCAGCCTCTGAACAGCCGTCGCGCAGGCGGCTGTTTTCCCGCGTTTCATTCATAAGCTTTTCATATGATCGCGATACTTTCTCTCCGATCAATACTCATCGCTGCTGTTTTATCTTGATTTTTGCAGGGGCGCTACATTGCACAGCACCGCGTTACCAGAACATAAAAAAGGCTGGCAGGCCACGCTGGATCTTCACTTTCACCATCGCAGCGGCAAAACGGTTCTGACCTCCGCCCGCCATGTCGGTCCACTTACCGTCCAGCGTCCCTTTTACCCGGAAGAAGATACCTGCCATCTCTATTTGCTCCATCCTCCCGGTGGCATCGTCGGCGGTGATGAGCTGACGATTAGCGCCACGCTCGATGAAGGCTGCCACACGTTGATCACCATGCCCGGCGCCAGCAAGTTTTATCGCAGCAGCGGCCCACAAGCCCGACTGCAACAAACGCTGACGCTGGCGGAAAACGCCACGCTGGAGTGGCTGCCGCAGGACGCTATTTTCTTTCCCGGCGCGCAGGCCACGCTGCACACCGCTTTTCACCTGAGCGCCTCCAGCACGCTGCTCGCCTGGGATCTGCTGTGTCTTGGTCGTCCGGTCATCGGCGAAACTTTTAGCCACGGCAGCCTCAACAACCGCCTTGAAGTATGGATGGATGGCTCGCCGCTGCTAATCGAACGCCTGAGCCTCGCAGATGGGCGGCTGGCCAGTGTGGCGGAGCAGCCGTGGGTCGGCACCCTGCTGTTCTACCCTGCCACTGAAGCCCTGCTGGAGGGCGTACGCGACCGACTGGCGCCGCTGGCGAACTATGCCGGCGCCACCCTCACCGACGGCCTGCTGACGGTCCGATTTTTAAGTGACGACAACTTACTTTGCCAGCGGGCAATGCGTGATATCTGGCAGTTTATGCGCCCGCATTTGACCGGGAAATCCCCGGTTCTTCCCCGAATCTGGTTGACCTAAGAGAACGCTATGGAACTGACCCCCAGAGAAAAAGACAAGCTGTTGCTGTTTACCGCCGCCTTAGTCGCCGAGCGTCGTCTGGCCCGTGGCCTCAAGCTGAACTATCCGGAAGCGGTGGCCCTGATCAGCGCCTTTATTATGGAAGGCGCGCGCGACGGCACCAGCGTAGCGACGCTGATGGAAACCGGCCGTCATGTGTTAAGCCGCGAACAGGTCATGGAGGGCGTGCCCGAAATGATCCCCGACATCCAGGTCGAAGCCACCTTCCCGGACGGCTCGAAGCTGGTCACCGTCCATAACCCGATAATCTGAGGTATCACGATGATCCCAGGTGAATACAAGGTGCAGCCGGGGCACATCGCCCTGAACGTGGGGCGTGCCACCCGCAGCGTGATCGTTGAGAATCATGGAGACCGGCCGATTCAGGTCGGCTCGCATTACCATTTTGCCGAAGTTAACCCGGCGCTGAAGTTTGACCGGGCGCAGGCTACCGGCTATCGCCTGAATATTGCCGCCGGTACCGCGGTCCGTTTTGAACCGGGGCAAAAACGCGAAGTAGAGCTGGTGGCGCTTGCCGGTAGCCGCGCGGTGTACGGTTTTCGTGGCGATGTGATGGGTAATCTGGAGGCACACGATGAGTGATATTTCACGCCAGGCCTATGCCGATATGTTTGGCCCCACCACCGGCGACAAAGTGCGGCTGGCGGACACCGAACTGTGGGTAGAGGTCGAAGACGATCTCACCACCTACGGCGAAGAGGTCAAATTCGGCGGCGGCAAAGTGATCCGCGACGGGATGGGCCAGGGGCAAATGCTGGCCGATGAGTGCGTCGATCTGGTGCTGACCAATGCCCTGATTATCGACCACTGGGGGATCATCAAGGCGGACATCGGGGTCAAAGCGGGGCGGATCTTCGCCATCGGCAAAGCCGGTAACCCGGATATCCAGCCCAACGTAACGATCCCGATCGGCGCCGCAACCGAAGTGATTGCCGCCGAAGGGAAGATCGTCACCGCAGGCGGCGTGGACACCCATATCCACTGGATCTGCCCGCAGCAGGCGGAAGAGGCGCTGGTCTCCGGGGTCACCACCATGGTTGGCGGCGGCACCGGCCCGGCGGCCGGGACCCACGCCACCACCTGCACTCCCGGCCCGTGGTACATCTCACGGATGCTGCAGGCGGCAGACAGCCTGCCGGTGAATATCGGCCTGCTGGGGAAAGGTAATGGCTCCAACCCGGAAGCGCTGCGCGAGCAGGTCGCCGCCGGGGTGATAGGCCTGAAGATCCATGAGGACTGGGGCGCGACGCCAGCGACCATCAACTGCGCGCTGACCGTGGCCGACGAAATGGATATCCAGGTGGCGTTACACAGCGACACCCTGAATGAATCTGGCTTTGTCGAGGATACCCTGGCGGCGATTGGCGGACGGACCATCCACACCTTCCATACCGAAGGGGCGGGCGGCGGCCATGCGCCGGATATCATCACCGCCTGCGCGCACCCCAATATTCTTCCTTCCTCTACCAACCCGACGCTGCCCTACACCGTCAATACCATCGACGAACATCTCGATATGCTGATGGTCTGCCACCATCTCGACCCGGATATCGCCGAAGATGTCGCCTTTGCCGAATCGCGTATACGCCGGGAAACCATTGCCGCAGAAGATGTCCTGCACGACCTCGGCGCCTTCTCGCTGACCTCGTCTGATTCACAGGCGATGGGGCGCGTGGGCGAAGTGGTGTTGCGCACCTGGCAGGTGGCGCACCGGATGAAGGTCCAGCGCGGGCCGCTGGCGGAAGAGCGTGGCGATAACGACAACTTCCGCGTGAAGCGCTATATCGCCAAGTACACCATTAACCCGGCGCTGACCCACGGCATCGCCCATGAAGTAGGGTCAGTGGAAGTCGGGAAACTGGCGGACCTCGTGCTGTGGTCACCGGCATTTTTCGGCGTTAAGCCGGCGACGGTGATCAAGGGCGGCATGATTGCCATCGCGCCGATGGGCGACATCAACGCCTCGATCCCGACGCCGCAGCCGGTGCACTATCGCCCGATGTTCGGCGCTCTGGGCAGCGCCCGCCATCACTGCCGCCTCACCTTCCTGCCGCAGGCGGCGGTAGACGGCGGCGTGGCGCAACGCCTGAATCTGCACAGCGCGACGGCGGTGGTCAAAGGCTGCCGGACGGTGCAGAAGGCCGATATGATCCACAACAGTCTGCAGCCGAATATCACCGTCGACGCCCAGACCTATGAGGTCCGTATCGACGGCGAGTTGATTACCAGCGAACCGGCAGAGGTTCTGCCGATGGCGCAACGTTATTTTCTGTTTTAAGGAGTCCGGATGCTCTATCTGACCCAACGAGTTGATTCTCCCGCGGCAGCGCTGACCGCCAGCGTCACGCTGCCGATTGATGTGCGGGTAAAAAGCCGTATCAAAGTGACCCTTAACGATGGCCGTGAAGCGGGCCTGCTGCTGCCGCGCGGGCTGTTGTTACGCGGTGGCGATGTGCTCAGCAATGAAGAGGGTAGCGAGTTCATCGAAGTGATCGCCGCTAATGAAGGGGTATCGGTGGTGCGCTGCGACGATCCGTTCATGCTGGCGAAAGCCTGCTATCACCTCGGCAACCGCCACGTCCCGCTGCAGATCATGCCCGGCGAACTGCGCTTTCATCACGACCACGTGCTGGACGATATGCTGCGTCAGTTTGGCCTGGCGGTGAGTTTTGCCCAGTTACCCTTCGAGCCGGAAGCAGGCGCGTACGCCAGCGAAAGCCACGGGCATCATCACGGGCACAGTCACGGGCACAGTCACGGCCATGATCACGAACATCACCATCACGAGCACAACCACTAAATGCCGACGCCGGAAAAACGTCTGCGGCTGATGCAGCTGGCCAGCAGCAGCCTGCCGGTCGGCGGCTACAGCTGGTCGCAGGGGCTGGAATGGGCTGTGGAAGCGGGCTGGGTGCCGGATACCCCGGCCTTTGAGCGCTGGCAGCTACAGCAGATGGAACAGAGCTTTTTCACCGTCGATCTGCCGCTGTTCGCCCGCCTGTATCGCGCCTGCGAACAGGACGATTTACCGTCCGCCCAGCGCTGGACCGCCTGGCTGCTGGCCTGCCGCGAAACCCGCGAACTGCGCGAGGAAGAGCGCAATCGCGGTGCGGCATTTGCCCGGCTGCTGGCGGACTGGCAGCCGGATTGCCCGCCGCCCTGGCGCAAGCTGTGCCAGCAAAGCCAGCTCGCCGGGATAGCCTGGCTGGGCGTGCGCTGGCAAATCGCCATCCCCGATCTGGCCCTGAGCCTTGGCTACAGCTGGATCGAAAGCGCGGTGATGGCGGGCGTTAAGCTGGTCCCCTTCGGCCAGCAGGCAGCTCAACAGCTGATTTTACGTCTGTGCGATCGTTACGCGGCGGATATGGCCAGCGCCCTTGCGGCACCGGACAGCGCCATCGGCTCCTCGACGCCGCTGGCGGCGATTGCCTCCGCCCGGCACGAAACCCAGTATTCCCGAATATTCCGTTCCTAGGAGACAGCATGAACAATTACAAACACCCGCTGCGCGTTGGCGTCGGCGGCCCGGTCGGTTCCGGGAAAACGGCCCTGCTGGAAGCGCTGTGTAAAGCGATGCGTGACAGCTATCAACTGGCGGTCGTTACTAACGATATCTACACCAAAGAAGATCAGCGCATCCTCACCGAAGCCGGTGCGCTGGAGCCAGAGCGTATCGTCGGCGTCGAAACCGGCGGCTGCCCGCATACCGCGATCCGTGAAGACGCCTCGATGAACCTGGCGGCGGTGGAAGCGCTGAGCGAAAAGTTCGGTAACCTCGACCTGATCTTCGTTGAGAGCGGCGGCGATAACCTGAGCGCCACCTTTAGCCCCGAGCTGGCGGATCTGACCATCTACGTCATCGACGTCGCGGAAGGCGAAAAGATCCCGCGTAAAGGCGGTCCAGGGATCACCAGATCTGACTTCCTGGTGATCAACAAAACCGACCTTGCACCGTATGTGGGCGCATCGCTGGAAGTGATGGAACGCGACACCATGCGCATGCGCGGCGAACGCCCGTGGACCTTCACCAACCTGAAAAGCGGCGATGGGCTGAACAACATCATCGCCTTCCTCGAAGACAAGGGCATGCTGCGATAACATCCTCTGCACCATGCGGACGCGCCTGCGCCCGCATGGTGCACGCCCTGCCCTTTCTTTACGCTCGCTCACCCCACCAGGCCCGCCGCCGCTGCGCCACGATGTGACATCAGGATGTGGCATAAGGTTTGCTAATCATAGTCATGCCTAACCATTAAGGAATGACGATGTCATCACTGGATATTAAAACTGAGCTGCCTGTACAGACCGATACATCAGGCTCCCGGGAAACCCTGGAAGATTATACCCTGCGCTACGCCCCGCTGAGTTTCCGTCGCTGGGGACCGGGCGTCGTCGCGGTAACCGCGCTGGGCGGCATCGCCTATCTGGCGGACTTTTCAATCGGCGCCAGCATCGGCATGGCATGGGGCACCACCAACGCCATTTACGCTATCCTGCTGGCGGCGCTGGTGATTTTTCTGACCGGGATCCCGCTGGCCATTACCGCAGCCCGCTACAACATCGACCTCGACCTCATCACCCGTAGCGCCGGCTTCGGCTATTTTGGCTCGGTGATCACCAGCATTATCTTTGCCGGTTTTACCTTTATCTTTTTCGCCCTTGAAGGCTCGATCATGGCCCAGGGGTTGCTGGTTGGCCTTGGGATCCCGCTGTGGATGGGCTATCTCATCGCCACCCTGATGGTCCTGCCGCTGGTAATTTACGGTATGAAAGCGCTGACCCGCCTGCAGGTCTGGACGACGCCGCTGTGGTTAGTGCTGATGGTGGTGCCGGTGGCCTGGCTGATTGCCAAAGACCCGGGCCTGGTGGACGGCTTCATGAATTTCAGCGGCAAAAACAACGCCGCGCACGTCGACTTAACCGCCATTATGCTCGGCGCCGGCGTGTGCCTGTCGCTGATTATGCAGATTGGTGAACAGATCGATTACCTGCGCTTTATGCCGCCAAAAACGGCGGAGAACAGCAAAAGCTGGTGGCTGGCGGTCTTTTCCGCCGGACCGGGCTGGGTCGTATTGGGGGCGATTAAACAGATCATCGGCGCCTTCCTCGGCTTCTATCTGCTGACCCGCTTCCCGGCGGTGCACAACACCGAACCGGTGCAACAGTTTGTCAGCGTCTTTGATAACCTGGTGCCCGGCTGGCTGGCGTTAACATTGGCCGTGGTGCTGGTGGTGATTTCGCAGATTAAAATCAACGTTACCAATGCCTATTCCGGCTCGCTGGCGTGGACCAGCGCCTGGACACGGACCACCAAACGCTATCCGGGGCGGATTATCTTCGTGATCGTCAACCTGGCGATTGCGCTGGCGCTGATGGAGGGCGATATGTTCAGCGCCCTGTCATGGATCCTCGGCTTCTACTCTAACTTTGCCATTGCCTGGGTTGTGGTGGTTGCCACCGATATCACCGTGAACAAGGGGCTGCTGAAGCTCGCGCCGGCGCAGCCGGAATATCGTCGCGGGATGATTCACAACGTCAACCCGGTCGGCGTGGTCTCTTTCGCCCTGGCCGCTGGCCTGTCGATCTGCGCCTTCTTCGGCCTGCTGGGAGCGACCCTGGCGCCATTCTCTCCGCTGATTGCCCTGGTTGTGGCGCTGGTGATGACCCCGCTGATGGGGATCCTTACCGGTGGCCGTTACTACATCAAACAGCACGACGACGGTATCAGCGAACCGCGCTACGACGCGCAAGGCAACGCTTCCACCACCGTTTACCAGTGTCTCAGCTGTGATGAAGAGTATGAACGTCCGGACGTGATGCACTCGCACAAGCATCAGGGCGCGATTTGCTCGCTGTGTAAGAGTATGGAGTAACGCAGGAAAGCAGGAAAGAAACAGGCCGACGCAGCGTCGGCCTGTAGAGTGGCTTACGCCGCAGGCAGTTCAGCAAGCGGCCAGCGCGGACGCACGGTCACCCCGAGGTCAGGCTTCGCGCCGGTGCGCAGACGCACCATCCCGGCATAGGCGATCATCGCGCCGTTATCGGTGCAGAATTCCGGGCGAGCATAGAAGACTTCGCCGCCGCGCTTAGTCATCATCTGTGCCAGCTTCGCTCGCAGCGTGCGGTTCGCGCTCACGCCACCGGCCATCACCAGGCGTTTAAAGCCGGTCTGTTCCAGCGCTCGCTTGCACTTGATCATCAGAGTATCCACCACCGCATCTTCAAACGCCCGGGCGATATCGGCACGGGTCTGCTCGTCGTCGGTGTTATTGCGGATGGTGTTAGCCGCGAAGGTTTTCAGGCCTGAGAAGCTAAAATCCAGCCCCGGACGGTCGGTCATCGGACGCGGGAAGACAAATCGTCCCTCGGTGCCCTGCGCCGCCATTTTAGACAGCATCGGCCCGCCAGGATAATCCAGCCCCAGCAGCTTCGCCGTTTTATCGAAGGCTTCGCCTGCGGCATCATCGATAGACTCGCCCAGCAGCGTGTACTGGCCAATGCCGGTGACGCTGATCAACTGGGTATGGCCACCGGAAACCAGCAACGCCACAAAAGGATATTCCGGCGGATTATCTTCCAGCATCGGTGCCAGCAGGTGGCCTTCCATATGGTGCACCGGAATCGCCGGTACATTCCAGGCAAACGCCAGCGAGCGCCCGACCGTAGCGCCGACCAGCAGCGCGCCAACCAGACCCGGTCCGGCGGTATAGGCCACTGCATCAATGTCTTTTGCCGTCAGCCCGGCCTCTTTTAATGCTGCCTGGATCAGCGGTACGGTTTTGCGCACGTGATCGCGTGAAGCCAGCTCAGGCACAACACCGCCGTAGTCAGCATGTAATTTCACCTGACTATACAGTTGGTTGGCTAGCAGCCCTTTTTCGTCGTCATAAATGGCGATGCCGGTTTCATCGCAGGATGTTTCAATACCCAGTACACGCATGTCTTTTTTACCTCACTCTAATACCGCGCAGTGTAGGACCAATGCCGGTTGATGTATACCCTCAGCGTATCGCGGTAAAACTTTGTTCGCCCCAGGAAGAAGGCTCGTGTATACTCCTCACCCTTATAAAAGTCCTTTCAAAAAGGGCGCAGGTGCTTTACAAAGCAGCAGTAGTTGCAGTAAAATTCCGCACCATTTTGAAATAAGCTGGCGTTGATGCCAGCAGCAAACCGAATTAATAAAGGTGAGAGGCACATGCCGGTAATTAAAGTACGTGAAAACGAGCCGTTCGACGTAGCTCTGCGTCGCTTCAAGCGTTCCTGTGAAAAAGCGGGTGTTCTGGCGGAAGTTCGTCGTCGTGAGTTCTATGAAAAACCGACTACCGAACGTAAGCGCGCTAAAGCTTCTGCAGTGAAACGTCACGCGAAGAAACTGGCTCGCGAAAACGCACGCCGCACTCGTCTGTACTAATCTGTTGAGGGCACAGCCCTCAATTCAGACCGAGTTGTAGTTGTAAGGCCGTGCTTCCGGAAGGAATGCGCGGCTTATTTTCGTTTATGCATTAGCATATACACAGCATCAGGTCAGAACGTCCGCAGTCAACGCTGAGGCCGTCTACAGGATCATGTGTATAGTTTACGGGGCCTATGGCTGGACGAATTCCACGCGTATTCATTAATGACCTGCTGGCTCGAACCGACATCGTCGATCTTATCGACGCGCGGGTAAAGCTCAAGAAGCAGGGCAAGAACTACCACGCGTGCTGTCCATTCCATAACGAAAAAACCCCCTCTTTTACCGTCAACGGTGAAAAACAGTTTTACCACTGCTTTGGTTGCGGTGCGCACGGCAACGCCGTCGACTTCCTGATGAACTACGACAAGCTCGAGTTCGTGGAGACGGTCGAAGAACTTGCCGCCATGCACAACCTCGAAGTGCCATACGAAGCAGGCAGCGGGCCGAGTCAGATAGAGCGCCATCAACGGCAAAGTCTCTATCAGTTAATGGACGGTCTGAATGCGTTTTACCAACAGTCTCTGACACACCCCGCCGCCGACCCTGCGCGCCAGTATCTGGCAAAACGCGGTTTAAGCAGCGAGGTCATTGCGCGCTTCGCGATTGGCTACGCGCCGCCCGGTTGGGATAACGTCTTAAAACGGTTTGGCGGCAATCAAGAAAACCGCCAGTCGCTTATCGATGCCGGCATGCTGGTTACGAACGATAAGGGGCGCAGTTACGACCGCTTCCGCGAACGGGTGATGTTCCCCATCCGCGATAAGCGAGGCCGGGTCATTGGGTTTGGTGGACGCGTGCTGGGCGATGCCCTGCCGAAATACCTGAACTCCCCGGAAACCGATATTTTCCATAAAGGTCGCCAGCTGTATGGCCTTTATGAGGCGCAGCAGGATAACGCCGAACCACCCCGTCTGCTGGTTGTCGAAGGCTATATGGACGTTGTGGCGCTGGCGCAGTACGACATCAATTATGCCGTAGCGTCGTTGGGAACCTCGACCACAGCTGACCATATTCAGCTGTTGTTCCGGGCCACCAACCAGGTCATCTGCTGTTACGACGGCGACCGGGCCGGCCGCGATGCCGCCTGGCGAGCGCTGGAAACGGCGCTACCGTACATGACCGACGGTCGTCAGCTACGCTTTATGTTTCTGCCTGACGGTGAAGACCCGGATACGCTGGTGCGTAAAGAGGGTAAAGCGGCGTTCGAAGCGCGGATGGAGCAGGCTCAGCCGCTCTCCACGTTTTTGTTTAACAGCCTGATGCCGCAGGTCGACTTAAGCACCCCGGATGGGCGCGCGCAGCTCAGTACGCTGGCGCTGCCGCTGATAACCCAGGTGCCGGGCGAAACGCTGCGCATATATTTACGTCAGGAATTAGGCAACAAGTTAGGGATTTTAGATGACGCCCAGCTTGAACGTTTAATGCCAAAACAGACAGAAAGTGGTGCCCCGCGTCCCGCACCGCAGCTAAAACGCACGACCATGCGTATACTTATAGGGCTGCTGGTGCAAAACCCGGACCTGGCCCCGCTGGTTCCACCTTTAGAAGGTCTGGATCAGCGCAAAATGCCGGGACTGGGTCTGTTCAGCGAACTGGTGAAAACCTGTTTGTCACAGCCAGGTCTGACGACCGGGCAGCTTTTAGAGCAGTATCGCGGCACAAATGAGGCCGCCACCCTTGAAAAACTGTCGATGTGGGACGATATAGCAGATAAAGATATCGCGGAAAAAACCTTCACCGACTCGCTCAACCATATGTTTGATTCACTGCTGGAACTGCGGCAAGAAGAGTTGATAGCTCGTGACCGCACACACGGTTTAAGCAGTGAAGAACGCCGGGAACTCTGGACCATCAGTCAGGAACTGGCAAAGAAATGAATTGCACGGCTTAAGTGCCGAATATCGTTCGGGAAGCCCCCGACAGCCGCGCTGAGGCGCAGCGGCAATAATATAAGTACGCCCTCGCTTTAAATGTTGGCAGTTTGTTGTCGACACCAATCAAACGAAATAAGTGTGGATACCGTCTTATGGAGCAAAACCCGCAGTCACAGCTGAAGCTTCTTGTCCAACGTGGTAAGGAGCAAGGCTATCTGACCTATGCCGAGGTCAATGACCATCTGCCGGAAGATATCGTCGACTCCGATCAGATCGAAGACATCATCCAAATGATCAATGACATGGGCATTCAGGTGATGGAAGAAGCACCGGATGCCGATGATCTACTGCTGGCTGAAAACAGCAACAACACTGACGAAGATGCAGAAGAAGCAGCTGCACAGGTGCTGTCCAGTGTTGAATCTGAAATCGGACGGACAACCGATCCGGTGCG
Organism: Klebsiella sp. BIGb0399; assembly: GCF_003752615.1. Classification (NCBI taxonomy): domain Bacteria; kingdom Pseudomonadati; phylum Pseudomonadota; class Gammaproteobacteria; order Enterobacterales; family Enterobacteriaceae; genus Klebsiella; species Klebsiella sp. BIGb0399. The sequence goes on along the minus strand of NZ_RKHT01000007.1, from coordinate 185,275 downwards.
CATGTACATGCGCGAAATGGGTACCGTCGAACTGCTGACGCGTGAAGGCGAAATTGACATCGCCAAACGTATTGAAGATGGGATTAACCAGGTTCAGTGCTCCGTTGCTGAATATCCGGAAGCCATCACCTATCTGCTCGAGCAGTACGATCGCGTTGAAGCGGAAGAAGCACGTCTGTCTGACCTGATCACCGGCTTTGTCGATCCTAACGCTGAAGAAGATCTGGCGCCGACCGCAACGCACGTCGGTTCTGAACTGTCTCAGGAAGAGATGGATGACGACGAAGACGAAGATGAAGACGACGATGACGACAGCAGCGATGACGACAACAGCATCGACCCTGAGCTGGCGCGCGCGAAATTCGGTGAACTGCGTACGCAGTACGAACTGACCCGCGACACCATTAAAGCAAAAGGTCGTAGCCACGCCGCCGCGCAGGAAGAAATTCTCAAGCTGTCCGAAGTGTTCAAACAGTTCCGTCTGGTACCGAAACAGTTCGATTACCTGGTTGGCAGCATGCGTAGCATGATGGATCGCGTCCGTACTCAGGAACGCATCATCATGAAACTGTGCGTTGAACAGTGCAAAATGCCGAAGAAAAACTTCATCACGCTGTTCACCGGCAACGAAACCAGCGAAACCTGGTTCAACGCCGCTGTCGCTATGAACAAGCCGTGGTCTGAAAAGCTGCATGACGTGAAAGAAGACGTTCAGCGCGGCCTGATGAAACTGCAGCAGATTGAAGAAGAAACCGGCCTGACCATCGAGCAGGTTAAAGATATCAACCGTCGCATGTCCATCGGTGAAGCGAAAGCCCGCCGTGCGAAGAAAGAGATGGTTGAAGCAAACTTACGTCTGGTTATTTCTATCGCCAAGAAATACACCAACCGTGGTCTGCAGTTCCTGGATCTGATTCAGGAAGGTAACATCGGTCTGATGAAAGCGGTTGATAAGTTCGAATATCGTCGCGGCTACAAGTTCTCCACCTACGCGACCTGGTGGATCCGTCAGGCAATTACCCGCTCTATCGCGGATCAGGCGCGCACCATCCGTATTCCGGTGCATATGATTGAGACCATCAACAAGCTCAACCGTATCTCCCGCCAGATGCTGCAGGAAATGGGTCGCGAGCCGACGCCGGAAGAGCTGGCTGAACGTATGCTGATGCCGGAAGATAAAATTCGCAAAGTGCTGAAAATTGCCAAAGAGCCAATCTCCATGGAAACGCCGATCGGCGACGATGAAGATTCGCATCTGGGTGATTTCATCGAGGATACCACCCTCGAGCTGCCGCTGGATTCCGCTACCACGGAAAGCCTGCGTGCCGCCACTCACGACGTTCTGGCTGGCCTGACCGCCCGTGAAGCGAAAGTTCTGCGTATGCGTTTCGGTATCGATATGAACACCGACCACACGCTGGAAGAAGTCGGCAAACAGTTCGACGTAACCCGCGAACGTATCCGTCAGATCGAAGCGAAAGCGCTGCGTAAGCTGCGTCACCCGAGCCGTTCTGAAGTGCTGCGTAGCTTCCTCGACGATTAATCGGTTCCGATTAACGATCCGACAAAAAGCCAGTCAACCGACTGGCTTTTTTTATTTCCGCGAAAAATCCTCTTCTGCTTTTCGTTCGTGCATTCCTTTTCGCCAGCGCTTATCGAACAATAAACGCTCTGCTTACCCCTGCATATACCAATAAAAAAGGAAGACACCATGACTGAATCACAGACCACTCATGACTGGTTGGGTCTGGCTAATCGCGTCTTTGCCGTGAGCGGCGCCGCCAGCGGGATCGGCGAAGCCATCGCCACCGCGCTGGCGCAGCAAGGCGCCGATGTCGCCCTGCTCGACCGAAACCCTCAGGGGTGTGAAGCGCTGCGCCAACGCCTGCAAAAGTACCCCGGCAAACGCCTGGCCGTCGCCTGTGATGTGGCTCATGAAGAACAGGTAAAAGAAGCGGCACAGAGCGTGCGCGCCCACCTCGGCCCCTGCTATGGGTTGGTCAACGCGGCCGGTATTTTACGCCCGGCGGGGCTGGCGGATATCAGCCTCGAGCAGTGGAACGCCCAGCTGGCAGTGAACCTGACCGGCTATCTGCTGTGCGCGCGTGAATTTGCCCACGATATGCGCGCCGCCAGATGCGGCAGCATCGTGCATATCGGTTCTATTTCCGGGCGTATCCCGCAGCCCTGGAGCGGCGCCTACAGCCCGGGGAAAGCGGCGGTGGGTCTACTATCGCAGCAAATTGCCGTGGAATGGGGCCAGGAAGGTATCCGCAGTAACCTGGTCGCCCCGGGGATGATTGAAACCGCCCTGACCGCCGAGTACTACGCGCAACCCGGCGTACGCCAGAGCCGCGAATCCTTCACCGCCAGCCAGCGTATCGGTAAGCCGGAAGACATTGCCCGCGCCGTTCTGTTCCTGCTAAGTGAACGCTCGAGCTATATCAACGGCGCGGAACTGGGAGTGGATGGCGGCCTGCCCACCATGCTGATGGGGAAAATCCCGCGTCCCGGTTACTCCGGCAACTAAACTGCCCGCCAGCCTGGCGGATCATGCTATTCCGGGAGGCTGGCGGTCTGGTTCCACCGGCCTCTCGCGGAAGCCGCGCGGCGACACGCCGGTACTGCGGCGAAAGAAACGCGAAAAATAGGTCGCGTCGCTGAAGCCAAGGTAATCCGAGATTTGGCTCACCGTCATGCTGGTGTACAGCAGGCTGCGCTTGGCCTCAAGCAGCAGACGCTGATGCAGAACGCTCAGCGCGCTGCAACCATAAAACTCCCGACACAGGGTGTTGAGATGCGCGCCGGACATCGCAATCTGGCTGGCGTAATGGGCAATCTGAAAATGTTCGCGGTAGTGGCTTTCCACCAGCTGATTAAAACGCCGAATAACGGCGCGCTTACGCTCCACCTTATCGCTCACCTCCGGACGGGGCAGCGCCTGGCGATTCAACCACACCATCAGCGCGCTCAACTGTGAATAGAGCATCATGTCCCGGGCATCGTTGTCCGCCTGGCACTCCTGATGAAGGGTGTGAAACAGGGAATGAATTTGCCATCCTGACTCGCCAACCGGCAGACAGGCCGGCTGATTGAGCACCTGCAAAGACCGGCCAAACTGCTGTTCAAACTGCGCGACCAGGGGGGTAGCAAGCGACAGTGAAAAGCCTTCGGTTCCGGATGAAAAACGAAAGCCGTGCACGCACAGCACCGGGATTATCTGAATACAGGCATCGCTAAAATGGTGGGTCATCCCTTCGATCTCGATCTCGCCCTGCCCCTTATGAATATAAAGCAGCTGGATCAGATCGGTATGCTGGTGCGCCTGAATACTCCAGTCATACAGGCTGCTGCGGCTCTGGATCGATTCGCAGTGCAGCAGATCCGGCGTGGTCCAGTGCCGGTTTTCGCCGTACAGTTTAAAAACCGGAATGTGGTTAACCTGGTTCATGATGCCTCCATCAACATCGTCACGCTTCCCCTCACCCGGCGGTGAGGGGAAAGTGGATCGGGTTCAGCGGGACGGCATCGCCGCCGCGCGGATCAGCCGGGTCTCCTGAGAAATAATCAGCTGCTCAGACGCGCTTAAATAGGCCGCGAAATCCGGATGCGTATCGCGCAGGGCGCTGCGGCGCTCATACTCGCTCAGGCTCTCGTATCCCCACAGGTGCACAAACTGATTCTGCGGGCCGACAAGGCTGGTGTAGAACCCCAGCGGCTGGCCCAGCGTATCCAGCAGCACCGGCATCGCCAGGCGATGAAACACCTCCAGAAACTCGCCCATCTTGCGCAAGCGGATGGTATAGATCCGATGATCCACTATCGGCATCGTGTTCATTTGGCCTCCTGAGTCTGGTGCGTTGGCCACCCCAGCGGACCAAAACGATCGTACGGTTTCGGCCATGGCGCCGGTACCCCCAGCGCGATCGCCGCATGAATGGGCCAGTTTGGATCGTCCAGCAGACCGCGGCCAATCGCCACCAGATCCGCGCGCTGCTCATCAATGATGGCCTCCGCCTGCGCGGCTTCGTAGATCAGCCCCACCGTAATGACCACCGCGTCGGGAAGCGCCGCTTTCACCGCTTGCGCGAAAGGCACCATATAGCCGGGCTGGTCGGCGGGCGGTTGCTGGTTATAGATGTTATAGCCGCCAGAAACATGAAGATAATCATAGCCAAGCTGGTGTAGCTCACGTGCAAACTGCACCGCTTCATCCAGCAACAGCCCCCCTTCGGCAAACTCGCCGCCGTTAAAGCGCACGCCCAGCAGACGGTTTTTCGGCCAGGCATCGCGTAACGCCCGGGCGACCCGCAGCGGGAAGCGCAATGCGGTTTTCAGCGCTGCCGCCATACTGGTCATCACGCTGATTACTGAGCGGCGATAAAAACTGATTCAGCAGATACCCGTTCGCCGCGTGCAGTTCGACAAAGTCCACGCCGGCCTCCAGCGCCCGCTGCGCCGCCTCGACGAAGCCGGCGATGATCCGCGTCATACCGGCTTCGTCCAGCGCCGCCGGCACACGCCAGCCGGGCTTGTACGCAATGGCCGACGGCGCCACGGTCGGCCAGCCGCCTTCGTCATCCGCCAGCGAAGCGCCCTGGTTGCGCCACGGCGGGTTCGTCCCCGCTTTACGCCCGGCATGATTAAGCTGCACGCCGATGGGGGTGTTGCTGTAGGTGCGAATATCCGCGAGCAATTGACCGAGCGCCTGCTGCTGATCGTGGTTCCACAGCCCAAGGCAGCAGGGCGTAATCCGGCCATCGGCGGTCACGCCGTTGGCTTCACAAATCACCATTCCGGCCCCGGAGATCGCTAATCCGCCAATGTGCTGGGCATGCCAGGGCGTGGCGATACCGTCGTCTGACGCTGAATATTGCGACATCGGCGGCACGACAATGCGGTTGGTCAGCGTCAATGGGCCGACCGGTAACGGACTGAAGAGTGTTGACATGGTGTTCTCCAAACTCATGATGCGGCACGCTGCGGCATCGTTTCGGTTTCCCCCAGAGCCGTCAGGCTGCAGGCGGCGATATAGCCAAAGGTGGCGGCAGGGCCAAGGGTGATCCCCGCTCCGGGATAGCTTCCCCCCATAATGCTGGCCATCTCATTCCCCGCGGCGTACAGCCCCGGAATGGCGATCCCCTGGTTATCCAGCACCTGGGCGTTGGCATCGGTTTTCAGCCCATGGAAGGTGCCGAGGTCGCCCATAAACATCTTCACGGCATAGAACGGCCCGTGCTCGATCGGAGCCACGCAAGGGTTAGGCTGGTGATTCGCATCGCCAAGGTAGCGGTTATACGCAGATTCGCCGCGGCCAAACTGCGGGTCTTTGCCCTGCCGTGCGGCGGCGTTGTAGGTGGTCACCGTGTTTTCGAGTGCCGCAGGCGGTACCCCGATTTTCTGCGCCAGTTGCTGCAACGTTTTGCCGGCGACCAGATAGCCGCTTTTCAGGTACAGCGACACCGGCAACGGGGCCGGTTTGGCAAAGCCCATCCCGTACTGGCGTAACGCCCGCCGATCGCAGATTTGCCAGGCGAAGGTTTCGGTATCCTCACGGCAGGTTTCCAGCATGGCGATGCCAACATCGTGATAGGAGTCGGCCTCGTTGCAGAAGCGAACTCCATGGCGGTTAACCATGATAAAACCCGGCTTATAGCGGTCGACGAGGTGCGGAAAGACATATTCCCGACGCCCGATGTTCACTTTCGAGGCCGGGATCCACGCCGCTCCATGGCGGTAGCTATCATCAAAGCGGGCGCCGATGCGTTCCGCCATCGCGATGCCATCGCCGGTATCCACGCCCGGCGGGGTGGGCGAGAGCTGGCTCCCGCCGCGCCGGACGTGCGGATAACTCTTTTTCAGCCGCGGTTCATCGCGCGCAAACCCGCCGCTGGCCAGCACCACTCCGCGTCTGGCATACAGCGCGATGCGTTCCCCTTGATGCTCAACCATGACGCCGCGGACCACGCCCTGCTCCACGATAAGATCTTTTGCCGCCACGCCGGTATGAATCGGGATGCCGAGATCCAGCGCCGAGCAGGCCAGCCGGGCCACCACCGCATTACCGCCGTTTGCCGTGACGCCGCGTCCATAGCGGGCCAATTCCAGCAGATGGCGGCTCAGGCGTTTCGCGACGTAGATAAACGAGGTCAGGGAACGGGTCGCATTGAAAAAGTGCTTCAGATCGTTATTCGATGAGCTGAACATCATGCCCATGAAGGTGATGGTGCGCAGAGGCTTACGCAAACGGCGCATTGCCGGGCCAAGCGCGCGAATATCAAAGGCTTCCGGTACTACCGAGCGCCCGCGCATCACGCCGCCAGGTGCATCGGGGTGGTAGTCCGGGTACTGATAGAGGTTGCAGCGAAAGCGGCTCTTTTCCTCCAAAAAGCGCAGCATTTGCGGACCATGGCGTAAAAATGCCTCCACCATCTCCGGGCGGTAGCTCTCCCCCGCCTCGCCCTGCAGATAGGTACGGGCCGCCTCCTGGCTGTCTTCGATCCCCTGCTGACGCGCCAGGTGATTATCGGGGATCCACAGCACGCCGCCGGAAAAGGCCGTGGTCCCGCCGAACACCCGATCTTTTTCAATGACCTGTACATCCAGCCCCTTCAGACCGGCGGTGACGGCGGCGGAGAGACCGCCAACGCCGCTGCCGACCACCAGAACATCGCATTCGCGAACGAGAAGTTCTCCGGCCATCAGCACTCTCCCCTGGATTGCACAGCACGCAAACCGGCGTCAGCACGAGCGTTCGGGTTTTTCATAGGGTACCTCGCAGATGAATGATCTAAATTGTCGATTTATTGTTTTAAATTTGTTTCATTTGCATTTTTGACATCTCACCGGGGAAAAAGAAGGTCACTTTCTCGCCAAAACATGCACTTTTGAAAAATTGCGCAGAAGTGTGCCGGGCTTCAAATTTCTCATCCGAAAACGCTACGTTGGGGGACAAACATCATTCCGACCGAGCTCACAAGATGAGGATCTTGCACTTGCGCGGCAGAAACGTTTACTGCCGAATAAATGCCCCGTCATCCTCTGGAGATAGCCCTTATGCAGCAGAGTCACCCCACTCAGAGCCAGCGCCATGCCTGCTAACGGCCTCCGCCAGCGGGAGCTGCCAAACTATGCGCTGTACGGCGCCGAGGCCGCGCAATCCTCCGTCGATATCGTGCATCACGAGCGCATTCCATCGCGCGCGGGCCGCTTTGACTTCGATATCACGCCCCACTTTCATGACACGTTAATTCAGGCGCTGTATGTGACGCACAGCAGCGGCGAGGCCACCATCGACGGTAAGGTCTGGGCCTTTAACGCGCCGTGCCTGATCGTCGTACCGGCCCGCTCGGTCCACGGCTTTCGCTTTTGCAAAAATGTCGATGGCCACGTGATGACGGCGGCCCAGTCGGCTATCGAATCCGTCGCCATCACCGTGGCGCCTGAACTGCTGACCTTCGTGCGAACGCCGGCGGTGCTGACCGTCGATCCCGCAAGCCGCTGCGGCGAACCGCTGGAGACGCTGTTTGAGGCCATCGGCCGGGAAGCCGAGCGCCCCGAGCGCTGGCAGTTCACCGCCGGACTGGCGCTGGCGATCACCCTGTTTGTCCAGATCGCCCGTCTCAGCGAGAAGGCCCGGCTGGCGGGCAACCCGGCACGCGCGGCGCTTGCCGCGCGTATCGAGCGCTTTCGCACGTTGCTTGATGAGCGCTGCCGCACGCGTCGTCCGGTTGCCAGCTATGCCAACGCCATGGGCGTCACTCCCGGCCAGCTGACGCGGATTTGTCGCGAAGCCTTCGGCATTTCGGCGATTGAAGCCATCGACCGGCGGGCGATCCACGAAGCCAAAAGGCTGCTCGGCTATTCATCCTTCAGCGTGAAGCAGATAGCCGGCGAGCTGGGCTTTCGTGACGAGGCCTATTTTGGCCGCTTCTTCCGCAAGCAGACCGGCTTGCGCCCCACCGAATACCGCATCAAGGAGCAGAGCCGGCTGTCGCTTTACTCCCCGAACGACGCTGACGAACCGTAACCGCCGCCGGAACCCGGCGGTGGCTGGAGCGACTTAGTCAGGGCGTTTGCTTAAGCGCACAAACAGATGTTCCGGCCCGGAGTTGGTCAGGTTATTGCCGCGCACATACTGAATGGGCCGTTGCGGATCGAAGGTTATCTCCCCCACTTTTTGCGCCACCAGCCTGCTCGCTATCAATGTTTCGAGCTTCGCCAGCGGCTGGCCGAGACATTTGTGGATGCCGTTGCCAAAGCCAAGATGCCCGTTGGTGTCGCGGTCGATATCGAAGGTGTCGCCGTCAGGGAATTTCCGGCTGTCGCGATTGGCGGCGGACAACAGCAGGCGCACCACCGCCCCTTTCGGCAGCGTCACACCCGCGATTTCAGTCGCTTCGGTGGTGATACGACTCACCCGCTGCACCGTGCCGCGATAGCGAGCCACCTCCTCAACAAAGCGCTCGGCATCGTCAAGGTTGTCGCGGATCCGGCCCACCAGTTGCGGCTGTTCGGCAAACATCCGGAAGGCGTTGGCCACCAGAATAGTGGTCGTGTCATGCCCGGCGATAAACACGAAGGCGCACAGTTCGGTGGACTCTTTTTCAGAGAGCAGCCCCTCTTTCCACATACGGGCAATATGGCCGCCGATAGACTGGCTGTTGCTGAGGTACAGGCGCTCCATCGCTGCCTTAAGATAGGCGAAGAAAGCTTTCGCACTCTGCTCGTCCGTACCGGTTCCCGGCGCGTTTCGGGCCAGACGGCCGAAGTAGCTGAAGGTTTCATCGGACCAGAACTTCATCTTATCTTCGTCTTCGTTGGGCACGTCGATCAGCGCTGAAATCGTGGCGATACTGAGCGGAATAGCAAACTCCTCCACCACGTCGCCTCCGCCTTTGGCAATCAGGTTATCGATCAGCACTTCGGCGCGTCGCTCGATCTCGGCGATAAACGGCTCCAGCGACAGCGGCATAAACGAAGGCTGAACCACCTTCCGCAACCGCGAGTGGGCCGGGGAGTCGAAGAGCGTCAGGAAGGTCAGCGGCGGCGGGCTGACGACTTCCGAGGAGAACAATTTCGGATTACGAATCGCCTGATACACATCTTCGTAGCGCGAGAGGAACCAGACGTCGGAGGTCGCCGACTGGCAGCGCAGGACCGGCGCGTGTTCACGCATCCAGCGATAGTGTTCGTAGGGATCGCCCTGATAGCCATCGTCCACCACCTTAAACGGCGCCAGTTCCGGAGGCCACTCCAGCTCATGGGAATAGGCCGGCATGGCGAGGGCCGCAAACGGACAGCGCGCCGGTTCCGGTTCTGGTTCCGCCACCGGAGGCAACGGTGTCGTTTTCACCGCAGCAGGCGCGCTGGCGGCAGGCGTCATCTGCTCCAGCGCCCGGCTCATAGTCGCTCGTGAGTGCAGTGCGTGCTGCGCCAGCACGTTGCGCGCCGCGTTGAGATCGTCGTATTCAAATGCCGCCACCAGATCCCGGTGCTGCTGAACGATGTCCCCCACAATCTCGATGGTGTTGGTCAGCGCCCGGCCGATGTAATCCTGAATGGCGAGCTGTTTGTAGAGCGCGATGAGTAAGGCATTCTTTGACGCTTCAATAAGAAACATGTGGAAGGCGTGGTTCGCCTCGCTATAGCGCGCCACATCGATAAACCGCCGTCCGGAGACCCACGGGGCCATCGCCTCCGCCAGCCGGCGGAAGGTCATGAGCTGTTCCGCAGAGAGGCGTCCCATCGTCAACTGTACCGCACCAAGCTCCAGTGCCAGACGCAGGTCGAAGGCGTTATCCACATCGACCGGGGCGATCGGCGCTTCACCCGTCTGGGCCACGACCGCGCTCCCGGCGAATTTCTCATAGTAAAAGTTGCGCGGCGTTAACTCGCGCGACGAGAGATATGAGCGCACGGCGTCCACCATCGGCGGCGGCCCGCAGAGGTAAATATCCACATCACCCTCGTTGAGCTGCTGCCCGGTGATATGTTGCGTGACATAGCCTTTATGGGGATAGCTGCTGTCCGGGTCCGCCACAGTACAGAGGAAGCTGAAGTTCGGCAGGCGGCTGGCGTATTCTTCCAGCGCCGCGATTTCGACGAGGTCCTCATCCCTGGTCACGCCAAAGATCAGATGCACCGGCTGTTCGCCGGGACCGTCCTCAACCATTTTATCCAGCATTGACAAGAACGGCGCGAGGCCGGTCCCTCCCGCGAGGAACAGTACGGGACGCTCGATCGCCCGAAGGTAGAAGCTGCCCATCGGCCCCTGCAACGTAATGGCATCGCCAATGCGCGCCTGTTCACGGACCCAGGTCGACATCAACCCCTGCGGTACGTTGCGGATCAGGAATGAGACCTCGTCTTTCGACGGGCCAGAGCTGAAGGAATAGGAGCGCGTCTGGTCGCTACCGGGAACCGTAACATTGACGTACTGGCCGGGTAAAAAGCTCAGCGCCTGGCGATCGTCCAGCGCGACGGAGAAGGTCAGCGCCGTGGCCGAGATTTGCTGGCTGGCGGTTACCCGCCCTTGATAAACGGCATCGCTGGCGCCCGACATCCCGGAGGCGGCAGCGATGTTCACCACGCAGTCGCTGGAGGGGTGCATTTGGCAGGTCAGCACCCGGCCGGCAGCCACTTCTTGCGCTGAAAGCGCGTCGTCGACATAGTCCCCGTGCTGGTACTGACCGGATTCGCAGGTTGACTTGCAGGTGCCACAGACGCCGTCACGGCAGTCGAGTGGGATATAGATTTTCGCTCTCAGGGCGGCATCCGCAACGGACTCTCCCGCACGGCATTCTATGGACTGCGTCGCTCCGTCGTCGAAGCGAAGGGTAATGTGATGCGTCATCTCGTTTATCCTTCAGGTCAGTAGCAGTTTGACAGGCCATCGGTTCCGCAAGCCGGAACCTTGAGCTTCATAAAATGCCGGATGCCATTTGGGATCAACGGACAGAGATGACATAAAACAGGACAAAACAGGCATCACACCGAGTTAGCGGCGGAGGTCACATTCCGAAAGGGCGTCGTGATATTGCCTGACTCCGGGTTCAGGCCGGCGTCAGGGCAGCAGAGAAATGTCGGGATAAAGCGCGGTATAGCGTTGATTCAGAGCGAATCGTACAGCTCGCGATAGGCTTCAGTCAGGTTTTCCAGCGTGGCGCGATTGAGCCCGCTGGGGTTTGGCAACACCCATACTTGCGTGGCATCGATGATGACCGACTGCTTTCCCCAGCGCGCGCCGCGCACCTGAAAGGCTTTCTCAAAAGCCTGTTTGCCGAGGATCGCCAGCGCTCGCGGCTGATACTGTTCCATTTTCAGGGTGAGCTCCCGCCCGCCGCTGCGAAACTCCTGCAACGCCACTTCGCTGGCCTGCACCGTCGGGCGTTCCACCAGCATCGTGATACCGCAGCCGGTATCGAGCAGATGCTGCTCCTCTTCCGGCGCCAGCAGGCGCTCGGTAAATCCGGCCTGGTGAATCACCTTCCAGAAGCGATTGCCCGGATGGGCAAAATGAAAGCCGGTATGCGCGGAGGACTTCCCGGGGTTGATGCCACAGAAGACTACCCGCAGGTCCGGAGCCAGAATATCGTTGATCATCTTTTCACCCACTCAATACCGAAAAGGTGATTATAAAGGATTGAAAATGCGTTGTTTATAAAATCAGCAGCCGTGCGTTTTACGCTGGATTGCGCTTGCCAGTTACTTTATAATCCCTCGCCACGGCCCCTTAGCTCAGTGGTTAGAGCAGGCGACTCATAATCGCTTGGTCGCTGGTTCAAGTCCAGCAGGGGCCACCAGACACCGCAAGGGCTGGCGAGAAATCGCCGGCCCTTGTGCTTTTTAGCGTTTCGCACTGCCACCACACCAGTTAACGCCCGCCAACAGGCCATTAAAGGACTGTCGCTGCCCACGGAACACCATTACATTTCGCCCCTTTCATTTTGAAGGCGATACGATGGATTTCAGAAAGGTCATGATTTTGGCTTTGGTTGCGGGGTGGTTTTCGGTTTCGGCTAACGCAAGCGTGTTTCCCGCTTCAAGCGGTCCGGTGCTGGCGTGTGGCGCCGACGGGGGCCAGCATTATCAGGTGGATGTGACGCTGTTCCCGAAAACACTGCGGGTAAACGGTACATTTCTGGAGCTGCAGTCATCGACGGATGCCAATGACGGTTTTAAAGTCGGCATCTACAAGCAAACGGGCGGCCTTGAGAACGCCATGCTGGCGGTGAAAGCAGGTTTTAAGCCGGTGCTGATAGAACACAACGCGACCTACGTGTGCGGTTAGAAACCGCCGCCATCGTCACTGAAGCCATCCGCAGACAGGTAAAAATAAAAGGAGCGCCGTTAATAACGGTTCGCTCCTTTTTTATACCTTATACGCTGAACAGCACGGTCATGAATGGGCGGTTGAAACGCTCAACTCACACCAGTTCCCGCAGCTGCTCCCGCATGTAGGAAGAGAAGAACTCAGGGTTTTTAATAATGAGACGGTCACCAGATGCGATCTTATCTGCCCATCCGGCCACTTTTTCCGTGAACCCGGCGTTCCATCCCTCCTGCTGACCTCGCGCCATCACGTCGTCGGCACTTGCCGGAACACCTAACTCATTCAAATACTTTAAAATGCCTTTAGCTGTGCTTTCATCCATTGAAGGCGGAGCCGGTTCTGATGTGTTCATACCACCAATAAAATCTAATGCTTTATCTATCGCTGTTGGCATGCTCTTATCCTTAAAATTAACCATGTGATGAACATGTTTATACTATGGACCCAAGTTCGCCGGGATATCAAAGAGAACGTTGCCTTTATTTGATTCAGCCCTCATTCAAACGTTTGCATGGCGGTTTTCTGCGCACTTAAAACGCTCGTTTGCGCACTAACTGGCGCGCCGCGCGGGCGTCAGGTCAACGATGAGTCCTGGTTTTTACGCTTGAACTGGCTGGCGTCGATATCGTACTGCTTCATCTTGCGCCACAACGTCGTGCGCCCGATATTGAGCAGGCTGGACATCTCCTGCACCCGGCCACTGGTGACGCGGGCGGCATGAATAATTGCCTCTTTTTCGATGGCGCTGAAGGTCAGGCTGGCGGGTAAGAGCGGCGACGCGCTGTCGCTGCTGCCCAGACGCTCGGAGAAGAGATATTCCGGCAGGTTGCTCAAGCGGATATGGCCGTTATCGCTGCTGATGGCGATATTTTCAATAATGCTGTTGAGCTCAAAATCATTGCCCGGCCAGGAGTAGTTCACCAGCTGCGCCAGGGCGTCGTCGTCCACTTTCAGGCGCGATGAAAAACGCCGCTCCAGACTGCGCAGACGGTTATGCACCAACGCGGAAATACTGCTGCGTCGCGACCGCAGCGGCGGAATGGCAATCTCAAACGAGTGCAACGCATAGTAGAGCTGGCGGCTAAAGCGGTTCTGCTCCACCAGGTTGGCGAGGTCGACGGTGGTGGTGGCGATCACTTTCACATCCACTGGGATCAGCCGGCGGGCATCGAGCCGGGTTAACACCCCCTGCTTAATCACCTGCAACAGCACGGACTGCAGTTCCGGCGCCAGGTACTCGATTTTTTCCAGGAATAAGGTCCCGCCGCTGGCCAGCTCCAGGCGGCTCAGACGGCCGTTTTGATCATCGGTCGGCGCGCTGCCCATAAAATCCTGCCCCAGCACGTTGTCGGCATACAGCTGGCAGTTAACCGCAATATACGGGCCGCCCGCCCGTTCACTTTCATTATGAATCGCCTGGGCGATCAGCTCTTTCCCGACGCCCTCTTCGCCGCACAGCAGAACCGGGAAAGCGCCGCGTGCGGCCTGCCGGCCAAAATGTATCAGCCGCCGCGTTTGCGGATCGTCCGCAGACATCTGCTCGAACGTATGGCTCACTTTGCCCAACTGGCTGGTCATCAGCTGACGCAGCTGCTCCACCGGATGCAGCAGCAGAATAAAGCTGTTGCCCTGCGCTTCGACAATCGGCTTGAGGGTAATCACGGCGTCGATAAACTGATGCTGACTCTCAAACGTCACTTCCGCATGATTCAGCGCCCGCGCGTGCTTAATGGCCCGACGCAGCAGCGCCGGCAGCATCACCAGGTCGTGAATATTTTTCCCCTGGCTGGCCTGCGCATCCAGATGCAGGAGCCTCGCGGCCTGGACGTTAATAAACTGCAGCACCCCTTGCTCATTCCACGCCATCACCCCGTCGTCCATGCTTTCCAGCAGGCCGTACATCTGGTTGAGGTGGCGATTGGATTCGGCGAGCAGGCTGTCGGTGAGCAGTGAATTCCCCACCTCCCGGGCAATCGCGAGGGTCAGGGACAAATCAGAAGCCGCCTGCTGTTCGCGCAGACAGCACAGCGAAATGGAGCCAAACAGGCGCCCGTGATTATCAAACACCGGCGTCGAGCTAAATGACCAGTCGTGCAGCGCCTGTTTAAAATGTTGATCGCCGGAGGTTCTCACCGGCTGTCCCAGCATCGAAGCCAGCGACAGCGCGCAGCTGCCGATAATGCTTTCGGCGCAATAGCTGCCGTCGAGGAACCCTAGCGTTTCCAGCTGCGCCAGCGTCTGCGCTTCACCGCAGCGGCTGAGAATACAGGCGGACTCATCCAGAATGAACAGCGCGCAGGGGCGGCCGTCCATAAATTCCCAGGCATCTTCCAGCGCGGCCTGGCCGATAGTCAGCAACGCGGTTTTACGCCGACAGATCGACTCAAACGTCAGCCCCTGCGCCTGATGCGGCGCCTGCCAGGTGTCCCGCTGCATAAACCGGCTGCAACGATGCCACGACTGGCCAATTACGGAAGATGCTGATTGTGAAGAATCCTGAGTCTGCGCCGCCATGTCCCTTTCCACTGTTGACCAATAGACAACCCCTCCGGCAGAGACTGCCGGAGGGGAGAAACGTCCTTCACGTTCAGACCACGCGTTCGCGTAACCTTAACGCGCCAGCCACTGCTGACCGAGCAGGTCGGCCGTCATAATCGCGGCATAGACGTTATCAGGCGCCACGGCAAAAGGCATGTTATGGATGGTTTCACCTTCCGCACAGGTCGCTTTCGCCACCGCCTGAATTTTCCCTTCAATGCCCTCTTTCACGCCCATCTGCGCCAGCGTCACCGGCAGCCCCACTTTCTGACAGAAGCCCAGCACCGTCTCAATCTCTTCCATCGGGCTGTTTTGCAGCACCAGTTGAGCCAGGGTGCCAAAGGCGACTTTCTCGCCGTGGTACAGATGGTGGCACTCTTCCAGAATGGTGAAGCCGTTGTGAATAGCGTGCGCCGCCGCCAGGCCGCTGCTTTCAAAGCCTATGCCGCTGAGGTAGGTGTTGGCTTCGACAATGCGCTCCAGCGCATCGGTTACGACGCCGGCCTGGGCCGCCAGACGCGCTTTTTCGCCTTCCGCCAGCAGCGTATCATAGCACAGGCGGGCCAGGCTCAAGGCCGCCGCCGTGGACTGGCCGCCGGCCATGCTGGTAGCCCTGGCATCAAAACAGGCCTTCGCTTCAAACCAGGTGGACAGCGCATCGCCCATCCCCGCCACCAGCAGACGCACCGGCGCTTTGGCGATAATCGCCGTGTCCATCACCACCATATCCGGGTTTTTCGGGTAGATCAGATACTCTTCAAATTCACCGGCTTCGGTGTAAATCACCGACAGCGCGCTGGTTGGCGCATCGGTCGAGGCGATGGTCGGGATCACCACCACCGGCAGCTTCTGGTAGAAGCCGATGGCTTTGGCGGTATCGAGCGTCTTACCGCCGCCAATCCCCACCACGCCGCGGCAGCCGTGCTGCTGCAGAATGGCGATCAGGCGGTTGATTTCCGCATGACTGCATTCGCCGTTAAAGCGTGTGGCATGGCAGCTGAGCCCGTGGTTATGCAGGCCATTAAGCACCTTCTCCCCCGCCAGCTTCATGACGAAGTCATCGGCAATCACGAAAAAACTGTCCGCCAGGTTTTTGGCATACTGGCCAAACAGCGTGGATGCATCAGGTCCCTGAAGATATTTGGCCGGAGATTGAATAACGTTTAGCATTCCTTTCACCCTCAAATAAGTGCATGTTTTACATGATGTGCCCTGGCGTCATCCCGTTCAGCTTTCGCTAAAAGGCGGGAACGGGAGCATGACCGGAGCGATGCAAACACTGTAGGGCGAGCGGCGAACAAAAAAATTTTTGCCGATTTTGTTCTGATCTGAAACGACGATCGATTTTTAATGTTTCATATTGGAACATGACTGACGAAGAAACGCCGGGATTGCGATCCCGATCGGCCCCTTCAGTCACCAACCGTCACAAAACCACGGACCAGCGGCGGGTGATGTTGCCCTCTGCGGCAAAAAAAACGCCGAAAAAGTCGTCCCGGCCGCCATCCGCCGCCGTGGCGCACGAGGTGAAAAAACTGCCCTGGCTCGCATTTTTCGCATTTCCTCAGCAAAAACGTTCCATTACGGAACGAAAATTAATAATCATGTTCCGTAATGAAACCCGTTTTCGCGGCATTTTTTTTTCCGTTAACTCAGCCAGAATCATCACATCGCCGGTTGTTGTTCCCGCCAGGCGATACCCCTACACGATGACCGCCTCCGTGCGCAGAGAGGCCGCATCGCATCACGTCGACGGAGCATGAATAATGAAAAAACTGATTAACCGTGTCGAAGATGTCCTGAGTGAACAATTACAAGGCCTCGCCAGGGCCCACCCTGAATTAACGCTGCATCAGGACCCGGTCTACGTCACCCGCGCCGATGCGCCGGTGGCCGGAAAAGTCGCGCTGCTCTCCGGCGGCGGAAGTGGACACGAGCCGATGCACTGCGGCTATATCGGCAAAGGGATGCTCTCCGGAGCCTGCCCGGGCGAGATTTTCACCTCGCCGACGCCGGACAAAATGTTCGAGTGCGCCATGAATATCGACGGCGGTGAAGGCGTACTGCTGATCATCAAAAACTACACCGGGGATATCCTCAATTTCGAGACCGCCACCGAGCTGCTGCATGAAAGCGGCGTCAAGGTCACCACCGTGGTGATCGATGACGACGTGGCGGTCAAAGACAGCCTCTACACCGCCGGACGCCGTGGCGTCGCCAACACCGTGCTGATAGAGAAGCTGGTCGGTGCCGCCGCCGAACTCGGCGATTCGCTGGAAGCCTGCGCTGAGTTGGGCCGCCGCCTTAACAACCATGGCCACTCCATCGGCATTGCGCTGGGCGCCTGCACCGTGCCGGCCGCCGGACAGCCGTCGTTTGAGCTACAGGATAATGAGATGGAGTTCGGCGTCGGTATTCATGGCGAACCGGGCATCGACCGTCGCGCCTTCAGTTCTCTCGATCGCACCGTGGATGAGATGTTCGACACCCTGCTGGAGAACGGGAACTACAGCCGTACCCTGCGCCAGTGGGATCACCTGAAAGGCAGCTGGCAGGACGTGCAGCAAAGCAAACAGGCGTTGCAGAAAGGCGACCGCGTCATCGCCCTGGTCAATAACCTCGGCGCGACCCCGTTATCGGAGCTGTATGGCGTATTCAACCGCCTGGCGACACGCTGCGAGGAGCACGGCATCACGATCGCCCGCAGCCTCGTCGGCAGCTACTGCACATCGCTGGATATGGTGGGCTTTTCCATCACCCTGCTGAAAGTCGATGACGCCACGCTGACGTTATGGGACGCCCCCGTTCACACCCCTGCGCTGAACTGGGGCCACTAAGGAGCACGACATGTCACTGAACAGAACGCAAATCGTTAACTGGCTCTATCGCTGCGGCGATACCTTCACCCGCGAGAAAGATTTCCTGACCGGCCTCGATAAAGAGATTGGCGATGCCGACCATGGTCTGAACATGCATCGCGGCTTCAGCAAAGTGGTGGAGAAGCTGCCGTCCATTGCCGATAAAGACATTGGTTTTATTCTCAAGAATACCGGGATGACGCTGCTTTCCAACGTCGGCGGCGCCAGCGGGCCGCTGTTCGGCACCTTCTTTATTCGCGCAGCCCAGGTGACTCAGGCTCATCAGAGCCTGACCCTCGATGAGCTGTATCAGATGATGCGCGAAGGGGCCGAGGGCGTGGTCAACCGTGGCAAGGCAGAGCCCGGCGACAAAACCATGTGCGATGTCTGGTTGCCGGTGGTCGAGTCGCTGCGCCAGTCCGGCGAACAGCACCTGTCGGTGCAACAGGCGCTGGACGTCGCAGCGCAGCAGGCGGAGGAAGCCGTTCGTTCCACCATCACTATGCAGGCCCGCAAAGGCCGCGCCAGCTACCTCGGTGAGCGCAGCATCGGGCATCAGGATCCGGGGGCAACCTCGGTGATGTTGATGATTCAGGAACTGGCGGCAGCCGCCAAAGCGTAAGGATAAGGCGATGGTAAACCTGGTGATTGTATCTCATAGCGCCCGGCTGGGCGAAGGCGTCGGGGAACTGGCCCGGCAGATGTTAATTGGCGATGGCTGCAAGCTGGCGATCGCCGCCGGGATTGACGATCCGCAGAACCCGATCGGCACCGATCCGCTGAAGGTGATGGAGGCGATCGAGTCCGTGGCCGATACCGACCACGTGCTGGTGATGATGGATATCGGCAGCGCCCTGCTCAGCGCCGAGACCGCGCTGGATCTCCTCGATCCGGCCATCGCGGCCAAGGTCCGCCTGTGCGCCGCTCCGCTGGTCGAAGGCACGCTGGCGGCCACGGTCAGCGCCGCCACCGGATCGGATATCGATAAAGTGATCGCCGACGCCATGCACGCCCTGGAAGCCAAGCGCGTGCAGCTGGGGTTACCATCGTCAGCGCAAGAGGTCATTGAGGCTGCGCCCAATGTTGACGATCTGAGCGGGCAGTCCGTCTCGGTGGTGATCAAAAATCACAACGGGCTGCACGTCCGCCCGGCATCGCGTCTGGTGGCGGCCTTAGCCGGGTTCCAGGCGGATCTGGTGCTGGAGAAAGGCGGTAAATGCGTATCGCCGGACAGCATCAACCAGATTGCCCTGCTCCAGGTTCGTTGCAACGATACCTTGCGGCTGCTGGCCCGCGGGCCGGACGCCGAGGCGGCGCTGGCGGCATTTCAGGCGCTGGCGGCAGAAAACTTTGGCGAGCAGCCGGACGCCACGCCCACCGCCCCTGCGCCGGCTGTCGTCCGCGTCCAGGGGAGCGCAATGCGCTACCCGCGCCCTCAGGCCCGGCCGGAGCGGCAAAGCGGCGCGGATATTGCCGATGAGATGCAGCGCCTGAAACAGGCGATCGACCAGACCCTGGCGGATCTCACCGCGCTGACCACGCTGGCGGAAGATCGTTATTCCGCTGATATCGCGGCGATTTTTTCCGGCCACCATACTCTGCTCGACGATCCTGATTTATACGACACTGCCTGCGAGATCATGCGAAATGAGCACTGCGGCGCGGCCTGGGCGTGGTATCAGGTGCTGGTTGATCTTAGCCAGCAATACCGCGATCTGGACGATGCCTATCTGCAGGCTCGCTATATCGATATCGACGATCTGCTGCAGCGTACGCTGCGCCATCTCGCGGGCCACAACGAGGAGCCGCTGCGCCTGCAAGGACCGACGATCCTCATCGCCGACGATATCTTTCCTTCCACAGTCGTGCAGCTGGATCCCCGGCAGGTAAAAGGCATCTGTCTACAGGAAGGCAGCGACCTCGCCCACGGGGCGATTATCGCCCGCCAGGCCGGCATCGCCTTCCTGTGCCAGCAACGTGAAGTGCTGAGCCGCTTTCATGACGGTGAAGCGCTGACGCTGGATGTCACCGGGCAGCGCGTGATGCGCAGCTAAAGGTAAGGTTAAAGTGGCCCCGGGCTACGCTTCTATGTCGTTACCCGGGGAGCGCTCGCAGGAGCAGCGATTACTTGCTGTGCCAGTAGGCCTGAGAGCGCACCAGCTGCGGATCAATCTCATCGTTTTCGAAGCGACCAAGCAGCGATTTGACGACCGCGCCCTCGCCGGTGACCCAGATAAAGTAATCCTCTGGCGGAACGCTCACCTGTGCCAGACGCTCTGCCACGACGGAGGGTTGATGGCCCACCACCCACTCAATATTAAAGCCCTGCAGGTCCGCCAGATAATCCTGGTAAGACACATCGCCGATGGTGACCAGCGCCGTCACCTGCGGGCGCATGGGCAGACGGCTGAGGCCGAGCAGGCGACGGCGCAGTGCCGGCATCCCGGACTCATCACAGACATACAGCTGCCAGGCATAATCTTCCGGCACCACCAGTGAACCTCGCGGCCCGCCAATCACCAGGGTATCGCCCGGTTTGGCCGCCAGCGCCCAGCTGCTGGCAATCCCGCCGTCGTGGATAAAGAAGTCATATGCCAGCTCATGGCGCTCGGCATCGTACAGCGGCGTATAGTCGCGGGTTGCCGGACGCACGCTCTCACCCCAGTTAATGCCTTCATCAGTGACCTGCGGCGGCGTAAACGCGGCGCCGGCTTCGGGGAAAAACAGTTTGGTATGGTCGTCAAACCCCTGGGAAACAAAACCGTCCAGCGCGTCCCCGCCCAGCACAATGCGCTGAAAAGCCGCGCCGATACGCTCTACGCGCAGGACGGTTAGTTCACGGAAACGCAGCTCATTACGAACGCGTTGCGGGTACTGAGTGTTTTTCGTTTTTATCATCATCGATTCGATCGCCTTCGTGAAAAATAGATATATCTAAACATGACCTAAATGATAATGATTGCCATTAAAAAAGAATGCAAGTTATTTTTGATATAGTCGTGACAAAAAGCAAAAAAGTCCAAAACCACAAATAAAAACATTTAAAATCAACAAATTATAAAAATATCAGATCTCATGCTTGCTAATCGTCATTTTTTAGATATAAATTAGATATATCAAAACTAATGAGGAATACACGATGCGACATCATCATGAAGAAGGGCGCGGGCCACGTGGGCACCGCGGCGAACGTGGGGAACACGGCCACAGAGGCGGTGATCATGGCGAGCACGAACGCAGAGGCGGCGGACGCCGTCAGCGTTTCTTTGGTCACGGCGAACTGCGACTGGTTATCCTCGATATCCTGACTCGCAACGCCAGCCACGGCTACGAACTGATTAAAGAGATAGAGACCCTGACTCAGGGTAACTATAGCCCTAGTCCGGGCGTTATCTACCCGACCCTCGATCTCCTGCAGGATCAGGGTCTGATCAGCGTTGAAGAGGAAAATGGCCGCAAGAAAATCGCCATTACCGCCGAAGGCAGCCAGCTGCACGCCGAAAATCTCGAGCAACTGGCTCAAATTCAGGAGCGTTTACAGGCGCGGATGGTCGGCTGTGAACTGCGCAAAAATCCGCAAATGAAGCGGGCGCTGGAGAACTTTAAAGCCGTACTGGATCTGAAAGTGAATCAGCAACCCACCAGCGACGCGCAGCTCAAGCAGATCGTCGCCGTTATCGACCGCGCGGCCATGGAAATTTCTCAGCTCGATTAAGCCCCCTTCTGCCCTCTAATTGGGCAACCTGCACCGCCGCGAAGCACGCGGCGGTATAGCAGCCAGCAGGTTATCAGCTCCTTTCAGGAGTAAAACATGCCAAAAATATCGCCGTGAGATTAAATTCCGCGCATATCCGCTTTCACGCTGCGTTTATCCCGATTTTCAGCGCCTCCACCGAAGTGGCGTAATCCCTGCAATACTTAATTCAGTATCATGTGATACGCCCGCCCCAGGAGCTCACTTTGAACAGGTTACCTTCCAGCGCATCGGCTCTGGCCTGCAGCGCACACGCACTGAATCTCATTGAGAAGCGAACGCTTGATCATGAGGAGATGAAAGCACTTAACCAGGAGGTCAGGGAATACTTTAAAGAGCATGTCAATCCAGGGTTTTTAGAGTACCGAAAATCGGTCACCGCTGGCGGGGATTACGGAGCCGTAGAGTGGCAGGCGGGAGGGTTAAATACGCTTGTCGACACTCAAGGACAAGAGTTTGTCGATTGTCTGGGTGGTTTTGGGATTTTTAATGTAGGGCACCGTAATCCAGTTGTGATTTCCGCCGTCGAGCATCAGCTCGCTAAACAACCTCTTCATAGCCAGGAACTGCTGGACCCACTTCGGGCCATGCTGGCCAAAACGCTGGCGGCATTAACGCCCGGCAAACTGAAATACAGCTTCTTCAGTAACAGCGGTACGGAATCGGTCGAAGCGGCGCTCAAGCTCGCCAAAGCTTACCAATCGCCACGCGGCAAATTTACCTTCGTGGCCACCAGCGGCGCGTTCCATGGGAAATCGCTGGGTGCTCTGTCGGCTACGGCCAAATCAACCTTCCGTAAGCCTTTTATGCCGCTGCTGCCGGGCTTTCGTCACGTGCCGTTTGGCGATATCAACGCCATGCGCACGCTGCTCAGTGAGTGCAAGAAAACCGGTGATGACGTCGCGGCGGTGATCCTTGAACCGATCCAGGGCGAAGGCGGCGTGATCCTGCCGCCTCAGGGCTATCTGCCGGCGGTACGCAAGCTGTGTGATGAGTTTGGCGCACTGCTGATCCTCGATGAGGTGCAGACCGGCATGGGGCGCACCGGCAAAATGTTTGCCTGTGAGCACGAGAACGTTCAGCCGGACATTCTGTGCCTTGCCAAAGCCCTCGGCGGCGGTGTGATGCCAATTGGCGCGACGGTCGCCACCGAAGAGGTGTTCTCGGTGCTGTTCGACAATCCGTTCCTGCATACCACCACCTTCGGTGGAAATCCGCTGGCCTGTGCCGCGGCGCTGGCGACGATCAACGTTCTGTTGACGCAAAATCTCCCGGCACAGGCGGAACAGAAAGGCGAACTGCTGCTGGATGGCTTCCGTCAGCTGTCCCGCGAGTACCCGGATCTGGTGAATGAGGTGCGCGGTAAAGGAATGCTGATGGCGATTGAGTTCGTGGATAACGAAATCGGCTACAGCTTCTCCAGTGAGATGTTCCGCCAGCGCATTCTGGTGGCGGGGACCCTCAACAATGCCAAAACCATCCGCATTGAGCCACCGCTGACGCTGACGCTTGAGCAGTGTGAGCAGGTGCTTAAAGCGGCACGTACAGCATTGGCTGCACTGCGGGTTTCAGTGGAAGAGGCCTGATCGACCCCCTGCCTCTCCGCACACGGGGAGGCAGGTATTTCCGCTTCACGTTTTTCCTTAATCTGCCGGCAGCAGCCCCACAAAACTGCGCTTGTGCCGCGGCTGCGACATCATCTCCTCCAGTTTCTCCACGCAGGCCAGGTAGTGCGGGGTTTTCTTATGCGCCAGCACCGCCGCGTCGTCTTTATAGGCTTCATAGATAAAAAAGCGGGTCTTCACTTCCGGGTCCTGCAGCACGTCAAAACGCAGATTGCCTGGCTCCTGCAGCGCTCCTTCGTGGTTGGCGCGAAAGACGTCGAGAAACTCATCCACCCGCTCCGGCTTGATATTAATCTCCACCAGCGTCACGTTCATTTTAGCTCTCCCTGTTTCTCTTCCTGCCAGAACTGGTACGCCTCGCGGGCGCTGATATTCTCATGGACCACTTTTTTCACCGCTTGCAGCATGGCGCGCGGCGCGCTGGACTGGAAGATATTGCGCCCCATATCCACGCCGGATGCCCCCTGGTCGATTGCCCGCCAGCACATCTCAAGGGCTTCGAGTTCCGGCAGCTTTTTCCCGCCGGCGATCACGATCGGCACCGGACAGCTGGCGGTGACCTTTTCAAACCCCTCTTCGACAAAATAGGTTTTCACAAACTGCGCCCCCATCTCGGCGGCAATCCTGCTGGCTAACGAGAAGTAGCGGGCATCACGGGTCATCTCTTTCCCCACGCCGGTGACTGCCAGCACCGGCATGCCGTAACGGTTCCCGGCGTCCACCAGCCTGATGATGTTGTTGATCGACTGATGCTCATACGGGCTGCCGATATAGACCTGGGCCGCCACCGCGCAGACGTTCAGGCGCAATGCGTCCTCCATCGCTACGGCGACGCACTCATTGGAGAGTTCGCTGAGGATTGAGTTGCCGCCGGATGCCCGCAGCACCACCGGCTTGTTGGTCGCCGCCGGGACCTGGCTGCGCAGCACCCCGCGGGTACACATCAGCACATCGGTTTCATCAAACAACGGGGCGATAGAGAGGTCAATCCGCTCCAGCCCGGTGGTCGGCCCCTGGAAGTAGCCGTGATCGAAGGCCAGCATCACCGTCCGGTTGCTGTGCGGATTAAAGATACGCGCCAGTCGGGACTGCATCCCCCACTCCAGCGAGCCGCAGCCTTTCAACGTATAGAGCGTGTTTTTCTGCGGCCGGTCAAAACCGAAGTCTTTTCCCTCTTTGA
The DNA here is from genome assembly GCF_003752615.1 of Klebsiella sp. BIGb0399. NCBI lineage: Bacteria > Pseudomonadati > Pseudomonadota > Gammaproteobacteria > Enterobacterales > Enterobacteriaceae > Klebsiella > Klebsiella sp. BIGb0399. The sequence continues at coordinate 160,986 of NZ_RKHT01000007.1, read as the reverse complement.
TATCGTCTAAATCTGCCATCTCATCCTCCCTCAGAAGTCGTAGTTATTGATGTTCTCTTTGGTGAACACCACGCGCTCCGGCAGCAGCACGATCCCGTTGCCTTTCGCTTCATACTGATAACCCTGCACGCTGTTTGGCTCGACCTTCAGCGCCCCGAGATCTTTCACTTCCACACTGTCACCGACGTTAAGATCGCCCTTTTTCAGCAAGCGATCGGCGACGTTGACCGCAATTTTGCCCTGCTGCACCACGTCCCACAGGCCGAAGGCTTTCACCGTGCCGCGCTCAACGTACGGGCGCATCACGTTCGGCGTACTGAAGCCGACGATGGCGACGCCCTGGCGTTTGAGATTTTCTGCCGCCTGTGCGGCGGCCGGCAGCGCGTTGGCGTCCGGGGCAATAATGGCGTCAAGATCCGGGTAGGCTTTTAAGATCCCCTCAGCGGTTTGCAGGGAACGGGTGGCATCGTTATAGCCAAACTGGGTGGTGACAATTTGCCACTCCGGGTGCTCTTTTTCGATTTTGGCTTTTGCCTCTTTCACCCACTGGTTCTGGTCGGTGACCGTAGGGCTGGAGTAGAAAAACGCCACTTTGGCGGCCGGTTTACTCACCTGCTTCCCGGCCATCTCCACCAGCAGGCCACCGAGCTGCTGCGGCGTGCCTTGATTGATATAAATACTGCGGCACTCTGGCTTGGTGTCGGAATCCCAGGTCAACACCTTCACCCCGCGCTGCATCGCCCGCTTCAGCGCCGGACACAGGCCGTCCGGCGACACCGCAGAGACGATAATCGCGTTGTAACCCTGGTTGACGAAGTTATTGATAAGCTGCACCTGACCCGAAACGCTGGGTTCAGTGGGGCCGTCGTAGGTGACATCCACGCCGAGCGCTTTGCCCGCCTCTTTCGCGCCGTTGCCGCCGCTGGTAAAGAAGCCGACGCCAACCAGCTTAGGAATAAAAGCGATGCGGTCTGCCGCCTGGGCGGTGGCTACGCTCATCGCGATCGCGAGGGCACTGATGTGCAAGAGATGTTTAGCTTTCATTTTATGCTCCGAGTGAGTTATGCGCGTGAAACACGTCGCCAGGCCATCCGCAGCCATTCACGGTGCAGGCTCAGCGAGCGCCCCATCACCACCACAACCAACAGCGCCCCTGACAGCGCGCTCGACACCTGGTTGGGGATGCCGACCATCTGTAAACCCTGTTGCAGATACCCCACCAGCAGTGCCGCCAGTGCCGTACCGAGGATCGAACCGGACCCACCGTAGATATTCGCCCCGCCGAGCACGGCGGCAGTGAGGGCCGGCATCAGCAGGTCGCGGCCGAGATCCGAGCGCGCCGAGCCGAAGTAGGAGACCAGAATCAGCGCCGCTATCGCCGACGCCACCCCCACCAGGCCATACAGCACATACGGCATGCCGTTCACCGACAACGCCGCATAGCGCGCGGCCCGGGGGTTTTGTCCCAGCAAAAAGAGGTGACGGCCAAAGCGCCCGCGGTGGGCCAGCAGCCAGAAGAAAAAGCTCAGCACCGCAAACAGCACCAGCGGTAACGGCAGCGGAAGCCCGGGCAGCGTCAGGTTAGCAAAGGCGGTAAAGCTGTCCGGGAAACCGCCAATCCCTTCATAACCGGTCGCCCCTGCCATCCCGGAAAGCAGCAGCGCCGCACCGCCGTAGAGGTACAGCGTGCCGAGGGTGATCACCAGCGGGCTGATGCCGGTGTAGTGAATCAGTGCTGCGTTAAGCAGGCCGCACAGCAGCCCCACCACGAGGGTCAGCGGGATCGCCAGCGCCATCGGCCAGCCCGCCTGCATCATCACCCCGAGGGCAATGGCGCACAGGCCAATGGTGGAGCCCAGCGAAATATCGATCCCGCCGCTGATGATCACCAGCGTCAACGGCAGCGCGACGATACCGATACAGATAAAATCGCTGGTGCTGAACAGCAGCATGTTGATGTCCAGCATCCGCGGGTTGATCGCGCCAAACAGCAGGATCTCCAGCACCAGTAACAGCAGCAGCGCGCATTCCCAGTTGAGTTTCATCTACGCCACCTCTTTGTTCTTACGGTTGGTGAACGGGGTGACGTGCTTTCCCCCTTTGTTACCGGGCTGAAAGCGGCTGTACTTCAGCGCCCGCTGATGACGCGCCAGCGCCTGGCGCAGCCGTCCGTCGAGCACCAGCACGCCCAGCAGCACCAGACCGGCGATAAAATCGTTCCACCACGCCGGCAGCCGAAGCAGCACCAGCACGGTATCGATTTGCGTCAGGAAAAAGGCGCCGAGGAAAGCGCCCACCAGCGTGCCGGTTCCGCCCAGCAGCGAGATCCCGCCGAGGACGCAGGCGGCGATGGCTTTCATCTCCAGCCCGCTGCCGGTCTGGTTAGGGACAAAACCGATCTGCGCGGCAAAGACGATCCCGGCGCAGGCCGCCAGCATGCCGTTCAGGGTGAACGCCAGCATGCGCGTGCGATTCACCGCCACGCCGAGCTGACGCGCGGCGGCCAGGTTGTCGCCCACGGCGTAGAAGTCACGGCCAAACGCAGTGCGCGCCAGCAGCCACGCGCCTACCAGCAGGAGCCCCAGCACCAGCCAGCCCAGCGGCGAGACGCCGATAAACAGCGGCTCCGACAGCGACTTCAGGCTATCGGGCAGCCCCTCGATCCACTTGCCGCCGGTCCACAGCAGCATCACCCCGCGATACAGCCCCAGGGTTCCCAGGGTGGCGACAATCGCCGGAATACGCAGCCCCACCACCAGCAGGCCGTTAAACGCCCCGGCCAGGGCGCCAACCGCCAGCGAAAAGCCGATGGCCAGCGCCAGGTCATAGCCGGCGTTGAGCGCGGCACCGACCGCAATCGCGCTCAGGCCGACGGTCGAACCGACGGAAACATCAATATTGCGGGTCAGCATCACCAGCGTGGCCCCCAGCGCCAGCAGGCACAGGATTTGCGAACTGGCAAAGATCATCGCCAGAATCTGCAGGCTGAACCAGGCCGGGTTGAGGGCGATCAGCAGCGCAAACAGCGCCAGAATTGCCAGCAGCGCGCTGAGCTCGCGGTTTCTGAGTAACGTTTTCATGACTCTCCTCCAAAGGCCAGGGTCATCATGCGATCGACGGTCACCGCCGGCCGGAGCAGTTCACCGCTCTGCCGGCCCTGATGCATCACCAGTACCCGGTCGGCCAGCCCGACAAACTCATCGAGATCGCTCGATATCATCAGCACCGCCACGTTTTGCGCGGCGACGCTTTTCAGCAGCTGGTAGATGTCGGCCCGGGCAGAAACGTCGACGCCGCGCGTGGGTTCATCGACGATCAGCAGCAGCGGGTTGGCCTCCAGACAGCGGGCCAGCAGCACCTTCTGTTGATTGCCGCCGGAGAGCGTCCGCACGGTCTGCTCGCTATGATTCAGTTTGATGCCCAGCGCCCGGTGGTAGCGCTCCACCACCGCCGCTTCGCGCTGGCGCTGCTGCCACCACGATGGCTGGTTGAACATCACCGTGTTCCAGCGTACCGGCGCATCGAGAAACAGCCCGGACACCTGCCGGTCCTCGGGCAAATAGACCAGCCCGCTGGCCAGCCGCTGGCGGGTGCTGTCGCGGCTGACATCGCGGTTCTCCAGCCACACGCGCCCGGCCCGCGACGCACGCAGCCCGTACAGCGTTTCGGCAAATTCGGTGCGCCCGGATCCCACCAGCCCGGCCAGGCCGACGATCTCGCCGGCGTGGATCTCCAGACTGAGATCGATAAACCCTTCGCCGGTCAGATCCTCCACCCGCAGCACCGGAAAATCCTGCGGTTGAGTACGGCGGTTGCCCGGCAGCGCCAGCCACAGCTTCTGCGAATCGCTCAGATCGTGCTGGCGGTCGGCCGGCGTCATCGCGCTAATCAGCTGGGCGTCGCTGTATGCCGCCGTTTCACCGCTCAGCACCACCGCGCCGTCCCGCATCACCGAGATATGGCTGGCGATCTGGCGGATCTCCGGCAACTTATGCGAGATAAAAACGATACCGACGCCGAGATCCTGTAGCGCGCGGATCTGACGAAACAGGCGATCCGTCTCGCCCGGGGTCAGCGAAGCCGTCGGTTCATCGAGGATCAGGATCTGCGCATCGCGCATCAGGCCGCGCAGGATCTCCACCATTTGCTGATCCGCCACCTCCAGCGTGCCGGCTGCCGCCTCCAGATTGATCTGGCAGTTCAGCTGCTGCAGCTTCTCCTGCAAACGTTCGCCGTTTTCGGGCCGTCTCGGCAGGCGGAAAAGAATGTTCTCGCGCACCGTCAGGTTGGGAAACAGCATCGGCTCCTGAGGCACCAGGTAAATCCCTAACTGGTGAGCCAGCGCCGGATTGAGGCGCGAAAATGTGCGGCCGCCGAGCGTCAGTTCACCGTCATCAGGCGTTTCGACCCCGGCGATAATCTTCATCAGCGTCGATTTCCCCGCGCCATTGCCGCCCATCAGCGCATGCACCTGGCCGGAAAAGAGCGTGAAATCAATGCCCTTCAGCACGGCGATGCCGGAGAACTGTTTGCGGATCTGGCGGGCTTCAAGCAATGGCTTCATTGTCACGCCTCGTATGAACAAATGATTTTTTAATTTAATAATGTTCAAAAGCGTAGACCGTGAACTATATTTACAACCGTGCAAAGATCACAGATTGGTGCTTTAGATCGTTGGAAAAAATCGCCAAACCATGAAAGATCGGTTTTGCCAGTCGGCTCACACTTTCCGGCTGCGCAAGAGCGAACATATGATCTAAATTTTTATAAGAGTTCACTTTATGAGCGAAAAACGCATTACGGAAGAGAGCCGCTACGCTGGCCTGGCGTTAGCCGAAGAGGAGCTGGTGGCGCGCGTGGCCTGGTGTTACTACCACGATGGATTGACGCAGAACGATATTGGCGAGCGCCTGGGGCTGCCGCGCTTAAAGATCTCCCGCCTGCTGGAGAAAGGCCGCCAGTCCGGGGTGATCCGCGTGCAGATCAACTCTCGCTATGAGGGGTGCCTGGCGCTGGAAACCGAACTGCAGCAGCGTTTTGGCCTGAAGATCGCCCGGGTGCTGCCGGCGCTCAATACCCCGCCGATGAACACCCGTCTGGGGATCGGCGCGGCGCAATCGCTGATGGGCGTCCTCGAACCGGGGCAGCTGCTGGCGGTGGGTTTTGGTGAAGCGACCATGAGCTGCCTGCAGCATCTCAGCGGGTTTATCAGCTCGCAGCAGGTACGCCTGGTTACGCTCTCCGGCGGCGTCGGCCCGTATATGACCGGCATCGGCCAGCTGGACGCCGCCTGTCGCGTCAGCATTATTCCGGCACCGCTGCGGGTCTCTTCGGCCGATGTGGCAGAAATTTTACGCCGGGAGTCGAGCGTGCGGGACGTGATCCTTGCGGCAACGGCGGCAGATGCGGCGGTCGTGGGCATCGGCGCCATCGACCAGCATCGCGATGCCACGATCCTGCGCTCTGGCTACATCAGCGAAGGCGAACAGCTGATGTATGCCCGCAAAGGCGCGGTGGGCGACATTTTGGGGTATTTCCTGCAGGCCGATGGTCAGCGGGTTGAGGGGCTGGAGATTCACCGGGAATTGCTCGGGGTGACCCTCGACGAACTGGCGCAGCTGCCGACCATTGTCGGCGTTGCCGGTGGGACGGAAAAAGCGCAGGCGATTTATGCCGCCCTGGTGGGCAAACGCATCAATGGCCTGGTAACGGAAGAGACAACAGCACGCGCGGTGCTCACGCTGGCCTCCTGACGGCCCTGCGCCGCGCAACAATCGCGAGGCGCATGTCATGAGTTACCTGTTAGCGTTAGATGCCGGGACCGGCAGTATTCGGGCGGTAATTTTCGATCTCAGCGGCCGCCAGCTGGCGGTCGGCCAGGCAGAATGGAAGCACCTGAGTATCGAAAATGTGCCCGGCTCAATGGAGTTCGACCTCACCACCAACTGGCAGCTGGCCTGCCAGTGCATTCGCCAGGCGCTGGCAAACGCCCATCTCCAGGGGGCCGATATTCAGTCCGTGGCCTGCTGTTCGATGCGTGAAGGCATCGTGCTGTACGACCGTAACGGCGAGGCTATCTGGGCCTGCGCCAACGTTGATGCCCGGGCCAGCCGCGAAGTGGCGGAGCTCAAAGAGATCCACGATTTTCATTTTGAATCCGAAGTGTATGACGTCTCCGGCCAGACCCTGGCGCTGAGCGCCATGCCGCGTCTGCTGTGGCTGGCCCACCATCGCCCGGATATCTACCGCAAAGCGGCAACCATCACCATGATTAGCGACTGGCTGGCGGCAAAACTCTCCGCCGAGCTGGCCGTCGACCCGTCCAACGCCGGTACCACCGGCATGCTCGACCTGTTCAGCCGCGACTGGCGCCCGGCGCTGCTCGACATGGCGGGACTGCGCGCGGATATGCTCTCCCCGGTCAAAGAGACCGGGACGCTGCTCGGCGCGGTGACCCACGCGGCGGCGCAGCAGTGCGGCCTGCGGGCCGGCACGCCGGTAGTGATGGGCGGCGGCGATGTTCAGCTCGGCTGCCTGGGTCTTGGGGTGGTGCGCGCCGGGCAAAGCGCCGTGCTGGGCGGAACCTTCTGGCAACAGGTGGTCAACCTGCCGGAAGTACGGACCGACCCGGACATGAACATCCGCGTGAACCCGCACGTCATTCCCGGCATGGCGCAGGCGGAGTCCATCAGCTTCTTTACCGGCCTGACCATGCGCTGGTTCCGCGATGCGTTTTGCGCCGAAGAGAAGCTGGTTGCCGAGCGCCTCGGGGTGGATGCCTATTCCCTGCTGGAGGAGATGGCCAGCCGCGTACCGGCAGGCTCGCACGGCGTGATGCCAATTTTCTCCGACGCGATGCATTTCAAGCAGTGGTATCACGCCGCGCCGTCGTTTATTAACCTCTCCATCGACCCGGAGAAATGCAACAAGGCCACGCTGTTCCGCGCGCTGGAGGAGAACGCAGCCATCGTCTCCGCCTGTAATCTGGCGCAGATTTCGCGCTTTTCCGGGGTTGCCTTCGACAGTCTGGTATTCGCCGGCGGCGGCTCGAAAGGCGCCTTGTGGAGCCAGATCCTCAGCGACGTCACCGGCCTGCCGGTGCGGGTGCCGGTGGTGCGCGAAGCCACCGCGCTGGGCTGCGCCATTGCCGCCGGGACCGGCGCCGGTCTGTACCACGATATGGCGAGCGCCGGGGAAAAACTGGTGAGCTGGCATCGGGTCTTTACACCTAACCCGGCCCACCGCGAGCTGTATCAGGGGATGATGGAAAAATGGCAGTCGGTCTATGCCGACCAGCTGGGTCTGGTGGACAGCGGTCTGACCACCTCGATGTGGCAGGCGCCGGGGCTGGTTCCGCCCGTCCGGGCGCGGACGCCGTAACCTGCCTCACCCCGACGACACCGTCCACACCACAGGCGGCGCATGCTGACTCCAGCATCGCCGTTCAGCTGGCCTGCAGGATCTTTGAATCCCATCACAATCACCGCACTCTCTTTTTCCCTTTTTCCGCGCGACGGCTAAATTAGTAACTCATCCGACCACATAACAATAATGTTACATATCCGAAATCATTCAAGCTGCATGAAGGCGGCAAGGCCGTAAATCCCCAGGAGCTTACATCAGTAAGTGACTGGGGTGAGCGGGCGCAGCCAACACATATGCAGTTTGAAGTATGACGGGTATAAGAGACTGGAAGCCATTATGAGCCACTACCCGTCGTTATTCGCCCCGCTCGACCTGGGTTTCACCCAGCTGAAAAACCGCGTGCTGATGGGTTCCATGCACACCGGGTTGGAAGAACATGCCGACGGCGCAGAGCGGCTGGCGGCCTTTTACGCCGAACGCGCCCGTCACGGCGTGGCGCTGATTGTCACCGGCGGCGTGGCCCCTGCTGCTTCCGGGGTTACGATGGCAGGCGGCGCGGTGCTCGACGATGCCCACCATCTGGCACACCACCGGCAGATTACCGAAGCGGTACACCGCGAAGGCGGCAAAATCGCCCTGCAGATTCTGCATACCGGGCGCTACAGCTATCAGCCGCAGCTGGTGGCCCCGTCGGCGTTACAGGCGCCGATTAACCGCTTTACCCCGCACGCGCTGAGCCATCAGGAGATCCTGCAGCTGATCGACGATTTCGCCCGCTGCGCGCAACTGGCCCGGGAAGCCGGTTACGACGGCGTTGAAGTGATGGGTTCAGAGGGCTATTTGATTAACGAATTCCTCGCCACCCGCACCAACCAGCGTACCGATGAGTGGGGCGGCGATTATGCCCGGCGCATGCGCTTTGCCGTGGAAGTGGTGCGCGCGGTCCGCGAACGGGCCGGCCACGACTTTATTATTATCTACCGCCTGTCGATGCTCGATCTGGTGACCGACGGCAGCACGCTGGAGGAAGTCACCACGCTGGCGCAGGCCATCGAAGCGGCGGGCGCCACAATTATCAATACCGGTATCGGCTGGCACGAGGCGCGCATTCCCACCATCGCGACCCCGGTCCCGCGCGGAGCCTTCAGTTGGGTGACCCGCAAGCTCAAAGGCGCGGTGTCGATCCCGCTGGTGACCACCAACCGCATCAACGATCCTGGCGTTGCGGACGCGATCCTCGCCCACGGTGATGCCGATATGGTGTCGATGGCCCGTCCCTTCCTTGCCGATGGCGAGTTCCTGAGCAAAGCGCAAAGCGGACGGGCGGACGAGATCAACACCTGCATCGGTTGTAATCAGGCCTGCCTGGATCGGATCTTCGTCGGCAAAGTCACCTCCTGCCTGGTCAACCCGCGCGCCTGCCATGAGACCCTGATGCCGGTGACAGCAGCTCCGACACCAAAACGCCTGGCGGTGGTCGGCGCAGGCCCGGCCGGACTAGCATTTGCCGTGAATGCCGCCGCGCGCGGCCACTCTGTGACCCTGTTTGATGCACAGCAGGAAATCGGCGGTCAGTTTAATATCGCCAAACAGATCCCAGGCAAAGAGGAGTTTTACGAAACGCTGCGTTACTACCGCCGGATGCTGGATCGGCACGGCGTTAACGTACGCATCGGCGATCGGGTGACGGCGGATCGCCTGACGGCGTTCGACGAAGTGATCCTCGCCACCGGGATCGCCCCGCGGATGCCGGAGATCGACGGCATCACCCACCCGAAAGTGCTGAGCTATCTCGACGTCCTGCGTGACAAAGCGCCGGTGGGCGATAACGTGGCGATTATTGGCTGCGGCGGGATCGGTTTTGATACCGCGATGTTCCTGAGCCAGCCCGCCATCGCCACCAGCCAGAATATCGCCGAATTCTGCAAAGAATGGGGCATCGATACCAGTCTGCAGACCGCCGGCGGCCTGCGCCCGGAAGGGCCGCAGCTGGAGAAAAGTCCGCGCAAAATTGTGATGCTCCAGCGCAAGGCCAGCAAGCCTGGCGACGGTTTAGGTAAAACAACCGGCTGGATCCACCGGGCGACCTTGCTGGCGCGCGGCGTTAAGATGATCCCGGCCGTGAGCTACCAGAAGATCGATGATGAGGGGCTGCATGTGACGATCGGCGGAGAGCCGCAGGTGTTGCGCGTCGATCAGGTGGTTATCTGTGCCGGGCAGGAGCCGCGCCGCGAGCTGGCGGATCCGCTGCGTGCGGCAGGGAAAGTGGTGCATCTGATTGGCGGGTGCGATGTGGCGATGGAGCTGGATGCCCGCCGCGCCATCGCCCAGGGGACGAAGCTGGCGCTGGAGATTTAACGGGAGTTCCCGGGATTTCCAGAGATTTCCCGGGGGCGCTGCGCTTGCCCGGGCTACATGCGCTGGCTACACAGATACGGGCTACTGAGAGGAGTAGCCCGGCGGGCGGTCTGCGATTAGCGCAACTTGCGCATTTTCACCGCTTTCAGCACCACGAATTTATTGTTGGTGGCGACGGTGGTGCAGTTGCCGAAAATCTTCTTCAGCTTGTGGAAATAGTCGAGGTGACGGTTCGCCACGATGTACAGCTCGCCGTTGATCTTCAGGCAGCGGCGCGCGTGGTGGAACATCTCCCACGCGATATTGTCCGTCAGCGCATGCTTCTGGTGGAACGGCGGGTTGCACAGCACGGCGTTAAAGCGGAAAGGCTCGACGCCTGACAGGGCGTTGTTGATCATAAACTCGCAGCGATCCAGCGCGTCCGGCATGTTGGTTTCGACATTCAGGCGGCTGGAGGCGACGGCCATCGGCGACTCATCGACGAACACCACGCTGGCCTGCGGGTTTTGCTCCAGCAGCGTCAGCCCGACCACCCCGTTGCCGCAGCCCAGATCGACGATTTCGCCTTCAAGGTCTGACGGCAGGTGTTCGATAAAGAAGCGCGCGCCAATATCCAGTCCGGTACGTGAGAACACGTTCGCGTGGTTGTGGATCGTCCAGTCGGTCCCTTCCAGCTTCCAGCTTAAAGTCTGCGGCGCATCGGCAAGAGCCGGGGCGCTGAAGGTACAGTTGATCAGGCGGGCCTTTTTCCAGGCCAGGGTGGTGGTGGTCGGCCCCAGCACTTTTTCAAACAGCTCAAGGGTCGAGGTATGGATGTCACGGGCTTTTGCCCCGGCGATGATTCGGGTTTCCGGCGTCACGACCAAACGCAATGCGCGCAGCTGCTGCTCCAGCAGGGCCATGGTTTTCGGCACTTTGATCAGCACGATACCCGGCGCTTGCGGGTACTCTGCCGTGCTGTCGAGGAACTTGACGCTGGATTCTTCGATCGCGTTATGGCGTAAATTCTCACGGGTGGCGAGTTCGGTTAAATAGGAGTCGCCAATGCTGAACGGGGTATGCTCCGCCAGGGCGCAGCTCAATGCGCCAAAGGTATCATTCAGAATCAGGACCGGGCCGTTAATCTCCGTGTCATCTAACTGCTGCAGCAGATATTCATCCGCCGCTTCCCACGCCTGAAGCGGGTTGACGTCATCCGTTTCCGGAAAACGTTTCAATGTCAGTGAACGGAAACCGTTGTCTAAGTGGCTCATCGGCCCTCCTGAGTGGTAAAATTTCGGTGTTATCCCTGAAAGGGTGCGTGAGTATACCCTTTTTGCACACAAAATCATTCAGGATGCGCCGAAGCCACCTGAAAGAGGATGTGATGTTCTTCTGTCTGGAGTATTGATGAGCCAACTGACTTACCTGCAGGGCTACCCGGAGCATTTGCTTTCTCAGGTCCGCACCCTAATCGCCGAGCAACGTCTGGGCGCGGTGTTGAATAAACGCTACCCCGAAGGCCACGACGTCAATAACGATAAGGCGCTGTATCAGTACACCCAGGATCTGAAGTCGCGCTATCTGCGCGGCGCCGCGCCGATCAACAAGGTCATGTACGACAACAAAATTCACGTGCTGAATAACGCGCTCGGCCTGCATACCGCCATTTCACGGGTTCAGGGCGGCAAGCTGAAGGCCAAAGCTGAAATCCGGGTGGCGACGGTGTTCCGCGATGCGCCGGAGGCCTTTCTGCGTATGATTGTGGTCCATGAACTGGCGCACCTCAAAGAGAAAGATCACAACAAAGCCTTCTATCAGCTGTGCTGTTATATGGAGCCTCAGTACCACCAGCTGGAGTTCGATACCCGCCTGTGGCTAACGCATCTTTCGTTAAATCGTTCTGCGTAATGGCGCACTGGTTTTGTCATGCTGGCATGGTAGAGTGGCAAAAGGTCCCCTTTAACGGAGTTCGTCAACGTTTATGATACGTTTCGCTGTTGTTGGTACAAACTGGATAACCAAACAGTTTGTCGATGCCGCCCATGAAACTGGCAAGTATAAACTCACCGCAATTTACTCTCGCAGCCTTGAACAAGCCCAGGCTTTTGCGCGCGATTATCCCGTCGACCATCTGTTCACGTCGTTGGAGGATCTGGCGCAGAGCGATGCCGTTGACGCCGTGTATATTGCCAGCCCGAACTCCCTGCACTTCCCGCAAACGCAGCTGTTCCTGAGCCATAAAAAGCATGTGATTTGTGAAAAGCCGCTGGCCTCCAACATTCAGGAAGTCGAAGCCGCCATCCTTACCGCCCAGGAAAACCAGGTGGTGCTGTTCGAAGCCTTCAAAACCGCCAGCCTGCCGAATTTCCTGCTGCTGCAGCAGTCGCTCAGCAAAGTGGGCAAACTGCATAAAGCCTTTATCAACTACTGCCAGTACTCCTCCCGCTATCAGCGTTACCTTGATGGCGAGAACCCGAACACCTTCAACCCGGCGTTCTCCAACGGCTCGATCATGGATATCGGTTTTTACTGCCTGGCCTCCACCGTCGCGCTGTGGGGTGAACCGCGCGCCGTGCACGCCAGCGCCAGCCTGCTGGACAGCGGCGTCGATGCTCAGGGTACCGTGGTATTGAGCTACGCGGATTTTGACGTCACGCTGCACCACTCAAAAGTGAGCGATTCTACGCTGCCAAGCGAAATCCAGGGCGAAGCCGGTGCGCTGGTGATCGAGAAAATCTCGGAGTGCCAGAAGGTTGCTTTCATCCCCCGCGGTGGCAAAGCGCAGGATCTGACGCAGCCCCAGCACATCAATACGATGCTGTATGAGGCGGACGTTTTCGCGGATCTGGTCGAGGCCAACCAGGTGAATCACCCGGGTCTGGAAGTCAGCCGGATTACGGCCAAACTGCTCAGCGAAATTCGCCGTCAGACCGGTGTGGTATTCCCGGCGGATAATCCACAGGTGGCGTAAAAGAGTGTAAAGAGGCCGTCATCGACCATTGACGCCTCTTATGACTTGTAATATTTTGTTACGTGCAAAGGGGAGTAACTTCCTTGCCGGTGGATCGTCATTACGATGCGTGCAAAACCGCATCCGGTCGCCGGGCAATAACCAAAGCGTTCGCCTTCAGTGTGCGGTATTTTGGTTGTTGTAAGTGAGACCTTGCCGGAAGGCGAGGTCTATGCATAAACACGCAGCGGCTGCCGTCTTCCGACGTCAGCCGTTTTGTTTTTATGTAAGGAATCGAGTAATGAATACTGTCGGCACACCGTTATTGTGGGGTGGATTCGCCGTTGTCGTCGTGATCATGCTGGCCATCGATCTGTTTCTTCAGGGTCGGCGTGGCGCGCATGGCATGACCATCAAGCAGGCTGCAGGCTGGTCGATGCTTTGGGTCACCCTCTCCCTTCTCTTTAACGCCGCTTTCTGGTGGTACCTGGCGCAGACCCAGGGCCGCGAGGTTGCCGATCCTCAGGCGCTGGCTTTCCTTACCGGCTATCTGATTGAGAAAGCGCTGGCCGTTGATAACGTCTTCGTCTGGCTGATGCTGTTCAGCTACTTCGCCGTGCCGCCTGCGCTGCAGCGTCGGGTGCTGGTTTACGGTGTTCTTGGGGCGATCGTGCTGCGTACGGTGATGATCTTCGCCGGAAGCTGGCTTATCTCACAGTTCGAGTGGCTGCTCTACATCTTCGGTGCGTTCCTGCTGTTTACCGGTGTGAAAATGGCGCTGGCGAAGGAAGATGATTCCGGCATCGGCGACAAACCGCTGGTACGCTGGATCCGCAGCCACCTGCGCATGACCGATAAAATTGAAAATGAACACTTCTTCACGCGCAAGAACGGTATCCTGTTCGCTACCCCGCTGCTGCTGGTGCTGATCCTGGTGGAGTTAAGCGACGTTATCTTCGCGGTCGATAGCATCCCGGCGATTTTCGCCGTGACCACCGACCCGTTCATCGTGCTGACCTCAAACCTGTTCGCGATCCTTGGCCTGCGCGCCATGTACTTCCTGCTGGCAGGCGTGGCGGAGCGCTTCTCGATGCTGAAATATGGCCTGTCGGTGATCCTGGTGTTTATCGGTATCAAGATGCTGATCGTCGATTTCTACCACATCCCGATTGGCGTTTCGCTCGGCGTGGTGGGCGGCATTCTGACCCTGACCCTGTTGATTAACGCCTGGGTCAACATGCAGAACGACAAGAAAAAATTACAGCAATAAGCCGCAAATGGCCGGGTGAAGAGGTTTTTTGCCCGGCCAGCAACTGGCACCATGCATTATCCCTCGCTATGTCACACATTCGTTAATATATAGTTAAAAAATAAGATCTGAACGAAATAAGCAGCATTTTACGCTTCCTACCCGCCGCGCTTTCCGTATACTCGACCAGGCAAACATTTATTTACATCCGGACATAAGCGTAACAAAGAGTACGTACATGAGACGGACAGCGACATCACCACAAGGAATGCATTATGACGACACAAACTCCTTCATCGGGCCTGCTACGGCGTCTTGTTCAGGGTAGCCTGGTAAAACAAATTTTAGTGGGGCTGATTCTTGGCGTGCTGTTAGCGCTGGTGTCAAAACCGGCGGCCATTGCCGTTGGCCTGCTCGGCACGCTGTTTGTCGGCGCGTTAAAAGCCGTCGCACCGGTACTCGTATTGATGCTGGTGATGGCATCAATCGCTAACCACCAGCAGGGGCAGAAGACCAGCATCCGTCCGATTCTGTTCCTGTACCTGCTGGGGACCTTCAGCGCTGCATTAACCGCCGTGCTGTTTAGCTTTGCCTTCCCTTCCACGCTGCATCTGTCCGCTGCCGCCGGCGATATCACCCCGCCATCGGGGATCGTCGAAGTCCTGCGCGGGCTGCTGATGAGCATGGTGTCGAACCCTATTGATGCGCTGCTGAACGCCAACTATATCGGGATCCTGGTATGGGCCGTTGGCCTGGGCTTTGCGCTGCGTCACGGCAATGAGACGACCAAAAACCTGATCAACGATGTGTCCCATGCGGTGACCTTCATTGTGAAAATGGTGATTCGCTTCGCGCCGCTGGGGATTTTCGGCCTCGTCTCATCCACCCTGGCGACTACCGGCTTCTCTACGCTGTGGGGCTATGGTCAGCTGCTGGTTGTGCTTGTGGGCTGTATGCTGCTGGTGGCGCTGGTGATTAACCCGCTGCTGGTGTTCTGGAAGATCCGTCGCAACCCGTATCCGCTGGTGCTGACCTGCCTGCGTGAAAGCGGCGTGTACGCCTTCTTTACCCGCAGCTCCGCCGCCAACATCCCGGTGAATATGGCGTTGAGCGAAAAGCTGAACCTCGATCGCGATACCTACTCCGTCTCCATCCCGCTGGGTGCCACCATCAACATGGCCGGGGCCGCGATTACCATTACGGTGCTGACGCTGGCCGCCGTCCATACCATGGGTATCCCGGTGGATCTGCCGACCGCCCTGCTGCTGAGCGTCGTGGCATCGCTGTGCGCCTGTGGTGCTTCCGGCGTCGCCGGTGGCTCTCTGCTGCTGATCCCGCTGGCCTGTAACATGTTCGGCATCCCGAACGATGTCGCCATGCAGGTGGTTGCTGTGGGCTTCATCATCGGCGTTCTGCAGGACTCCTGCGAAACGGCACTGAACTCCTCTACCGACGTGCTGTTCACCGCCGCGGCCTGTATGGCTGAAGACGATCAGCTGGCGAAAAACGCGCTGCGCGATTAATCCTGCCGACCCTCTCCGCTAACGTGCGGAGGGGGTTTCTTGCATCTCTGCCACTTCCTGTTTAAACGGATCGATCCCCCGCTTTATCATGCGTCGGAAACGGATAATATTCAGACCGTTGACGATCAAAAAGCTGCCTTCAATCAGCGTTCCGCCAATCGACCCCAGCCACAGGTTATGCGTCACCCAGCAGGCGGTAGAGCACCACATGACGCAGCGAATGGTCAGCCCTTTACAGCGGAACAGGGCCCAGGTGCTGGCTACGGTGCCCACAACCGGCAACAGCTCCATCGGATGCTGTAGTTTCCCCAGCCCCAACACCAGAGTCAGCACAATAAAAATCGTCATCACCCACAGGCTACGGGTGCGCAATGAAATCAAGGTGCGCACGGCGTTCAGCCCGGCGCTCATGCCCGCCGGTATCGCCCCCATCAGAATAAAGTGCAGACCGATGATCCCGCTGTACAGCGCCAGCTGACGTTTAAAACGACCTTCGTCGCGGTGCACAAAGGTGGTGATACCGATACAAAAGGCGATGACGCCGACGCCCTGGGCAACCCAATACGCAGTCATGAAAGATCCTTTTCAGCAAAAAGAAAAAAACGGCGTTCCTGCGAAGGAGCGCCGTTTTCACGTTAACGACAAAGACCGGGGTCCCTCTCGAACCTACAAGGTGACGCCGCTCTTGAAGATCGCCAGCTCGCGGAAATCATTGCGTTCATTGCAGGTCGGTTTGCCATTCACGAACTCAACCAGGGTATCGACAAACTCTTCCAGCAGCTGCGGCATGGCTTTGCCATGAATCAACTGCCCGGCATCGAAGTCGATCCAGTGTTTCTTCTTCGCAGCAAGCTCGCTGTTGGTGGCAATTTTTACCGTCGGTACAAAACCGCCATACGGGGTACCGCGACCGGTGCTGAACAGCACCATATGACAGCCTGCGCCGGCCAGCGCGCTGGTGGCGACCGCATCGTTACCCGGTGCGCTCAGCAGGTTGAGGCCATGCACTTTCAGACGTTCGCCGTAGCGCAGGACGTCCACCACCTGGCTGGAACCCGCTTTCTGGGTGCAGCCTAATGATTTATCTTCCAGCGTGGTGATGCCCCCCGCTTTATTGCCCGGCGATGGGTTCTCGTAGATCGGCTGGTTATGCGCGATGAAGTACTGTTTAAAGTCATTGACCATGGTCACCAGCTTACCGAAGGTCTCTTCGTCGCGGCAGTGGCTCATCAGGAGCTGCTCAGCACCGAACATTTCCGGCACTTCGGTCAGCACGGTGGTGCCGCCGTTGGCGATCAGGTAATCCGAGAAACGGCCCAGCATCGGGTTCGCGGTGATCCCGGACAGGCCGTCGGATCCGCCGCACTCCAGGCCAAACTTCAGTTCGCTCAGCTTACCCGGCTCACGTTTGTCGTGGCGCATCACGTCATACAGCTGATGCAGATGCTCAAGCCCGGCTTCCACTTCGTCGTCCTGCTTCTGGCAGACCATAAAGTGGACACGCTCGGGGTCGAAATCCCCGAGGGTTTCACGGAAGGCATCCACCTGGTTGTTCTCACAGCCCAGGCCAATCACCAGCACCGCCCCGGCATTCGGGTGACGCACCATGTTTTGCAGCATGGTGCGGGTGTTCACGTGGTCATCCCCCAGCTGCGAGCAGCCGTAGGTGTGGCTGAAGAGGAACACGCCATCGGTGCCTTCCGCATCCTGGGTCTCTTTCAGGAAGCGGTTCTGGATCTGACGAGCGATACCGTTAACGCAGCCGACGGTCGGCAGGATCCACAATTCATTGCGCACCCCGACGTCACCATTCGCACGACGATAAAGCTGGACATCACGGTCTTCCGGCTGTGCCGATGGCTCGATCAGTTCCGGCTGATAGCTATACTCGTCAAGGTCGCTCAGGTTGGTCCGCGTGTTATGAGCATGAATATGCTCACCTGGCGCGATATCCGCCAGCGCGTGACCAATGGGCAGACCATACTTAATGACGTTATCTCCCTTCGCAATCGCGCGTAATGCAAACTTATGACCGCGTACAACGTCCTGGCTGAGGGTGACCGTATCACCGTCGATGGTGACCTGAGTCCCCGCAGCCATGTCAGCTAACGCGACAGCAACGTTATCCTGCGAATGGATTTTAATGTATTGCATATCAACCGGCCTCTGGTCTTAGTTCAGTTCAATAGCGAAGTAATCACGCGCATTGTTAAAGCAGATATTTTTCACCATCTCACCCAACAGCTGGATATCCGCTGGCGCTTCGCCGGCTTCAACCCAGCGGCCAATCATCTGGCACAGAATGCGACGGAAATATTCATGACGGGTGTAGGACAGGAAGCTGCGGCTGTCGGTTAACATCCCGACGAAACGGCTCAGCAGGCCGAGCTGTGCCAGCTGGGTCATCTGACGTTCCATCCCGTCTTTCTGATCGTTGAACCACCAGCCGGAGCCGAACTGCATCTTGCCCGGCATCCCTTCGCCCTGGAAGTTGCCGATCATGGTGCCCAGCACTTCGTTATCGCGCGGGTTCAGGCAGTAAAGAATGGTTTTCGGCAGCAGGTTCTCTTCATTCTGCTTGCTCAGCAGCTTCGACAGCTCTTCCGCCATCGGGCGGTCGTTGATGGAGTCAAAGCCCACATCTGGCCCCAGCAGTTTGAACTGACGCAGGTTATTGTTGCGCAGTGCGCCGATATGGTACTGCTGCACCCAGCCGCGACGGGCATATTCAGCCCCGAGGAAGACCAGCACCGCCGTTTTAAACTGCGCCACTTCCTGTTCGTTCAGCGCCGCGCCGGAGAGGCGACGGGCCAGAATGCTGTCCAGTTCCGCTTCGCTGGCTTCAGCAAACAGCACCACGTCGAGCGCGTGGTCAGACACTTTACAGCCGTGAGCGGCGAAGTGATCCAGGCGTTTCGTCAGCGCGGACTGCAGATCGGCAAAGCGGCGAATGTCGGTATCAGACACTTCACCCAGCTTCGCCATGTAGTCGTTGAACGTCGCCTGTTCGATGTTGAAGGCTTTATCCGGGCGCCAGCTTGGCAGCACTTTGGTTTTGAAGGTGGTCACTTTGGCCACCGCCGCGTGATGTTCCAGCGAATCGATCGGATCGTCGGTGGTACCGACCATTTTGACGTTCATCTGGGTCATGATCCCGCGGGCAGAGAAGCGGTCCTGAGCCAGCAGGTCGTTGCACTGATCCCAGATAGCCCCCGCAGTTTGCGGCGATAACAGCTGACCGGTAATACCAAACGGACGGCGCAGTTCCAGGTGCGTCCAGTGATACAGCGGGTTGCCGATGGTATGCGGTACGGTGGCGGCCCAGGCGTCAAACTTCTCGCGGTCCGAGGCATCGCCGGTACACAGGCGCTCAGCCACGCCGTTGGTGCGCATCGCGCGCCACTTGTAGTGGTCGCCTTTCAGCCAGATGTCATACAGGTTTTTAAAACGGTAATCGTCGGCAATCTGCTGCGGCGGAAGGTGGCAATGATAGTCGAAAATCGGCTGATCTTTGGCGTAATCATGGTACAGACGACGAGCAAACTCGGTATCAAGCAGAAAATCTTCGGTCATAAACGCTGTCATTTTCATTTCCTCTTCGCTCCCCTTGAGGAGCCGTTCAGATGATTGACTCTATGCTGACAAAGTTATCACACCAATTTCTACAGGCCGAAATCTTTTTCGTGAGTTAGATCAATAAACGCTGACAAAAAAAGTACTCACTCCGGAGTAAACACCGCTGCAAGCCGCGCCAGTACTGGCTTCTTCCGCAGGGAATAATACCCCCATAAACTTTCCCACTTTTGTGACAGCACTCAACTTTTAAAGTTGTATGACAAGTTATCGTTCTGCCGTCGCAACATATAAACCGTTGGAATGATTTCGCGATGATTTATCTCATCGCATTGACCGGTATGGATACCGAATTAAGCAAAACAACTGATGGCAAGGTTCGGGCCATATGGGTTAATCCCCCTGAGCCCTCCGTTTCTCCTTCTCAACCCCGGTGACAGGGTTTGAAGATGGCCGCACTCGCTGCGGAGATAAAACAAACGATGAGGTTTTACATGCGTAAAATTAAAGGGTTACGTTGGTATATGATTGCACTGGTGACCATGGGCACCGTGCTGGGCTACCTGACGCGTAACACTGTGGCTGCGGCTGCGCCGACTCTGATGGAAGAGTTACACATCTCCACCCAACAGTATTCCTATATCATCGCAGCTTATTCAGCTGCTTATACCGTCATGCAGCCCGTTGCGGGCTACGTTCTTGATGTCCTGGGGACGAAAATCGGTTACGCCTTCTTCGCGATTGCCTGGGCTATTTTCTGTGGCTCCACGGCGCTGGCGGGCAGCTGGGGTGGATTAGCGTTGGCACGTGGCGCCGTCGGTGCGGCAGAAGCCGCGATGATCCCGGCAGGCCTGAAGGCCAGCTCTGAGTGGTTCCCGGCAAAAGAACGTTCTATTGCCGTAGGCTACTTCAACGTCGGCTCCTCTATCGGCGCAATGATTGCTCCGCCGCTGGTGGTCTGGGCTATCGTGATGCACAGCTGGCAGATGGCGTTCATCATTTCCGGCGTCTTAAGCTTTATCTGGGCGATGGCATGGCTGGTATTCTACAAACACCCGCGCGACCAGAAAAAATTAACCACCGAAGAACGTGACTACATTATTGGTGGTCAGGAATCTCAGCATCAGACCAATAACGGCAAGAAAATGTCTCCGTGGCAGATTCTGCGCAACCGCCAGTTCTGGGGCATCGCCCTGCCGCGTTTCCTGGCTGAGCCAGCCTGGGGTACCTTTAACGCCTGGATCCCGCTGTTCATGTTCAAAGTCTACGGCTTTAACCTGAAAGAAATCGCGATGTTCGCCTGGATGCCGATGCTGTTTGCTGACCTGGGTTGTATTATCGGGGGTTACCTGCCGCCGCTGTTCCAGCGCTGGTTTGGTGTGAACCTGATTGTATCCCGTAAAATGGTGGTCACCATGGGCGCCCTGCTGATGATTGGCCCTGGGATGATCGGCCTGTTCACCAGCCCGTTCGTTGCTATCGCCCTGCTGTGCGTCGGTGGCTTCGCTCACCAGGCCCTGTCCGGTGCGCTGATTACGCTCTCTTCCGACGTGTTTGGCCGTAACGAAGTGGCAACCGCCAACGGTCTGACCGGTATGGCGGCATGGATGGCAAGTACCATGTTTGCTCTGGTGGTCGGTGCGCTGGCCGATACCATTGGTTTCAGCCCGCTGTTTGCCGTACTGGCGGTCTTCGACCTGTTGGGCGCCGTCGTCATCTGGACCGTGCTGAAGAACAAACCAGCCGATGACGACTCTCCCTCGCTCAAAACGAGTAAACCGGCGACGCAGAGCTAGTTGTCATACTGATTGAGTTGTTCACCAGGCCGCCTTCTTACAGGCGGCTTTTTCATGTCTTACAGTGGTGAGATGGGCGTAAAAGTGGTATAACAAATCCAATATTGTCGCCATCTTCCGGGAGTGAATATGGAAATCACAGAACCGCGTCGTTTGTATCAGCAGCTTGCCGCTGAGCTCAAGGCGCGTATTGAGCAAGGCGTCTACCTTGTGGGCGATAAACTGCCTGCAGAACGGTTTATCGCCGACGAGAAAAGCGTCAGCCGCACCGTGGTTCGCGAAGCCATTATCATGCTGGAAGTGGAAGGCTATGTTGAAGTCCGTAAAGGCTCAGGCATCCACGTTATCTCCAACCACCCGAAATACCAGCAGGCCATTGATGAGAACCTGGAGTTCGCCAGCTATGGTCCGTTTGAACTGCTGCAGGCGCGTCAGCTGATTGAAAGTAACATCGCTGAGTTCGCCGCCACCCAGGTGACCAAGCAGGACATCATGAAACTGATGGAGATCCAGGAGAAATCGCGCAAAGAGAAGTCGTACCGCGATTCTGAGTGGGATCTGCTGTTTCACGTCCAGGTCGCGCTGGCGACGCAGAATACTGCCCTCGCGGCTATCGTCGAAAAAATGTGGACCCAGCGCGTGCATAACCCGTACTGGAAAAAACTGCATGATCACATTGACCTGCGCACCGTGGATAACTGGTGCGACGATCATGACGAAATCCTCAAGGCCTTGATTCGCAAAGATCCGCACGCGGCAAAACTGGCAATGTGGCAGCATCTGGAAAACACCAAGCTGATGCTGTTCAACGAAACCAGCGATGATTTTGAATTCAACGCCGATCGTTATCTGTTTGCCGATAATCCTGTTGTTCACCTCGATACGGCGACCAACAGCGTAAAATAAGCGATTATCCGCCTGTCGGGCAGGCCGTCTGCGCCTGCCTGTTCCCGCGTTTGGGTAAGCAAACATATATAGTGTCAGCCTGTGTAAAGACACTCGCCACCCGCCATTGCAATCAGCAAAATCAATGCGCAACAAACTGCAATTTTTCTGACGAAAAGTCGGTGCCTTTGTTACAATTAGATGCATTTTGTCGCTCTGAGAGTTAGCTTTTGCTGGCTTCACTTTTGAACAAGGAACCGTTCAGAACGCATGAGCAGCGGCCATAATCTAATAAGAATCCAGGTCGCTACCGCGTTCAGACATATCGTTAACCGATGTACCAGGAATCGTGAATGGAACTATTAACCCAATTGTTGAATGCTCTGTGGAGCCAGGATTACGAAACCCTCGCCAATCCCTCCATGATTGGCATGCTGTATTTTGTCTTATTTATGATTTTGTTCCTTGAGAACGGCCTGCTTCCTGCCGCCTTCTTACCCGGTGACAGCCTGCTGGTGCTGGTCGGCGTGCTGATTGCCAAAGGGGCGATGGGTTTTCCGGAAACGCTGCTTCTCCTGACCACCGCCGCCAGCCTGGGCTGTTGGCTCAGCTATATCCAGGGGCGCTGGCTTGGTAATACGCGAATAGTCCAAAACTGGCTGTCACATTTGCCGTCGCACTACCACCAGCGTGCGCATCACCTGTTCCACAAGCACGGGCTCTCCGCGCTGTTGATTGGCCGCTTTATTGCGTTCGTACGTACGCTGCTACCCACCATCGCCGGGCTGTCCGGTCTGAATAATGCCCGTTTTCAGTTCTTTAACTGGATGAGCGGCCTGCTGTGGGTGCTGATTCTGACCACCCTGGGCTATCTGCTGGGTAAAACGCCGGTCTTCCTGAAGTATGAAGATCAGCTGATGTCCTGCCTGATGCTGCTGCCGGTGGTGCTGCTGGTGTTTGGTCTGGTCGGTTCGTTAGTTGTCCTGTGGAAGAAAAAACACAGTAGTCGGGGATGAAGATGGTCAAAAAAAGCCTCTCTCTGCGCCAGATTGGCTGGATGCTGGGCGGCTCTGTGCTTCTGTGCGCCCTGTTCTGGCTCTGGCTTGCTGTCCAACAGCAGGAATCCACCCTGGCGATCCACCCTGTCACCCAGGGTGTTGGCATGCCGGACGGCTTCTCCGTCTGGCATCATCTCGACGCCAACGGCATTCGCTTTAAAAGCATTACCCCTCAAAAAGACGGGCTGTTGATTAAGTTCGACTCCAGCGAGCAAAGCATCGCGGCAAAAGAAGTGCTGGGCCGCGCCCTGCCGCACGGTTATATTATTGCTTTGCTTGAGGATGAAAATACGCCAACAGCATGGCTCTCTCGCCTGCGCGACGTCCCTCATAGATTCGGATAATTACCAAAATTCTGAATATTTTCACACAGTTTGGTGAAATCTCGTTTTACTTACTATGCTTAAGATTGCGGGAGCCGCCGGGCTGACGTTTATCGACTGGATCGGGCATATCTCCCGGATATGCCCTTACACAATGGAAGGTAGCATTCATGAAATACCACGTCGTTCTGCTGCTGGTGATGGGTTCGCTGAGCGCCAGCGCCTTTGCCAACTCCCCGTGTCAGGAAAAAGAGCAGGATATCAAGCGTGAGATCACCTACGCTGAAAAACACCACAATCAGAACCGCATTGACGGCCTGAACAAAGCGCTTAGTGAAGTCAGAGCACACTGCAATGACGGTCAGCTCAAGGCCGATCATCAGCAAAAAATCGCCAAACAGCGGGAAGAAGTGGCTGAACGCCAGCGCGACCTGCAGGAAGCCCGGCAGAAAGGCGACAAGGATAAAATCAGCAAGCGTCAGAGCAAGCTTGATGAAGCGCAACAAGAGCTGAAAACGCTGGAGTCGCGTGATTACTAATCCGTAATTTCTTACGTATATGGAACCACTCCACAGGAGAGAAAGATGCCTAAAGACAACGTTGCAGACGATCTGCGTGCCGAACTGAAAACGCTGGCGGATACCCTGGAAGAAGTGCTGAACTCCTCAGCGGATAAGTCAAAAGAAGAAGTGGGCAAACTGCGTAGTAAAGCGGAAAGCGCGCTGAAAGAGAGCCGCGTTCGCTTGGGTGAAACCAGCGACGCCATCGTCAGACAAACCCGTGAAACCGCTGCTCGCGCCGACGACTATGTCCGCGAAAATCCGTGGACCGGTGTCGGGATTGGCGCAGCCGTCGGGCTGGTGCTGGGTGTCCTGCTGACGCGTCGTTAATTATGGCGGATACTCAACACACGCAAGGCCCAGGCAAGAGCGTTTTCGGTATTGGTCAGCGGATAGTTAGCCTGCTGGTCGAAATGCTGGAAACACGCCTGCGCCTGGTGGTCGTGGAGCTGGAAGAAGAGAAAGCCAATCTCTTCCAGCTGTTCCTTATGCTGGGACTGACGCTGCTGTTTGCCGCCTTTGGCCTGATGAGCCTGCTGGTGCTGATTATCTGGGCCATCGATCCGCAATACCGGCTGAACGTCATGATTGCCACCACCGCCGTACTGCTGCTCAGCTCGCTGATAGGCGGGATCTGGACGCTACGCAAAGCCCGTCGTTCGACGTTCCTGCGCATGACGCGCAAAGAGCTGGCCGAAGACCGGGCGCTGCTGGAGGACGATCGGTCATGAGCAATAAGCAGGAACGTGAACGGCAAAAAGCGCTGCTGCTGCGCCAGATCCAACAACAACGGCTGGATTTAAGCGCCAGCCGTCGTGACTGGCTTGAGGCCACCGCACCGATCGATCGCGGCTGGCAGACGTTCCAGCATCTTCGCTCATGGGCGATGGTCGGCAGCGGTATCATGGCGGTGTGGTCAGTGCGCCATCCGCGGTTTTTACTGCGCTGGACGAAACGGGGCGTCGGCCTCTGGAGCACCTGGCGTATGGTCAAACGTCTGATGCGCCAGCCATCCACTCACTGATCCCCCCTCAGGCGCACCAGCGCCGCTGTACGGCTGATACACCTCATAATCCCTGACGTTCTTTCTCTGTGCCAGCGGGTAGCCGCTGCGTGCAGATACGTTCATTTGGCCTTCCCCTCACCTCTTACTCAGATTCTTTGATAAAGATCTACAGTTTTCCTTGCTAACAATTACTCCAGTGCCTCGCTAATATTCACTCCATCGACAGCAAGCCCGCGTAACTACGCAGGATTGCACTAAAAAACAAAATCGCCGCCCTTTGGGTTTACTGGAGTAAGAAATGAAAAAATTAGAAGATGTTGGTGTACTGGTAGCGCGTATTCTGATGCCAATCCTGTTCATCACCGCAGGGTGGGGAAAAATTACCGGTTATGCGGGCACGCAACAGTATATGGAAGCCATGGGCGTACCGGGCGCACTGCTGCCGTTAACCATTCTTCTGGAGTTCGGCGGCGGTCTGGCAATCCTGTTCGGTTTCCTGACCCGTACCACCGCGCTGTTCACCGCAGGCTTTACTCTGCTGACCGCGTTCCTGTTCCACAGCAACTTTGCTGAAGGCGTGAACTCGCTGATGTTCATGAAAAACCTGACAATTGCAGGCGGCTTCCTGCTGCTGGCTATCACCGGTCCAGGCGCATTCAGCATCGACCGCGTGCTGAATAAAAAGTGGTAAGCGCACTATACCCTAAATAATTCGAGTTGCTTGTAGGCGGCAAGGCCGTAGGGTGAGCCTCATCATCAATGAGGCTCATAATCCCCAGAAGCTTGCTGAAGTCAGTGACTGGGCACCCAGGCAACTTGCAGGATGAAGGGTATATACTGAGTGAACAATAAAGCGAGGAGACATCTCCTCGCTTTTGCTATCTGAAGTCTGAAGGAGGAGAGAATGGGACAATTAATCGATGGCGTCTGGCAGGATACCTGGTATGACACCGCATCCACCGGCGGACGTTTCAAGCGCTCGGTGTCGGCATTTCGCAACTGGCTGACCGCCGATGGCGCGCCAGGCCTCTCCGGTAGCGGTGGTTTTGCTGCCGAAAAAGACCGCTATCATCTGTACGTTTCCCTTGCCTGTCCGTGGGCGCACCGCACGCTGATCATGCGTAAGCTTAAAGGACTGGACCCGTTTATTTCCGTCTCGGTAGTTCACCCCCTGATGCTGGAAAACGGCTGGACCTTCGCTCACGATTTCCCCGACGCGACCGGCGATTCACTGTATCAACACGACTTTCTCTATCAGCTCTATCTGCACGCCGATCCGCACTATACCGGGCGCGTGACGGTGCCGGTATTGTGGGATAAAAAGCAAAACACCATCGTCAGCAACGAATCGGCGGATATCATCCGTATGTTCAATGGCGCTTTCGACGAGCTGGGGGCCACAGCCGGCGATTACTACCCGCCAGCCCTGCGTGAAACCATCGATGAGCTGAACGGTTGGATCTACGACAACGTCAATAATGGGGTCTACAAAGCCGGATTCGCAACCAGCCAGCAGGCGTACGATGAGGCAGTAACGGCGGTATTTGAGTCACTCGATCGCCTGGAGAAGATCCTTGGCGAGCACCGCTACCTGACCGGTAATCAGCTCACGGAAGCCGATATTCGTCTGTGGACTACCCTCGTGCGTTTCGACCCGGTCTACGTGACCCACTTTAAGTGCGATAAACACCGCATCAGCGATTACCCCAATCTGTATGGTTTCCTGCGCGATATCTACCAGATGCCGGGCATCGCAGAGACGGTGAATTTTGCCCATATCCGCAACCACTACTATCGCAGCCATAAAACGATCAACCCCACCGGAATTATCTCCGTCGGCCCGCCGCAGGATCTCAGCGAACCGCACGGCCGGGATCGGCTCTTCAGCTAAACATTCAGGCGCCCGCTGCGGCGCCTGATATTTCATCTGGTGAATATATTTACCCGCCTTCCATTCACGGCTATTCTTATTTCGATCGCTTAGAAAACAAGTGATTGACCGTTAATCGAGGCGTAAAAATGGACTGGTATTTAAAAGTACTGAAAAACTATATTGGATTTGGTGGCCGCGCTCGGCGCAAAGAGTACTGGATGTTTATTCTGGTCAACATCATTCTGACCGTTGTCCTGGGTATCATCGACAAGATGTTAGGCTGGCAGCGCGCGGGTGGGGAAGGCATCCTGACGACGATTTATGGCGTGCTGGTCTTCCTGCCATGGTGGGCGGTGCAGTTTCGCCGTCTGCACGACACCGATCGCTCAGCGTGGTGGCTATTGCTGATGCTGATCCCGGTCATTGGCTGGCTGGTTATCCTGGTGTTCAACTGCCAGAACGGCACGCCGGGAGCGAACCGTTTCGGGCCGGAACCTAAAACGTCATCCTTATAATGACTGCGCTCCTTCTGCGGCAGGAGCGCACCGTCAACTTACTTCCTGGCAAACAGCTTCGGGATCTCTCGCAGACACCATGATTTCGCTTCGCCCATGCTATCGCGGCGCCACGCCATGATAATGTCGATCTCATTGGTATATTCCGGGCTGACTACCCGTAAGCGCCCTTCGGCAATGTCCTGCTCAACCAGCGGATAGGGCATCGTCGCCACGCCTAAACCCGCCAACAGCGCCTGCCGCTTATCTTCAATGGTACTCACCGTCAGACGCGGCTGTTTATCGAGTAATTGCACCGTCAGCACCGGACGTTCACGGGCGGTATCCGCCACCGCAACGCCGCGATACTTAACCCGCGTGACTTCAGAAAGTGGCTCAGGCTCCTGATGGATCGGGTGATCCGGCGCGGCAACGTAGACGTTCATCACCGAATAGAGCTTGCGGGAGTTAATCTCCGACGAGGAGCGAAAATGCATATCCGGCGCCACGACGATATCCGCCCGCCCCTGCTCCAGCCGCTCCCATGCCCCGGCCAGCACTTCGGTTATCACCGACAGCTGGGTATTGGATTTGGTCGCCAGCTTTTCAATCAGCGGGAAGAAATCCTGCGTCGGGACCAGCGCTTCGGTCACGATGGTCAGATGCGTTTCCCAGCCGCGCGAGAGGGCTTCGGCATCGGTGGTGAGCTTATCTGCCGCTTCCAGCAGCACTCGCCCACGCTCCAGCAACATGCGACCAACGTTAGTGAATTTTGTCCGATGACCTGAGCGGTCAAACAGCACCACATCCAGTTCCTCTTCCAGCTTTTGCATCGTGTAGCTAAGGGCGGAGGGCACCCGACCGAGCTCGTCAGCCGCAGCAGCAAAGCTCCCACGCCTGTCGATAGCGTCCATTACACGTAACGCTTCCAGCGTTAATGCTCTCTCTTTAGCCATAAGACTCTCATTCAGGAAATTTGAACATACCAGGCAGAATATCTGGCTAACAATACAGCGTCCATACCTTTACCATTGATTTAGTGTAAAGAGAGGTCAAGAAAATGATTACTACCCGAACAGCCAAACAATGTGGACAAGCAGATTTCGGCTGGCTGCAGGCCCGCTACACCTTTTCCTTTGGACACTACTTTGACCCTAAACTGTTAGGATACGCCTCCCTGCGCGTGCTCAACCAGGAAGTTCTGGCCCCCGGCGCGTCGTTTCAGCCGCGGACCTACCCGAAAGTCGATATTCTGAACCTGATTCTGGAAGGGGAAGCGGAGTATCGCGACAGTGACGGCAACCATGTGCAGGCAAAGGCCGGTGAAGCGCTGCTGATATCGACGCAGCCAGGGATCAGCTACAGCGAGCATAACCTGAGTAAAGAGGGGTCGCTGACCCGGATGCAGCTCTGGCTGGATGCCTGCCCGCAGCGCGAAAATCCGCTAATACAAAAGCTGGCCATCGCCGATGCCCCGTATCAGCTGCTCGCGTCCCCGGACGGCGCGCAGAACAGTTTGCAGCTTCGTCAGCAGGTGTGGATCCACCAGCTCGATCTTGCCGCCGGCGAACACATCAATGTGCAGTTGCACGGGCCGCGTGCCTATCTGCAATCGATTCATGGCACGGTGCATGCCGTTGCTCGTGAAGAAGAGAAGCAGGCGTTGACCTGTGGAGACGGCGCATTTATTCGTGACGAAGCTAACATTACCCTTGTTGCCGATACGCCTTTACGCGCTTTACTGATAGATTTACCAGTGTAATTACAGGAGTGATGGAGTCTGTCAGTGAGTAAGCATAAGAAGAAAGCCGTAAAAGCCGTACCGTCGTCTCAACCTCTGCAGCAAGACGTACCGAAGGTCGCCAGTTTTGGCTATGACGAGATGCTCAGTGAGCTGGAAGCTATCGTTGCAGAAGCCGCCACGCGGCTTCAGGATGAAGAAAACGCCGCCTGATACACTAGATTCGGCCCCAGAAGGGGCCGATTGTGTCGCCAGGTCTAGCCGTGGGGCTGGATCAGTGGATTCCCCGCCGGACTCATCAAACGCACGTCCATGCGTGGCCCTGGCAACAGGATCTGGTGCTCATCTAACGAGTCTTTAATATTTTCCAGCAAGTCGAAATAGGTATCCCAGTATTCACTGTTTTTCACCCACACGCGCACGGTGAAATTCAGCGTTGACGGTCCAAGCTCAATAAGCCGTACCGTGGTGCCGCGGGATTTATCGATTCGCCGTTCATTATCAATAATATCCTGAATAACCGTTTTCACTTCACTGATACGGCTTTGGTAAGCCACGCCTAATAGCAGATCGATACGCCGCCACGGGTGACGTGAATAGTTGACGATACTGTCGGCAATAATTTTTCCGTTGGGAATCACCACTTCTTTGTTATCTACCGTCAACAAGGTTGTCGAGAAGACATGCACCGTTTGTACGACCCCGGAGACGGCGCCTACTTCAACAAAATTACCGGCACGGAAAGGACGCAGCGTCACCAGCAGCACGCCGGCGGCAAAGTTTGAGAGTGAACCCTGCAGCGCCAGGCCAATCGCTAAGCCAGCGGCACCAATGACGGCGATGATGGATGAGGTTTCAATCCCGACCCGCCCCAGGGCCGCCACGATCGCAAATGCCATGGTGATATAACGAACAATTGCCGCAAAGAAATGCACCACCGTGGCGTCGACATTTCGCCGCACCAGAATTTTTTCAATAGCCTTGGATAATAGTTTCGATATTATCTTCCCGACAAACAGCAGTATTATTGCCGCAGCAATATTCCAGCCGAATTGAAAAATAGTATCGCCATGACCTTTCAACCATTCTATGGCAAATTTTACTTGTGGAAATAAAACAAAATTTTTCATATCATCCACGCTCCTGCCGGGCAGCAAAGAATAAAAATACTATCCATTAACCGGTAATACGGCAGAATTCATCCCAGAAATCATTGCGCACAACGGATAGAACAGACCAACACTTATTCTGACAGTATCGCCGAGAGTTCCGTCAAACACAGCCAAAAAAACGTTTAAATTTATACATTGGCTGGTGCGGGTGAATATTTGGGAAATATAAAAAAAGCAGCCGGAGCGATTTAGTGTGAATGGTTGCATGTGTCCGTTAAAGCAAAAACCCCGCCGAGGCGGGATTTTCTTTGAATGGTGAAACTGACCGTTAAGCCGCTTGCTTTTGGGTATAGCGTCGTGGACAGTCATTCATCTTTCCCGCTGTTCAGAAAGCAAAAACCCCGCCGAGGCGGGGTTTTCTTTGAATGGTGAAGCTGGCCGTTAAGCCGCTTGCTTTTGGGTATAGCGTCGTGGACAGTCATTCCTCTGCTTTTATCCACCTGACATCGTTTACCTGACATCAGAAAGCAAAAACCCCGCCGAGGCGGGGTTTTCTTTGAATGGTGAAGCTGACCGTTAAGCCGCTTTCTTTTGGGTATAGCGTCGTGGACAGTCATTCATCTTTCCCGCTGTTCAGAAAGCAAAAACCCCGCCGAAGCGGGGTTTTCTTTGAATGGTGAAGCTGACCGTTAAGCCGCTTGCTTTTGGGTATAGCGTCGTGGACAGTCATTCATCTTTCCCGCTGTTCAGAAAGCAAAAACCCCGCCGAGGCGGGGTTTTCTTTGAATGGTGAAGCTGACCGTTAAGCCGGGTTCTGTCGTGGACAGTCATTCATCTAGGCCAGCAATCGCTCACTGGCTCAAGCAGCCTACCCGGGTTCAGTACGGGCCGTACCTTATGAACCCCTATTTGGCCTTGCTCCGGGTGGAGTTTACCGTGCCGCGAACTGTTACCAGACGCGCGGTGCGCTCTTACCGCACCCTTTCACCCTTACCTGATCCCACTTGCGTGGGCCATCGGCGGTTTGCTCTCTGTTGCACTGGTCGTGGGCTTGCGCCCCCCAGGCGTTACCTGGCACCCTGCCCTATGGAGCCCGGACTTTCCTCCCCTCCGCCTGTCTCCTCCGAAGAGGACGACGACGAAGCGGCGACTGTCTGGTCAGCTTCGGCGCGCAGTATAGAAGGTTTGCACCCGGTTGTCATCCCTCCGTCGCCATCCCCACCTGCAATGTCGCCGCAATATTCCGCGACGCATGGTAAATATTGTCCGACGCACCGCGAAATGCCTCTTCCAGCGTCGTTATACCGGTCAGCACGCTGAACACCGCATCAATACCATGCTGGTGAACGATGCCCACATCGCTGGTCAGGCTGCCAGCAATACCAATCACCGGCTTATGGTATTTTTTCGCGACGCTCGCCACGCCAACCGGCACCTTGCCATTAATACTCTGGCTATCCAGCCGGCCTTCGCCGGTCACCACCAGTGAACAATCGAGGATATGCTCTTCCAGATTCAACGCCTGGGTCACTATCTCGATCCCACTGCGTAATTCGGCATGCAGGAACGCCATCAACGCCGCGCCCATCCCACCGGCGGCCCCGGCGCCCGCCACCTGCTTCACATCCACCTGCAGGTCGGCCTGAATGATCTGCGCGTAATGCGCCAGATTATCGTCCAGCTCGCGGATCATCGCTTCGGTCGCCCCTTTCTGTGGCCCAAATATCCGCGATGCACCGCGCTCACCGATCAGCGGGTTGGTCACATCGCAGGCCACGCGGATCGCGCACTCCTGCAGTCGGGCATCAAGCCCGGAAACGTCGATCGAATTGAGATGGCACAGGCTGCCGCCGCCGTGGCCAATTTCGGCACCTTCGGCATCGCACAGACGCGCGCCCAGCGCCTGCACCATCCCCGCGCCACCGTCATTAGTCGCGCTACCGCCAATGCCAATAATGATATTTTTCGCCCCGTGATCCAGCGCCTGCAAAATCAGTTCACCGGTACCACGTGACGTCGTCAATAACGGATTGCGCTGCGCCGGTGGCACCAGCGCCAGGCCACTGGCCGCCGCCATTTCAATAAACGCCGTGTTACCGTCGCCGGAAAGCCCCCAGCAGGCATCAACAGGAACCCCTAATGGCCCCGTCACACAGGCGCTCATCTCGGTTCCCTGGGTCGCGGCGATCATCGCTTCAACGGTACCCTCGCCGCCGTCGGCAAGAGGAACCTTCACGTACTGCGCATCGGGGAAAATTTCCCGAAAACCTTTTTCAATAGCCTGTGCAACCTCAGTCGCCGAGAGGCTTTCTTTATAAGAGTCTGGGGCGATTACGATTTTCATAGTTATGTAGCCTGACAGTGCCGCGCAAGGCAAGAATTACAGGGCGCGCGCCCGCGCCCTTCTTGTTAGCGAGTGACTTCCACTTTCGCCAGTTTTTCGTAGTAGCACGCAAGTGCGCTATGGTCGGCGGTACCCAGACCGTCGGCACGCAGCGCCTGCATCATCTCCATCACCGCCGCGGTCAGCGGCAGCTGTGCGCCCACCCCATGGGAGGTATCCAGCGCATTCGCCAGATCTTTGATATGCAGATCGATACGGAAACCCGGTTTGAAGTTGCGATCCATCACCATCGGCGCTTTGGCATCCAGCACGGTGCTGCCGGCCAGGCCGCCGCGAATGGCCTGATACACCAGGTCCGGGTTAACGCCGGCTTTCGTCGCCAGGGTCAGTGCTTCAGACATCGCGGCAATGTTCAGCGCCACAATCACCTGATTGGCCAGCTTGGTCACGTTGCCCGCGCCAATATCGCCGGTGTGCACCACGGAGCCCGCCATGGCTTTCAGCAGGTCGTAATACTTGTCAAAAATCGCTTTATCGCCGCCCACCATCACTGACAAGGTGCCGTCGATGGCCTTCGGTTCACCGCCGCTGACCGGCGCATCGAGCATATCCACGCCTTTGGCCTTCAGGGCATCGCTGATTTCGCGACTTGCCAGCGGAGCAATTGAGCTCATGTCGATCAGCACCGTACCCGGCTTCGCGCCTTCGATAATGCCGCCTTCACCCAGCGCCACCTCTTTGACGTGCGGTGAGTTCGGCAGCATGGTGATGATCACGTCACACTGTTCAGCAATCGCCTTCGCCGAGGTGGCGGTTTCAGCACCTGCAGCAATCACGTCGGCAATCGCTTCCATATTGCGGTCGGTAACCACCAACGAGTAACCCGCCTTCAGGAGGTTTTTACTCATTGGTTTACCCATGATGCCCAGGCCAATAAAACCAACTTTCATTGTCATAACGTTATCTCTCTCGTATCGATGGTGATTATTTTTTAAAGGAATCAGCTAATTTCTGCGTCGCCGAGCGGAATACGCCAAGGTCGCTGCCGACGGCCACAAATGTTGCGCCCCACTCCAGATAACGGCGTGCATCCGCCTCTACCGGTGCCAGAATCCCGCCAGGCTTACCGTGCTTTTTCGCACTGGCGAAGATGTGCTGGATAGCTTTCTGCACTTCCGGATGCGACGCGTTGCCCAGATGACCTAAGGCAGCAGCCAGATCGCTTGGGCCGACAAAAATACCGTCGACGCCGTCGGTGGCGGCAATCGCATCCACGTTATCCACCCCTTGCTGGCTCTCGATTTGCACCAGGATGGTGATGTTTTTGTTCGATTGCGCGAAGTAATCCGGCACGGTGCCAAACATATTGGCGCGGTGCGACACGGACACGCCGCGGATGCCTTCTGGCGGATAGCGGGTGGAAGCCACCGCATTGACCGCCTCTTCTTTGCTCTCAACGAACGGGATCAGGAAGTTATAGAAACCGATATCCAGCAGGCGCTTAATATTGACCGGCTCGTTGGTCGGTACACGCACCACTGGCGCGCTGGTGCTGCCTTTCAGCGCCATCAGCTGAGGGATAAAGGTTGAGATGTCGTTCGGCGCATGTTCACCGTCCAGCACCAGCCAATCGAAACCGGCCAGGCCTAACACTTCGGTGCTAATCGGGCTGGTCAGCGCCGACCAGCAGCCAATCTGAATCTGATGTGCCGCCAGAGCAGCCTTAAATTTGTTCGGGAAGATATCGTTGTTCATCGCTTATACCTTGTCACTTAACCGTTAATTATTTCTGCAGTTCCATACGCTTGATGTCGCCGACAATAAACAGATAGCAAACCATCGCCATCAGAGCCGAACAGCCGACGAAGACCAGCGCAGCGTTGAATGAGTGCAGCTCGCTCACCAGGTAACCGATAACCAGCGGGGTCACAATGGAGGCAACGTTGCCGAAGACGTTGAAGACCCCACCGCACAGACCGACGATCTCTTTTGGCGCGGTATCCGAAATCACCGGCCAGCCGAGTGCGCCAAACCCTTTACCAAAGAACGCCAGCGCCATTAACGTCACGACCAGCGCGGTGTTATCGGTGTAGTTACACAGAATAATGGTTGAGGCCAGCAGCATGCCGAGAACAATCGGCAATTTACGCGCCACGGTGAGAGAAAAACCGCGTTTAATCAAAGCGTCAGAGAACACGCCACCCAGTACGCCCCCGGCAAAACCACACAGCGCCGGGATTGAGGCCACCAGGCCCACTTTCAGAATCGACATCCCTTTTTCCTGCACCAGGTAAATCGGGAACCAGGTGAGGAAGAACCAGGTGATGGTGTTGATAAAATATTGGCCGAAGAACACGCCCAGCATCATGCGGTTGCTCAACAGCTGCTTGATATAGTGAAGTTTAGGACCGCTGGCCGCCGCGCTGCCCGGCTTTTTATGGTCCATATCGACCACTGCGCCGTTGTCGGAGATGAACTTCAGCTCTTCTTTACTCATACGCGGGTGGTCGGTCGGGTTATGGATCAGCTTGACCCACAGACCGGTCAGTACGAAGCCGATAGCGCCCATCACGGTAAAGACATGCTCCCAGCCCCAGGCAAACGTCAGCCAGCCCAGCAGCGGTGAGAACAGCGCGAGGGAAAAGTACTGCGCGGAGTTAAAGATAGCCGAAGCGGTGCCGCGTTCTTTGGTCGGGAACCAGGCCGCTACGATACGGGCGTTTGCCGGGAAGGAAGGCGCTTCCGAGAAGCCCAGCATAAAACGCATGATAAACATGGAGATACCCGCCCAGGCCAGCGGGAACATATCCACAAAGCCCTGCAGGAAGGTGAACAGTGACCAGAAGAACAGGCTGTAGGTGTAGACTTTCTTCGAGCCGAATTTATCCAGCAGCCAGCCACCGGGGATCTGCATCAGCAGGTAGGCCCAGCCAAAAGCGGAGAAAATATAGCCCATTGAGACGGCGCTGAGCTGCAGCTCTTTCGCCACTTCCGTCCCGGCAATAGATAATGTTGCACGGTCGGCATAGTTAACGGCGGTAACAATAAATATAATAAGTAGAATTAAATACCGGGTTGGTATACCTTTTCTTTGTTCTATCGTTGCATCCAGACTCATTTAATATTCCTCAGGTACAGCACACCTACCATTATTTATTTTTGGTGTGGTTTTTTAATTATTCAGAAATCGATATTAAACTTCCTCGATTTACTCATCCGGTGCATTGCAAGCATGATTCAGTATAATCAGCCGGTGCTCATTGAACACTGTGCATATAACCCATAAACAACGATAAAAACCAGTTATTACTGTGCAAGTGCAATAACAAATGGGCGCTGATGCACAGTTCCGGCGTTTTCCCTTGTTGTCGGGTTGGCTCTCGCCACAATGAGTGATTTAGATCACATTTTAAATCCTGAACACCTGACATTCTTTATTTAACAAATCACAGTGGCACCCTTTGAATAACCGCTCTATTTAATTATTCGCACCTTGCTGGAGAATACTGGACAATGGCTGACATTGAAATTAGACAAGAATCGCCGACGGCGTTTTATATAAAAGTACACGATACCGATAATGTGGCGATTATTGTTAACGATCGAGGTTTAACGGCCGGAACGCGTTTCCCTGATGGGCTGACGTTGATCGAGCATATCCCGCAAGGTCACAAAGTGGCGCTGGTCGATATTCCCGCACACGGCGAAATCATCCGCTACGGCGAGGTGATCGGTTACGCCGTACGCGATATCGCACGCGGCAGCTGGATTGACGAATCCATGGTTGAGCTCCCGAGCGCGCCGCCATTAAACACGCTACCACTGGCAACAAGAGTGCCGGAGCCCCTTCCGCCGCTTACCGGCTACACCTTCGAGGGGTACCGCAATGCGGATGGCAGCGTCGGCACCAAGAACCTGCTGGGGATCACCACCAGCGTTCACTGCGTAGCTGGGGTTGTGGATTATGTCGTGAAAATTATTGAACGTGATCTGCTGCCAAAATATCCGAATGTCGATGGCGTGGTTGGCCTTAACCACCTGTATGGCTGCGGCGTCGCGATTAACGCCCCCGCCGCGGTGATCCCTATCCGCACCATCCATAATATTTCGCTGAACCCAAACTTTGGCGGCGAAGTGATGGTGGTGGGTCTGGGCTGTGAAAAACTCCAGCCAGAACGTCTGCTGCAAGGAACCGAGGATGTTCAACCGATTGCCGTCGACAGCGCCAGCATCGTGCGCTTACAGGACGAGCATCACGTCGGTTTTGAATCGATGGTGGAAGATATCCTGCAGGTCGCCGAGCGTCATCTGGCGAAACTGAACGCCCGTCAGCGCGAAACCTGTCCGGCTTCTGAACTGGTGGTCGGCATGCAGTGTGGCGGCAGCGATGCCTTCTCCGGCGTGACCGCCAACCCGGCCGTAGGCTATGCCTCCGATCTGTTGGTTCGCTGCGGCGCAACCGTCATGTTCTCTGAAGTCACCGAAGTTCGCGACGCCATTCATCTGCTGACGCCGAGGGCGATCAACGAAGAGGTCGGCAAGCGTCTGCTCGAAGAGATGGCCTGGTACGATAACTACCTCGACCAGGGGAAAACCGACCGCAGCGCCAACCCTTCTCCGGGCAATAAAAAAGGCGGTCTGGCGAACGTGGTGGAAAAAGCGCTGGGCTCTATCGCCAAATCGGGTAAAAGCGCGATTGCGGAAGTGTTGTCTCCGGGCCAGCGCCCGACGAAACGCGGCCTGATCTTCGCCGCCACCCCGGCCAGCGATTTTGTCTGCGGCACCCAGCAGGTGGCATCGGGAATTACCGTGCAGGTGTTTACCACCGGGCGCGGCACACCATACGGTCTGGTGGCGGTACCGGTCATTAAGATGGCGACCCGCACCGAGCTGGCAAACCGCTGGTATGACTTAATGGACATCAACGCCGGGACCATCGCCACCGGCGAAGAGACCATCGAAGATGTCGGCCTGAAGCTGTTTGAGTTTATTCTTGATGTGGCGAGCGGTCGCAAGAAGACCTTCTCTGACCGCTGGGGCCTGCATAATCAGCTGGCGGTGTTTAACCCGGCGCCGGTGACCTGATTAACTGAAAGCCTCTCTCCCGCTCGAAGCATGTCGAGCGGGATCCCCCATCTTATTGATGGTCGTTGAGAAAGGCCTCTATCTGCATCTTTGTTGAAGTCCCTTCCATTGGCCCGCGTTGGGCTATCGCCAGAGAACCGCTGGCGTTGGCCCACCTCAGCGCCTCCTGCGGCGATGCACCTGACAGGAACAGGCTGACGAAAGTCGCTCCAAAGCAGTCGCCCGCTCCCGTTGGATCCACTACCGGAACATTAAATCCGGCAACATGATGCGTTTCCTCAGCGCTGAAATAGCTCGCGCCACGCGGGCCGCGTTTAATCACCACATGCTTTACGCCGCGCTTTTGCAGTTTATCCACCAGCACCTGTTCATCCCGTCCTGGATTGAGACCAAAGTAATCCAGTTCGCCGTCGCTTGGCAGAAAGATATCTGTGTAATCAAGAATATATTCAAAGGCTTGCGACATTTCAGGAATGTTGAGCATCTCTTTACGGATATTCGGATCGAACGACACCGTCCCGTTGCGCGCTTTGATATTTTCTATCGCTTTGCGCATCGCATCGATCATGCGAAACGAAAACAGTGATGAACCCATAATATGAAAATGGTTGCACTGGTTAAGCAGGTGGTCATCAATATGGTCGGCGGTTAACAAGCCACAGGCGCTGTTCGGCAGATTAAAAATAAAATCGCGCTGCGCCTGGCTCCGATAGCTGACAAAAGCGCTGCCGGTCGTTGCTTTTTGCAGTATGGCGATACCGTTGACGTTAACGCCATCAGCATCCAGCCGCGCGATATTCATTTCACCAAATGCATCATTACCCACGCAGCTAAAAAGAACTGAACCAAAACCCAGCCTGGCTACCTGGTCGGCAAAAATTGCCGGCGCACCGCTGGGATATGGCCCCCAAAACTCTCCCGGGCGAGAAAACCCCTGGTTCTCTTCTTTCGCCAGAAACTCCACCAGCAGTTCGCCGATGGTGCAAATGGTCACGTTCATCACCACTCCTTCACTTTGCCTTTTGCAAAGCAGGGTTGAGCCATGTCAGGCACTCATTATTGGTATAGCTGTTAGTCAGTCCGGCCGCGAGAAGACGGGAATGATATTCCGCCGCCACCACCTGTGGCGTCACGATGCCGCTCATCTGCCGTAATTCACCAATCGCGTAACGCTTGTCACCATAAACCGGACGGTTCGCCACCACCGCAATAACCCGCTCACTTTGAGTCACCGCTTCACTCAGCAGACGGGCGCTGGCCTCTTGTCTGACGCTTAAGGTGCCATCGTCGGCAATATGGTCGACGGCAATCAACGCGCGTGAAGGGCGATAATGGCCCAGCGCACTCAACGCCAGCTCGCCTTCAACTATTTTGCCGGTATTCCCCAGCACGCCGCCAAGCAGCACGGTTTCACCATTCAGAAACTCCTGTGCCAGTGGCACATGCGCCAGATCGTTTAATAGCAGGCAGAGTTCGTCATAACCTGCAAGGAAGGGGATCACTTTGCGTAAGATAGATCCCTGCCCCAGAAACAGCGTCTCGCTATCTTCGATTTGCGCGGCAATCTGGCGAGCCATTTCAGTTTCCAGCGCCTTATCGGTTATCACTGAGGTTTCCGGAGTCCGGGCGACCGGAGCTCCTGCCTGAGACGTATATATTGCGCCGCCAAAAGAACGTTTCAGGTAACCCTGCTGTTCGAGGTAATTCAGATCGTTACGAATCGTCACCCCGGAGACAGCCAGCATTTCAGCCAGATCATCGACCTTAATCTCTCCGTTTTTGCGCACGATCTCCGCGATGTCTAAACGCCTTTTCAGCAGGCTGGTTGACGGTTTTGCCACAGTGTTGCGCCTTCTTAATGATCTCCAGGAATAACTTTCATTTTTAAATTTCCCCATCACATTGTCAAACGCCACGCTGCCATAAGGCACTACATTGAAAATTAAAACCATTAAATTCAACAAATTAAAAACAACCAGCCCGTTTAAGATACTTTTAAAAAAGAAAACAAACAAGAGCTTATAACTTTCATTTTTAAACAAATATGATTGTTGTGTGCAGTTGATCACAACAATTCGCCGAGACGATCGCTACATTACTTTCAAAACGAAGGTTAAATAAATACATTAACTTACAATATGAAAATAGAGGTATAAATGTACATCATCTCCACGAAAAATATGCTGTCGAAAGCCCAACGCCTCGGCTACGCCGTGCCAGCCTTTAACATTCACAACCTCGAGACGATGCAGGTTGTGGTTGAAACGGCTGCGGAACTACGTTCCCCTCTGATCCTTGCCGGTACCCCTGGTACCTACAGCTATGCGGGAACTGGTAATGTCGTGGCGATCGCTCGCGATCTGGCAAAACTCTGGGATCTACCGCTGGCGGTGCATCTCGATCACCATGAAGATCTCGGCGATATCACTCGTAAAGTGCAGGCCGGGATCCGCTCCGTCATGATCGATGGTTCACACTCTCCTTTTGAAGAAAACGTGGCGTTGGTCAAGAGCGTGGTCGAACTGAGCCACCGCTATGATGCCAGTGTAGAAGCCGAACTCGGCCGTCTGGGTGGCGTGGAAGACGATCTGGTTGTTGATGCCAAAGATGCGCTGTATACCAACCCGGAGCAGGCTCGCGAATTTGTAGCGCGTACCGGCATCGACTCGCTGGCAGTGGCTATCGGTACGGCACACGGTCTGTACGCTGCGGAACCGAAACTCGATTTTGAGCGCCTTGCCGCCATACGCGATTGTGTTGACGTGCCGCTGGTATTACATGGCGCATCAGGCCTTCCGGATAGCGATATCCGCCGGGCAATCTCGCTGGGCGTCTGTAAAGTCAATGTCGCCACAGAACTGAAAATCGCCTTTTCTGATGCGTTGAAACAGTACTTCGCGGAAAACCCAGGCGCCAACGATCCCCGCCATTACATGAAGCCGGCTAAAGCGGCGATGAAAGATGTTGTGCGTAAAGTCATTCACGTTTGCGGCTGCGAAGGCCAACTGTAACTTTCGGATCAAAGGAGCAATGTCGTGATCCATACCCTGACTCTCAATACAGCGATCGATATGAATATCTTTTGCGATCCGTTGCGGCCTTCTGTGGTTAATCGAACCCAGCGCACGGAATATTGCCCAAATGGCAAAGGGGTCAACGTCTCTCTGATATTAAATCATTATCAGCAACCCACCCATGTTATGGGAATTTTCGGTGGTTTTACGGGTCGCTATATTGTTGAAGAGCTACGTCAGAAGAAAATTAAAGTGACGCCGGCATGGGTCTCAGAACCTACCCGAATTAATATATTTATTAATGATGGAGCGGAAGAATACAAGCTTGTTAACCCCGGTGCAAAAATTGATGATGACTGCAAGCAGCAGATTATTTATCACCTGCAATGCGTCGCGCCTGGAGATTATTTAGTGATCAGTGGCAGTTTACCGCCAGGAATGGAAAGCCGGTTTTATGGTGAAATAATCGAACTATGCCAGCAGAAAGGGTGTGAAGTTATTCTCGATATCAGCCATCCGATCCTGCGCCAGCTCCTGGAATTACAGCCGTTACTGATCAAACCCAACAATGATGAACTGAGGGAAATCTTTGACCTGGAGGTCAGCAACCATCAACAGGCAGAGGCGGCGATGTATACGCTTCACCAGTTGGGCGCCCGCAACGTGCTGCTGACCATGGGGGCTGAAGGGCTCTATTTCTCTAACGGTAAAGGGGTATGGTTCTGCTCCGCACCAAAAATTGAGCTGGTGAGCTCGGCCTGTGCCGGTGATGCCGCGCTGGGCGCTTTTCTCAGTCGCTGGCTTAACAAAGAAGATGTCGCTCATGCGCTGGCATTAGCCAGTGCGACCGGGGCTGATGTTGCTGCATCCGCTGGATTAGGAACGTTACAACGCACAGAAGAATTATTACAGCAAATTCAGGTCGTCCAATTATAAAGGTCCGATTATGAAAAAAATTATAGCAGTTACCGGCTGCCCTACAGGTATTGCCCATACGTTTATGGCTGAAGAAGCCTTAAAAACCGCAGCAAAGAAATTAAATATCGATATTAAAGTTGAAACCAATGGGGCTTCTGGCGTTGAAAACGCCATTACCCCAGAAGATCTCAAAAATATTTACGGCGTGATTATCGCCGCAGATAAAGATGTTAATGTTGAGCGTTTTAATGGTCTTCCGGTAATTGAAGTTCCGGTAAAAGAGGCCATTCATCATCCGGCCGATTTAATTAATAAAGTGATCAACGGTCAGGCGACGCTTCGTCAGGGTATATCGTCTTCTCAGGAGTCGACGGAGAAATACGAGCAAGAATCTTTCGGTCGCCAGGTCTATAAGCACCTGATGAGCGGCGTGTCTAACATGCTGCCGTTTGTCGTCGCCGGAGGGATTTTGATTGCCATCTCCTTCTTATGGGGCATCTACTCCGCCGACCCCAATTCACCACAATACAATGTTATCGCCGCTACCTTGATGAAAGTAGGTCAGCAGGCCTTCTCCATCATGGTACCGATATTCACCGCCTATATTGCCTGGTCTATCTCCGGGCGCCCCGGGATGGTGGCCGGCTTCGTTGGCGGACTGCTGGCCAACGCGACTGGAGCTGGCTTTCTCGGCGGGATTATCGCCGGCTTCGCCGCCGGTTACTTTATGTTGCTCATCCGCAATATGCTCAACGGTCTGCCGCGTCAGTATGAGGGCCTGAAGTCTATCTTCATTATGCCGCTCGTTGGCGTGCTGGTGATTGGCGTGATGATGGTACTGCTGGGACAACCGGTCGCCGCCATCAACAATGCCATGATGAACTGGTTGAGCTCATTGCAGGAAGCGAACCCAATTCTGTTGGGTATCGTGGTCGGCGCGATGTGCTCCTTTGACTTCGGTGGCCCGGTGAATAAAGCCGCCTATGTCACCGGCACCCTGCTGCTTGGCCAGGGTAACTACTTCTTCATGGCCGGCGTTTCCGCTGCTTGTATCACGCCACCGCTGGTGATTGCCCTTGCCACCACCTTTTTCCCGAAAGGATTCAGTGAAGAAGAGCGCGCCGCCGGGATGGTCAACTACATCCTCGGTTGTACCCATATCACTGAAGGCGCCATTCCCTTCGCAGCCAAAGACCCTTTACGCGTCATTCCTATGATGATGATTGCTTCATCCATTTCAGCAGTGCTGAGCTATAGCCTGCATATTCAGGTTCCTGCGCCGCACGGTGGATTCCTGATCCTGCCGCTGGTGAGCAAGCCGCTGATGTGGGTGTTGTGTATTCTCGCGGGTTCCGCCTGCGGGGCAGTCATGCTGGGTTGCTGGAGACTATGGCAAAAACGGACCCAGGAAGCGACGGCCCTTGCCGGAGCCATTAAATAAGGAACATGTTATGCAACTGACTTCCGCAGATATCTATTTCGACCATGAGGTCAAAACGAAAGATGAGGCGCTGCAGCACGTCGTCAGGCGTTTAACCGAAGCCGGGCATACCACCCCCGCCTATCTGAACGGTATGCGCGATCGCGAAGGGCAAATCAGCACCTATCTCGGTAACGGTATTGCCATTCCCCACGGTACGCCGCAGAGCCGCGATGCGGTATCGAAAACCGGCGTGAAGGTGCTGGCCTGCCCGCAGGGGGTGGACTGGGGAGAGGAGCAGACGGCCTATCTGATTGTCGGCATCGCCGCCCAGGATAATGAACACCTCGATATTCTGCGCCAGCTCACGCACTCCCTGAGTGACGATCGGGTACCTGGCGCGCTATCGCGCGCCGAGAGCCCACAGGCGGTGCTGGACATTCTGGCGGGTCATATTTTTCCCGCCGAAGGGGAGGAAATCGTGCCGCCCCCCGAGTTTGACGAAGAGGCGACGTTTACCCTGCGCAATCCCCACGGGCTGCACGCCCGGCCAAGTGCCGTGTTGGTAAAAGCGGTGAAACAGTGGCAATCACAAATTCGGGTGGAGAATCTCGACACACGTTCCGCCATTGTCGATGCCAAAAACCTGATGCGGGTAGTCTCTCTCGGCGCAAAACAGGGGCACCGTCTGCACTTTATGGCCAGCGGAGAAGATGCCCACCAGGCGCTGGATGCCATTAGTGATGCCTTTAATGCCGGATTGGGTGAAATCGCCGCTCAACCCCGGCAAACCGTTCAGCCAGTTGAAAAGCCCAAACGAAGCTGGCTTTCACGAATATTCAGTTGAATTTCAATCAATTAACAACGCTCTGCCGTCGTCGCCAGAGCGTTTTTTTATCCGTAACTTTCGCAACATTACGTTTTATCTTTCTTTTTTTCGGGTTAGATCACAAATCAAAACAAAGGAGTTTGCGACACAAACAAAACATAACGAATATATTCGAAAGGAAACGGAGGATTAAAATGAAAGAAATTATTTCCCGCCACAAAGCAGGCGAACACATCGGCATCTGTTCAGTTTGTTCCGCACATCCGCTGGTTATTGAAGCGGCGTTACGTTTCGATCTGCATACCAACAACAAGGTCCTGATCGAAGCGACATCTAACCAGGTTAACCAGTTTGGCGGCTACACCGGTATGCAGCCTGCAGACTTTCGTGATTTCGTGAATAACATCGCCCAACATGTCGGCTTTCCGTCAGAGCGTATCATTCTCGGCGGCGATCACCTTGGTCCAAACTGCTGGCAAGGCGAGCCTGCTGCCGATGCGATGGAGAAATCGGTCGATCTGATAAAAGCCTATGTCGCCGCCGGCTTCAGCAAAATCCATCTTGATGCCTCGATGTCCTGTGCCGATGACCCGGTGCCGCTGGACCCCGCCGTCGTCGCCGAACGTGCGGCCCGTCTGTGCCAGGCCGCAGAAGAGACGGCAAGTGACGAACTGAAACGCCATCTGACCTACGTAATCGGCACCGAAGTCCCGGTACCGGGCGGTGAAGCCAGCACAATTGGCAGCGTCCACGTAACCCGCGCACAGGATGCGGCAGCCACGCTGGAAACTCACGAAGGAGCATTCCGTAAGCTGGGCCTGGAAGCGGCTCTGGAGCGGGTTATTGCAATCGTGGTGCAGCCTGGCGTCGAGTTTGATCATACGCAAATCATCCATTATCAGCCGGAAGCCGCCAAAGACCTGTCCGCGTGGATTGAACGCACGCCAATGGTCTACGAAGCGCACTCCACGGACTATCAATCACGTCAGGCCTATCGTGCGCTGGTCCGCGATCACTACGCCATCCTGAAAGTCGGACCGGCGTTGACCTTCGCCTTACGCGAAGCCATTTTCGCCCTCGCCCAAATGGAGAATGAACTGGTCGCTCCGGAGTCCCGCAGCCGGGTAATGGAAGTGATTGACGAAGTGATGCTTAACGAACCGGGTTACTGGAAGAAGTACTACCGCCCGACCTGGAGCCAGGCCATGGTGGATATCCACTTCAGCCTGTCCGATCGCATTCGCTACTACTGGCCGCATCCGCGAATCCGTCAAAGTGTTGAGAAATTAATTGCAAACCTGACCGAGACTAAACTGCCGCTGGGCCTTATCAGCCAGTATATGCCGGTGCAGT
Organism: Klebsiella sp. BIGb0399; assembly: GCF_003752615.1. Classification (NCBI taxonomy): domain Bacteria; kingdom Pseudomonadati; phylum Pseudomonadota; class Gammaproteobacteria; order Enterobacterales; family Enterobacteriaceae; genus Klebsiella; species Klebsiella sp. BIGb0399. Next base: position 116,175 of record NZ_RKHT01000007.1, on the reverse strand, counting down.
TTGAACGACTGTCGTTAAACCAACTCGCCGCCGCGCCGCACGATCTCATCCTCGACAAGATTCAGGATGTGCTGCGTGCTTACCGTTACGGCTGTTCATCTGAAATCGCCTGAAGCAAAGAGGATTTATGAGTCAATTATTTGTGCGTACCGGCATTCATTTTAGTTCCAGCCAGCAGGCGCTGGAGCACATTGGCGAAGAGATGCTGGCACGCGGCGTGGTGCACGATAGCTACCCGCTGGCGCTGCTCGAACGAGAAGCAACCTTCCCCACCGGCATCGCGCTGGAGCAGCATGCGGTGGCGATTCCTCACTGCGAGGCGGTGCACGCCAGGTCTCCGGCGATCTATTTGATTCGACCGGATAGCCCGGTTCCCTTCCAGCGTGCAGATGACGACGGTGACATCGACGTTTCGCTGATTATCGCGCTGATTGTTGAAAATCCGACCGCACAGCTCCAACTGCTGCGCCGGTTATTTAGTGAGCTACAAAACCCGACCACGCTTGAAGCATTACTGGCGGCCCCGGAAGCACAGCTGCCAGCGCTGTTTCAGCACGCGATCCTTGAGTCAGAACCCAGCGTTCAGGCTTTATAAAATACTGATAATAAAAGGGGTACCCTATGAAACGTAAAGTCATCGTAGCCTGTGGTGGCGCCGTTGCCACCTCCACCATGGCCGCAGAAGAGATCAAAGACCTGTGCGCAGACCACAACATCGAGCTGGACCTGGTGCAGTGTCGCGTGAATGAAATCGAAACCTATATGGACGGCGCCCACCTCATCTGTACCACCGCCCGGGTCGACAGAACCTTTGGCGACATTCCGGTAGTGCACGGCATGCCTTTCATTTCCGGGGTAGGTATTGAAGAGCTGCAGCAAAAAATCCTGAACATCCTTGCGGAGTAACGTCCATGTTTAGCGAAATCATGCGCTATATCCTCGATCTTGGTCCGACGGTCATGCTGCCGATCGTGATCATTATCTTCTCCAAACTGCTGGGGATGAAGCTCGGGGATTGCTTTAAATCAGGTCTGCACATCGGGATTGGCTTCGTCGGTATCGGCCTGGTCATCGGTCTGATGCTCGACTCTATCGGCCCCGCCGCGAAAGCAATGGCTGAACATTTCCAGATTAACCTGCACGTGATTGATATTGGCTGGCCAGGGTCGTCCCCGATGACCTGGGCATCGCAAATCGCGCTGGTGGCGATACCTATCGCTATCGCGGTCAATATCATCATGCTGGTCACCCGAATGACCCGCGTCGTGAACGTCGATATCTGGAATATCTGGCATATGACCTTTACCGGCGCGATGCTGCATATCGCCACCGGTTCTTACTGGATTGGTATTCTCGGCGTCGTGGTACACGCGGCTTTCGTTTACAAACTCGGCGACTGGTTTGCGAAAGATACCCGTGACTTTTTCGGCCTCGACGGTATCGCCATTCCACACGGCAGTTCGGCATATTTAGGGCCAATCGCGGTGCTGGTCGATACGATTATCGAAAAAATCCCCGGCCTGAATCGCATTCACTTCAGCGCTGACGACATCCAGAAACGCTTCGGTCCGTTCGGTGAACCGGTTACCGTAGGCTTCGTGATGGGTCTGGTCATTGGCGCGCTGGCAGGCTACGACCTGAAAGGCATTCTGCAACTGGCGGTCAAAACCGGTGCCGTGATGCTGCTGATGCCACGGGTGATCAAACCGATCATGGATGGTCTGAACCCGATAGCCAAACAGGCGCGTAAACGTCTGCAGGCGAAATTCGGTGGACAGGATTTCCTGATTGGCCTCGACCCGGCGCTGCTGCTTGGTCACACCTCGGTAGTCTCCGCCAGCCTGATCTTCATTCCGCTGAGCATCCTTATTGCGGTCGTGGTACCGGGCAACCAGGTACTGCCGTTCGGTGACCTGGCCACCATCGGTTTCTTCGTGGCCATGGCGGTTGCAGTGCATCAGGGTAACCTGTTCCGTACGCTGATTTCCGGGATCATCCTGATGGGAATTACGCTCTGGATTGCGACACAGACCATCGGCCTGCATACCCAACTGGCGGCTAATGCTGGCGCTCTGAAAGCGGGTGGTCTGGTGGCCTCCATGGACCAGGGCGGTTCGCCGATTACCTGGCTGCTCATCCAGCTTTTCACCTGGCAAAACGTGGTCGGCTTTGCCGTCATCGGCGTCATTTATATTGCCGGCGTATTGCTGACGTGGCGTCGGGCGCGCAACTTTGCGGCTGCGGAGAAAGCAACCATAGCGCAACAAAGCCCCACCGTTTCTTAATCTCAAGGGGGAGCATTCGCGCTCCCCCGGACATTTCTGGAGAATGTTATGCAATCAGTGGTCATCCATGCTGAGGGGATCGTGCGCGTTGAAGAACGCCCAATCCCAACGCTACAGACGGAAAACGATGTGCTGGTAAAAGTCGTCAGCTCCGGATTGTGCGGTTCTGATATCCCGCGCATTTTTGCCAACGCCGCACACTACTATCCCATTACGCTGGGCCACGAGTTCAGCGGTTATGTTGAATCATACGGTTCTGCGGTAACCGATCTGCAGCCGGGCGATGCTGTGGCCTGTGTGCCACTGCTCCCCTGCTTTGATTGCCCACAGTGTCAACGCAACTATTTCTCGTTGTGCAAGCAGTACCAGTTTGTCGGCTCGCGCAGCGAAGGTGGGAATGCGCAATATGTGGTCGTTAAACGTGCCAACCTGTTCCGTCTGCCGGACCAGATGCCGATTGACGACGGCGCGTTTATCGAGCCGATTACCGTGGGCCTTCACGCCTTTCACCTGGCGCAGGGCTGCGAAGGCAAAAACGTCATTATTATTGGCGCAGGCACCATTGGCCTGCTGGCAATGCAGTGCGCCCGTGAACTGGGAGCCAAAAGCATCACCGCCATAGATATCAACCCACAGAAGCTGGAACTGGCCAAAACCCTCGGTGCCACCCGTGTCTTTAACAGCAGGGAGATGAGCGGCAAAGAGATTCAGACGGCACTGGAAGAGATTCAGTTCGACCAGCTGGTCCTTGAAACCGCCGGAACGCCACAAACGGTCGCGCTGGGGATTGAGGTTGCCGGACCGCGCGCGCAGCTGGCGCTGGTGGGTACGCTACACCACGACTTAACTCTGCCTTCCGCAACTTTCGGATACATCCTGCGTAAAGAGCTCAGTATCATCGGCAGCTGGATGAACTACTCCGGACCCTGGCCGGGTGAAGAGTGGCAAACGGCGGCGCGCCTGCTGACCGAAAAGCGTATTCAGCTTGCCCCGCTGATTGCCCATATCGGCGATGCGGACAGCTTTGCTCGCGAAGTCCAGGCGCTCAATGGCGCACCGATGCAGGGAAAAATTCTGCTTAAGCTCTCATGACCGCCAGAGCCAGCAATCAGAGCTGGCTCACATAACCTTTCGAAAATTATCGTTCACCTTTCGTTACCCTTCGATTACACTAAGTTCAGTTAATTATCAGGCAAATTAATATGAACTCATTTGAGCGAAGGAACAAAATCGTCGAAATGGTCAACGCGCAGGGTAGCGTATTGGTGCTGGACCTTTCGAATCTCTTTGGCATCTCCGAAGTCACGATTCGAGCCGACCTACGGTTGCTGGAAGAAAAAGGGTTACTCACCCGTTTTCACGGCGGTGCCGCCAGAACGGGCAGTAACTTGACCGAGGGAGATAACCTGGAGGTCATACTCGAAGATCGTTATTTGCTGGCCAGCGATCCTAAGAAGCGGATTGCCCAGGCCGCCGCGGCGATGATTAGCGAGGGCATGACGGTTATCCTCGATAGCGGCAGTACAACCCTGCTGATTGCCGAAGCGCTGGTGCGCATGACCAATATTACGGTGATCACCAACAGTCTGCCCGCGGCCTTCACTCTGTCGGAAAATAAAGATATCACCCTGGTGGTTTGCGGCGGTACCGTGCGCCACAAAACGCACTCCATGCATGGCACCATCGCCGAGCGTTCGCTCCAGGGCATCAGCGCCGACCTGATGTTTGTCGGCGCCGACGGTATCGACACCACCAACGGCATCACCACCTTTAATGAAGGCTACTCCATCAGCAGCGTCATGGCCGCCGCCGCACATAAAGTGGTTGCCGTGCTGGACGCCAGCAAATTTAACCGTCGCGGGTTCAACCAGGTTCTGCCGATGGAGAAAATCCACTGTGTGATTACCGATAGCGGGATAACTGAAGAGTATCGTCATGCATTGCAACACACGGCGATTGAGTTGCACGTCGTATAGCAATAAGGCATCAGCCAGGGTGAGCAGGTTAGAGAATTTGCCAGGCTCCCCCTTTCTTCGCCCCCGTACGCTGTAATCGCCCTTTCTGCTGTAATGTCTTCAGATACCGTTCAACGGTTCTGGCGGAAACATTGATATCCAGAGCCATCACCTTTGCGGTGAGCGTCGGTTCGCCAGTCAGAAGCTGAAGGATCCGTTCTTCAACGGCCGTCAACATCGTCACCTTTTCTTCCGACATTTCTTCCGACATTTCTTCCGACAGCGTAGCTGAGTGCCCCATTCCCTCTTGCAGAGCGATGACCATGTTATCCAGCATAAACTCAATAAACTGCGTGCTGTCACTCTGCTTGTCGCACATCCCTAAAACCTGATAATACCGCTCCTGCTGATAATGCATCAGCGTTTCCACCGGCAACCAGGCAAGCTCCGCGCGCCACTGACTAAGAATCAATGTTTGCCACAAGCGCCCCATGCGGCCATTACCATCAGTAAATGGATGAATAAATTCAAATTCGTAGTGAAAAACAGCTCCCGCAATAAGCGGATGGAGGTCGGTGACTTGCATCCACTGCAACAAATCGTCTATCAGGCGTCTGACTTGTGAAGCAGGGGGAGCCATATGGATCAGTTTGTTATCCCTGTAGATCCCCACATCACCGCTACGCAACTGACCCGGATTATCCACCAGCCCCGCCATCAAAATCCGATGAGCCGCAAGCAGATCCATTAGCCGATGACCTTTCCATTCCGCCATTTTTTCATATGCCAGAATGCCATTCCTGACTTCCTGAATATCTTTCGCCGGTGCCAGGACACGCTTTCCCTCCACCAGGGCGGTAACCTGCTCGGTACTGAGACTATTGTGTTCTATTGCCAGCGAGGCCTGAATCGTACGAATGCGATTCTCTTTACGTAAAAGGGGTGAAACCCGACCAGTTTGAGCCGACCAGTGCCCTAGTAGCTCTCCGACCTCGACAACCCGATTGAGAATGGCAGGCGTTATGCTAAAAGGTGGCTGATAGCGGCTCATGCGGTTACTCCCCCTGCTGCTCCAGGGCATATTTATACAGCGCGTTTTTCTTCACGCCGTGAATTTCGGCGGCCAGGGCGGCGGCTTTCTTCAACGGCAGTTCCGCCTGCAATAGCGCCAGGGTGCGCAGCGCATCGGCGGGCAGCGCTTCTTCCTGCGCTTTAAACCCTTCGACGATCAGCACCATTTCGCCTTTACGACGGTTCTCATCCTCTTTCACCCACGCCAGCAGTTCGCCAATCGGTGCGCCGTGGATCGACTCCCAGGTTTTGGTCAGCTCACGCGCCAGTACCACGTAGCGTGATTCGCCCAGCACCGTACAGATATCTTCCAGGCTTTCCAGCAGGCGGTGCGTTGATTCATAAAAGATAATGGTGCGCGGCTCTTCTTCCAGCGCCTTCAGCGTATCGCGACGGCCTTTTGATTTGGCGGGCAGGAAGCCTTCGTAGCAAAAACGATCCGAGGGCAAGCCCGCCGCGCTCAGCGCCGCGATCGCCGCACACGGCCCCGGCAGCGGGACCACGCGGATATTCGCCTCGCGACAGGTGCGTACCAGGTGGTAGCCTGGATCGTTGATAAGCGGCGTCCCGGCGTCCGAAACCAGCGCTATGTTCTGCCCGTCTTTCAATTTCGCCAGAAGTGTTTCAGCTTTTTGCTGCTCATTATGGTCGTGCAACGCAAATAAACGGGCGTTAATCGCAAAATGCTGGAGCAACAAACCGGTATGACGGGTGTCTTCTGCCGCAATTAAATCAACAGCTTGCAACACTTCCAGGGCACGTTGCGTGATATCAGACAGATTTCCTATCGGAGTGGGCACAATATAGAGCTGTCCCTGAGAATTATCTGCTGATTCGTGTTGTTTCATTGTCTCGTCCGTATTGCCGAATTAATATTGAGCATTGAGCCAAAAAAATATCACTGGATACATATGGTACCGTCAACATTTCTTCGTTCTAAACCCGCGCGTTGTCTGCCCGTACTGCTGGCCGCTCTGATCTTTGCTGGCTGCGGCACCCATACCCCGGATCAAAGCACGGCGTTTTTACAGGGTACAGCACAGGCAGATTCCAGTTATTACCTGCAACAAATGCAGCAAAGCTCGAATGATAGCAAGACCAACTGGCAATTACTCGCCATTCATGCGCTGCTGCAGGAAGGGAAAAAGCAGCAGGCCGTTGACCTGTTCAACCAGCTGCCGTCAAATCTCAATGCGGCACAGGCCCGGGAACAGTCCCTGCTGGCCGTGGAAGTGAAGCTGGCGATGAACGATTTCCAGGGCGCCCAGACGCTGCTGGATAAGCTTGATCCGGCCAGCCTGGAGCAACATCAGCAGTCACGCTACTGGCAGGCACAAATCGATGCCAGCCAGGGCCGTCCGTCTATTTCGTTACTGCGGGCGCTCATCGCCCAGCAGCCGCTGCTGACTCAACCGAAACAGCAGCAGCAGAATATCGACGCGACCTGGAAAGCGCTCACCACCATGAACCAGGATCAGGCCAACGCCCTGGTGATCAACGCCAATGAAAACGTCCTGCAAGGGTGGCTGGATCTGCAGCGTATGTGGTTCGATAACCGCAACGATCCCACCATGCTTAAAGCCGGGGTAAAAGACTGGCAGACCCGCTATCCGCAGAATCCGGGCGCCAAAATGCTGCCGACGGCGCTGGTGAATATGCAAAACTATCAACCGGCCTCGGTCAATAAGATTGCCCTGCTGCTGCCCTTAATCGGCCAGGCAGCCGTATTTGGTCGTACTATTCAGCAAGGTTTCGAAGCCGCCAAAAATGGCGCGCCTGCCGTTGCCGGCAGCGCCGTTCCTGCGCAGGTTGCCCAGGCGGTAAATGTCGCAACCAACGACGTCGTCAGCCCTTCTCAGGCCGAAGTGAACGACCTGACCTCCACCGGTACCGCCCAGGCGCCGGTGCAGGCCCCGGCCGCTGACCAGGCCCCGCCGACGACAACACCAGCGCCGGCCACCGCGACCACCGAACAACCTGCGGTCGCCACGCCTGCGGTTCAGGGCGTGGCGGCAACCCCGGCCAACCCGTCGGCAGAGCTGAAAATTTATGACACCAGCTCCCAGCCGATGAGCCAGCTGTTGGCGCAGGTGCAGCAGGATGGCGCGACCATCGTCGTCGGGCCGCTGCTCAAAAATAACGTCGAGGATGTTATCAAGAGCAATACCTCACTGAACGTGCTGGCGCTGAACCAGCCGGAGAAAGTCGAGAACCGCGCCAATATCTGCTACTTCGCGCTGTCGCCGGAAGATGAAGCCCGCGATGCGGCGCGTCATATCCACGATCAAGGTAAACAGACGCCGCTGCTGCTGGCGCCGCGCGGCGCTCTCGGCGATCGCGTGGTAAGCGCTTTCGCTAACGAATGGCTAAAACTGGGCGGCGGGACCGTCCTGCAGCAGCGTTTCGGCTCCACCTCCGAGCTCAAATCCAGCGTGAACAGCGGCATTTCATTGACCGGTACGCCGGTGTCAACGTTGCCGTCAGCGCAGGACAGCACCCTCGGCAGCGCGGAAGATGTGCCGGTTAGCAGCTCAGGCGGCGTCGATGCAACCTGGATCCTCGCCACACCAGAGCAGATTGGCTACATCAAACCGATGATCGCCGTGCGCAACGGTAGCCAAAGCGGCGCCACCCTGTACGCCAGCTCCCGTAGCGCTCAGGGCACCGCAGGTCCTGATTTCCGTCTGGAAATGGAAGGACTGCAGTTTAGCGAGATCCCAATGCTGGCCGGTAGCAATCCGGCGCTGATGCAGCAGGCGCTCTCTGCCGTACACAATGATTATTCGCTGGCTCGCCTGTATGCGATGGGCGCGGATGCCTGGTCGCTGGCTAACCATTTCTCCCAGATGCGCCAGACCCCGGGCTTCGAGCTGAATGGCAATACCGGCGATCTGACGGCCACGCCTGACTGTGTGATCACCAGGAAATTGTCATGGCTCAAGTACCAGCACGGACAGGTCGTCTCAGCCAACTAACCAAACAGACCGGCGACGCCTGGGAAAACCAGGCGCGTCGATGGCTGGAAGATCAAGGACTTCGGTTTGTCGCCGCCAACGCCCGTGAGCGAGGCGGCGAAATTGACCTCATCATGCGCGATGGTGTGACCACCGTGTTTGTGGAAGTGCGCTATCGTCGTAACGCCCGCTACGGCGATGCTGCCGCCAGCATCACGCAAAGAAAACAACAAAGGCTCCTGCAGGCCGCCCGTCTGTGGCTCTCCCGGCATAATGGGAGCTTTGACACTGTGGATTGCCGTTTCGATGTGGTAGCCTTCACCGGAAACGACATCCAATGGCTAAAAAACGCCTTTGGCGAATAGCGTAAATGAATTAAGGGATCCCGTGCTCGATCGAATTAAAGCCTGTTTCACTGAAAGTATTCAAACTCAAATCGCTGCAGCGGAAGCGCTCCCGGATGCTATCTCCCGTGCGGCCATGACGCTTGTGCAGTCGCTGCTTAATGGCAACAAAATCCTCTGTTGTGGCAATGGCACCTCTGCCGCCAACGCACAGCATTTTGCTGCCAGCATGATTAATCGTTTTGAAACAGAGCGCCCTGGTTTACCCGCCATTGCACTAAATACCGATAATGTGGTCTTAACCGCAATTGCCAACGATCGCCTGCATGACGAGATTTATGCCAAGCAGGTGCGCGCGTTGGGTCACGCTGGCGATGTCCTGCTGGCGATCTCCACACGAGGCAATAGTCGGGACATAGTGAAAGCCGTTGAAGCGGCGGTGACCCGCGACATGACCATTGTCGCGCTGACCGGCTACGACGGTGGTGAGCTTGCGGGCCTGTTGGGCCAGCAGGATGTCGAAATCCGCATTCCTTCTCATCGCAGCGCGCGAATTCAGGAGATGCATATGCTCACCGTCAACTGCCTGTGCGATTTGATTGATAACACGCTTTTTCCACACCAGGACGATTAAGGAGAACACATGAAGGCTCTCTCGCCCCTCGCCATCATTCTGTCTGCACTACTGCTACAAGGATGCGTTGCCGCAGCGGTAGTCGGCACCGCAGCTGTCGGCACCAAAGCCGCCACGGACCCGCGTACCGTCGGTACCCAGGTTGATGACAGCACGCTGGAACTGCGCGTCAACAGCGCGCTATCGAAAGACGAACAGATTAAGAAACAGGCCCGGATTAACGTCACGGCTTATCAGGGTAAAGTCCTGCTGACCGGTCAGTCACCGACGTCAGACCTGTCCGCACGCGCAAAACAAATTGCGATGGGCGTCGAAGGGACCACGGAAGTGTTTAACGAAGTTCGCCAGGGCCAGCCGATTGGCTTAGGCACCGCCTCTTCTGATACGTGGGTAACCACCAAAGTGCGTTCCCAGTTGCTGGGCACCGATCAGGTGAAATCGTCGAACGTCAAAGTGACCACCGAGAATGGTGAAGTGTTCCTGATGGGGCTGGTCACCGATCGCGAAGGGCGTGCGGCGGCGGATATCGCCAGCCGGGTCAGCGGCGTATCTCGCGTCACGACCGCCTTTACCTACATCAAATAAGTCCCAGCGCCCGCCCCTTTCCCGGGGGCGGTGTGTTTCGTCGCCCGGACAGGCGTGCAGCGCCGCCTCCGGGAAGATCATCAGATTAACGCCAGTCCACCCACGACAGCACCGCACAATGCCACCAGCCCGCCGGTCAACCACAGCGCTTTCGCCGGAAATGCCTTATGCAGCATAATCAACGACGGCACGCTGACCGCAGGCAGGGTAATCAACAGCGCCAGCGCCGGTGCAAACCCCATTCCCGCCAGCATCATGGTCTGCACGATGGGGATCTCTGCCGCCGTCGGGATCACAAACAGACAGCCGGCAATCGCCATCGCAATAACCCAGAACAGCGTGTTACCGACCACGCCATCGGCATGTGGGAACAGCCAGACTCGGGCGGCGCCAAGCACCAGCACCGCCAGGATATAGACCGGGATCGTACTCCAGAACAGCGTCCACAGCGCGCTCAGCCAGCGGGAGAAAAAGTGCCCCGGTTCGCTCTCGTCGATGACGGGCACGGTTGAAGGTTGCGTTGCCGCCTCTTTCACCCATTTTTGAACCAGCGTCGCGACAATCAGCACCGTCGCCAGCCCCGCCACAAGCCGAATCAGCGCAAACTGCCAGCCCAGTACAAACCCCATGAACACCAGCGTCGCCGGGTTCAGCAGCGGATTGCCCATCCAGAACGCCAGCGCGCCGCCCATCGACACCTGTTGCTTACGCATCCCCGCCGCTACCGGCGCGGCGCAGCAGGTACACATCATGCCGGGAAGCGCGAACAGCACGCCGGAGAGCGTCCCAAGAAAGCGCGTTTGCCCCAGCGTGCGTAGCAGCCAGTTGCGCGGGATCAGGACCTGAATCAACGAGCCGAGCAGGACGCCCAGCACCGCCGCTTTCCAGACCGCCAGGAAGTAGACCAGCGCATAGTCCCATGCCGCTTTCAGCGGGTTGGCGTCAGCCTGAGCGAGGATCGATTTGCCGATGCTGTGGGTTTCTGCGGCCGTAAACGCTTTGCCGTAGTACGGCTGCCATTTAACGATCCACAGACCAACGATCACGACGAGAAAAAAGAGTGCGGGTGTCCACCATTGAAACGGTGTTGCCGCCTGAGATGAAGACTGACCAGCCATAGCATTCCCCAGGAAAAATGTGGTGATAAAGTGAAGCGCAGAATACTACGCTTCGCTGGCCGCAATTTCACGCAGTTTTGCCGAGGGCAGAATCGTGACGCCCTCCCGCGCGGGCGCAAGCGCTTCGCTCAGCATCGCCTGGGCCACATCCCGGGCGCGGATCGATTTCCAGTTCCCTGGCAACAGGCTGAACAACGGCGCCAGCAGCGCTTCGTTGGCCCTGGTTTTTTCGCGTTCACCCAGCAGCATCGAGGGACGCAGGATCGTCAGCTGCTGCCACGGCTGCGCGCGCAACGCCGCTTCCATCTCACCTTTAACCCGGTTGTAGAAAAACATCGAATGCGCATTGGCGCCCATCGCGCTGACCACCAGCATATGCTTTGCGCCAAGGCGCAGGCCCGTCAACGCCGTATCCACCACCAGCGTGTAGTCCGCCTGAACAAACGCGGCTTTGCTGCCCGCATCCCGCCGCGTGGTGCCCAGACAGCAGAACACGATATCGATTGGATCGACCACCAGCGCCAGCGCATCGCTCAGCTGCGGGTCGTGAGGATTGAACACCCCTGCGGCATCCGCCAGCGGACGGCGGGTTGCGACGGTGATTGCCGTGATGCCCGGCGCCTGCCTCAACATTCGAAGTAAGTGCCCACCAACTAACCCGGTCGCCCCGGTAATCAAGACCCGACTCATCATACCTCCAGAAAAAATCACCCTGCCGCGGCGGCAGCCGCTCTCACCACAGTATGCAGGCAGTATGAGATTCTGCACGCCTGGCGCCGGCTTTTACGCGCTTTCAGCGTCGCGTAGCCAGTGCAGTTTGGTGCCAAAACCCAGGGTGTTATCGGTAAATTTAAGCTCATCGGGACGGATTTCCCAGACCGGCGCGGGCAGCATTCTGGCCACCGGAAAACGGCTGACATAGCGCTTGCGCATCGCCGCTTCCTCGTCGCCAGAGAGGCGGCGGATTTCACCTTTGAACTGGACGCCACGGATCCGGGCGACGGTTTTCGGCTGGCCATTCACGGTACCGGCAACCTGCGCTCGAGGGCCGCTCATCCGCCCGTGTCGGGTGTTATCATCGCTCAGGAGATAAAAGGCAACGCGTTCTGAGTCATACACGTAAAACGCGTTGGCGCACCACAATTCGCCCTCGCTGGCCACACACCAGGTAATAACGTGCTGTTTGCTCAGCCAGCGGCCGATAGCAGCAAGCGTATCCATCTTTACTCTCCAGTATGCTATGGTGCACCCACCTTAACATACCGATCTCACTGCCGTGTGCTGGTTTCTTTATTTGATACGTACCGCCGATAATCGTCTCTATACCGGGATTACGACCGATGTCTCACGCCGTTTTTGCCAGCATCAGGAGGGTAAAGGGGCGAAGGCATTGCGGGGAAAAGGGGCGCTGCAGCTGGCGTTTAGCCAGGAAGTTGGTGAACACTCACTTGCACTACGGCTCGAGTACCGCATCAAGCAGCTAACGAAGCGCCAGAAAGAGCGCCTCGTTGCCGGAGATGGTTCTTTCGAGACCCTGCTGGAGAGTCTCAGAAGCGATTGAAGTGGTCGCTGTACTCCACCAGGCCATGCACACCTTCCAGCGCGTCTTCGGCCAGAGGGCGAACCTGAAATGCCTCGGCGCTATCCGGCCAGCGGCAACGCAGATCGAAACGGGCTGCCGGCTCAAAGCCCAGGCGGCCATACAAGGCCGGGTCGCCTAATGTGACGACGGCGGCGTAGCTAAATTCATTCAGGGAATCCAGCCCTTCGTAAACCAGCTGGCTGCCGATACCCTGTCCGCGGTAGTTTTCGTCCACCGCCAGCGGGGCCAGACCGACCCATTGCAGCTCTTCGCCTTCGACAGTGACCGGGCTGAAGGCAACATAGCCGATAACCTGCCCTTCATCGTCGGTCGCGACCACGCCGAGCGTGATCAGGCCGTCTTCCCGTAAATCGTGCACCAGCTGCGCTTCAGCCTCGTTGCCAAACGTACGACGCAATAAGGCGTCGATTCCCGGTGCATCAATCCCAATTTCAACTCGAATCAGCATGCCTCACCTACCGATGTCTGTTCAGGTTTCTGCGGGCTGCTTAGCCCAGCTTCAACAAAGTCCGCCATTTGCAGCAGCATTACGCGTAGCGCTTTCGGCATCTGCTCCAGCTCGATGGCATCCATCAGGTTTTTTACATACAGCCCCAGCTCGGTATCGCCTTCAATCACCAGTCGACGCTGGAAAAACAGCGTATCCGGATCCTGTTTACGCGCGGCAATCATCAGCAGATCGCTGGCATCGGCGCTGAAGCTCACGTCGGCTTGCGCCATTGAGCTCACCACCAGCCGCCCGTCGCTTACCGAGGTATACCACAGCAAACCGATATCACGCACATTAATACTTAACCAGCGGCCTTCGAGAAAATCCAGCTCGCCATCTTCCAGTGCCTGACGGAACTGCCAGCTTAACACCTGCTCCAGCACCTGACGCTTGAGGGCAAAAGGCGCCAGCTTAACCGGCACGCTCAGTAAAGACGGGCCAAAGTGGACCAGCCGGGAACGCAATTTATCCAACACAAGCCTTACTCCATGAAAGCAATCGTTCCACTATTGTGCCATATCAAATAAACGACATAGCGGCGTAAATCAACAAAATCGCGTCGACAGGTTCCTATTATTGAATCCGTCAATACGCTTTTAACTGCCTCAAATCAAGAATTGTCACCAGAAGGTTAACTAAAATCCCTGCTCATTAACCCTAATTAGCGTCCCTCCGGGCCGCATTTTTCCAGGAAAAATTATGGAGCTGCTCTGCCCAGCCGGTAATCTTCCGGCACTTAAGGCGGCCATCGAAAACGGTGCCGATGCCGTCTATATTGGGCTGAAAGATGACACCAACGCCCGCCACTTTGCCGGTCTGAATTTCACCGAAAAGAAACTGCAGGAAGCCGTCAGCTTTGTTCATCAGCATCGTCGTAAACTGCATATTGCGATCAATACTTTTGCTCACCCTGACGGCTACGTCCGTTGGCAGCGTGCGGTAGACATGGCGGCCCAGCTGGGTGCTGACGCCTTAATTCTGGCCGACATCGCGATGCTGGAGTACGCCGCCGAGCGCTATCCGCATATTGAGCGCCACGTTTCGGTGCAGGCTTCGGCCACTAACGAAGAGGCGGTGCGCTTCTATCACCGTAATTTCGACGTCGCCCGGGTGGTATTGCCACGGGTACTCTCGATCCATCAGGTGAAGCAGCTGGCGCGCACCACGCCGGTTCCGCTGGAGGTTTTCGCCTTCGGTAGCCTGTGCATCATGGCGGAAGGCCGTTGCTACCTCTCCTCTTACCTGACGGGCGAATCGCCAAATACCGTCGGCGCCTGTTCGCCTGCGCGCTTCGTTCGCTGGCAACAAACGCCCCAGGGGCTGGAGTCGCGCCTGAACGAAGTCCTGATTGACCGTTATCAGGATGGGGAAAACGCTGGCTACCCGACGCTGTGCAAAGGCCGGTATCTGGTGGATGGCGAGCGCTATCATGCGCTGGAAGAGCCAACCAGCCTGAATACGCTGGAGCTGCTGCCGGAACTGATGGCGGCAAATATTGCGTCGGTGAAAATTGAAGGCCGTCAGCGCAGCCCCGCCTACGTCACCCAGATCGCGAAAGTCTGGCGTCAGGCGATCGATCGCTGCAAAGCCGACCCGCAGCACTTTATCCCGCAGTCCGCGTGGATGGAGACGCTCGGCGCGATGTCTGAAGGGACGCAAACCACTCTTGGCGCCTACCACCGTAAATGGCAGTGAGAAACGTGATGAAATATTCGTTAGGGCCGGTGCTTTACTACTGGTCAAAAGAGACGCTGGACGATTTTTACCAGCAGGCAGCCAGCTCCAGCGCCGATACCATCTATCTGGGCGAAGCGGTATGCAGTAAACGTCGAGCCACCAAAGTGGGCGACTGGCTTGAGATGGCGAAAACCCTGGCCGGCAGCGGCAAGCAGGTGGTGATCTCAACCCTCGCGCTTGTTCAGGCCTCTTCTGAGTTAGGCGAGCTGAAGCGCTATGTCGATAATGGCGAATTTCTGATCGAAGCCAGCGACCTGGGCGTGGTGAATATGTGCGCCGAACGTCGACTGCCGTTTGTCGCCGGTCATGCGCTCAACTGCTATAACGCCGTCACCCTGCGTTTACTGCAAAAACAGGGAATGGTGCGTTGGTGCATGCCGGTTGAACTTTCCCGCGACTGGCTGGTGAACCTGCTCACGCAGTGTGAAGAACTGGGGATCCGCGACCGGTTTGAAGTGGAAGTGCTGAGCTACGGCCATCTGCCGCTGGCCTACTCTGCCCGCTGCTTTACCGCCCGTTCCGAAGACCGTCCGAAAGACGAATGCGAAACCTGCTGCATCAAGTACCCGAACGGGCGCAACGTGCTGTCGCAGGAGAATCAGCAGGTCTTCGTCCTGAACGGTATCCAGACCATGAGCGGCTATGTGTACAACCTGGGTAACGAGCTGGCATCGATGCAGGGGCTGGTCGATATGGTACGTCTGTCGCCGCTTGGCAATGAGACCTTTGCCATGCTGGACGCCTTCCGCGCCAATGAAAATGGCGGCGCACCGCTGCCGCTTATCGCCAACAGCGATTGTAACGGTTACTGGAAGCGACTGGCCGGGCTGGAACTGCAATCCTGAAAATAGCTCACTTTGTTAACAACACGTCTCGTTTTTTCATGCAGTATTAACGCTGCAGCTTTTCTGGCCGGCGCATGCTGAATGCGCCAGGCTGGAATAAGACCTTCAATCTGATGACGATGCTGTAACAAAGTGAGCCTTTATGACTGACAAATCTATTCCGTTCTCGGTGCTCGATCTGGCGCCGATCCCGCAAGGAGCCTCTGCGCGAGAAGCCTTCTCCCACTCTTTAGACCTGGCGCAGCTGGCTGAAAAACGCGGCTATTACCGCTACTGGCTGGCGGAGCACCACAATATGGTCGGGATCGCCAGCGCCGCAACCTCGGTGCTTATCGGCTATCTTGCCGCCAACACCACCACGCTGCACCTGGGTTCCGGTGGCGTCATGCTGCCCAACCACGCGCCGCTGGTGATTGCCGAGCAGTTTGGCACCCTGAATACGCTCTATCCCGGACGAATTGACCTTGGGCTCGGCCGCGCGCCGGGCAGCGACCAGCCGACAATGCGCGCGTTGCGCCGCCACATGAGCGGAGATGTCGACAATTTCCCGCGCGATGTTGCCGCTCTGGTGGACTGGTTTGATGCCCGCGATCCTAATCCGCACGTGCGCCCGGTGCCCGGCTACGGGGAAAAGATCCCGGTGTGGCTGCTCGGTTCCAGCCTGTACAGCGCCCAGCTGGCAGCGCAGCTTGGACTACCTTTTGCCTTCGCCTCACACTTCGCGCCGGACATGCTGTTGCAGGCCCTGCATCTCTACCGGACCCAGTTCAAGCCGTCCGCGCGGTTAGCCCAACCGTATGCCATGGTATGCATTAATATCATCGCCGCCGACAGCAATCGTGATGCGGAATTCCTGTTTACCTCGATGCAGCAGGCGTTTGTGAAACTGCGCCGCGGCGAAACCGGCCAGCTACCACCGCCGGTGGAGAATATGCACCAGCTGTGGTCCGCTTCTGAGCAGTACGGCGTGCAGCAGGCGCTGAGCATGTCGCTGGTCGGGGACAAAACCAAGATTCGCCACGGGCTGGAGTCTGTATTGCGTGATACCCAGGCCGACGAGCTGATGGTGAACGGCCAGATCTTCGATCATCAGGCGCGGTTGCATTCGTTTGAGTTAGCGATGCAGGTGAAAGAGGAATTGCTGGGTTAATGTCTGTTTCCGCTTCCCGGCTGGGATGAATACCAACCGGGAAGCGTTGAAATTATTGATAAACAGGCAGGATGTTAAAGCTCGATAAGAAATGGACCACCACGTTTCCGGCACCGAACAGCAGAATCAGCACAATCATCGGCATTCCACCCCAGACGCGAAACTGTGGGCTACCGAAGCGCTTACGTGATGCGCGGGCCAGCAGCGCCGGCACAATCGCCGCCCAGATGGTCGCCGCTAACCCGGCATAACCGATGGCATACAGAAAACCGTCAGGCTGCAGCAGGCCGCCGATCATCGGTGGAACGAAGGTCAGCAGCGCCGTTTTAAAGCGTCCCAGAGCCGAATCATCAAAACCAAACAGATCGGCCAGATAGTCAAACAGGCCCAGCGTCACTCCGAGGAATGAACTGGCAACCGCGAAGTTTGAAAACACGACCAGCAACAGGTCCAGGCTACGGCTGTTGAGCACGCCGCTCAGCGCCTGCACCAGCACATCAATGTTACCGCCTTTCTGCGCGATACCCACAAACTCCGGGCGCGGAATATTGCCCATTGTCACCAGTAACCAGATGACATACAGCCCCAGCGCCAGCAGCGTGCCGTATACCAGACAACGGACGATGGTGCGCGGATCCTTGCCATAATACTTCATCAGACTCGGCACATTACCGTGATAGCCAAATGACGCCAGGCAAAACGGCAGCGTCATCAGCAGGTACGGCGTGTAGGAGGCATTTTTTTCAGCGACGTTAAACAGCGTGGTCGGTTCAACATGCCCCAGCAGGCTGCCAAAGGTCAGGAAAAAGGTGATGACCTTTGCGCCCAACACAATCGCCGTCATCCGGCTCACCGCTTTGGTGCTCAACCAGACGATAAAAGCGACCAGCAGCGCAAAGCCAAAGCCCGCCGCCCGCGCCGGCACGTCTAGCGAAAGTTCAGAAAACGTATGGTGCAGGATCGAACCGCTGGCCGAAATGTAGGCGTAGGTCAGGATATAAAGGACGAAGGCAATGGAAAGCCCATTAATCAGGTTCCAGCCTTTGCCGAGCAGGTCTTTGGTGATGGTGTCAAAACTGGAACCAATGCGGTAGTTCAGGTTCGCTTCCAGAATCATCAGCCCGGAGTGCAGCATACAGAACCAGGTGAAGACCAGAGCGGCCAGCGACCAGAAGAACCACGCACCGGACATAACCACCGGCAGCGAAAACATTCCTGCGCCAATAATGGTCCCGCCGATAATCACCACGCCGCCAAACAGGGACGGTCGGGTTTCCGTAGTGGTAAGTGTCGCCATTTAACGCAATCTCCAGTCAATCATGCTTTTAGTTATTAACGCGAAGCACTGTACCAGTACATGAGTACAAAAGGAATAAAAAAAGCCCCAATCATCACGATCGGGGCTGTATTATTTACTTTACGCTAGCGGAGTGCGCTAATTACGCATCGCCACCGAAACGACGACGACCAGCGGAATCATCACGGCGCGGTGCAGCTGCATCATCACGACGCGGTGCGCGACCTTCACGACGTTCGCCGCTGAAACGACGACCATCACCACGGCCACCTTCGCGACGCTCACCGCTGAAATTACGGCCGCCTTCACGACGCTCGCCACCGAATGCACGACCGCCTTCGCGACGTTCACCACCGCCACGACGCTCGCCGCCACGGTCCGGACGCGGCTGAGCATCGCCCAGCAGCTGCATGTTCATCGGCTTGTTCAGGATGCGGGTGCGAGTAAAGTGCTGCAGAACTTCGCCCGGCATGCCTTTCGGCAGTTCGATAGTGGAGTGGGTACCAAACAGCTTGATGTTACCGATGTAACGGCTGCTGATGTCGCCTTCGTTAGCGATAGCGCCAACGATGTGACGAACTTCAACACCATCATCACGGCCCACTTCAATGCGATACAGTTCCATATCACCTACGTCACGACGCTCGCGCTTCGGACGATCTTCACCACCACGTTCCGGACGGTCGCCACGCGGGCCACGGTCATTACGATCGTTACGACGTTCGAAACGATCGTCGCGATCGCGGAATTCACGCTTAGGACGCATCGGAGCATCCGGCGGCAGAATCAGCGGACGCTCGCCCTGAGCCATTTTCAGCAGTGCTGCGGCCAGAGTTTCGATATCCAGTTCTTCACCTTCGGCGGACGGCTTGATGTTCGCCAGCAGCGCACGGTACTGATCCAGATCGCTGCTTTCCAGCTGCTGCTGAATTTTCGCGGCGAATTTTTCCAGACGGCGTTTGCCCAGCAGCTCTGCGTTCGGCAGTTCTACTTCTGGAATCGTCAGCTTCATGGTGCGTTCGATGTTACGCAGCAGGCGGCGTTCGCGGTTCTCAACGAACAGCAGCGCACGGCCAGCACGACCCGCACGACCGGTACGGCCGATACGGTGAACGTAAGATTCTGAGTCCATCGGGATGTCGTAGTTAACAACCAGGCTGATACGTTCAACGTCGAGGCCACGAGCCGCAACGTCGGTCGCAATCAGGATGTCCAGACGACCATCTTTCAGACGTTCCAGAGTCTGCTCACGCAGGGACTGGTTCATGTCACCGTTCAGCGCGGCGCTGTTATAGCCGCTACGCTCCAGCGCTTCTGCCACTTCCAGGGTCGCGTTTTTGGTACGAACGAAGATAATCGCCGCATCAAAATCTTCCGCTTCCAGGAAACGCACCAGCGCTTCGTTTTTACGCATACCGTAAGCAGTCCAGTAGCTCTGGCTGATGTCCGGGCGAGTAGTTACGCTGGACTGGATGCGCACTTCCTGCGGCTCTTTCATAAAGCGGCGGGTAATACGACGGATCGCTTCCGGCATAGTGGCAGAGAACAGAGCGGTCTGATGACCTTCTGGGATCTGAGCCATAATTGTTTCTACGTCTTCGATGAAGCCCATGCGCAGCATTTCGTCAGCTTCATCCAGCACCAGACCGCTCAGTTTAGAGAGATCCAGCGTACCGCGCTTCAGGTGGTCCAGCAGACGACCCGGGGTACCGACGACGATCTGTGGTCCCTGGCGCAGTGCACGCAGCTGCACGTCATAACGCTGGCCGCCGTAAAGGGCTACCACGTTTACGCCGCGCATATGTTTAGAGAATTCCGTCATCGCTTCAGCAACCTGTACCGCCAGTTCGCGGGTCGGCGCCAGCACCAGAATTTGCGGTGCTTTGAGCTCAGGATCAAGGTTGTTCAGCAGCGGTAAAGAGAACGCTGCAGTTTTACCGCTACCAGTCTGGGCCATACCCAGAACGTCGCGGCCGCCCAGCAGGTGCGGAATGCACTCAGCCTGGATCGGAGATGGTTTTTCGTAACCCAGATCGTTAAGGGCTTCAAGGATAGGAGCCTTCAGGCCCAGATCTGCAAAAGTGGTTTCGAATTCAGCCATGTAGTACGTGTGCCTCAAAATTAATGGCGGCCAGTCTACATAACTCAACGTGAAAATTTAGAGTAATTTTCATTGAAAAGTGTGAACCGGCTCAAAGTAGGTGTATTAACGAACAACAACGCCCTCACCCGTAAAGGTGATGGCAAACAAAAAATGGGCTGATGTGTGTTCGTCAGCTATTGCTGGTCCGATTCTGCCAGGTCATCTTGCTCCTGGCCCAAGAGCGATAATTCCAACAATGCGTATCGGTGCTCAACGTAGTTGTGAACGTTGTTTGCGACCGCCAGTTTGAACAGTGCCGTAGCGCTGTCCCTGTCCCCCAGACTTAGGTAGTACTTACCTAAATAGAAGTTGGTTTCACTGAGATGCTCAGCGAGCGAGGTGTTATCCGTTGCGTCTGCCTTCAAACGATCCATCAGCGTTTTTTCGCTAATATCGTTAAGGTAGAACTCGACAATGTTCCATCCCCATTGTTCTTTATCCGATTTATCGAAGCGCTGTTTCAGTGCTTCAAGTGCCTGCTTCTCGTCGAGTTTGCGCTCAGCGAGGTAAAGCCACAGACTACGGAAAGGATCATTGGGATCGTCTTGATAAAACGCCAGCAGATCATCTTGCGCTAACTTAGCACGACCGCCGTAATACAGAGCGATGCCGCGATTTAAGTGCGCGTAGTTGTAAGTTGGATCAAGCTCAAGTACAGAATCAAACGCTTCATAGGCAGCATCAAAATTGCCTGCCTGCGTTAAATAAATGCCTAAGTAATTGAATACTTCAGGCATATCTGGTCGGATTGCCAGCGCTTGTGAAAAATCATTTCGCGCTAATGCCCTCAGACCGAGACTATCATACAACACTCCGCGCTCATATAAAAGCTGTGCGCGTTCGTCATCGGTTAAAGCCCGACTGGCAAGAATTTGTTCCATGCGCGCCAGAATCACTTCTTGCTGCAAAGTCGGTTGCAATGGCACCGCGAGGACTGCGTCCTTACGCCAGGCAGAGTTGCTGCATCCTGCCAGCGTGAGAGCTGTCGCCACGAAACACCAGCGCAAAAAAGGCTTCATTTCCCACTCCCGAAGACAACGATTGGATGAACGTCCAGTTCCCCGACTGCAAACAAGGCGTCCTGCCCGTAATAAGCCCTCCGCCAGAGCGGAGGGCAAACGGCAATCTTACTCGCCTTGCTCAGCAGCCGGAGCTTCCGGTGCAGCGGCAGGCTGAGTTTGTTCAGCTGCTTCTTTAATGCTCAGACGAACACGGCCCTGACGGTCAACTTCCAGTACCTTAACCGGTACTTCCTGACCCATCTGCAGGTAGTCAGTCACTTTCTCTACACGCTTATCAGCGATCTGAGAAATATGCACCAGACCTTCTTTACCGCCGCCGATGGCAACGAATGCGCCAAAGTCAACGATACGGGTCACTTTACCATTGTAGACGCGGCCCACTTCGATCTCAGCAGTGATCTCTTCGATACGACGGATAGCGTGCTGTGCTTTGTCGCCATCAGTTGCTGCGATTTTCACGGTACCGTCATCTTCGATTTCGATGGTGGTGCCGGTCTCTTCGGTCAGCGCACGGATAACAGAACCGCCTTTACCGATAACGTCTTTGATCTTGTCCGGGCTGATCTTGATGGTGTGGATACGCGGTGCGAATTCAGAGATATCGCCGCGCGGCGCGTTAATCGCCTGCTCCATAACACCCAGGATGTGCAGACGTGCACCTTTAGCCTGGTTCAGGGCAACCTGCATGATCTCTTTGGTGATACCTTCAATTTTGATATCCATCTGCAGTGCAGAGATACCGTCGCGGGAGCCCGCTACTTTGAAGTCCATATCACCCAGGTGGTCTTCATCACCCAGAATGTCAGACAGAACAACGTAGTTGTCGCCTTCTTTTACCAGGCCCATTGCGATACCAGCAACGGCGGCTTTCACCGGCACGCCAGCATCCATCAGCGCCAGAGAAGCACCACACACGGAAGCCATAGAAGAAGAACCGTTAGATTCGGTGATTTCAGAAACCACACGTACGGTGTACGGGAATTCTTCAGTGGTCGGCATAACGGCCAGCACGCCGCGCTTAGCCAGACGACCGTGACCGATTTCACGACGCTTCGGTGAACCTACCATGCCGGTCTCACCAACGGAGTACGGAGGGAAGTTGTAGTGGAACAGGAAGGAGTCAGTACGCTCGCCCATCAGTTCATCGATGTTCTGTGCATCACGTGCAGTACCCAGGGTCGCGGTAACCAGCGCCTGCGTTTCGCCACGGGTGAACAGTGCAGAACCGTGAGTACGCGGCAGTACGCCGGTACGAACGTCCAGGCCACGGATCATATCTTTTTCACGACCATCGATACGCGGTTCGCCTGCCAGTACGCGGCTACGAACAGCATTTTTCTCGATAGCGTGCAGGATTTCACCCAGTTCGTTAGCGTCCAGGGTTTCGTCTTCTGCAACCAGCGTAGCGATGACTTCAGCTTTGATCGCGTCAATCTGCGCGTAACGCTCTTGCTTGTCGGTGATACGGTAAGCGTCGCTCAGACGAGCTTCAGCCAGTGCAGCAACGCGCGCGTTCAGCGCTTCGTTGACGGCTTCAGGCTGCCAGTCCCAACGCGGTTTGCCCGCTTCTTTCACGAGGTCGTTGATGGTCTGAATAACAATCTGCTGCTGCTCATGGCCAAAGACCACGGCGCCCAGCATCTGGTCTTCGCTCAGCAGTTCTGCTTCGGATTCAACCATCAGTACAGCAGCTTCGGTACCGGCAACAACCAGGTCCAGCTTACTTTCTTTCAGCTCATCCTGAGTCGGGTTCAGTACGTACTGGTCGTTGATGTAGCCAACACGTGCGGAACCGATAGGACCGTTGAATGGGATACCAGACAGGGACAGAGCCGCGGAAGCACCAATCATGGCGACGATATCCGGGTTAACCTGCGGGTTAACGGAAACAACGGTAGCGATAACCTGAACTTCGTTAACGAAGCCTTCCGGGAACAGCGGACGAACCGGGCGGTCAATCAGACGCGCGATCAGGGTTTCGCCTTCGCTTGGACGGCCTTCACGACGGAAGAAACCACCCGGGATTTTACCGGCAGCGTAGGTACGCTCCTGGTAGTTAACGGTCAGCGGGAAGAAGTCCTGACCTGGTTTAGCTTTTTTCTGACCAACAACGGTAACGAATACCGCAGTGTCATCCATGCTCACCATGACGGCGGCACTGGCCTGACGAGCCATCATGCCGGTTTCCAGGGTGACGGTATGTTGGCCGTACTGGAATTTACGAACGATCGGATTTAGCAAGATTCTATCCTTTATATCAATTGGTGACGCTATATCCACGACATAGCATCGTTGACCCGATCTTTTGCATCCTCGCGACTAATGACAACCTTTACCCGTTTCTACAGGTCAAGCCTCTCATTAGCCGCGCGAACCTCTGCACAAAGATCATTAATAGCAACAATACATGAGTTTTTAGTGAATTGCTGCCGCCCGGTCGAAAAAAGGGGCCCTGAGGCCCCTTCTTCTGAAACTCGCAGAATTAGCGACGCAGACCCAGACGCTCGATCAGCGCAGAGTAACGTGCAACATCTTTACGTTTCAGGTAGTCGAGCAGTTTACGACGCTGGGAAACCATGCGCAGCAGACCACGACGGCTGTGGTGATCTTTTTTATGCTCGGAGAAGTGACCCTGCAGATGGTTAATCTGTGCAGTCAGCAGTGCAACCTGAACTTCGGTAGAACCGCTGTCGTTTTCGCCACGACCAAACTCAGAAACGATTTTTGCTTTAGCTTCAACGCTTAGAGACATTTTAAAACTCCAAATTGAAAAGAAAGAAAGGGTGCCGATCTCTAATTCAGCGACCCCCGATGTAACACCCGAAAATGTTAAAACACTTTTGCGGACGTTAAGCGGCGATATTCTACTCGCAGCCGGCTTTTATCGCAAGAACAGCCCTCAAGCTGGGTATTCAACAACCAGGCGACGTGGTGCCACGCGGCCTTCATCGTCAATCTCACCCATCCCGAGAAACGTCCCGGCTTCACCTTCGGTGACACGAACCAGCCCCTGGAACGGCACGCCTGATGTGCGAACCGGGTTACCGTTCTTAAAGTAAACAGCCGATGTTTCTGGAATATTAACCACCGGATAATCCGATGCCGGACTGTCCATCGGCATCAGCAGCGGGTCAAGCAGCTCCGCGGCAGGAATATCCTGCGCGGCGGCCTGTTCGACCAGCGCCTGAAGCTGTTCCAGCGTCACCATCCGCTCAACCGGATATTTGCTGACAGCCAGACGACGCAGGAAAATCACATGCGCGCCGCAGCCCAGCTTCTCACCTAAATCGTCGATAATCGTACGAATATAGGTGCCTTTTGAGCAGTGAATTTCCAGCTCCAGCTCGTCACCTTCATGACGGATAAACAGCAGTTCGTAGACGGTAATCGGGCGGGCTTCACGCGGCACGTCAATCCCCTGACGGGCATATTCGTACAGCTTTTTCCCCTGGTACTTCAGCGCCGAGTACATCGACGGTACCTGCTGGGTTTCGCCACGAAAACTGTCCAGCGCTGCCGCCAGCTGTTCATCGCTAAACGTCAGCGGGCGCTCTTCAACCACCTGACCATCGGCGTCGGAGGTATCGGTGCGCTGCCCGAGTTTGGCAATCACGCGATAGCGCTTATCGGAATCCAGCAGGTACTGAGAGAACTTGGTGGCTTCGCCAAGGCAAACCGGCAGCATGCCGGTTGCCAGCGGATCCAGCGCACCGGTGTGCCCTGCCCGGTTCGCGTTATAAAGACGTTTTACTTTTTGCAGTACATCGTTGCTGGAGGCGCCCTGAGGCTTATCCAGCAGCAGTACGCCGTGCACATCACGACCGCGACGACGAGGACGACTCATTAGTCCTCCTTGCTGTCGTCCGGGTTCACACGACGTTCATCGTCATGTTTCACCACGCTGGTCACCAGGTTGGACATGCGCATCCCTTCGACCAGTGAGTTGTCGTAGAAGAAGGTCAGTTCCGGCACGATACGCAGGCGCATCGCTTTACCCAGCAGAGAACGGATGAAGCCGGATGCTTCCTGTAACGCTTTGATACCCGCTTTAACCGCGGCTTCGTCTTTGTCGTTCAGAAAGGTCACAAACACTTTGGCATAAGCCAGATCGCGGGACATTTCGACGCCAGAGACTGTCGTCATCATACCCAGACGCGGGTCTTTAATTTCACGCTGCAGGATGATAGCAATTTCTTTTTGCATCTCCTGAGCCACACGCTGCGGGCGACCGAATTCTTTCGCCATAATAGATTCTCCAGATAAAGACAAAAAAGGGGCCTTAGCCCCTTTTTAGAATGCGTGCCGGGTGGCGCTGTGCTAACCCGGCCTACCATCAGCAATTAAGCGATAGTACGTTGGATTTCAATGATTTCGAATACTTCGATCATATCGCCAACGCGAACGTCGTTGTAGTTCTTAACACCGATACCACATTCCATGCCGTTACGGACTTCGTTAACGTCATCTTTGAAGCGGCGCAGGGATTCCAGCTCGCCTTCGTAGATAACCACGTTGTCACGCAGAACGCGGATTGGGTTATGACGCTTGATGATACCTTCGGTAACCATACAGCCCGCGATGGCGCCGAATTTCGGCGATTTGAACACATCACGCACTTCAGCCAGACCAATGATCTGCTGTTTCAGTTCCGGAGACAGCATGCCGCTCATCGCTGCTTTCACTTCGTCGATCAGGTTATAGATGACGGAGTAGTAACGCAGATCCAGGCTTTCCGCTTCGATAACTTTACGTGCAGATGCATCAGCACGTACGTTGAAGCCCACCAGGATAGCGTTGGATGCCGCAGCCAGGGTCGCGTCGGTTTCGGTAATACCACCGACACCAGAACCAATGATCTTCACTTTTACTTCGTCGGTGGACAGTTTCAGTAAAGAATCAGAGATCGCTTCCACAGAGCCCTGAACGTCTGCTTTCAGTACCACGTTCACTTCGTGAACTTCGCCTTCAGTCATGTTAGCAAACATGTTCTCAAGCTTGGACTTCTGCTGACGTGCCAGTTTGACTTCGCGGAATTTGCCCTGACGATACAGCGCAACTTCACGCGCTTTTTTCTCGTCACGAACAACGGTCACTTCGTCACCGGCAGCCGGAACACCGGACAGACCGAGGATTTCCACCGGAATGGACGGACCTGCTTCCAGAACTTCCTGACCCAGTTCGTTACGCATTGCACGAACGCGGCCATATTCGAAGCCACACAGAACGATATCGCCTTTGTTCAGAGTACCTTCACGTACCAGAACGGTAGCAACCGGACCACGACCTTTATCCAGGAAGGATTCGATAACCGCACCGCTTGCCATACCCTTACGAACGGCTTTCAGCTCCAGAACTTCAGCCTGCAGCAGGATGGCGTTCAGCAGATCGTCGATACCGGTACCGGCTTTCGCAGATACTGGGATGAACTGAGATTCGCCGCCCCACTCTTCCGGCATAACGCCGTACTGAGACAGTTCGTTTTTAACACGATCCATGTCAGCTTCTGGTTTGTCGATTTTGTTCACTGCAACGACTACCGGTACCTGCGCTGCTTTCGCGTGCTGGATAGCTTCGATAGTTTGCGGCATCACGCCATCATCGGCAGCAACAACCAGAACAACGATATCCGTTGCCTGAGCACCACGAGCACGCATGGAGGTAAACGCGGCGTGACCCGGGGTATCCAGGAAGGTGATCATCCCGTTTTCAGTTTCAACGTGATATGCACCAATGTGCTGGGTAATGCCACCCGCTTCGCCAGATGCCACTTTCGTTGAACGAATGTAGTCCAGCAGCGAGGTTTTACCGTGGTCAACGTGACCCATAATGGTCACAACCGGTGCACGGGCTTCTGCCGCAGCGCCAGTATCACGGTCGCTCATTACCGCTTCTTCCAGCTCGTTTTCACGACGCAGGATAACTTTGTGACCCATCTCTTCGGCAACCAGCTGTGCGGTTTCCTGGTCGATGACCTGGTTGATGGTCGCCATTGCGCCCAGCTTCATCATTGCTTTGATGACCTGAGAACCTTTGACGGCCATTTTGTTGGCCAGGTCACCCACGGTGATGGTTTCGCCAATGATAACGTCACGGTTTACAGCCTGCGCAGGCTTCTGGAAGCCCTGTTGCAGAGAAGAACCTTTACGCTTACCACCTTTACCGCCACGAACGGCTGCACGAGCCTCTTCACGGTCGGCTTTGGATTCTGCGTGCTTGTTACCTTTCTTCTGAGGACGTGCGGCTTTGGCGTTACGGCCACGGCCACGACCACCTTCAACTTCGCGGTCATTGTCATCTTCAGCCTGACGGGCATGCTGAGAGGTGGTCACGTGGTAATCGCTGGTGTCTTCAGTCGGCTCGGCATTCACACCATTTTTCTCATTTTCTTCGGCCATGCGGCGGGCATCTTCCGCAACACGACGCGCTTCTTCTTCAAGCTTACGACGCGCTTCTTCTTCAGATTTGCGCTTCAGCTCTGCTGATTCGTTTTCACGGCGGATCTTTTCAGCCTGGGCGGTTTTGGTCATATCGTCGGTTTGTTGATTGCTCACTTTGTCTTTTTCCGCGGCTTCACGTTTCGCTTTCTCAGCGACTTCACGTTTAGCTTGTTCTGCGGCCTCGCGTTCAGCTTTTAATTGCGCCTCTCGCTTGGCAGTTTCTTCTGCTTCACGATGGGCTTGCTCTTCCGCTTCACGCTGCGCCTGCTCTTCCGCGGCAAGGCGTTCTGCCTCTTGCGGATCGCGTTTCACAAAGGTGCGTTTCTTGCGGACTTCGATTTGTACCGATTTACTCTTTCCACCGGTACCTGGAATATTCAACGTGCTACGCGTTTTGCGCTGCAGCGTTAACTTGTCGGGCGCCGAGCCGTGTTCACGGTTCAGGTGCGACAACAAGGTCTGTTTCTCTTGCGCTGTCACAGAATCATCAGCCGATTTGCGAATCCCTGCATCAGCAAACTGCTGTATCAGGCGATCCACAGAGGTCTGAATCTCTGAGGCCAGCGCTTTAATGGTCACATCTGTCATGCTGTTCCTTCCTGCTACAGTTTATTACGCTTCGTCGCCGAACCAACAAATATTACGGGCGGCCATGATGAGCTCTCCGGCTTTTTCGTCGGTCAACCCTTCGATATCAGCCAGATCATCAATGCCCTGCTCGGCGAGATCTTCCAGCGTACAAACGCCACGGGCAGCCAGTTTGAAAGCCATCAAACGTTCTAAACCTTCCAGATTCAGTAAATCTTCAGCAGGTTTAGTATCTCCCAGGCTTTCTTCCTGAGCCAGCGCCAACGTGGTCAGCGCGTTTTTCGCACGCTCACGAAGTGCTTCAACGGTGTCTTCATCGAGACCGTCGATTTCCAGCAGTTCTTTTACCGGCACATAGGCCAGTTCTTCCAGCGTAGCGAAGCCTTCTTCAACCAACATCGTGGCGAAATCTTCATCAATATCAAGATATTTAGTGAAGGTATCGATCGCCGCGTGGGCTTCAGCCTGATGTTTCGCCTGCAGATCATCAACGGTCATGACGTTGAGTTCCCAGCCGCTCAGCTGCGAGGCCAGACGGACGTTCTGACCGTTACGGCCAATCGCCTGCGCCAGGTTACCCGCTTCAACCGCGATATCCATGGTGTGTTTATCTTCATCAACCACGATAGACGCGACATCAGCCGGAGCCATTGCGTTAATCACGAACTGCGCCGGGTTATCATCCCACAGGACGATATCGATACGCTCGCCGCCCAGTTCGGTAGAAACCGCCTGAACGCGCGCGCCACGCATACCAACGCAAGCGCCAACCGGGTCGATACGCTTATCGTTAGTTTTTACTGCAATCTTCGCACGAGAGCCAGGATCGCGGGCAGCCGCTTTAATTTCGAGCACTTCTTCGCCGATTTCTGGCACTTCAATGCGGAACAGTTCGATCAGCATTTCCGGCTTGGAACGAGTGACGAACAGCTGAGCACCACGAGCTTCCGGACGAACAGCGTAAAGAACGCCGCGAATACGGTCGCCAGGACGGAAGTTTTCACGCGGCAGCATATCTTCACGCAGGATCACGGCTTCAGCATTGCTGCCCAGATCCAGAGTGATGTTATCGCGGTTTACCTTCTTCACCACGCCGGTGATGATTTCACCTTCGTGCTCACGGAACTGATCAACCACCATGGCGCGCTCAGCTTCACGCACTTTCTGCACGATAACCTGTTTCGCGGTCTGCGTGGTGATACGGTCGAAGGTGACGGATTCAATCTGGTCTTCAACGAAGTCGCCAGGATTCATGCTTTCGTCTTCGTAGCGCGCCGCTTCCAGCGTGATTTCGCGCGTTGGCTGGGTCACTTCTTCAACGACCAACCAGCGACGGAAAGTGTCAAAATCACCGCTACGACGATCGATGCTTACACGCACATCGATCTCTTGTTCGTATTTTTTCTTGGTTGCCGTTGCCAGTGCACTTTCCAGTGCTTCGAAAATCTTTTCGCGCGGCAGCGCTTTTTCGTTGGAAACGGCTTCAACAACAGCCAAAATTTCTTTGTTCATCGGGGCCTTTCACCTCAATCCAGACTGTTAAAAGTGGGGAACCAGGTTCGCCTTCTGGATGTTACTCAGCGCGAACACTTCATCTTTGCCTTCAACGGTTACCGTGATCATTTCACCGTCTACCGCTTTGATAATGCCCTGCCATTTGCGACGGTTCTGCACCGCCATACGCAGTACCAGCGAGACTTCCTCACCGGAAAAACGCGCGTAGTGTTCGGCGGTAAACATCGGGCGATCAAGACCAGGTGAAGACACTTCCAGGTTGTAAGCTACGGTGATTGGATCTTCGACATCCATGACAGCGCTGACCTGGTGGCTCACATCAGCACAATCATCAACATTGATGCCATCATCACTATCAATATAGATGCGCAGTGTGGACGTGCGACCGCGAACGAATTCGATGCCGACCAGCTCAAAGCCAAGCGCTTCAACCGGCGCAGTGAGCATCTCTGTTAATTTTTGCTCTAATGTGGACAAACCCACCCCCAAGACATAAAAAAAGGGCGTATCGCCCAGTTATTCTGAAGTCAGATAACAAAAAACCCCGATAAATCGGGGTTTTAGATAACTGAACCCTGCGATCGCAACTGCGATCTGGAACACCTTCCAGGAGAATTCTTTCAAATTCGGCTACGAAGGACCAGGTCCTCACAGTATATTTGAAAAAGTACTCAATGGGAAAGTGGTTGCGGGGGCCGGATTTGAACCGACGACCTTCGGGTTATGAGCCCGACGAGCTACCAGGCTGCTCCACCCCGCGCCTGAAACGTGGCATATTTTACTCTTAATGAGTAAAAGACGCAAATACTGCTGGGATTTGGTACCGAGGACGGGACATAAAATCGTGGTAAAGTTTATTGATAAACCCTATATTTTGTCAACATGTATTTCGTCATGTCCTGTTCCCATTTGTGCTGTCATTTCGCTCTTTTTTAGCAAAAAAGCAATGAATCACTTCCTGTCATCCGCAAAAGATGATTAAATGAAAACTCACAATTAATGCATAAACATGCAATAAAAAGTTGTTCCACTTGATGCTATTGTTACCGCCACTTTGGGCACGGAAAGCGCGCAGTCACCAGAGCAGCGTCAATGTTCGTCACGATTATGTGCGATGTCCGGAAAAAAAACGGCAGGCAGAATAGTCAAATGGGACAGGTTTTACGACTTGATAAACCGAACTCACAACAGTCTATCTAGCAGGGTTTTATTTTATGACGACGATTCTTAAGCATCTCCCGGTTGGTCAACGCATTGGTATCGCTTTCTCTGGTGGACTGGATACCAGCGCCGCACTGCTGTGGATGCGCAAAAAAGGCGCAGTGCCTTATGCCTATACCGCGAACCTGGGTCAGCCGGACGAAGAGGACTACGATGCGATTCCTCGTCGCGCCAAAGAGTACGGTGCCGAAGGCGCTCGTCTGATCGACTGCCGTAAGCAGCTGGTCGCAGAAGGTATCGCCGCTATCCAGTGTGGCGCGTTCCACAATACCACCGGTGGCCTGACCTACTTTAACACCACCCCGCTGGGTCGTGCGGTAACAGGTACCATGCTGGTTGCGGCAATGAAAGAAGACGGCGTGAACATCTGGGGTGACGGCAGTACTTATAAAGGCAACGATATCGAACGCTTCTATCGTTATGGCCTGCTCACCAACGCCGAACTGAAAATCTACAAACCGTGGCTGGATAGCGACTTTATCGATGAGCTGGGCGGCCGTCAGGAGATGTCTGAGTTTATGATCGCCTGCGGCTTTGACTACAAAATGTCTGTAGAAAAAGCCTACTCAACCGACTCCAACATGCTGGGCGCCACCCATGAAGCGAAAGATCTGGAGTTTCTGAACTCCAGCGTCAAAATCGTTAACCCGATTATGGGCGTCAAATTCTGGGATGAGAGCGTAAAAATTCCGGCTGAAGAAGTCACCATCCGTTTTGAGCAGGGTCACCCTGTGGCATTGAACGGTAAAACCTTCAGCGATGATGTTGAGCTGATGCTTGAAGCGAACCGCATCGGTGGCCGTCATGGTCTGGGTATGAGCGACCAGATTGAAAACCGCATCATCGAAGCAAAAAGCCGTGGCATCTACGAAGCCCCGGGGATGGCGCTGCTGCATATCGCCTACGAGCGTCTGCTGACCGGCATCCACAACGAAGATACCATCGAGCAGTATCATGCTCACGGTCGTCAGTTAGGTCGTCTGCTGTATCAGGGTCGTTGGTTTGACTCGCAGGCGCTGATGCTGCGTGACGCGCTGCAACGTTGGGTGGCGAGCGCCATCACTGGCGAAGTCACGCTGGAACTGCGTCGCGGTAACGACTACTCCATCCTGAACACCGTCTCCGACAACCTGACCTACAAGGCAGAGCGTTTAACGATGGAAAAAGGTGACTCGATGTTCTCCGCGGAAGACCGTATTGGCCAGCTGACAATGCGTAATCTGGATATCACCGACACCCGTGACAAACTGTTTGGTTACGCGCAATCGGGTCTGCTGACCGCCTCTTCGGCGACCGGCCTTCCTCAGGTTGAGAATCTGGAAAACAGAGACAAATAAGCTATTTTTCCCTGTGCACTAAGCCGACGCTAATCCGTCGGCTTTTTACTGTGATGTGCTACCATCGATGTGCAAATGACGGCCCGAAAATTTTTACCTGTCGCAATTTCTTATAATTGTTGTCTATAATCAGCCGAATACATTTATCCTTGACCCCGTGAGGATCACAATGAATATTAATCCCCCGGTCAGGCCAAACCAGGCAATCAACCGTCTTCTGGAAATGCTCGAACCGTACGCGACACCAATGAATGTCGTCGCCAGAAAAAGGCTGACCCCAAGCTATAAAGGCAAGACGCAGCTCTATCTTTTAAAAAAAGGTGAGCTATCGGTCATTCGTTCTTCCGACAAATTATTGATTGTGACGGTCTATGAACCGCATCTGTTTGGCGTAGCGGAAATATTGCAACCCAGCCATAGCCATGCCCTGCGCGCTGAAGTCGCCTCCGATGTGTTGCGAATCGACAGCGAGCACGCCATCAAACTGTTCCGCGAACATAATCTGTGGGAAGAGGTCACTCGCCTGCTGGCCTACCACACCTCTTACCTGGTGTATCGCGACGATCTGGTATTACAGCAACGCACCTATTCGGTTATCCGCAATCATCTGATGGAGATGCTGCTGTTACCGGAAGAGACACGCTTACGCGTCTCCATTCTTGAATATATCCAGGACCGTACCCACCTTTCACGCAGCAGTATTCTCAATGTCCTGTCGGCGTTAAAAAAGGGAGGCTACATTGAGTTCGCCCGTGGCGGTTATCTGCAAAACGTAAATTCACTTCCTGAGAAATTCTGATTAGCCATCACGCTATTTATCGCTTATCTATCGTCGTCGCGCCGGGTACCGGCAAGCGAATTTAAATTTAAACAAACAAACGATAACGACAAGCGATAAATACTTTTATTCTGAGCCCCTGTATTTATCACACTGAAAAGTGTACTGAAAGCTGAAAAACAGGCTCAGAAATAGCGATGGTATTCCCTGCTCCGCTCACCAGACGTGCTTCGGTACACAAGTGGACGGAAAGACATGCGCTTTCAGCTATCCCTGAAGACGCATAGCGGATTAAACCGGTCTGATTCTTGATATCACATGTTCCGTTGTCGGAGCACGCCTGCCACGCTTCCAGTCATCAGCAAAGCATAAGTATCGTTCTCCCTGCCGTGCTGGTGATAACGGAAAGCGCTTCAGCTAATAACGATTAAACCCAAAAAACCGTTAATCATTTGCCCGAACGCTCGTATCGGGTATTTTTTTACCTGAAGGAATTCAACAATGAGCATGATCACTCCGAAATCAGTTCTGTTAGTTGCAGCGCTCAGCGCAAGCAGTGCTGCCTGCGCATCCGTCAATTTGCACGGCGAGGCGGGAGAGGAGTTCACTAACCTCTCCGCCAGTTTCGGCGCGGAAGATCCGGGCATGACGTTCAACGGTAACTGGGCACACAGCGATAACGATGGTGATGTTGCCGGGTTAGGCATGGGTTATAACTTCAACCTCGGTCCGTTTCTTTTGACCCTTGGAGGAAAAGCGCTGTACCTGAATCCGAAAGATGGCGATGAAGGCTATGCGGTCGCGATGGGTGGCGGTGCACAGCTGCCGTTGGGGGATTTCTTTACCCTGTTTGGTGAAACCTATTATTCCCCGGATTCCATGTCCAGCGGCGTCGACGACTATGTCGAAGCTAACGCCGGGGTGCGGGTGAACGTTATTAAATCGCTGAGTATTGAAGCAGGATATCGCTATATCGATATGGCGGGGAAAAACAGCCATCGCGATAACACCCTCGCCGATGGTGCTTATGCGGGCTTCAACTTCCGTTTCTGATAGCATGCAAAAGGGATTGCCGCTGGCAATCCCTTATTCACTTAAGCAACCGCGGGTACGGTTTTCAGTAGCCGGTTAATCACCTGCAGGCCTGCAATATTGTTCTCTTTACGATAAACCTCATTCATCGCAGACATCTGTTCCAGTTTCGTCAGTGCGCTATAGACATGGAACGCATCACTGTCTTTATCAAAGATGTCTTTCTTCGAGACATCCTGCAAGTAGTTATCTTTGAGTGACTGGCTCAGGCTACTAATCAGCGCAGTATTATCCTGAAAACAGCTCACGACCGCCTGACCACTTTGTCCTGAAGGTTGTGTATCACTATGTAATACCGGCACCGTTAAGGTATTAATGGTATCGACCGTATCCGCCGATGGCGTGGTACTGCATCCGGACAAACACAGGACGCCTGCAATAATGAACGACCTGAACTTCTTCATCTGCGTCACTTCACCTCTTCTGAATAGATGGGCGCGACTTTAGCGATTACGCAGGGATCAAGACCAGTGAAGAGTTATTTATAAATAAACAAACGCAAACTACAGACGAAAAAAAGACGCTTTTCAGCGTCTTTCTTTCGGAATATTGGTACCGAGGATGGGACTCGAACCCACAAGCCCGTTAGGGCACTACCACCTCAAGGTAGCGTGTCTACCAATTCCACCACCTCGGTACAGAAATCTTAGTGCGGGATATCGCTGCTCGGCTGTGCCGGTGCTGCGGGTTGAGTCTGCTCAGTTTTCGGCGCGCTCAGGTTATCCCACTCACTTCCTTTATTGGTCTTGTTGCTATTGATATTACCCAGCACCAGACTGATGATGAAGAACAACGCTGCCAGGATACCTGTCATGCGGGTCATGAAGTTACCAGAACCGCTGGATCCAAACAACGTGCCGGAAGCGCCTGCTCCGAAGGAGGCTCCCATATCAGCGCCTTTACCTTGCTGCAGCATGATCAGGCCAACGAGACCAATCGCCACAATAAGGAAAACAACTAAAAGAGCTTCTTGCATAATCAACCTGTTCCTTGCGGATTCGCCGCATACCAATTGCTTCAACCAATAAAGCGGGACGTATTAACGTTTCCCACTGAAGCGGGTGTGAATACTAACCAAAGCGAATGACCTTCGCAAGGGCAATTTCGGTGCATTGTATCAACTGCGGAAAAAAACAGCAAAAAGCGCTTTTGGGTCGAAGAAAAAGGCGGCAAACGCCGCCTTTTTAAACACATAGAACCACATCAACCTACATGATTATCGCCCTGCTCCGGGTCACCCGGCTAAACAGGTCAGCGAAGCACATTGGCTTAATCAGGCGTTTTTCACTGCATCTGCGATCCGGTGCGCAAATTCATGCACCTGCTCTTCGTGCTCACCTTCAACCATCACGCGAATTAACGGCTCGGTACCCGATTTACGCAGCAGCACGCGACCGCGGTTACCTAATGCCGCTTCCACTTCCGCCATGACCGCTTTGACGTTTTCATGCTCCAGCGGATTGCCGCTGCCTTCGGTGAAGCGCACGTTAACCAGAATTTGCGGGAACATTTTCATGCCGCTGCACAAGTCATGCAGGCTCATGTGGTTACGCACCATCGCCGCAACAACCTGCAGGCTGGCAACGATACCGTCACCGGTCGTGGTTTTGTCCAGCAGGATAACGTGGCCTGAGTTTTCGGCACCAATACGCCAGCCTTTTTCCTGCAGCTTCTCGAGGACATAGCGGTCGCCCACTTTTGCCCGAACAAACGGGATCCCCAGCTGCTTGAGCGCCAGCTCCAGACCCATGTTGCTCATCAGTGTTCCCACCGCGCCACCGCGCAGCTGGCCCTGACGCAGCCCTTCACGGGCGATGATGTACAGAATCTGGTCGCCGTCGACCTTGTTACCTTCATGGTCGACCATAATAACGCGGTCGCCATCACCATCGTAGGCAATCCCAAGATCGGCTTTTTCTGCCAATACCCGCGCCTGCAGGGCGCGCACATCGGTCGCCCCGACCTCTTCATTGATATTGAGACCGTTAGGTTCGCAACCCATTGCAATCACCTGAGCACCCAGCTCACGGAACACATTCGGTGCGATGTGATAGGTCGCACCGTGCGCGCAATCAACCACGACTTTCAGGGCATTCAGGCTCAGTTCGTTCGGGAAGGTGCCTTTGCAGAACTCAATGTAGCGGCCGGCCGCATCGACAATACGGCTGGCTTTACCTAACTCTGCAGAATCGACGCAGGTCAGTTCTTTTTCCATTTCGGCTTCGATGGCTTCTTCGACATTGTCCGGCAGCTTGGTACCTTCAATGGAGAAGAACTTGATGCCGTTATCATAGAACGGGTTATGCGAAGCCGAAATCACAATCCCGGCTTCCGCGCGGAAGGCACGCGTCAGGTAAGCCACCGCTGGCGTTGGCATTGGGCCGGTAAAAGAGGCCGACAACCCTGCGGCCGCCAGTCCTGCTTCCAGCGCCGATTCCAGCATATAGCCGGAGATACGGGTATCTTTACCGATGATGATTTTCCGTGAACCGTGACGCGCCAGTACCTTACCCGCCGCCCAGCCCAGCTTGAGTACGAATTCCGGAGTAATAGGTGAATCGCCTACGCGGCCACGGATACCATCGGTGCCAAAATATTTGCGGTTACTCATAACGTTTATTTTCCTTTGTGCTCAGAGTGGCTTCCACCACGCGTAGCGCTTCTACCGTTTCTTTGACGTCATGGACGCGAATGATCTGCGCGCCCTGCATCGCTGCAATTACTGCACAAGCCAGACTGCCGCTGAGGCGTTCCGTCGGTCCGACGTTGAGCAACTGACCCACCATCGACTTACGCGACATACCGACCAACAGGGGGAGACCGAAATGATGGAACTCACCAAGTCGAGCAAGCAGCTCATAATTATGGGAAAGATTTTTACCGAAACCGAATCCTGGGTCGAGCAACAATTTCTCTTTTGCGATGCCGGCCTGCTCGCAGCGCACGATATGCTCGGTGAAAAAGTGGACAACATCGGCAAAGACATCGTCATACTTCGGCGCTTCCTGCATGGTTTTCGGCTGGCCCTGCATATGCATCAGGCATACCGGCAGCCCGGTTTGCGCGGCGGCTTCTAAGGCGCCTGGTTCGGTCAGCGAGCGGATATCGTTAATAATATGCGCCCCTGCCCGCGCGGACTCGCGGATCACTTCAGGTTTCGAGGTATCCACAGAAATCCAGACTTCGAAACGCTGGGCAATGGCTTCCACTACCGGGATAACGCGCGCTAACTCTTCCTCGACGCTGACATCTACCGCACCAGGGCGCGTCGATTCACCACCGATATCAATGATAGTCGCTCCCGCATTAATCATCAGGTTGGCATGTTTTACCGCTTCTACCAGCGAATTATGCGTGCCGCCGTCAGAGAAGGAGTCGGGAGTCACGTTAAGGATCCCCATCACGTGTGGATGGGAGAGGTCGAGGATTGAGCCCTGGGCTGCGAGTTTCATCACGAAATCCCTGAATCAGGAAAGGTTAATAAAAAGAAAAACCCCGGAGCGGCGGACGCCCCGGGGTTTCGATATCTACAACAACATCAACAGCGGCTAACTTATTTGTCGCCCAGCTGCTCTGACATGGTGCCGCCCGGGTTCGGCGTACGCGGTTCATCGACCGGACGCGGCGCACTCGGCGTACCATTGCTGCCAGAATTATTGCTGCCGTTCGGATCTTCCCAGCCAGCCGGCGGGCGAACGTCACGACGAGCCATCAGGTCATCAATCTGCGGTGCATCGATGGTCTCATATTTCATGAGCGCATCTTTCATCGAATGCAGGATGTCCATGTTGTCGTTCAGAATCTGACGAGCACGATTGTAGTTACGTTCAACCAGTGATTTCACTTCCTGGTCGATGATACGTGCAGTCTCATCGGACATATGCTTCGCTTTCGCGACGCTACGGCCCAGGAAGACTTCGCCTTCTTCTTCCGCATACAGCAGCGGACCGAGTTTGTCAGAGAAGCCCCACTGCGTCACCATGTTACGTGCCAGATTAGTCGCGACTTTAATGTCGTTAGACGCACCGGTAGAAACATGTTCCACGCCGTAGATAATCTCTTCTGCCAGACGGCCACCGTACAGGGTTGAAATCTGACTTTCCAGTTTCTGACGGCTGGCGCTGATAGCATCGCCTTCCGGCAGGAAGAAGGTCACACCCAACGCGCGACCGCGTGGGATAATCGTTACCTTGTGGACCGGATCGTGCTCTGGTACCAGACGGCCGATAATCGCGTGGCCCGCTTCGTGGTAAGCGGTAGATTCTTTCTGCGCTTCCGTCATCACCATGGAGCGACGTTCCGCACCCATCATGATTTTGTCTTTCGCTTTTTCGAACTCAACCATCGAGACGACGCGTTTGTTGCCACGGGCAGCAAACAGTGCCGCTTCGTTGACCAGGTTTGCCAGGTCAGCACCGGAGAAGCCTGGAGTACCGCGCGCAATGATAGCCGCATCGATATCTGGCGACAGCGGGACGCGACGCATGTGAACTTTTAGAATCTGTTCACGACCGCGAACATCCGGCAGCCCCACCACAACCTGACGGTCGAAACGACCAGGACGCAGCAGCGCAGGGTCAAGAACGTCAGGACGGTTAGTTGCAGCGATAACAATGATGCCTTCGTTGCCTTCAAAACCATCCATCTCAACCAGCATCTGGTTAAGTGTCTGTTCACGTTCATCGTGACCACCGCCCAGACCCGCGCCACGCTGGCGGCCTACGGCGTCGATTTCATCGATGAAGATAATGCACGGTGCTGCTTTCTTAGCTTGTTCGAACATGTCACGCACACGGGATGCGCCCACACCAACAAACATTTCTACGAAGTCAGAACCTGAAATTGTGAAGAACGGTACTTTTGCTTCACCAGCGATAGCTTTCGCCAGCAGCGTTTTACCGGTACCCGGAGGGCCGACCATCAGGACGCCTTTCGGGATTTTACCGCCCAGCTTCTGGAAACGGCTCGGTTCACGCAGGTATTCAACCAGCTCACCGACTTCCTCTTTCGCTTCATCGCAACCGGCGACATCAGCAAAAGTGGTTTTGATCTGGTCTTCCGTCAGCATTCGGGCTTTGCTTTTGCCGAAGGACATCGCGCCCTTTCCGCCGCCGCCCTGCATTTGCCGCATAAAGAAGATCCAGACGCCGATCAGCAACAGCATCGGGAACCAGGAAATGAAGATGGAAGCCAGCAGGCTCGGCTCTTCCGGCGGTTCGCCAACCACTTTGACGTTTTTCGTCAACAGGTTATCGAGCAGCTTCGGATCGTTAACCGGAATGTAAGTCGTGTAACGGTTACTATCTTTCTTGGTAACGTTGATCTCACGTCCGTTGATACGCGCTTCGCGAACCTGATCCTGGTTGACCTCCTGCAGGAAGGTTGAATAATCCACCTTACGGCCATTAGACTCGCTGGGCCCAAAGCTCTGGAATACTGACATCAGCACAACGGCAATGACCAGCCAGAGTATTAGGTTTTTCGCCATGTCACTCAAGGGATTAACCTCTTATTACAACTGTGTTAAAAACAGCGTCAGGATACTCTATATCCAGCGTCTTTCAAACTTTCGTTTGAAATCTACCGGTTATGGTTTACGCCCGGTCGCTACAATGTACACTTCACGCGAACGGGCGCGAGAAGAGTCCGGCTTACGAACTTTGACCTTCGTAAACAGGGAGCGAATTTCTCTAAGATACTCATCGAAGCCTTCGCCCTGGAACACCTTCACTACAAAACTACCACCTGGCGCTAATACATCACGAGCCATTCCAAGCGCCAGCTCTACCAAATACATGGCCCGGGGAATATCCACCGCCGGTGTTCCACACATATTTGGCGCCATATCGGACAT
Source organism: Klebsiella sp. BIGb0399 (assembly GCF_003752615.1). NCBI lineage: Bacteria > Pseudomonadati > Pseudomonadota > Gammaproteobacteria > Enterobacterales > Enterobacteriaceae > Klebsiella > Klebsiella sp. BIGb0399. The sequence continues at coordinate 76,120 of NZ_RKHT01000007.1, read as the reverse complement.
GACAACCTGTACTTTACTGTCACCTACACGATCCAGTAACGCTTTCAGGACTAATTCATCACGAAAATCGCCCTGAAGGAAGTCCACACCAACGATTGGATCCATCGGTAAAAGATCGCAAGCGATGATGCGGCCGCTGTTTCCGATTTGGGTAACCGCATATTGCGACCAGCCACCGGGTGCAGCGCCGAGGTCAACAATCGTCATCCCCGGTTTAAAAATTTTGTCACCTTGCTGTATTTCATCAAGTTTAAACCAGGCGCGGGAACGTAACCCCTTTTTCTGCGCCTGGAGAACATATTTATCGCTAAAGTGTTCCTGAAGCCAGCGACTTGAGCTGGCAGAACGCTTTTTACCTGTCATTTAACATTCCCATTTCGGGTTCATCATACTTTGCGACGTAAAAATCGACACGGTAGTTTGGCGATATATGGGAGATGGCGGTAGAATGAACCGTTTTCAATCCCAACGTAAGCAAAAAAATACGATGAATCTGAGTACTAAACAAAAACAGCACCTGAAAGGTCTGGCACATCCGCTCAAGCCGGTAGTTATGCTTGGCAATAATGGTTTGACCGAAGGGGTACTGGCCGAGATCGAACAAGCGTTAGAGCACCATGAGCTCATCAAGGTGAAAATCGCATCGGAAGACCGCGAAACGAAAACCTTGATCGTGGAAGCTATCGTGCGCGAAACCGGCGCCTGTAACGTACAGGTCATCGGTAAAACGCTGGTCCTGTATCGCCCAACTAAAGAGCGTAAAATCTCGCTGCCACGCTAAGAATATCCTGAAACTCTACACAACTTTGTGTAAAACGAGGGATTTCTACGGGTAGACGAGCAAAATGCCATGCTCCGGACGTTGATAAAAGGCCGCTATGCGGCCTTTTTCCTTTCTTTACAATCCATCAACATGGTAGCGGGAAATACGGGTTAAAGGTACTCGACCTTAATAATTTCGTATTCGACTTCGCCACCAGGCGTGCGGATTGTCACCACATCATCCTGCTCTTTACCGATCAGACCACGCGCAATCGGTGAATTCACAGAGATCAGATTTTGCTTAAAATCAGCCTCATCATCACCCACGATGCGGTAGGTCTGCTCTTCATCAGTATCGAGATTCAGTACATTGACCGTCGCGCCAAAAATCACTCGCCCGTTATTCGGCATTTTAGTGATATCAATCACCTGCGCATTAGACAGTTTGGCCTCAATATCCTTGATACGACCTTCGCAGAAACCTTGCTGTTCGCGGGCTGCATGATATTCAGCGTTCTCTTTCAGATCGCCATGCTCACGCGCATCGGCAATCGCAGCAATGATTTCTGGACGACGAACGGATTTCAGAAAATCCAGTTCTTCGCGCAGTTTTTCGGCACCACGTAAGGTCATCGGAATAGCTTGCATTTGTTATACCTCTTTATCATTCCTTCATGGAACGGATGCTTCCGTTCCGCAACCGGCCAGGCCATAGGCAGGACAGGAGCAAAAAGAAAACCAACCCGGAAAACATTCCCCAGGTCAGCAGCAATTTTCAATTTGATAAGTATTTTACCCTGAAGTTCACTATGGGTCATCGTTTACTTTACAGGGTATTGCACCGTAGTATGACGGCTCGGTTTCAGGTTGTTAGCGCGAGATTATGCGATTTTCCAGATTTATCATCGGATTGACTGCCGGTATAGCGTTTAGCGCTCAGGCGGCGAATATTGACGACTACATCACCCAGCTTCCCGCGGGTGCGAACCTCGCCTTCATGGCGCAAAAGGTTGGCTCCTCTACGCCGGAGATAGATTTTCACAGTCAGCAGATGGCACTGCCTGCCAGCACCCAGAAGGTGATCACCGCGCTGGCCGCCCTGCTCCAGCTTGGGCCGGATTTCCGTTTCACGACCACCCTGGAAACCAAGGGTAGCCTTGATAGCGGCGTGCTGAAAGGCGATCTGATCGCCCGTTTTGGCGGCGACCCGACCCTCAGACGCCAGGATATTCGCAATATGGTGGCGACGCTGAAAAAAGCCGGCGTCCAGCGGATCGAAGGTAACGTCCTGATTGACACCTCGGTCTTCGCCAGCCATGACAAAGCACCGGGCTGGCCCTGGAACGACATGACCCAGTGCTTCAGCGCGCCTCCGGCTGCCGCTATCGTCGACCGCAACTGTTTTTCTATCTCGCTTTACAGCGCACAGAAGCCTGGCGACCTGGCCTTTATCCGCGTCGCCTCTTACTACCCGGTGACCATGTTCAGCCAGGTGAGAACCCTGGCCCGCGGTTCGTCCGAAGCCCAGTATTGTGAACTTGACGTGGTGCCTGGCGATCTCAACCGCTACACCTTAACCGGCTGCCTGCCGCAGCGTAGTGAACCATTACCACTGGCGTTCGCTATTCAGGACGGCGCCAGCTATGCCGGCGTGATTCTGAAGTCTGAACTGGCGCAGGCAGGGATCACCTACAGCGGAACGCTGCTGCGCCAGACGCTGGCTAACGAGCCGGGCACCGTTCTGGCCACCACGCAATCCGCGCCGCTGCACGATCTCCTGCGGATCATGTTGAAAAAGTCCGACAACATGATTGCCGATACCGTCTTTCGCACCATCGGTCATGCGCGTCTTGGTGTACCAGGAACCTGGCGTGCCGGATCTGATGCAGTGCGTCAAATCCTGCGTCAGCAGGCCGGTATCGATTTGGGCAACACCATTATTGCCGATGGCTCAGGCCTGTCGCGCCATAACCTGATTGCGCCAGCCACCATGATGCAGGTACTGCAATACATTGCCCAGCACGATAATGAGCTTAACTTTATCTCCATGCTGCCGCTGGCCGGTCACGATGGTTCGCTCCAGTATCGTGCGGGGCTGAATCAGGCGGGTGTTGATGGCAAGGTATCGGCGAAAACCGGTTCGCTGCAGGGGGTCTATAACCTCGCCGGCTTTATTACCGCCGCCAGCGGGCAGAAAATTGCCTTTGTGCAGTATTTATCAGGGTATGCCGTACCGCCGGCCGATCAGCGTAACCGACGGATCCCGCTGGTGCGCTTCGAAAGCCGGTTATACAAAGATTTGTACCAGAATAACTAAAGCAAAAGGGCCGCATTGAATGCGGCCCTTTTTGTACATCCTGAATAGCGGCAAAAAGCCTTATACGGGCCGTATCGCGCTCACCCCGACCGCAAGTATGACCGGGGTGCAGTTCAGCAGATTAACGCTTGTAGATGAACTCAACGCCTTCTTCGTCGTCTTCGTCCCAGTCGTCATCCCAGTCTTCGTCATCTTCGACTTCAACTTCGGCTTCTTCAAGCTGCTGACGATGGTAGTCATCCCACATGAACTCGACTTTTTCTGCGACTTTCTCTTCCGGCGCATGCACGATAGGGTTTTCGATGATAAAGGTCATCACGTCCCAGCACAGGTCTTTCACGCCCTGTTGGCTTGCCGCAGAGATCAGGTAGAACTTGTCTTCCCAGCCCAGCGCTTCGGCAATCGCTTTTGCCTTAGCTTCAGCTTCGGCTTTATCCATCAGGTCAATCTTGTTGAAGACTAACCAGCGCGGTTTTTCAGCCAGCTTCTCGCTGTATTTCTCCAGCTCACCGATGATAATGCGCGCGTTCTCGACCGGATCGGATCCGTCGATAGGCTCGATATCGATGAGGTGCAGCAGTACGCGACAACGCTCAAGGTGCTTCAGGAAGCGAATCCCCAGACCTGCGCCTTCCGCAGCTCCTTCGATAAGCCCCGGGATATCCGCAACAACGAAGCTCTTCTCGTTATCCATACGGACAACGCCAAGGCTCGGTACCAGCGTGGTAAACGGATAGTCAGCCACTTTCGGCTTCGCGGCAGAAACGGCACGGATGAACGTAGATTTACCGGCATTCGGCATGCCCAGCATCCCGACGTCTGCCAGCAGCATCAGCTCCAGCTGCAGATCGCGCTTGTCGCCCGGCGTACCCATGGTTTTTTGACGCGGGGTACGGTTAACGGACGATTTGAAACGGGTGTTGCCCAGACCGTGCCAGCCGCCTTTAGCGACCATCAGACGTTGACCATGTTTGGTCATATCGCCCATGACTTCGCCGGTCCCCTGATCGATAACACGGGTCCCTACAGGCACTTTCACCGAGACATCTTTACCACGCTTACCGGTACAGTCACGGCTCTGACCATTCTGTCCACGCTCGGCGCGGAAAGACTTCTCAAAGCGATAGTCGATCAGGGTGTTCAGGTTTTCGTCCGCTTCCAGCCAGACATCACCACCATCACCACCGTCGCCGCCATCCGGGCCGCCTCGCGGAATATATTTTTCACGGCGGAAGCTAACACAACCGTTGCCGCCATCACCTGCTACGACCAGGATCGTTGCTTCATCAACAAACTTCATTTTACTCTCCGAAAATCATTCGCCTGAGCGGGGCAGCGGTACAACCGCTTCACGCTTACGTAAGCCACCCCAAAGACGGTGGCCTATGGCGGAGTACATCGCGCCCGCAACCACGACAAACGCACCGAGATAACCTAACAGGTTTAACATCGGCCTGGCGAAAACATCGGGCCAGGCCATTGATAATAAATCTGAAAAAAGCAGCGTAAACAACGGCGTTAAGGTAATTAACGCGCTCACCTGCGCTGCCTGCCAGCGCGCCATGGCTTCCGCCAGCGCACCGTAGCCTACCAGGGTATTTAACCCGCAGAAAAACAGGCACGCTAGCTGCCAGTCGCTTAACGCCAGAACCTGCGAAAGCGTTGCCAGGGGCAACAGTGCTATCGTACATAAAGTGTACAGCAAAAAGAGGATCTGCTGTGACGCCAGGCGGCGTAATAACACCTTTTGTGCGACGCCATAGCTGACCCAGACTGCGGCCGCTCCGACGCCGAAAATTACCCCCCACGTGTAATCCGTCAGGCGAGTAAAAATTTCAATCAGGCTGGTGTTAAAAAACATCACCAGCCCGCAAATCAGCATTAGCGCCCCCACGACCTGGGTACCGCGCATTTTCTCCTTCAGGATAAATACGCTGGCCACCATCATGCCGACCGGAGACAGCTGGCCGATCACCTGAGAAGCCGTAGGGCTAAGATATTGCAGGGAAGAGCTAAACAGGATGAAGTTACCGAACAGGCCGCCCGTCGCAATGGCCAACAGAACCAACCAGCGCGGTTTGCGAAAGAGGCGCAGCGGCGGCAGTTTTCCCCTGATTGCCAGGATAGTGCCAAGGCCGATACTCGCCATCAAAAAGCGATAGAACACCACGGTTGGTGGCTCCATCACTTCAAGAACCTGCTTCATTGCAATTGGCAATGCACCCCAGCACATTGCGGTGGTGAGCGCCAAAAGAATGCCAATGCCGGCCTGCTGATTCATACCCGTTTTCCCTGCAGAAAAATATCCGGGATTCTAATGTAAAAAGCCCCGCAACACGTTGCGGGGCTTTAATCCGTTACCGGACCACGAAAAACTTACTCAGCAACGATGCTGATGTATTTACGGTTGTTCGGGCCTTTAACTTCAAATTTCACTTTACCGTCTGCTTTAGCAAACAGAGTGTGGTCACGACCGCAACCTACGTTGGTGCCTGCGTGGAACTTGGTGCCACGCTGACGAACGATGATGCTGCCCGCCAGAACGGATTCGCCACCGAAACGCTTAACGCCGAGGCGTTTAGCTTCTGAATCGCGACCGTTACGAGTTGAGCCGCCAGCCTTTTTATGTGCCATTTAAATCTCTCCTCAGGTCTTAGGCGCTGATGCCAGTAATTTTCACATCAGTGAACCACTGACGATGGCCCTGCTGCTTACGGTAGTGTTTACGACGACGAAACTTAACGATTTTAACTTTCTCGCCACGACCGTGAGCAACAACTTCAGCTTTGATTACGCCGCCCTCAACGAAAGGAACGCCGATCTTGATTTCTTCACCGTTTGCGATCATCAGAACTTCAGCGAACTCAACAGCTTCGCCAGTTGCGATGTCCAGCTTTTCCAGGCGAATGGTCTGACCTTCGCTTACTCGGTGTTGTTTACCACCACTTTGGAAAACCGCGTACATATAAAACTCCGCTTCCGTGCACCTCTTCGTGTGATTCAGAGTGCACTATAAATATTCACAATAGGGCGCGAATATTACGCAAAACGCGAGCCTTTGACAAGAGCGATTAGCGATCAACGCAGAAAAAAAACACAACTTTCACGCTAACGTTTATCTATGGCAATTTTTCAGTACAATCATAGCTTCTTTTAATTCTATCTTAATCCTTCTGTGAACCCACCTGGATTCGCGGTAACAGGACATGTGGCCCGGCTTTTGCGATGAATTTAGAAAAAATCAATGAGTTAACCGCGCAAGATATGGCGGGTGTCAATGCGGCAATCCTTGAGCAACTTGACTCAGATGTTAAGCTTATCAATCAGTTAGGCTATTACATCATTAGCGGAGGCGGAAAACGTATTCGTCCGATGATCGCGGTCCTTGCAGCCCGGGCCGTCGGCTACCAGGGCGACGCGCACGTCACCATCGCCGCGCTGATCGAATTTATCCATACCGCGACCCTGCTGCATGATGATGTGGTTGATGAGTCAGACATGCGTCGTGGCAAGGCGACGGCAAACGCCGCTTTTGGCAACGCTGCCAGCGTGTTGGTGGGCGATTTTATCTATACGCGTTCCTTCCAGATGATGACCAGCCTCGGCTCGCTGAAGGTGCTGGAAGTCATGTCGAAAGCCGTTAACGTCATTGCTGAGGGCGAAGTGCTGCAGCTGATGAACGTCAACGACCCGGATATCACGGAAGAAAATTACATGCGGGTGATTTACAGCAAAACCGCCCGCCTGTTTGAAGCTGCCGCCCAGTGTTCCGGCATTCTGGCAGGCTGTACCGCAGAGCAGGAACAGGCGCTGCAGGACTACGGGCGCTATCTTGGCACGGCATTCCAGCTGATCGACGATTTACTCGATTACAGCGCCGATGGCGAGCGTCTCGGTAAAAACGTCGGCGATGACCTGAATGAAGGCAAACCCACGTTGCCGTTGCTCCATGCCATGCGTCACGGTACGCCTGAGCAGTCTGCGATGATACGTGGAGCGATTGAGCAAGGTAACGGTCGCCACCTGCTGGATGCCGTACTGGAAACCATGGCGGCCTGCGGTTCACTAGAGTGGACCCGCCAGCGCGCGGAAGAAGAAGCGGATAAGGCCATTGCCGTCCTGCAGGCTTTACCGGATTCACCATGGCGTGAAGCGCTTATCGGCCTGGCGCATATTGCCGTGCAACGCGATAGCTAATCCCTCCTCTGCTTCATTCCCGCGCGTTTGCGCGGGAAGTTCCAATAAACTCCAGAACATCACAATTATCTGCCAGACCCTGGCACATTCTGAATATCCACACACTTTACTAGAACTTGTTAGAACTATCGTAATCCTGGGGTATAGTCATTCCGTCGCCTGTTGGCGACGCACTGGATCCTTACCACCGGGAGAATTTATGGATAAGTTCATCGATTGGCACCAAGCAGATATTATTGCTGGATTACGCAAAAAAGGGACGTCGCTCGCAGCAGAATCGCGGCGCAACGGCTTAAGTTCTTCAACACTAGCAAATGCGCTAACCCGGCCATGGCCGAAAGGCGAGCTGATAATTGCGACAGCGCTGGATACCACGCCCTGGGCTATCTGGCCCTCACGTTATCATGACCCTGTCACCCATCAGTTTATCGACAGGACGCAGATGATACGTCAGAAGAAAGAGAGCAAGTGAAGTGAGAAGTGAGAAGTGAGTGTAAAAACAGCCCCCGGACGGACGTCAGAGGGCTGCTGTCATGGCAGGTTTATTCTCCTTTGATGCGCTCGATATTTGCGCCCAGCGCCTGCAGTTTGTCTTCAATACGCTCGTAACCACGGTCAATGTGGTAAATACGATCGACAATAGTAGTCCCTTCCGCGATACAGCCCGCCAGAACCAGGCTGGCAGAAGCACGCAGATCGGTCGCCATCACCTGTGCACCTGAAAGCTGTGCCACACCATGGCAGATCGCCGTATTACTTTCGATTTCAGCATGCGCGCCCATACGGATGAGTTCCGGGATATGCATGAAGCGGTTTTCGAAAATAGTCTCGGTAATCACACCGGTACCTTCCGCAACCAGGTTCAGCAGCGTGAACTGCGCCTGCATGTCGGTCGGGAACCCTGGGTGTGGAGCGGTACGCACGTTGACGGCCTTCGGACGTTTGCCATGCATGTCCAGGCTAATCCAGTCTTCACCGATTTCGATGTCAGCACCCGCGTCACGCAGCTTGGCCAACACGGCATCCAGCGTATCCGGCTGAGCGTTACGGCACACAATTTTACCGCCGGAGATCGCCGCAGCCACCAGGAAAGTACCGGTTTCGATACGGTCCGGCAGCACGCGATAAACACCGCCACCCAGACGGGCGACGCCTTCGATGGTGATGCGGTCAGTCCCCTGACCCGTAATCTTCGCGCCCAGCGCGTTGAGGAAGTTCGCCGTATCGACGATTTCCGGCTCACGGGCGGCGTTTTCGATAACGGTGGTGCCTTCTGCCAGGGTCGCTGCGCTCATGATGGTCACGGTTGCGCCTACGCTGACCTTGTCCATCACGATATGCGCGCCTTTAAGACGCCCGTTGACCGACGCTTTCACATAGCCTTCTTCCAGCTTGATTTCAGCGCCCAGTTGCTCCAGACCGACAATATGCAGGTCGACCGGACGCGCACCGATAGCACACCCACCCGGCAGTGAAACCTGACCCTGGCCAAAGCGAGCCACCAGCGGCCCCAGCGCCCAAATGGAAGCACGCATCGTTTTAACCAGATCGTACGGTGCACAGAAGACGTCAACCGGACCGGCATCGATCCAGACCGAGCCATTGCGCTTCACGTCGGCGCCGAGCTGGCTCAGCAGTTTCATCGTGGTATCGATGTCTTTCAGTTTGGGGACATTCTGGATCTCAATCGGCTCTTCTGCCAACAGTGCCGCAAAAAGGATCGGCAGGGCTGCGTTTTTCGCACCGGAGATAGTGACCTCGCCCTGAAGGCGAGTCGGCCCCTGAACACGGAATTTATCCATTGATTCTGTTCTCTGTTAAAAATTTACCTATGCTGCAGGGAGCGTCCCGGCAGCTTAAAAGCCGTTTAGTTTGCGGTCTCGTGCCCATTCTTGCGGGGTAAACGCTTTGATCGACAGCGCATGAATGCGGTTGTCGGCAATATATTCCATCAGCGGGGCGTAGATTGCCTGCTGCTTTTTTACCCGGCTCATGCCGTCAAACATCTCACCCACAGCAGTAACCTGGAAGTGGCTGCCATCGCCAGAGACGTGGACTTCCTGAAGGGAGAGTGCGTTCATCAGCACGGTCTGAATTTCATGATTTTCCATGGGTTCACATTTTATCTGGTGGTGAAAATAGCCCAACATCTTAGAGGAAAGTGACGCAGTCTTAAACAAGCAAAAAGTCCCATCTAAAATTTAGAGGGGACTTTCAGGATAACCTTAGCAATAACGCACTGAAAAACTATGGGATCATATCGGCAGGAAGATTGTAGAGGCTGACCAACGTTTGCAGATTTTCGCTTTTGCCCGTCAGTGTCGCTTCCCTGTCCTGATGGCGAATTAACGCCACGAAATGCATCAGCAGCGCCAGCCCGGCGGTATCGACCCGGGTGACTGCATTAAGATCGATGACCGATACGCCATCCGTCGCCTGCGCACGGGCTTCCCAGAGCGGGACCAGCAGATCCTGGTCCAGCTCCCCATGCAGCGCCAGTCGCTCGCCATCGCGAGTCCAGCTCAGCTGCCCGGTCATTATTTTTTCTGTTCCAGGGTGATCGGCTGCGCGGAGATCGATTTCAACTGCGCGGTCAGGCCATCAACACCTTTGGTACGCAGCAGATCGCTCCACTCGTTCTGTTTGGTGGTGATCATACTCACCCCTTCGGCAATCATGTCGTAAGCCTGCCAGTTGCCGGTCTGGGTGTTCTTACGCCACTGGAAGTCCAGGCGTACCGGCGGACGGCCGTTAGGGTCGAGAATCGTTACGCGAATCGGAATAATCGTTGCATCGCCCAGCGGCTGTTCCGGTGCAATCTGATACGTCTGACCGTGGTACATCGCCAGCGCCTGGCCATAGGCCTGCTTCAGATATTCACGGAAGGCCGTAAAGTAGGCTTCGCGCTGCGCCGGGGTCGCATCTTTGTAATAGCGGCCCAGCACCAGTGCACCCGCGTATTTCACCTGGACATAAGGCATCAGTTCCTGATCGACGATGTCACGCAGATAGTTCGGGTTAGCCTGAATCTTCGGCTGTTCGTTTTTCAGGCGATCGAAGGTTTTCTGCGCCGCTTCGTTCATCAGCTTATACGGATTGGTCTGATCCGCTGCCGTCGCAGCGGTCAATGGGGCAATCACCAGCATGGCGATCATCAGTACGCGTTTAAACATATCGTTTTTCTCCTGAAATTAATGCGTCGTGGCAGCCGGCTGCGTTGCGTCAGTATGAGCCGCTTCCGCAGACGAATCATCGCCAGAATTCTTATTGTCACTGCCTTTACTGTTGTAAAGGAACTGACCAATCAGGTCTTCCAGTACCATGGCTGATTTGGTGTCCTGAATTGTGCCGCCATCTTTAAGAATAGACGTCCCCAGTTCAGGGTCTTCAAAACCGACATTCAGCGCCAGGTACTGTTCCCCCAGCAGGCCAGAGGTACGAATCGCCAATGAACTGGTGTCAGGGATATGGTTGTAGCTCTCATCGATATCGAGCGCCACACGCGGCAGATAGGTTTTCGGATCCAGCGTGATGTCCGCGACCCGACCCACCACAACGCCGCCGATACGCACCGGAGAGCGAGCTTTGAGTCCACCAATATTGTCGAAGGTGGCATAGATACGATACGTCGGCTCAGTACGCAGAGACGTCACGTTAGCGGCCTTCAGGCAGACAAACAGCGCTGCCAGTAATGCCACCAGTAAGAACACACCTACCCAGATTTCACTTTTTTTCGTTTGCATGAACTCAATTCCCAAACATCAGCGCAGTCAGCACAAAATCCAGCCCCAGAACCGCCAGCGACGAATGCACTACCGTGCGCGTCGTTGCCCGGCTAATACCGGCGGAGGTGGGGATAGCGTCATAACCGTTAAATAACGCCACCCAGGTCACCGTAACGGCGAATACCAGGCTCTTAATCAGACAGTTAACCAGATCCATCCGCCAGTCGACGGCATTTTGCATCGCGCTCCAGAAGAAGCCGCTGTCGATACCTTTCCAGCTGACGCCCACCAGCGAACCGCCCCAGATCCCCACGGCGACAAAAATAATGGTCAACAGCGGCAACGAAATCACCCCGGCCCAGAAGCGAGGCGAAATCACACGGCGCAGCGGATCGACCGCCATCATCTCCATACTGGAGAGCTGTTCGGTCGCACGCATCAGGCCAATTTCAGCCGTCAGTGCAGAGCCCGCGCGCCCGGCAAACAGCAGCGCGGCAACCACCGGTCCCAGCTCGCGCAGCAGCGACAGCGACACCAGCATGCCTAAACTGGTCTCGGCGCTGTAGGTGGTTAACACCAGATAGCCCTGCAGCCCCAGCACCATGCCGATAAACAGCCCCGACACGATGATGATCAACATAGACAGCACGCCGACGTTATAGAGCTGGCGAACCAGCAGCGGCGCATGCTTACGAAACTCCGGCTTGCCCACGACGGCATTGAACAGCATTAACCCGGCACGCCCGAACGTCGCGGTGGTTTTAATCCCCCGATGCCCGAGTGATGCCAGCAGATTTAGCAGCATCAGTTACTCACTCCCTTGCCGAGTAAATCATGGTGATAGTCGCCCGCCGGATAGCGGAACGGCACCGGACCGTCGGCAATACCGTCGATAAACTGACGAACCCGCGGATCGTCATTTTCCCGCAGCGACTTTGCGCTGCCATGGGCCACGATTTTTTTGTCGGCCACGATATACGCATAGTCCGCAATGCTGAGCACTTCCGGCACATCATGCGACACCACAATACAGGTCACGCCAAGCGTGCTGTTCAGTTCTGAAATCAGCTTCACCAGCACGCCCATGGTGATGGGATCCTGCCCGACAAACGGTTCGTCGAACATGATCAGGTCCGGCTCCAGCGCGATAGCCCGCGCCAACGCGGCACGCCGCGCCATCCCGCCAGAGAGCTCAGAAGGCATTAACTTCGCCGCGCCGCGCAGACCGACGGCTTCAAGCTTCATCATGACGGTGGTATGCAGCAGCGCTTCAGGCAGACGCGTATGTTCGCGCAGCGGGTAAGCGACGTTATTGAACACGTTCATATCGGTGAACAGTGCGCCGGACTGGAACAGCATGCTCATACGCTTGCGCACGGTATAGAGGCGCGAGCGTGACATCCCTGGCACGTTTTCGCCATCAAACAGGATCTCGCCTTTATCGGGCGGGATCTGTCCACCGATCAGGCGCAGCAGCGTCGTTTTACCGATCCCTGATGGCCCCATGATCGCCGTGATCTTACCGCGCGGCACTGACAGCGAGATGTCATCGAAGATCACCCGATCGCCGCGAGAGAAGCGGATACCGCGAACTTCGACCAAATTCGCCAACGTTTGGCTCATAAAATCATCCTTCCTAAACATCCCTCGGGCTAAGCATGGCGCGTACCTTCACCACAAACCCAACATTTTTACAGAATCTTACCTGCCTGGGTTAGCGAAAACTGGCATTTGTTTTACTTTTGACAAACATAAAGTCAAAATTAAGAATTCGTTACGCTGCAGACGGAACAGGACAGCGAAGCGACGATTATACCTGAAGAAAGGACTTTAGATGCTCTTAGCGACGGCTCTGTTAATCATTGGTTTATTGCTGGTAGTCTACAGCGCCGATCGTCTGGTCTACGCCGCTTCAATTTTGTGTCGCATGCTGGGGATCCCGCCGCTGATTATCGGGATGACGGTGGTCAGTATAGGCACCAGCCTGCCCGAGATCATCGTTTCTGCCGCCGCCTCCCTGCACGGGCAGACCGATTTAGCCATCGGTACGGCAATCGGCTCCAATATTACCAATATATTATTAATACTTGGCCTCGCTGCCCTGCTCCATCCATTTACCGTGCATTCTGATATCCTGCGCCGCGAGTTACCGCTAATGTTGCTGGTCAGTTTGCTGGCAAGCTTTGTGCTGTACGATGGACAACTGTCCCGTATGGATGGCCTGTTTTTATTCGCGCTGGCCATTCTGTGGTTGCTGTTTACGATTAAAATCGCCCGCATTGCTGAACGCGAGGGTAGCGATAGTCTGACCCGGGAGCAGATGGCCGAACTCCCGCGGGAAGGTTCGCTTCCGGTCGCCCTGCTGTGGTTGGGCGTGGCCATGATTATTATGCCGATGGCCACCCGAATGGTCGTGGATAACGCCACCGTGCTGGCTAACTATTTTGCTATCAGCGAACTGACCGTTGGCCTGACGGTGGTCGCCATCGGGACCAGTCTGCCAGAGCTTGCAACGGCGATCGCCGGGGCGCGAAAAGGGGAAGATGACATCGCCATCGGCAATATTATTGGCGCTAATATTCTCAATATTGCGCTGGTGCTTGGCTTACCGGCACTGATTGCGCCGGGCGCGTTCGCACCAGAGGCATTTACCCGCGACTACGCGGTTATGATGGTCGTCAGCGTGATCTTCGCCCTGCTGTGCTGGCGCCGCAAACAGCCACCCGGCCGTCTTGTCGGCGCGCTCCTGGTCGGCGGTTTTGTAGTTTGGTTGGCGATGCTGTACTGGGCAGCACCGCTCTTCGTTGAATGACTCGGGATAACATTATGCCGCAAATAGATTTGCCAACGGATTTTGACTTTCAACGGGCAGGACGTGAAGTACTGGACATTGAACGTGAAGGTCTGGCTCAACTCGATCAGTACATTAACGCCGATTTTACGCAGGCCTGCGAAAAGATCTTCCGCTGTAGCGGGAAAGTGGTGGTGATGGGGATGGGCAAATCTGGCCATATCGGGCGTAAAATGGCGGCCACCTTCGCCAGCACCGGTACGCCTTCGTTTTTCGTTCATCCCGGCGAAGCGGCCCACGGCGATTTAGGCATGGTGACACCGCAGGATGTCATCATTGCGCTCTCCAATTCCGGTGAGTCAAACGAGATCCTGGCGCTGATTCCGGTCCTGAAACGCCAGCAGGTGCCGCTCATCTGCATGACCAGTCGCCCGGAAAGCAGCATGGCGCGCGCGGCAGACATTCACCTTTGCGTGAAAGTATTGAAGGAAGCCTGTCCGTTAGGGCTGGCCCCGACCTCCAGCACCACCGCTGCGCTGGTGATGGGTGATGCGCTGGCGGTCGCGCTGCTGGAAGCTCGTGGTTTTACCGCTGAAGATTTTGCCCTGTCGCATCCTGGCGGCGCACTGGGTCGTAAGCTGCTGCTGCGCGTCAATGATATTATGCATACGGGTGATGAAATCCCGCACGTCAACGTCACGGCAACCTTGCGCGATGCGCTGCTGGAAATCACGCGTAAAAATTTAGGCATGACGGCAGTCTGCGACGACGACATGAACATCATTGGTATTTTCACCGATGGTGACCTGCGCCGGGTGTTCGATACCGGCGTCGATATGCGTAACGCCAGCATCGCCGAGGTGATGACACCGGGCGGGATCCGCATCCGTCCCGGCATTCTGGCCGTGGATGCGCTGAACCTGATGCAGTCCCGTCATATCACCTGTGTGTTAGTTGCCGATGGCGACCATCTGTTGGGTGTGGTACATATGCACGATCTCCTGCGCGCAGGCGTAGTGTAAGTAAGGATAAAATAATGAATAATGCTGATGCTCTGCTGGCAACCTGTTACGGACCGGTAAGCGCTGAGTTTATCGAGCGGGCGGCGAAAATCCGTTTGCTCATCCTCGACGTTGACGGCGTGCTGTCCGACGGTCTTATCTACATGGGTAACCACGGCGAAGAGCTGAAGGCGTTTAACGTACGGGATGGTTATGGAGTCCGCTGCGCGCTGACTTCCGGTATTGAGGTCGCGATTATTACCGGGCGAAAAGCTAAACTGGTAGAAGACCGTTGTCAGACGCTGGGCATTACGCACCTGTATCAAGGGCAGTCTGATAAACTGCTGGCATTCCGTGACTTATTAAGCAAGCTGGCGGTCCATCCGGATGAAGTGGCCTACATTGGCGATGACCTGATCGACTGGCCGGTGATGGCAGAAGTCGGGCTGAGCGTTGCGGTGGCAGATGCCCATCCGCTGCTGCTGCCACGAGCGAACTACATCACCCGCATCAATGGTGGGCGTGGAGCGGTACGAGAAGTCTGCGATTTGTTACTCCTGGCGCAGGGCAAGCTGGATGAGGCCAAAGGACAATCAATATGAGTAAAACCAGACGTTGGGTTATTATTTTACTATCGCTGGTCGCGCTGGTCCTGATAGGCCTGAATCTGGCGGGTACGGACGACACGCCGGCACCAGAGGCCAATCCTGCTGACCCAACGTACACCAGCGAGCATACCGATACCGTGGTCTACAGCCCTGAGGGGGCGCTTAACTATCGCTTGATCGCTGAGCACGTGGAGTATTTTTCCGCCGAGGCGCTATCGTGGTTCACCAAACCGGTCATGACGACCTTTGACACCAATAAGGTCCCGACCTGGTCTATCAAAGCAGACAGAGCAAAGCTGACCAACGACCGCATGCTGTATCTTTACGGGCATGTTGAGGTAAACGCACTGACCGCGGACTCTCAACTGCGCAAAATTACGACGGATAACGCCCAGATAAACCTGGTAACACAAGATGTTACCTCCGATGACATGGTGACGTTGTACGGGACAACATTTAATTCTAGCGGCCTGAAAATGCGCGGTAACTTGCGCAGCAAAACTGCCGAGCTGATTGAAAAGGTTAGAACCTCTTATGAAATTCAGAACAAACAAACTCAGCCTTAAGATTGCGCTCGCCAGCGCCATTCTGGCCGCCAGCCTGCCGGCACTGGCCAAAACCGGTGATACCGATCAGCCGATTCACATCGAATCCGATCAGCAATCGCTGGATATGCAGGGCAATATCGTCACCTTTACCGGCAATGTGGTCGTCACCCAGGGCACCATCAAAATCAACGCGGATAAGGTGGTCGTCACCCGTCCTGGCGGTGAAAAAGGCAAAGAAGTGATCGACGGTTATGGTAACCCGGCCACCTTCTATCAGATGCAGGACAACGGCAAACCGGTGAAAGGCCGCGCCGATAAAATGCATTATGAATTGCAGAACGATTTTGTGGTGCTGACCGGCAACGCGCATCTGGAGCAGGTCGATAGCAACATCCAGGGTGACAAAATCACTTACCTGGTGAAAGAGCAGAAAATGCAGGCTTTCAGCAGTAAAGGCGGACGCGTAACCACGGTTCTGGTTCCTTCGCAGCTGCAGGACAAAAGTGGCGATCAGTCAAAGAAAGGTAAGTAATTCGTTATGGCAACATTAACTGCAAAGAATCTTGCTAAAGCCTATAAAGGCCGCCGCGTGGTGGAAGATGTCAGTCTGACCGTGAACTCCGGCGAGATTGTCGGCCTGCTTGGCCCAAACGGCGCCGGTAAAACCACGACCTTCTACATGGTGGTGGGCATTGTGCCGCGCGACGCCGGCAACATTATCATCGACGATGAAGATATCAGCCTGCTGCCGCTGCACGCCCGCGCGCGCCGGGGCATTGGCTATCTGCCGCAGGAAGCCTCTATTTTCCGCCGCCTGAGCGTGTTTGATAACCTGATGGCGGTGTTGCAGATTCGGGACGATCTCAGCAGCGAGCAGCGCGAAGACCGCGCCAAAGAGCTGATGGAAGAGTTTCATATCGAACATTTGCGCGACAGCCTCGGTCAGGCGCTTTCCGGTGGTGAACGCCGTCGTGTCGAAATCGCCCGCGCGCTGGCCGCTAACCCGAAATTTATCCTGCTGGATGAACCCTTTGCCGGCGTGGACCCGATTTCCGTTATCGACATCAAACGGATCATCGAACACCTGCGAGACAGCGGTCTTGGGGTGCTGATCACCGACCATAACGTCAGGGAAACGCTGGCCGTTTGTGAACGCGCCTATATCGTTAGCCAGGGTCATCTGATTGCCCACGGTACACCGCAAGAAATCCTGGAAGACGAGCAGGTTAAGCGCGTGTATCTTGGGGAAGACTTCAGACTCTGATAGGGTAGAGGTTACAGACGTTTTAGCCGGAGATATTTGCCCTGAATATGAAGCAAGGTTTGCAATTAAGGCTAAGCCAACAGCTTGCCATGACGCCACAACTGCAGCAGGCCATCCGTTTGCTGCAGCTGTCCACGTTAGAACTCCAGCAGGAACTCCAGCAGGCGCTGGAGAGTAATCCGTTGCTTGAGCAAACCGATCTTCACGATGAGGTAGAAACCAAAGAGGTCGAGGACCGCGAATCCCTGGATACGGTCGATGCGCTTGAGCAAAAAGATATGCCGGAGGAGTTGCCCCTCGACGCCAGCTGGGATGAGATCTACACCGCCGGTACACCGTCAGGAAACGGCGTTGATTATCAGGACGACGAGCTGCCGGTCTATCAGGGCGAAACGACCCAAAGCCTGCAGGATTACCTGATGTGGCAGGTCGAGCTGACGCCATTCACCGATACCGATCGCGCCATCGCCACCTCTATCGTCGATGCCGTCGATGACACCGGCTATCTCACCCTTCGGATCGAAGACATTGTCGAGAGCATCGACGATGAAGAGATCGGCCTCGAAGAAGTAGAAGCGGTACTAAAACGTATCCAACGTTTCGACCCGGTTGGCGTGGCGGCGAAAGATCTGCGCGACTGCCTGCTGGTTCAGCTTTCACAATATGCGAAAGAGACGCCGTGGCTGGAAGAGGCCAGGCTTATCATCAGCGATCATCTCGATCTGCTCGCCAACCATGATTTCCGTTCCCTGATGCGCGTGACGCGTCTTAAAGAAGATGTGCTGAAAGAAGCGGTTAACCTGATCCAGTCGCTCGATCCGCGCCCAGGCCAGTCGATCCAGACCAGTGAGCCAGAGTATGTCATTCCTGACGTTCTGGTACGCAAGGTTAGCGACCGCTGGGTAGTGGAGCTGAATTCCGACAGTATCCCGCGCCTGAAAATCAATCAGCACTATGCCGCAATGGGTAACAGCTCGCGCAATGATGCCGACAGCCAGTTTATCCGCAGCAACCTGCAGGAAGCCCGCTGGCTCATCAAGAGCCTGGAAAGTCGCAACGATACGCTGCTGCGCGTCAGCCGTTGCATCGTCGAGCAGCAGCAGGCCTTCTTCGAGCAGGGCGAAGAGTATATGAAACCGATGGTGCTGGCGGATATCGCCCAAGCCGTCGAGATGCATGAATCCACTATTTCACGTGTCACCACTCAAAAGTACCTGCACAGTCCGCGCGGTATTTTTGAGCTCAAGTATTTCTTCTCCAGCCACGTAAGCACCGAAGGCGGCGGCGAGGCATCGTCCACCGCCATTCGTGCGCTGGTGAAGAAGTTAATCGCCGCGGAGAACCCCGCGAAGCCGTTGAGTGACAGTAAGCTCACCACCATACTGTCCGAACAAGGTATCATGGTCGCGCGCCGTACCGTTGCCAAGTACCGAGAGTCTTTATCCATTCCGCCGTCCAACCAGCGTAAACAACTGGTCTGACACAACCGATAAGGAAGACACTATGCAGCTCAACATTACAGGACACAACGTCGAGATCACCCCTGCACTGCGCGACTTCGTTAACGCGAAGTTCAGCAAACTGGAGCAGTTTTTCGACCGGATCAATCAGGTCTACATTGTGTTAAAAGTAGAGAAGGTGACGCAAATTGCGGATGCCAATCTGCATGTCAACGGTGGCGAAATCCATGCCAGTGCGGAAGGGCAGGATATGTATGCCGCTATCGATGGTCTTATCGATAAGCTGGCAAGACAGTTAACGAAACATAAAGATAAACTAAAACAACACTAATTGTCCGGGTGTTGCTCTCGCCTGTTACCCGTTTTCATGGGTGGCAGGCAAGGGGCGCTCAGGTGAAATTATGATGAACAACGATTCGGCTCTACAACTGAGCAACGTCCTTAACCAGGAATGTACCCGTAGCCAGGTTCACTGCCAGAGCAAAAAACGCGCGCTGGAAATCATCAGTGAGCTGGCAGCTAAACAGCTAGGTTTACCGCCACAGCTGGTGTTTGAAGCGATCCTCACTCGCGAGAAAATGGGCAGTACCGGGATTGGTAATGGGATTGCCATTCCTCATGGCAAGCTCGAAGAGGATACGCTGCGTGCGGTTGGCGTATTTGTCCAGCTGGAAACCCCGATTGCATTTGATGCCATCGACAACCAGCCGGTCGACCTGCTGTTTGCGCTCCTGGTGCCGGCTGACCAGACCAAAACCCATCTGCATACGCTGTCGCTGGTGGCGAAACGGCTGGCAGATAAAACCATTTGCCGTCGCCTGCGTAGCGCGCAAAGCGATGAAGAGCTGTATGAGATCATCACCGAAGCAGGAAGCAGTGATGATAGTTAACGAGAGTCGCACCTCACTCTTTATCGTACTGAGGAGAAACGGTACATGGTACTGATGATCGTCAGTGGCCGCTCAGGCTCGGGGAAATCCGTTGCCCTGCGGGCGCTGGAAGATATGGGTTTCTACTGCGTAGATAACCTGCCGGTGGTGCTGCTGCCAGAACTGGCCCGCTCGCTGGCCGACAGAAACATATCCGCTGCCGTCAGCATTGACGTGCGCAATATGCCGGAATCACCGGAGATCTTTGAGCAGGCGATGAAAAACCTGCCGGAGACATTTTCACCTCAGCTCCTGTTCCTTGATGCTGATCGTAACACGCTGATCCGCCGCTACAGCGACACGCGTCGTCTGCACCCGCTGTCGAGCAAAAACCTGTCGCTTGAAAGCGCAATTGACGAAGAGAGTGCTCTGCTGGAACCGCTGCGTTCCCGCGCAGACCTGATCGTCGACACCTCCGAAATGTCGGTGCATGAACTGGCAGAAATGCTGCGTACGCGCCTGCTCGGCAAGCGTGAGCGCGAGCTGACCATGGTCTTTGAATCCTTCGGGTTTAAGCATGGCATTCCGATTGATGCCGATTATGTCTTCGACGTGCGCTTCTTACCCAACCCGCACTGGGATCCCAAACTGCGTCCTATGACCGGGCTGGATAAACCGGTGGCTGCCTTCCTTGATCGGCACACGGAAGTTCACAATTTTATTTACCAGACCCGCAGCTATCTTGAGCTATGGTTACCGATGCTGGAGACCAATAATCGCAGCTATCTGACGGTGGCTATTGGTTGTACCGGCGGTAAACATCGCTCGGTCTACATTGCCGAGCAACTGGCTGACTACTTCCGCTCGCGCGGCAAGAATGTGCAGTCTCGCCATCGGACGCTGGAAAAACGCAAATCATGACTGTAAAGCAGACCGTTGAGATCACCAATAAGCTGGGCATGCACGCCCGCCCGGCGATGAAGCTGTTTGAGCTGATGCAAAATTATGACGCAGAAGTGCTGCTGCGCAATGATGAAGGCACGGAAGCCGAAGCCAATAGTGTGATTGCCTTGCTCATGCTCGACTCTGCCAAGGGTCGACAAATTGAGATTGAGGCCAACGGTCCGCAGGAAGCAGAGGCGCTGGCAGCGGTCATTGCGCTGTTCAACGCCGGTTTTGATGAAGATTAGCCTTTCCTGATGCCCTCCCCGGCGGCGCGATGCTGACCGGGGCTCACGCTCCCTGCCCTGCCTCAATCCAGCTTATGCGCCCGCATAAACCCTTCTCCGCCTAACTGACGCATCTGACGCAGGATCCACGCCTGGCGACTACGAATATAGCCGGACGGCGCATCGGCGCGAAAGCGGATCGGATTAGGCAGTACCGCCGCCAGAAGCGCGGCTTCCGAAGCGGTTAGCTTGCTGGCCGGCTTATGAAAAAAACGCTGAGAAGCCGCTTCAACACCAAACGTCCCTTCCCCAAACTCGGCAATATTGAGATAGACGGTGAGGATGCGTTTCTTGCTCCACACCGTCTCAATGCCGACCGTCAGTCCGGCTTCCAGCCCTTTACGCAACCAGCTGCGGCCATCCCACAAGAACAGGTTTTTCGCCGTCTGCTGCGACAGCGTGGAGGCACCGCGCACGCGATTTTCCTGGCGTTGATTGTGAGCCAGCGCTTTTTCTATCGCCGACACATCAAAGCCCCAGTGCTCAGGAAACTTTTGGTCCTCAGAAGCAATAACCGCCAGCCCCATCCACGGTGATATCTCATCCATGCTGACCCAGTCAGAATGAGCGACGTAGTGGAAGTCACCGTGCAACCATGCGCCAACCTGCCGCTCCAGCATGACGGCGGAAAAAGGCACCGGCAGAATGCTAAAGAGGGCGATTCCGCCGCCCCACATCACCACCCCAATCATCAGGATACGGAGCAGCAAGCGTTTTAGCACCCGCAGCGGCGACTGGCGACGAACACTCATGCCGCCAGAACCAGGACGCGGGCCACCAGCTTCTCAATGCCGCTTGCCGCTTCCGCGATGTTCTGCGCCAGCATCCAGGCCGGGGTCGTCACGACTTTGTTCTCTTCATCGACCACGATATCATCGACCGGGCAAGGCACATGTTCCGCGCCCATCTCTTCCACCACTTCAGCAGTATCAAGGTCGGTGCCGATAGTGATGCGCAAAGGCACAGAGAAAATTTTCGGCAGCAGCGCCGGGGCAATGCACATGAAGCCCAGCGGTTTACCGGCTTCATGCATCGCCAGCACCAGCGCTTTCAGGTCACTGTCGACAAGGCACTCGCTGCCCTGTGAAGCGAAGCTGCTGAGATTTTTGGCCGCGCCAAATCCACCGGGAACGATCAGCGCGTCTAACGCCTCGGCCCGGGCGCTGGCCAGCGGTTGGATATCACCACGGGCAATACGCGCCGCCTCAATCAGCACGTTGCGCGTTTCACCCAGCGGTTCGCCGGTCAGATGGTTGATAACGTCCGTTTGGGCCTTATCCGGCGCAAAGCAGATGGCCTGTGCGCCGCCACGGGCAATCGCCAACAGGGTAATGACCGCTTCATGGATCTCCGTCCCGTCATACACGCCACAACCGCTCAGTACCACACCAATCTTTTTCATACGCCCACTCCTTAGTACAACTTACTGAAACCAGTCAAAAATTTTGATTTACTCGCATTGCTTCACATATTTAACTGATTCACGTAACAAATAATTTAAGGTTTGCTATCTTAATGAGCGAGCAAACCGAATCCTCAGGTTGCGCTGCTTATAACTCTGTCTAAAAATTCTGGCGCAACGACCAGTTCCCTGGTGTTGGCGCAGTGTTCGCGCACCCCGGTTTATCCGGGGTCATTTTTTTGGTGCCGACGCCACCCACGCCTTCAACACCGCCACATCGTTCTGCCACTCTGACTTCATCTCTTCAACCCATTCAGCAACGTTATCTGACCACGCCGGCAGATCCGGGGTCTGAATCTGCTGTCCGAGCTGTTGAATATGACGCAGGCCGATAGAGCCCGCCGCGCCTTTGATCTTATGCCCTTCATCGACGATGCCTTTGCGGTCGCGGGCGGTCAGATTAGACTCCAGCACCGCCATGTAGCCAGGCATCATCTTCTCGAACACCGCCAGACCGTCGTTGATAAGCTTCGGCCCGACCAGCTCGATATACTGCTCAAGCATTGGAATATCGAGCACCGAAGAGGCCTTGCTGGTATCCGCCGCCGGGATCTCGATCTCATCCTCTTCCGGAGCATCCCAGAATTTTTTAATAATGGCGGTTAATGCCGGCACCGATAGCGGCTTGCTCAGGACATCGTCCATACCGGCATCGAGATACTCTTTTTTGTTTTTCAGCACGTTCGCCGTCAGCGCCACCAGCGGCGGCAGCTCATCGGCGGCAAAGTGCTGTTTAAGATGCCGGGAAATATCCAGGCCGGTCATATCCGGCAGCTGAATATCCAGCAACACCAGGTCATACTCGCCCGGTTTAAACATCTCCAGCGCCGCGGTACCGGTCATCGCGACATCCACGGTATTGCCCAGTTTCTCCAGCACCGAGCGCGCGACGATCACGTTAAGCTCGATATCTTCGACCAGCAGCACGCTGAGCGCCGGCAGCGGCATCTCATCATCTGTCAGACTGTCTTCTGTCTCTTCCGCCACCGCTGGCGCATGCACGGTCAACGTAAACGTCGCCCCTTGCCCAGGCAGACTGGAGACATTAATGTCGCCGCCCATATTGCGCGCCAGACGACGCGACACGGCAAGACCAATCCCGGTCCCGGTTGCCGGCTTACCGCCGTGGCTGTCTTTTACCTGATAGTACATGGCGAAGATCTTATCCTGCTCCGCCTGAGGAATACCGATGCCGGAGTCTTCTACTTCAAAGTGCAGAATATCTCCTTCATCGTAGCGCACGCGGACGTTGACATTTCCGCCCTGCGGGGTAAATTTCACGGCGTTGCTGATAAGATTCCACAAGATCTGCCGCAGGCGGGTTCCGTCAGTCACCACGTTATGTGGCAACGGCTGCGTCGGGTCCATCACGAAGCGCAGCCCCTTCTGCTGTGCCTGCAGACCAGAGAGGTTTTCGAGGTCGGCCAGGAAACTGGTGAAGTCAACCGGCTGGTTATCCAGCTGAACCTTACGGCGCTCCATCTTATCCATATCGATAATATCGTTGAAAATATTCCCCAACGTCACCGCCGATACATGAATGGTCTTGAGGTATTTTTCCTGCTCGCCGGTCAGGTCGGTATCCAGCAGGATACGGCTCAGCCCGACGATGCCATTCAGCGGCGTACGCAGCTCATGGCTGATGGTAGAAATAAAGGTGGTCTTGTCCCGGCTGGCGCGCTCCAGCGCATCCTGGTAGCGCTTACGTTCGGTAATATCGCGGCCAAAGCCCATCAGCCCCCGGCGTTTACCCACGCGGTCATAGTAAGGGACTTTGCGGATCTCAAAGCAGGCTTTGCGCCCGTCGGGGTAATCCAGCCACTGTTCATAGGTCAGGGAGACGTTATGGCGGAAGACTTTTTCATCCGTCTCGAGGACTTTTACTGCCGCTTCCTCGTTATAGACATCCTGAGGTTTCAGGTGAATAAGCTGCTTTTCGCTTTTCCCTGTCAGCAGCTCCATGGCGCGGTTACAGCCGGAAAACTCTTTGTCTTCATTACGATAGAAAACTAAATCCGGGGACGCATCCAGGAAAGAGCGCAGGAAGGAGGATTGTTGTTCGAGCTGAATTTGCGCTTCTTCACGCTCTTTCATCTCAATCTTCAGCTGTTCGAGGGTTGTTTCGCGCTCGGCTTCCGCTTTCTCACGCTCGCCAATCTCCTGATTGAGCTGGGCGATATTGTCTTTGAGCTGCACGTTAAGCTTCAGGTCGCGCTCGCGCATCTCCTCAAGCTTTTCAACCAGTCGGGAGAGACGCTGCCGCGACTCTTCCAGCTGCTCAACGACCACCGACAGAAAATAGACCGCCCAGGGCGTGATCAGCAGACCAAAGAAGATGGAGCGGATAACATCGATACTTTCGACCTGGCCATGCAGCACCATCGTAACGGCCATCTGTACGACAATCGCCAGCACCACCAGTGCAAGGGCCAACAGCATGGAAAAACGCACCAGACCCAACTTCATCATCAGGTCGACATAGTACTGCGCCAGCATACGGATTTGCTTCATAAGGGATTCCTTCGCGACAACTCCGCACAATAATACCCAATTCTGAGCAAACCGCTGTAAGTTGTGCGAAAAATGCGAAGCTCCCTACTCCTGGAGGGAAGGTGGCGTCCAGGCACGTCCCAGCGCCGAGCCCTGCACGCCGTGCTGATTCAGATAGCGATCGAGTTCTACCATCCCGGTCCAGCGGTTTTCACACCACAGCGGCGCCAGCAGCGTCGGGCGACGGGCGCTGGCGGAAATCCGGTGATAAATCACCTCGGGCGGCGTAGCGCGGATCATCTCGCCGGCGGTGACCGTATACTCCTCCAGCGCAATGGCCTCGAGGCGCCCGGCCTGCCAGGCTTTCGCCATCGTACTGCCGGTCACTATGTGCAGGGGATGCAGCTTGATACCATCGACGCCGGTGTCCACCACCTGCGCCAGGGTTTGCAGGCAATGCTGCTGGGTTTCTCCAGGCAGCCCGACAATCAGATGTGAGCACACTTTCAGCCCGCGTTCACGTGCCAGGCGGGTCGTTCGCTGGTAGCAGGCAAAATCGTGGCCGCGATTAATCCGGTGCAGCGTTTTGTCATGTGCGGTTTGCAGGCCCAGCTCCAGCCACACTTCATAACCCTGCTCGTGGTAGCCGCTCAAGAGATCTAACACCGCTTCCGGGACACAATCCGGGCGGGTGCCGACACAGAGCCCGACGATATTGGCCTGGCTGACCGCCTGCTGATACATATTGCGCAGGACCTGCACTTCCGCAAAGGTGCTGGTATACGCCTGGAAATAGGCCAGATAACGCTTTGCGCGTTTCACGCGCTGCGCCTGATGCGCCAGCTGCTCTGCAATAGAAAGGTGCTGCTGCTCTTCGTCAGCAAAAGAGGCCACATTGCAGAAGGTGCAGCCTCCACGACCGATGGTGCCATCGCGATTCGGGCAGCTAAACCCACCATGCAGCGTCAGTTTATGGACTTTTTCGCCATAGCGACGCGAAAGATCCCCACCAAACATATTGACTAATTTTTGTAACTGCATAATCTGATAGACCGGCCTTAAGAAAGGGGCCAAGCCTGCCATTTTTAGCCACCGATGACGATGACCTGGATCAATCGTCAGTGCGGCCGCACACCTCATTGCATAACCACTCAAGATAACTGCAATTTCATTCACCCGTCCGGTAATGACTTTTCCTTATACTTAAGCCCTGGATTGCCATTATCTTCATCAGGGGAAAAAACAGTGTTATTCCCCGCCTCGCGAGAAACAGGCAGACGAATACTCTGCTATAAATAGCCAGTTCAGCATATAACGATAATGATAAGCTATCGATATAGTGAGACAGATCACACTAGAATATGCTTTTCGCTGCGTTTCATTGTTGTTTAAAACCCCTTATTTTCCTTAACAATCATAACATTAAGCACCTCATAGCACATTTTTGTATAAATAAGATTGCCATTTGACGTAAGTGCCGATTCCCGATAAGTTGGGAATCCGCTGGAAGCTTTCTGGATGAGCACTCTGCTCATCATATTTATGCAGTAATTGAGATTCCCTCTTACAGCAAGTCCTCAAACTTGCGTACCGATGCGAAAAGGATTTAAAGAGGGCGAATGCGAGGTGCAAACCACCCCGTCGCCATGCTCTTTCTGTGCCCGTGCGCAATCGGTATCGGAGGGTGTCCCGTAGAGCCTGGGGAGGTTCACTGATATGTTGTACGATAAATCCCTTGAGAGGGATAACTGTGGTTTCGGCCTGATCGCCCACATAGAAGGCGAACCTAGCCACAAGGTAGTGCGTACCGCTATACACGCACTGGCCCGAATGCAGCACCGCGGCGCGATCCTTGCCGATGGTAAAACCGGCGACGGTTGTGGCTTGCTGCTGCAAAAACCCGATCGTTTCTTCCGTATCGTTGCGGAGGAGAACGGCTGGCGTTTAGCCAAAAATTATGCCGTCGGGATGTTATTCCTTAATAAGGATCCTGAACTGGCTGCTACGGCGCGCCGCATCGTTGAAGAAGAATTACAATGTGAAACCCTGTCTATTGTCGGCTGGCGCGATGTGCCGACTAACGAAGGGGTTCTCGGTGAAATCGCCCTCTCCTCGCTGCCCCGTATTGAACAAATTTTTGTTAACGCCCCGGCAGGCTGGCGCCCGCGCGATATGGAACGCCGTTTGTTCATCGCTCGTCGCCGCATTGAAAAGCGCCTGCAGGAAGATAAAGATTTCTACGTCTGCAGCCTGTCGAACCTGGTGAATATTTATAAAGGTCTGTGTATGCCGGCAGATTTGCCGCGCTTTTACCTGGACCTCGCGGACCTGCGTCTGGAATCAGCAATTTGCCTGTTCCACCAGCGCTTCTCCACCAACACCGTCCCACGCTGGCCGCTGGCACAACCGTTCCGCTACCTGGCACATAACGGTGAAATCAACACCATCACCGGTAACCGCCAGTGGGCCCGCGCGCGTACCTATAAGTTCCAGACCCCGTTAATTCCGGATCTGCACGATGCAGCGCCGTTCGTTAACGAAACCGGCTCCGACTCCAGCTCCATGGATAACATGCTTGAGCTGCTGCTGGCCGGCGGGATGGATATCGTGCGTGCCATGCGTCTGCTCGTGCCACCAGCCTGGCAGAACAACCCGGATATGGATCCGGAGCTGCGCGCCTTCTTCGACTTTAACTCCATGCACATGGAGCCGTGGGATGGCCCGGCGGGCATCGTCATGTCCGACGGTCGCTACGCAGCCTGTAACCTCGACCGTAACGGTCTGCGTCCGGCGCGCTACGTCATTACCAAAGACAAGCTGATCACCTGTGCATCAGAAGTCGGTATCTGGGATTACCAGCCTGACGAAGTGGTGGAAAAAGGCCGCGTTGGCCCAGGCGAACTGATGGTTATCGATACCCGCGCGGGCCGCATTCTGCACTCTGCGGAAACCGATGACGATCTGAAAAGCCGCCACCCGTATAAAGAGTGGATGGAGAAAAACGTCCGCCGTCTGGTGCCGTTCGAAGACCTGCCTGACGAAGACGTTGGCAGCCGTCAGCTGGATGACGATACCCTCTCCAGCTACCAGAAACAGTTTAACTACAGCGCTGAAGAGCTGGACTCTGTGCTGCGCGTGCTGGGTGAAAATGGCCAGGAAGCCGTCGGCTCGATGGGCGATGATACCCCGTTTGCGGTGCTCTCCAGCCAGCCACGTATTATCTATGACTACTTCCGTCAGCAGTTCGCGCAGGTGACCAACCCGCCGATCGATCCGCTGCGTGAAGCGCACGTGATGTCGCTGGCCACCAGCATCGGCCGCGAAATGAACGTCTTCTGCGAAGCGGAAGGCCAGGCACACCGTCTGAGCTTCAAATCGCCGATCCTGCTGTACTCCGATTTCAAACAGCTGACCACGATGGAAGAGGAACACTATCGCGCCGATACGCTGGATATCACCTTTAACGCCACCGAAACCACGCTGGCCGAAACGGTGAAAGCGCTGTGCGATAAAGCCGAACAGATGGTACGTAACGGTACCGTTCTGCTGGTGCTCTCCGACCGTAATATCGCTAAAGATCGTCTGCCAGTCCCGGCCCCGATGGCGGTTGGCGCGATCCAGACCCGTCTGGTAGATAAGAGCCTGCGCTGCGATGCCAACATTATTGTTGAGACCGCCAGCGCCCGTGACCCGCACCACTTTGCGGTGCTGCTGGGCTTCGGCGCCACGGCTGTCTATCCGTACCTGGCCTACGAAACACTGGCAAAACTGGTCGATAGCAAAGCTATTGATAAAGCCTACCGCTCAGTGATGTTGAACTACCGTAACGGTATCAACAAAGGCCTGTACAAGATCATGTCCAAAATGGGCATCTCGACTATCGCCTCTTACCGCTGTTCGAAGCTGTTCGAAGCGGTCGGCCTGCATCGTGAAGTATCCGACCTGTGCTTCCTCGGCGTTGTCAGCCGTATCGGCGGCGCGGGCTTCGATGACTTCCAGCAGGATCTGCTGAATCTGTCCAAACGCGCGTGGCTGGTCCGTAAGCCGCTGGCGCAGGGTGGCCTGCTGAAATACGTTCATGGCGGTGAATATCACGCTTATAACCCGGACGTAGTGCGCACGCTGCAACAGGCCGTTCAGAGCGGTGAATACAGCGATTATCAGCAGTATGCCAAACTGGTCAATGAACGTCCGGCCGCGACGCTGCGCGATCTGCTGGCAGTGAATCCTGGCGAGAACGCCATCAGCATCGACCAGGTTGAATCGGCAAAAGAGCTGTTCAAACGCTTCGATACCGCCGCTATGTCTATCGGTGCTTTGAGCCCGGAAGCGCATGAGTCGCTGGCGGAAGCCATGAACAGCATCGGCGGCTTCTCTAACTCCGGCGAGGGTGGCGAAGACCCGGCGCGCTATGGCACCAATAAAGTGTCGCGTATTAAACAGGTTGCTTCCGGTCGCTTCGGCGTTACCCCGGCATACCTGGTCAACGCCGATGTTATCCAGATTAAAGTGGCTCAGGGCGCGAAGCCGGGCGAAGGTGGGCAGCTGCCGGGTGACAAAGTCACGCCGTACATTGCCAAACTGCGTTATTCGGTTCCGGGCGTAACCCTGATTTCGCCGCCGCCGCACCACGATATTTACTCTATCGAGGATCTGGCGCAGCTGATTTTCGACCTTAAACAGGTCAACCCGAAAGCGATGATTTCCGTGAAGCTGGTTTCTGAACCTGGCGTCGGCACCATCGCCACCGGCGTGGCAAAAGCCTATGCCGACCTCATCACCATCGCTGGTTATGATGGCGGTACCGGTGCCAGCCCGCTCTCTTCGGTGAAATACGCTGGCTGTCCTTGGGAACTTGGCCTGGTGGAAACCCAGCAGGCGCTGGTAGCCAACGGCCTGCGTCATAAGATTCGCCTGCAGGTGGACGGCGGCCTGAAAACCGGCCTTGATATCATCAAAGCAGCGATTCTCGGCGCGGAAAGCTTCGGCTTCGGCACCGGCCCGATGGTCGCGCTGGGCTGTAAATACCTGCGTATTTGCCACCTGAACAACTGCGCAACCGGCGTAGCAACCCAGGATGACAAACTGCGTAAGAACCATTACCACGGCCTGCCGTTCAAAGTGACCAACTACTTTGAATTCATCGCCCGCGAAACCCGCGAGCTGATGGCCGAGCTGGGCGTGAAGCGTCTGGTGGACCTGATTGGTCGTACCGACCTGCTGAAAGTGCTGGACGGCTTTACCGCGAAGCAACAGAAGCTGGATCTGAGCAAACTGCTGGAAACCGCCGAGCCGCATCCGGGCAAAGCGCTGTTCTGCACTGAAAGCAACCCGCCGTTTGATAACGGGGTGCTGAACGCGCAGCTGCTGCAGCAGGCAAAACCGTTTGTCGACGGCAAGCAGAGCAAAACCTTCTGGTTCGATATCCGTAACACCGACCGCTCCGTAGGCGCCTCGCTGTCCGGCTATATCGCCCAGACTCATGGCGACCAGGGGTTAGCGGCCGATCCTATCACCGCGCACTTCAGCGGTACCGCGGGCCAAAGCTTCGGCGTGTGGAACGCCGGTGGCGTTGAGCTGCACCTGACCGGTGACGCTAACGACTACGTCGGTAAAGGGATGGCAGGCGGTCTGCTCTCTATTCGTCCTCCGGTGGGTTCTGCCTTCCGCAGCCACGAAGCGAGCATCATCGGCAACACCTGTCTGTACGGTGCGACCGGTGGTCGTCTGTACGCCGCAGGCCGTGCGGGTGAACGTTTTGCAGTACGTAACTCCGGCGCCATCACCGTGGTCGAAGGCATCGGCGATAACGGCTGCGAATACATGACCGGCGGTATTGTCTGCGTACTGGGTAAAACCGGCGTCAACTTTGGCGCAGGGATGACCGGCGGCTTTGCTTACGTGCTGGATGAAGACGGAGACTTCCGTAAACGTGTGAACCCTGAACTGGTGGAAGTGCTGGACGTTGATTCTCTGGCTATCCATGAAGAGCACCTGCGTGGTCTGATTACCGAACACGTGCAGCTGACCGGTTCGTCTCGCGGCGAAGAGATCCTGGCCAACTGGCCGGCCTTTGCAGCGAAATTCGCGCTGGTTAAACCTAAGTCCAGCGATGTTAAAGCACTGTTGGGTCACCGTAGTCGTAGCGCAGCAGAGCTGCGTGTGCAGGCGCAGTAAGGAATTCAGATGAGCCAGAACGTATACCAGTTTATCGACTTACAGCGTGTTGATCCGCCAAAGAAACCGCTGAAGATCCGCAAAATTGAATTTGTAGAAATTTATGAGCCGTTTTCAGAAGGCCAGGCCAAAGCACAGGCAGACCGCTGCCTGTCCTGCGGTAACCCGTACTGCGAATGGAAATGTCCGGTCCACAACTACATCCCTAACTGGCTGAAGCTGGCTAATGAAGGGCGTATTTTTGAAGCGGCTGAGCTGTCACATCAGACCAACACCCTGCCGGAAGTCTGCGGGCGCGTTTGCCCGCAGGATCGCCTGTGCGAAGGGTCCTGTACGCTGAATGATGAATTCGGCGCGGTGACTATCGGTAACATCGAGCGCTATATCAACGATAAAGCGTTCGAAATGGGCTGGCGTCCGGATCTCTCCGGCGTCAAGGCCACCGGTAAAACCGTGGCTATCGTTGGCGCAGGCCCGGCAGGTCTGGCTTGTGCAGACGTCCTGACCCGTAACGGCGTCAAAGCGGTGGTCTTCGATCGTCACCCGGAAATCGGCGGCCTGCTGACCTTCGGTATCCCGGCGTTCAAGCTGGAGAAAGAGGTCATGACCCGTCGTCGTGAAATCTTCACCGGCATGGGCATTGAGTTCAAACTCAACGTCGAAGTGGGCCGGGATGTTCAGCTCGACGACCTGCTGAAAGAGTACGATTCGGTGTTCCTCGGCGTCGGGACCTATCAGTCCATGCGCGGCGGGCTGGAAAACGAAGAAGCAAACGGCGTCTTTGATGCCCTGCCGTTCCTGATCGCTAACACCAAGCAGACCATGGGCTTTGGCGAAACGGCGAGCGAGCCGTACGTCAACATGGAAGGCAAGCGTGTCGTGGTACTGGGCGGTGGCGACACCGCGATGGACTGCGTGCGTACCTCCGTACGTCAGGGGGCATCGCATGTCATCTGTGCCTAT
The DNA here is from genome assembly GCF_003752615.1 of Klebsiella sp. BIGb0399. Lineage (NCBI taxonomy): Bacteria > Pseudomonadati > Pseudomonadota > Gammaproteobacteria > Enterobacterales > Enterobacteriaceae > Klebsiella > Klebsiella sp. BIGb0399. The sequence continues at coordinate 44,257 of NZ_RKHT01000007.1, read as the reverse complement.
CGTCGTGACGAAGAAAACATGCCGGGCTCCCGCCGCGAAGTGAAAAACGCGCGTGAAGAAGGCGTCGAGTTCCAGTTCAACGTTCAGCCTCTGGGCGTTGAAGTGAATGCCAACGGCAAAGTGTGCGGCGTGAAAATGGCGCGCACCGAGATGGGCCAACCGGATGCTAAGGGTCGTCGTCGCGCAGAAATCGTCGCCGGCTCCGAGCACGTTGTCCCGGCTGATGCGGTGGTCATGGCGTTTGGTTTCCGTCCGCACAGCATGGAGTGGCTGGCGAAGCACGACGTTGAGCTGGATTCTCAGGGCCGTATTATCGCCCCGGAAGGCAATGAAAATGCGTTCCAGACCAGCAACCCGAAAATCTTTGCTGGCGGCGATATCGTGCGTGGCTCCGATCTGGTGGTCACCGCCATTGCCGAAGGTCGTAAAGCGGCTGACGGCATCCTGAACTACCTGGAAGTGTAATACCCCAGCCCGGATAAACGACTTATCCGGGCGGAAAGACAATGCCCGTGGGTGAAGACCCACGGGCTTTTTTTATGGCGGCAGCAGATCGGCGCGAACCTTAATCACCACTTTTTTGATGTCAGCAGGGAGTGTCGCCTGGCAACCGGGTTTATGCGGCTCTCCGGGCATAAATACGGCAAACATCTCCGGCTGCAGCGTCAGCACCTGCTCCCCGGCAATGCGCTGGCACAGCTGATAATCCTCTTCTACCCGTGCGTCCTCGCACTCACGTGCTGAGCCTGTCGCACCGTAGTAAATCCGCTCCGTTCCCGACAGCAAAATCTGGATATCGATAAACTGCATGTGCAGTTCGGCTTTCTTCTCTTCAGGGGCGCCGGTGGTGAACTGCATGACGTTCATAAACAGGTTATCACCCTGTAATTCGTAGCTGCCCGGCGCCTTATTGTGCAGGTCGTGGGCCTGCGCCAGTGCAATAGCCCGCACCAGCGCCGTCGGTAACCCAGCCGGCAGCGGCTGCTGTAAATGACCAAAAATCATATCGTTGCTCCTTGTCCCCATAATGCCGCGCCCAATAGCCCCGCATCATGTCGGTAACGGGCTTCCCGCAGCGGAACCTGATAAACCTCGGGCTCTTGTGACAAATATTCCGCCACCAGCGGCAGATAACCGCTGGCCAGGCCGATGCTGCCGCCGACCACCACGCAGTCGCAGTCTGTGACGGCTTTAAGATCGGCAATCAGCCGCGCCAGCGCCCGGGCCGAACGCTGGATCAAAGCCTGCGCCTGCGGATGTCCTTCGCGGGCCAGGGTAAAAATCGCCCTGGCATCCAGCCCGCTCAGATCGTCACGAGCCGCCGCGGCGATACCGCGTCCGGAGGCGATCGCTTCAACGCAGCCCCGCCGACCGCAGCCACACACTGGCCCGTCAGGATCCGCCAGCGTATGACCACAATGGCCGGCCAGACCACCGCGACCGGTATGCAGTCGGCCATGGCTCACAATCCCGCCCCCGACGCCGGTTGAAACGGTGAGAAAGACCATCTCCCCCACCTTCTCCGCCAGCGCATGATATTCCGCCCACGCCGCGGCCTGCGCATCATTGATCGCGATGCCCGGGAGCCCGGTCAGGCCGGACAAACAATCGAGCAGAGGGAAGCGGGCCAGGCCGCCGAGGTTCGCTGGATTAATCGCCGTTAAGATACCGTCCTGAATAATGCCGGTAGAGGCGATAGCAAAACAGGTCGCGCGCCCGGCAAGAGGCGCCACCAGCGTCTCCAGTGCAGCGGCTAACGCCGCGGGCGTCTGACTCGCCGGGGTCGGTATTTCACGTCGTTCGAGAATGTTAAATTCCCCGTCAATCAGCGCGGCAGCCAGCTTAGTGCCACCAATATCAATCGCCAGCGTTGTCATTGCACCGCCTTTTTCAGCGCCGTGTTGTACCACCCACAGATATGTTCCAGCCGGGTGATGGCGGAACCGACTGTCACCGCCCATGCCCCCTGACGCATCGCCTCTGCCGCCTGGGCTGGCGTGTTGTAACGCCCTTCGGCAATCACCCGACAGCCTGCCGCGTGAAGCGCCTGTACCAGGGCCAGATCGGGCTCGTCCGGCGTGTGCGCCGCGGTATAACCCGACATCGTGGTGCCAATAATCTCCGCCCCGAGTCGCTGGCAGAACAGACCATCCTCAACGCAGGAGCAGTCGGTCATCGCCAGCTTGTTATGCTGATGGATTCGCGCCAGCAGCGCCTCGATCGCCACCGGACGCGCGCGCTGGGTGCCGTCGATAGCAATAATATCTGCCCCCGCCAGCGCCAGAGCATCCACATCCTCAAGGAACGGGGTGATGCGTACCGGAGAATCCTCGAGGTCGCGTTTCAGAATGCCGATAATCGGCACCGTCACCTGGGCGCGGGTTGCACGCAGATTCTCCACCCCCTCAATGCGCAATGCCACTGCCCCGGCCTGCTCAGCCGCCAGCGCCATCGCAGCAACAATCGCTGGCGTATCCAGCGGGCTACCGGGGACCGGCTGGCAGGAGACAATTAACCCGCCGTCGATCTCGATGCGGCGATCCAGTTGTTCAAGCAAAGACATAATAACTCCCTGATATCTGTCATGGCCCGGCATCAGCGCCGGGCGTCGGCTACCTGGTTTTCAGTAATCCGCTTTTGTTGGCACCGAATGCCACCGCACCGCTCAGCGGTTTGCCATCAATCGCATCATGGGTACGTACCGCTTCCGGGCGGATCCAGCGTTGCACGCGGGAGGGCATATCCAGACCGATAAGCAGGATCACCACAAAGGTCAGGCCGAACGACAGCGATCCCAGCGTGGTGCCCAGATCCATCCGCTGTGCGATCAGCGCCCCGAGAACCGGCGCGATCGCTCCGCCCAGTGCCCCGACGTTATAGGTAAAGCCCAGGCCCGCGGCGCGTTGATCGGTATCGAAATAACCGCCGATCAATTTCGGTAAGATCCCGGAGATCCCCTGCCCCAGCATCTGCTGGAAGAACAGTAACAGGCCCAATACCCATACGTTTGTGCCGCCAATAGCAAACACCGGAATAATCAACAGTTGGGATGCCAGCAAGCTACAGACATAGGCTTTGCGGGTGCCCAGCCAGTCGCCGAGAAAACCGCCCACGCAGCAGCCCACCGCCGCGCCAAAGCCGCTGAAAAACAGCACCTTCGCCACGGTGGTATGGTCGTACGCGAGTTCCGTTTTAAGATAGGTGGGCAAAAGCGCCTGGATCGGCCATGAATAGAGAAAGGCGAACAGGACCACTACCATTAGCGTCACCCCGGTAGGCCAACGCTTGCCGCTGCTCTGTACCATAAAGCTGATAAAGATCGCCGCGCAAACCAGCCCCAGTAGCACCACGATGCCGGCATTTTGCAGATCGCCTGCAAAGCAGAACCACAACGCGGTCGCCGCCATCATAGTCAGGAAGATATTGATAACCCGATGCTTTCCGCAGTACAGGATATCCACCATCGTGCGGACCGGCGCCTGGCCTTCATGCTTCTCTTTCCAGTCCTCGGCTTCCGGGATGTTCTTGCGTAACCACAGTGCAAAGACAATCGGCACGATGCCAATGAAAAACAGCGCACGCCAGCCCCAGACCGGCACCACCAGGCTGTAAACCTGTGCCGCGATCACTGCCCCGACGGAGAAACCGGAGATCAAAAAGCCGCTGGCCTTGTTGCGCAGCTGTTTTGGCCAGCTTTCAATAACGTAGGTCGCGCTGGAGCCGTACTCCCCCGCCATGCCCATACCAATCACCAGTCGGGCGATAAACATGGTGGTAAAGCCGGGCGCAAAGCCGCAGGCCAGCGTACCGACAGAAAACAGGATAATACTGGTGACCATTGCCAGCCGGCGTCCGTAGCGGTCGCCCATTGCGCCCAGCATCAGCCCGCCAAACCAGCGTGAAATAAAGGCGGCGGAAATCAGGCTGGCCGCCTCAACGGTGGTCAGGCCAAACTCACCCTGAATTTCCGTCAGGACCAGAGCGATTAAGACAAAATCAAAACCATCAAGCAAATATCCCAGCCAGGCGGCGGAGAACGCCCGCCACTGTGCCCGGTTGAGATGGCGATACCACGGGATGTTCTGGGTCGTTGTACTCATTTTACTCTCCCGCGATGGGTCAGACCCACGCTTGGCTTTTGATACCGGATGTCGTTTGCACCACACCCGACACAGACAGTGTTGTTACCCGGACAAGGCGTATTGTGCCGGTGGCCGGGATTATCCCCGCCCGCGCAATGCGGCGGGGCGCGCGTTCGTCTTAACCCAGCTGCGCTTTCTCCTGCTGCAACTGCTGCGCCAGCGCCTTCAGCTCCGGCAGGAACTTCTCATCGACCGGGGAGAACGGTTTGCGGCACAGCGGCTCCGCCACCACATCCATATAATGCAGGACGGTTTTCAGACCGCGGAATACACCGGTTTTGATCAGCAGGTCGATGACCTTGTTGCACTCGCTTTGCAGCCTCTGCGCTTTTGCGATATCGCCGGTCCGCAGCGCCTGCACGATCCCCTGATAGCGCCATCCCATAATGTTGTAGGTGCTACCGATCCCGCCGTCGGCGCCCGCCAGCAGGCCGGAGGCAAAGATCTCGTCATAGCCGTTATAAAGCACCAGATCCGGATGCGCGCGACGGATCTGCTCCATCTGGAAGAGATCGCCCGAGGTTTGCTTCAACGCGCCCACGCCCGGCAAGGTCACCAGCGTGTTGATCTGCTCAAGGGTCAGCTTAACGCCGCTGAGCGCCGGAATGTTGTAGACCACCATCGGTAAGCCATTAGCCGAATCAATAATGGCCTGGTAGTGAGCGCAGTGCTCTTCAAAACTGAAGGGGTAGTAGAACGGCGTAACGGCGGAGACGGCATCGTAACCGTAGTCGTCCGCGGCCCGGGCCAGCTGCTGGCTCTCCAGGGTGCTGACGCAGCCAACGTGGGCAATCAGTGTCATTTTCCCTTTTGCTTCTTCAGCCACGATCTCCAGCACTTCCTGGCGCTCCGCGCTGCTTTGCACAAAAGCCTCGCCAGTCGAGCCGCCAACGTATAACCCATCAATGCCCTGGCTCAGATTAAAGCGCACCAGCCGGCGCAGGCTCTGAGTATCCAGCTTTTGTTGCCCGTCGAACGGCGTAAGCAGCGCCGCCATCACCCCACGTAAATTGACCGCCATATAAACCTCGTTGTGATATTACCTGTGATTAACGATGTACCTTTATACCTGTTATACCAGACAGGTTGCGAGGTAACCTCATACAGAACGCTTATTATGCGATCTGCTTCACTAAACAACGATCCTGACGATCGTCTGGCTTATTTTGTGGGGTGCTTTTTCTGGCCGAAGGCGTGCCAGGTCGCGGAAACGCTATTGAGGTGGCTTTGTAAGGCGCGATCGGCTTCGTCGGGGTCGCGACGCCGAATGGCTTCGACGATGTCGATATGCTGTTGGTAGCTGACGGTATTGTGTTCGTGCAACGCGTGCTCTGGGACTTTCGGTCGTGCGGCGATCAGCCAGTCCAGAAGCGCGACATGGATTGCCATAAAGATCGGGTTCCCGGGGATTTCCGCCAGCACCCGATGGAATTCCACGTCAGAACGGATAAACAGCGCGTTGTCATCAAGCGACTGGCTGTTGATCTTCAATGCCTGCCCGAGTTTATCGATCTGCTCATCACTGGCGTGCTCCGCGGCATAGCGGACGAGGCTGGACTCAAAAAACAGGCGCAGTTGTTCAAAATGAGCAATACCGCCTGGGTGAGACAGGAAGTCTTTCGCCATCCCCGACAGTTCACCAATGATGGTGTCGGCGGAAGGCCGGGAGACGCGGGCGCGTTCGCCGTTGCTAATCTGCACCAGGCCTTTACGCTTTAACGCGGCCAGCGCTTCGCGCACAGAAGGACGACCGACGTTGAAAAAGGTCATCAGCTCACGCTCAGACGGGAGTTGCTCACCTTCAGCAAACTCGCGGCGGCGGATCATATTCTCGAGCTCTTCCTCTACCATTTCAGAGAGCTTTTTACGCGCCAGCGGACGGCGGTGCAGGCTGCTACCGATGGCGGACGAGGTTTCTTCTGTCTGGGGATCAAATGCGCTCATAGGGACCATGTGTGATGTGTGACAGCAAGTGACGACGGGATCATCTTACCACAAGAATTCCCTGTGGGCGGCGTAGATAACAGAACAGGCCCCGAAGGGCCTGCAATCTGGCATCCATAACCTGCTGGATGATTATTTCACGACGCGTAGCGCCGGACGGCCACCGCGCGGCGGCGGCGTATCGTCAGGGTCATCGTCATGGTTGTCCGGCTTGTCGCCGTCAATCACCGACATCACCGTCTCGTTTTCATTGCTTACCGATGCGTCGTCATCATTCAGCGTCGTGACGTCTTCATCGTAGGCCGCTTCAGGCTCGAACATGGTACCAGCGCCGTTTTCACGGGCATAGATAGCCAGTACCGCAGCCATCGGCACGGAAACATTGCGTGGGACACCGCCAAAGCGCGCGTTGAAACGCACTTCGTCATTAGCCAGTTCCAGGTTCCCCACGGCACGCGGCGCAATATTCAGGACGATTTGCCCATCGCGCGCGTACTCCATCGGCACCAGTACGTTGGGTAATGTCACATCGACAACCAGATGTGGCGTCAGCTGGTTGTCCAGCAGCCACTCATAGAACGCCCGCAGTAAGTACGGGCGACGCGGCGTTAGCTGCGATACATCCATCGGTTAGCCTCGACCGAGTCGCATTTCACGCTCGGGTTCAGTTAAGGAAGCGAGGAAGGAATCACGTTCAAAGACGCGAGTCATATAGCCCTTGAGCTCCTTCGCGCCAGCGCCAATAATTTCAACACCGAGAACCGGCAAACGCCACAGCAGCGGTGCCAGATAGCAATCAACCAGGCTGAACTCATCGCTCAGGAAGTAAGGTTTCTGGGTGAAAACAGGTGCAATCGCCTGCAGCTCTTCGCGCAGCTGTTTACGCGCGGTTTCAGCCTGGGCAGCGGTACCGGTCTGAATGGTGTTCATCAGCGAATACCAGTCTTTTTCGATACGCTGCATGTACAGACGACTTTCTCCACGCGCAACCGGATAGACCGGCATTAACGGTGGGTGCGGGAAACGCTCATCCAGATATTCCATAATGATGCGGGATTCCCACAGAGTGAGCTCACGATCCACCAGCGTAGGTACGCTTTGATTCGGGTTGAGGTCAATCAGATCCTGAGGTGGGTTGTCCTTTTCCACGTGCTCTATCTCAAAACTAACACCTTTTTCTGCCAGCACGATGCGGACTTGGTGGCTATAGATGTCAGTAGGACCAGAAAACAGCGTCATTACCGAACGTTTGTTGGCAGCGACAGCCATGAAAACCTCCAGGTATATTCAGAATTTTTGTACTGCTACCAACCACACAGGATTGGCCAGATGTAAAAACCCCAGTAGCGTGACGTCATTCTCGTTTGGGTAAAATCACAAAAATGAACGATCACCAGCATTTGGGCAGAAAATTGGATGATAGTTTACCAGATCTTGAAGGCATTGTGGTGAGGGGATTCTGGAAATGCTGAAAAAGTGGTAAGAACAGGTGGTTTTCGGAGGGAAAACGCCAGATTTCTGCATAAAAAAACCCGCCGAAGCGGGTTTTTTCGCAAATTGTTCTGCGTGAGCAGAAAACAATTAACGTTTGGAGAACTGAGGACGACGACGTGCTTTACGCAGACCGACTTTCTTACGTTCAACCTGACGAGCATCACGAGTAACGAAACCAGCTTTACGCAGTTCGCCACGCAGGGACTCATCATACTCCATCAGAGCGCGGGTGATACCGTGACGGATCGCACCAGCCTGACCAGAGATACCACCACCTTTAACAGTGATGTACAGATCCAGTTTCTCAACCATGTCGACCAGTTCCAGCGGCTGACGAACTACCATGCGGGCAGTTTCACGACCGAAGTACTGTTCCAGAGAACGCTGGTTAATAACGATTTTGCCGCTGCCTGGTTTGATGAAAACGCGAGCTGCGGAACTTTTGCGGCGACCAGTGCCGTAATATTGATTTTCAGCCATTGCCTATAATCCCGATTAGATGTCAAGAACTTGCGGTTGCTGTGCCGCGTGGTTGTGCTCGTTACCCGCGTAAACTTTCAGTTTACGGTACATAGCACGACCCAGCGGGCCTTTTGGCAGCATGCCTTTAACCGCGATTTCAATCACACGCTCAGGACGGCGAGCAATCATCTCTTCAAAGGTCGCTTCTTTGATACCACCGATGTGGCCGGTGTGATGATAGTACATTTTGTCTTCGCGCTTGTTGCCGGTTACAGCAACTTTTTCTGCGTTCAGAACGATGATGTAATCACCGGTATCTACGTGCGGAGTGTATTCCGCTTTATGCTTACCGCGCAGGCGACGAGCCAGTTCAGAAGCCAGACGGCCCAGAGTTTTACCGGTCGCGTCAACAACATACCAGTCGCGCTGTACGGTTTCTGGTTTAGCTGTAAAAGTTTTCATTAAAAGCTTACCCAAATAATAAGTTACACGTTGGTGAACACCCAAACGTTTAGTCAGTTGAGGTTCACGCGACATTGTCCAGCAAACCTACCCCTTCGAATAGCCTATGCCGGCACTATAGAAAGTTTTGGGAAAAAAACCTTCTTGTAACGTGGGGTCGCAAGATTATAGAGAAGTCGGGAACAAAGGTCGACCCCTTTATGTGATTAGAAGCAGGTTTTTTCGCCGGTGTCATGCCGTTCTCTTCTGCCTTTCCCTCAGGCAACGCGGCATAAGGGAAAGGTTCTCAGTCAGGGCATATGTGGGCGTTTCAAATACTCTTCGCTTTGCATTTCCTGCAGGCGCGATAAGCAACGCTGAAACTCAAACTTCAGGCGCTCGCCCTGATAAATGTCATGCAGCGGAACCGCGGCGCTGACCACCAGCTTGACGTGGCGCTCGTAGAATTCATCCACCAGCGCGATAAAACGCCGGGCCTCACTCTCCAGCAGCCCGGTCATCACCGGGACGTCAAAGAGCATCACGGTATGGAACAGGCGCGAGAGCGCAATGTAATCGTGCTGGCTACGCGCATCCACACACAGCGTGGCAAACGAGGCCGCCAGCGTCTGGTTTTCGACGCCAAGCGTCGGCAGCATACGATGGTTGATCTCCAGCGTCGGCGTCTGCTCGCGTTTAGCCCCCGCCAGCGCCAGCCACAGTTTATCCATCTGCTCTTGGGTCTGCGTATTGAGAGGCGACAGCCACAAATGGGCCTGGGTTAAGGTACGCAGGCGGTAATCAATACCGGCATCGACGTTCATAATGTCGCAGTGCTGTTTAATCGCCTCGATGGCAGGCAGGAAGCGAGCACGCTGCAGCCCGTTGCGGTACAGATCGTCCGGCGGAATGTTCGAGGTCGCCACCAGCGTAATCCCACGGGCAAACAGCGCTTTCATCAGGCCGCCCAGCAGCATCGCATCGGTAATATCGGAGACAAAAAACTCATCGAAGCACAATACGTCGGTTTCCGCCTTGAAGCGGTCAGCGAGGATCTCAAGCGGGTCGCTGTGCCCCTGCAGGGTGATGAGTTCCTCATGCACGCGCAGCATAAAGCGGTGGAAGTGCAGGCGCTGCTTACGCTCGCCCGGCAGGCTTTGGTAAAACAGATCCATCAGCCAGGTCTTGCCCCGGCCTACGCCTCCCCACATATAGAGGCCGCGCACGGCAGCGGTATCGGCGGTAGGTTCACGCTTGCCCAGCAGCTTGCCGAATTTTGCCCGTAAACCGCCGCTTTGCGGTACCGGAACGGGTTTATTCTGCAGTTCATGATAGATGGTATCAAGGCGGCTTACCGCTTCTTGCTGGACATCGTCGGGTTGATGGCTGCCCTCTTTGAGAGCGAAAAGGTAACGCGATGTTGGGGACAGGCTTTGCATGATCTAATTGTTATTCCTTGAAAACCGTAATGCTGAAGCTCACGATTGACGAAAAAAAGGCCGTTCTACACTACGCGATGATACGCCAGGATTCCACTTCTGTGGAATTAGCGGTTATAGTGGCACTATCGGGCGCAGGCGGAGAGCCTTACAGCCACCCTACGGAACCACAAAACAACGGGAGATGTACATGACCTGGGAATATGCGCTAATTGGGCTAGTTGTCGGTATCATCATCGGTGCCGTCGCCATGCGTTTTGGCAACCGCAAATTACGCCAACAACAGGCGCTGCAGTTCGAGCTGGAAAAGAATAAAACAGAGCTTGAAGAGTATCGTGAAGAGCTGGTCAGCCACTTTGCCCGCAGTGCAGAACTGCTGGATAACATGGCCGATGACTATCGCCAGCTGTATCAGCATATGGCAAAAAGCTCCAGCAGCCTGCTGCCAGACACCATGGCGGACGCAAACCCGTTCCGCAACCGTCTGGCTGAATCCGAAGCCGGCAACGATCAGGCGCCGGTCCAGATGCCGCGCGACTATTCTGATGGCGCGTCCGGCCTGCTGCGCGGCGGAGCAAAACGCGACTAATCTCTCCCTGACCGCAAAAATATTATCCGGGCGCGTTCCCTGCGCCCGTCTCAACCCTGTATCCCAGCTATTATTTAACCATTGACCGCATTGTTAGCGGGTCAAAAATTCAATAACATCAGACCATTCGGGACGCATTTCCATACACCTCAGGTTACGAGAGCCAGCATCAGATGAAGAAACAGACTTTGCTGTTGAGTGCATTAGCGTTAAGCATCGGGTTATCGCTGTCGGTTTTACCTACGGCTATGGCATCGTTACCCACCCAGATCCCCGGCCAGGGCGCACTGCCAAGCCTTGCTCCCATGCTAGAAAAAGTGCTGCCGGCGGTGGTGAGCGTGCAGGTTGAAGGGACCGCCGCGCCTGCGCAAAATATGCCGGAAGAGTTGAAAAAGTACTTTGGCGACAATGTGCCGCAGGAGCAGGCTCAGCCTTTTGAAGGCCTCGGCTCCGGCGTCATCATCGATGCCGCAAAAGGCTATGTGTTGACCAACAATCACGTGATCAGCCAGGCGCAGAAAATCAGCGTTCAGCTTAACGACGGTCGTGAGTTTGACGCGAAACTGGTCGGCAGCGACGACCAGAGCGATATCGCGCTGTTGCAAATCCAAAAGCCCAGCCATCTGACGCAAATCGCCATCGCCGACTCCGATAAGCTGCGGGTCGGCGATTTCGCCGTGGCCGTCGGCAACCCGTTTGGCCTTGGCCAGACCGCGACCTCCGGTATCGTCTCGGCGCTGGGCCGCAGCGGGCTGAACCTCGAAGGGCTCGAGAACTTTATCCAGACCGATGCCTCCATTAACCGCGGTAACTCCGGCGGGGCCCTGCTGAACCTCAACGGCGAACTGATTGGTATCAATACCGCGATTCTGGCGCCGGGTGGCGGCAGCGTCGGTATCGGCTTTGCCATTCCGAGTAACATGGCGCAGACCCTTGCCAAGCAGCTTATCCAGTTTGGTGAAATCAAACGCGGCCTGTTGGGTATAAAAGGCATGGAAATGAGCGCAGATATCGCCAAAGCGATGAACATCGACGCTCAGCGCGGGGCATTCGTCAGTGAAGTCCTGCCGAACTCAGGTTCGGCCAAAGCCGGGGTGAAATCTGGCGACGTGATTGTCAGCATGAATGGCAAACCGCTTAACAGCTTTGCCGAGCTGCGCTCGCGGATCGCCACGACGGAGCCGGGAACCAAAGTGAAGCTGGGCCTGCTGCGTGAAGGGAAGCCGCTGGACGTTGAAGTAACGCTGGATAAAAGCACCTCCTCGACCGCCAGCGCCGACCTCATCATTCCGGCACTTCAGGGGGCATCGCTCAGTGACGGACAGATGAAAGACGGCACGAAAGGCGTCACCGTCGATAGCGTAGAGAAAGGAAGCCCTGCGGCTCAGGTTGGCCTGCACAAAGATGACCTGATCATCGGCCTGAATCGCGAACGCATTCAGTCCATCGTCGAGCTGCGTAAAGTGCTGGAGAGTAAGCCGGCCGTTATTGCGCTGAACGTCATGCGCGGGAACGAAAGCATTTATCTGCTGCTGCGTTAATGCGGATTTCCGGACATCGCCTGCCGTGCGATGTCCGGATAACTCGTGCTATGCTGCGCATGTCCATCCATTAACGATATCTGCATCATGCCTGGAAAGTTACTACGTTCTGTACTCATCGGTTTGATCGTCGGGGGCCTGCTGCTCGCCGCGATGCCTTCTTTGCGTAAGTGGCATCTGTCGACGACCACCCAGTACGATAGCGCGGACGAATCGCCCGCCAGCTATAATCCAGCCGTCCGCCGTGCCGCACCGGCGGTGGTGAATGTCTATAACCGCGCGTTGAATGGCACCAGCCATAATCAGCTCACTCTCGGATCCGGCGTTATCATGGATCAGCGCGGCTACATTCTGACCAATAAGCACGTTATCAATGATGCCGATCAGATCATCGTCGCCCTACAGGACGGCCGGGTCTTTGAAGCGTTACTGGTGGGTTCCGATACGCTAACCGATCTCGCGGTCCTGAAGATCAACGCCAACGCTGGCCTGCCGGTTATCCCGATCAACCCTAAGCGGGTACCGCATATCGGTGATGTGGTGTTGGCGATTGGTAACCCCTATAACCTTGGGCAGACGATTACCCAGGGCATCATCAGCGCTACCGGTCGTATTGGCCTGAACCCTACCGGGCGCCAGAATTTCCTGCAAACCGATGCTTCCATTAACCACGGTAACTCCGGCGGCGCGCTGGTGAACTCGCTGGGCGAGCTGATGGGCATCAACACGCTGTCATTTGATAAAAGCAATGATGGTGAAACGCCAGAAGGGATCGGCTTCGCCATTCCGTTCCAGCTGGCCACCAAGATTATGGATAAGCTTATCCGCGATGGTCGGGTGATCCGCGGCTATATCGGCATCAGCGGTCGTGAGATTGCCCCACTGCATGCGCAGGGCGGCGGGATCGATCAGCTGCAAGGGATTGTGGTCAATGATGTAGCACCGGATGGCCCGGCAGCTCAGGCCGGGATCCGCGCCAACGACGTGATCGTCTCCGTGAATGACAAGCCGGCCGTCTCCGCGCTTGAGACCATGGATCAGGTCGCGGAAATCCGCCCTGGCTCAGAAATTCCGGTGATCATTATGCGTGATGACAAGAAGATCACTCTGCATATCGCCGTTCAGGAATACCCGGCCACCAACTAGCAGACATAAAAAAACCGGAGCTGCTCACTCGCTCCGGTTTTTTTAATCCATCACACGCTTATTTGTTGACGAAATCTTCGCCCATAGCGATATCTTTCTTCAGCGTATCCAGCATCCCTTCCAGCGCCTGCTGTTCAAATGCACTGAGCTTACCGATCGGCTGGCGTTCCTCAACACCATTTTTACCGAGCAGCAGCGGCTGGGAGAAGAAGCGCGCGTACTGGCCATCGCCTTCCACGTAAGCACATTCCACCACCCCTTTTTCGCCTTGCATTGCCCGCACTAAGGACAAGCCGAAACGTGCGGCCGCCTGTCCCATCGAGAGCGTCGCCGACCCGCCGCCGGCTTTGGCTTCCACCACTTCGGTACCGGCGTTCTGGATACGTTTTGTCAGATCGGCAACTTCCTGATCGCTAAAGCTCACGCCCGCAATCTGGGACAGCAACGGCAGGATCGTCACGCCGGAGTGGCCGCCAATCACCGGGACTTCGATATCTGATGCCGATTTATCTTTCAGCTCAGCGACAAAGGTGTTCGAACGGATGATGTCCAGCGTGGTCACGCCAAACAGTTTGTTCTTGTCGTAAACGCCCGCTTTTTTCAGCACTTCTGCCGCAATGGCCACCGTGGTATTCACCGGGTTGGTAATAATGCCGATGCAGGCCTGCGGGCAGGTTTTCGCAATCTGTTGTACCAGATTCTTCACGATACCGGCGTTCACGTTAAATAAATCGGAGCGATCCATGCCTGGCTTACGGGCTACGCCAGCAGAAATCAACACGACATCCGCCCCGACAAGCGCTGGAGTGGCGTCTTCACCGGAGAAACCTTTAATTTTCACATCGGTAGGGATATGGCTAAGATCAACCGCCACGCCCGGTGTGACCGGAGCAATGTCGTACAACGAGAGTTCTGAACCTGAAGGCAGTTGGGTCTTAAGTAGTAGGGCAAGCGCCTGGCCAATTCCACCAGCAGCGCCGAGGACTGCAACTTTCATCCTAAACTCCTTATTATGGTTAATATCGTCTTTCGTTATTCCGTCGCCTGGACCTTAATTCACAAGATAAACAATTACAATCAGTATGGTTGAATAATGCGGACTGTTGCGCAGTGATGCATCAGCTTCGCATTTTCATCCTTGAGGGTGACTACCCGGCACAATGCTTTACCGGATCGACTATTGGTTACAATACACCCAGCTTGCTCGGCAAAACAACATCATTCTCATAACATTTAATTTACTTTTACAGCGATTTACGGGCTGTGATGAAGGCATGTTCCTTCGCAGGGTTATTTGCTAAAATATGCCCCCTTCATAACATTATTTACTTTATCCCCTTGCGGATTATTTGCATAAAAATTCATTCCTATGCATAATGATGTTGTTTTTACCACCATAATTTGGGTGACTTATGCGAAGTTCGGCAAAACAAGAAGAACTGGTTAAAGCGTTTAAACTGCTGCTTAAAGAAGAAAAGTTCAGCTCTCAAGGCGAGATTGTCCAGGCGCTGCAGGAAGAAGGTTTCGATAATATTAACCAATCGAAAGTCTCCCGCATGCTGACAAAATTTGGCGCGGTGCGTACCCGGAACGCCAAAATGGAGATGGTCTATTGCCTGCCTGCCGAGCTTGGCGTCCCGACAACCTCCAGCCCACTGAAGAACCTGGTCCTCGACATCGACTATAACGATGCCGTGGTGGTGATTCACACCAGCCCGGGTGCGGCGCAGTTGATTGCCCGCCTGCTGGACTCCCTCGGCAAAGCGGAAGGTATTCTCGGCAGTATTGCCGGCGATGACACCATCTTTACTACCCCGGCCAGAGGATTTACCGTCAAAGATCTGCACGACGCGATTCTGGTGCTGTTCGAACAAGAACTGTAAGCCCCTTCCCTCTGGCGCCCGCCAGGGGGCTCATTCAAAAACGCAGCATTTCTTTAACATTAAGTGTGGTTTTCCGCCTCTATACATTCCTTTACCGAATGAGAGAGTCTAAAACGCACAAAATATCAAATTCACCTATCCATATGATTTTATTCGCTATAACACTTGGTCATGGCGAAAAAATGACATTCCTAATACTTATACGTTATAAAAACGACAATTCCTTGCAATTATTTACTCATAAAACAATTAGCACGGTATTAATATTTTCGGTGATTAGTGTATACTTGATTTTGTGATGAGGGTCACGAAACGAAGAGCCCTCAATAATAAGATTCGACGAGGTGAACATCATGAAAATCAAAACAACTGTCGCTGTACTCAGCGTTCTGTCGGTTCTCTCCTTTGGCGCTTTCGCCGCTGACTCGATTAATAGCGAGCAGGCGCAAGGCCGTCAGTCAATCGGCACGGTTTCCGTCGGCGCGGTGAACGCATCCCCGATGGATATGCATGAAATGCTGAATCAGAAAGCTCAGGAAGAAGGTGCTTCTTCCTACCGCATTATCGAAGCCCGCACCGGTGACCACTGGCACGCAACGGCTGAGCTTTATAAATAAGATTTAACGATTGTCGGTTATTAACTGAATACGAATTTCCCCAGCGGCCCAGGTTCATACGACACCTCCCGCCGCTGCAACATTATGGTTGGAGTAAAGATTATGAAAAGTGCAATGATCATCGCATCCCTGGGCCTGGCTTCCGTTCTCTCCTTCGGCGCTAATGCTGCCGTTAATCAGGTCAGCGCGGAACAAGCTCAAAATCTGCAGTCTATGGGTACCGTGTCTGTTTCTCAGGTAGGCAGCGCCCCGATGGATATGCGTCAGGAACTGGCGGCGAAAGCCGAGAAAGAAGGCGCAAGCAGCTACCGTATTATTGAAGCCCGTACCGGCGATAGCTGGCACGCTACAGCTGAGTTGTACAAATAAACCCTCGTCGTCTAGTCCGACGACTTGCCCCCGCCCTGTCGGGGGCTTTTTTATGCCTGTCTGGCGTTAAAGCGTAGCTCCCCTTCCAGCTCTTCTTCCGCTTCATCAAACAGCAATATCAACGCCCCAAAGCGCCGACGCTGCTTATCACTCAAGTGAATAAACTCAATCTCCAGCGGCAACGGCAGCAGTCCTCCGGTGACCACTTCCCACAAAGAGTCCAGATTATTCACCTTGTCACGATTGAGCGTGAAGGTCCGTGAGAATTCACGATAGAAATCCTGCTGTTCGGCTATATCGTCGAAATCAAAGGTATAGATAGTCATCGCCCGCACCCTGTCAATATCGCGCTATTGTCACCTGTCCCAATACTCTTTCTGCGCCGGGTTTCCACCCGCTCTCCTGTACAGAACGTAAACGTCCTCGACACTTAAGTATAGTGATAAAAAAACCGACGCTTCAGGCGTCGGTTCAGAGGGTTAGCTGTTGGTGAGAGCTTGTTGGTATTTCCGCAGCATCTCTACCAGCCTTCGAACGGGTTCGGTCACCTGTGGTGAGGCTTCCCAGAGCTGCAGTTTTTCCTGATAAACGTCCAGCTCCTCTAACAAGCGAGCGAAATAGCGCCGCCGCTTATCATCATTACTGGCGGACATCACGTGATCGGCGGTACGCCGCAGCTGCCGGTGGAACGCCGACAGATCGTCATTCACTGGTACCGGCGCATCCCGCAGGCGTTGATGGGCGATAATCAGCGTTAACGCCAGGCGAAAGCGAGCAATATCCCCGGGGAATTTATTGAGCAACAGGAACAACTGCTGATACAGCGCGGGCAGGTGGTTCTCTTTGCGCCGCGCGGTGTTGGTCGTCAGCGATGAAACCGCAGCCGACACAAACTGATTAAGCAGCACACGTCCGGTACGCGCTTGCGAATTATCCCGCACGAGCAGAATCACCATCAACGCCAGGAAACAACCGACGATCTGCCCCAGCGCGCTATCGAGGAACTGGCTGAATTGAAACTGCATCGGGTTGTCCAGCACCAGGATGTTGATGGTGCTCGCCAGCGCCCCCAGCGATCCCAGCCGCCGTTTTTGGACTTCAATACCAATGAAGAATGCCATGGCCGCCAGACTGAGGCACAGCAACAACATGCTTTGCTGCGTGGCGGGCATAATCACCAGGAAAAACAGCGCCCCGAGCGGTAAAGCGGCCAATGTGCCGTACAGGAAGTCAATTGCCACCATCCTCGGGTTTGGCAGACGCATAGCTAACGACGTGACCACCGCAATCATCACCATCGCCCCGCTACCGGAGGTCCAGCCGGTCCACAGCCAGAACAACGTGCCCAGAATGCAGGAAATAGAAGTACGCCAGAAGTTGACCATCGCATGGTGATGTTCAGCGGACCCCGCCTTCACCACCACTTCACCCTGCAGCACGTCATCTTCAATCCGGCTGATTCGGGTATTGCCCACCACCCCGCGTTTCAACAGCAGATAACGCGTCGCGGCGCCCACCCAGCTGTAGATCGTCACCGGCGTATTGTGTTCCCCTTTCCAGGTCAGAAAGCGGCGCATTCTTTTCAGTTGCCGGTGGACGTCCTGCACGCTCTCTACCGGTTCGGCAAACAGTTCACGATAATCATAGGTCACCATTTCCGGACGCGAGTTCTGAATAAGGTAGGTTTCACAGGCCTGGGTAATCAGCGTTAACGAGATGGTATTGATCGCCTTCAACCGCTGGTTGACCTTCGCCCAGCGCGATGACTCCATGATCAGGTTACCGCGCATCCCTTCCAGCGCGCTGGTCCGGCGCACCAGTGCCCCCCAGGCTTTATCGACCACTTCGCTATCGCCATGCGCCACGCACAACTGCATCAGCCGATATTGATCGACCAGCAGATTATCCAGCTCGAGATCGATCTCTTTCTTAATCGAACGCGGAGAAAATAGCAGGTCGGCGATGATCGCGCTGACAATCCCCACGACAATCTCGCTGCATCGTTCAACGGCGAACTGCGGCGCCAGCATCGGGTCGGTGTGGATGGTGATGATAATGATAAGTGCGGTATAGCCCGCCAGCCCCCAGGCGTAGGAGTTTTCGACCCGCACCAGCGAGGAGATCCAGGTACAAAATCCCGCCCACAAGCAGCACACCAGCATCATCAGCAGCGGCGCGCGAATCATCAAAATAATAATCGTCAGGGCGGCGATACACCCGATAAAGGTCCCGGCAATACGCAGCATGCCGCGATAGCGGATAGCGCCAGAGTAAGGTTCTCCTCCGGCGGCAAACGCGGGGCCGGCGGTCACAATCGCCGCGGTCAGCACCGCCCAGCGTGGGGTTTCCAGCTGAAAGTGGAAACCGACAAACAGCGCCAGCACGACCGCACAGGCTAGTTTAATCGCGAAGCGAAGATGCCGGGATGCAATGGTGAAGATGCCCATGGCGATTAACCAAACTCACGCAGGCGCATCGCCAGTTTCTGGAAGAAGTTAGCCTGGCTGGTATCGCGGTCTTCCTTACCGGTAATCACCACCGTTGCGGTCGTCCCGGCAGGCCACAGATTGCCCTGCTGCTTGTCGAGACGAATACGCACCGGAACACGCTGCGCCAGGCGCACCCATTCGAGGTTGGAATCCACAGAGGCCATCCCTTTCGCATCGACGCTGCTGCTGGCGTTGGTCACCCCGGCGGCAATACTGTCTACCGTCCCTTTAATGGACAGGCTGCTGCCCAGCGGGGTGATTTCCGCGCGATAACCCTGACGGACACCTTCCAGCTTGGTCTCTTCGAGATAGGCCACCACGTAGAAGGTGTTTTGTTTAACCAGTGCCACGGCGGTAGAGCCGCGGGTAATGAATTCGCCGTTGTAGACGTTGAGGTTGGTCACCCAGCCATCGGCCGGCGCACGCACCACCGTACGTTCAAGATCGAGTGCCGCCAGATCGCGGGTCGCGACCGCTTTCGCCAACTGATGCTCTACCGTTTGTAAGACGTTGTTGGCCTGGTCAATCTCTTCACGGGACATGGCCTGCACGCCCAGTCGGTTACGACGGCCAGCTTCAACACGCTTTTCCTGAGCCAGCGTCTGGTAGTAGGAGACGTCGGCCTGCGCTTCGGCGAGGGCTTTCTGGTAACGCGGCTGGTCGATCACAAACAATATCTGGTCTTTCTTAACCAGCTGGTTATCCTTGATATTTACCTGTGAAATCAGCCCTGAGACATCAGGGGCGATGGCCACGATATCGGCACTAAAGCGTGCATCACGCGTCCAGGGAGAGGCCGTGTAATAGACCCAGGCGCGAAAAATCGCGACAAACGCCAGGATAACCAGTATCACAGTGATTGCGGTACGGAAGATATTTCTTGTTAGTGTTTTCACATCGACCTCAAACGAACAAACGCGATATCAGATAAAAAAGGCAGCAATATAACGCGGTATTGAAAAGTGCAGGATGCCAGACAAAATCATAGATGCCGGTGGGAACCAGCAGCCGATGCACCAGCCAGAAAACGGCCAGCGATATTAGCAATTCAAAGAAGATCGGCGGAAATGACAAGCCGAAAATCACGATGACAGGGAACAGACTCATGATGACCTTGATAAGAAGCGTACAGGTGGTAGCGTGAAGCGTTTATTATTTAGCTAACAATATAGTAACGTAACCATTGCAGCATGATCTATATTATGTGATCTAAATCACTTTTAAGTCAGAGTGAATAATGGAACGATTAAAACGCATGTCCGTTTTTGCCAAAGTGGTTGAACTGGGTTCATTTACCGCCACGGCACAGCAGCTTCAGATGAGTGTCTCTTCCATCAGCCAGACTGTCTCTAAACTGGAAGATGAGCTACAGGTGAAGCTGTTAAACCGCAGCACGCGCAGCCTGGCCTTAACGGAAGCCGGTAAGATTTATTACCAGGGCTGCCGCCGGATGCTGTTCGAAGCCCGTGATGTCCACGAGCAACTCTACGCATTTAACAATACGCCTATCGGTACGCTACGCGTTGGCTGCTCTTCAACTATGGCACAGAATGTCCTCGCCCACATTACTGCCGGTATGTTGAAAGAATACCCGGGTTTATCGGTCAACCTGGTCACCGGTATCCCGGCTCCGGATCTGATCGCCGATGGCCTGGATGTAGTGATCCGCGTCGGGGCGTTGCAGGACTCCAGCCTCTTTTCACGGCGCCTTGGCTCAATGCCGATGGTGCTCTGCGCGGCGAAAAGCTATCTGCAGCAGGCGGGGATCCCGGAAAAACCCGCCGATCTCGCCAGCCACTCATGGCTTGAGTACAGCGTGCGCCCGGATAATGAGTTCGAAATTATCGCCCCGGAAGGGATCTCCACCAAACTGATCCCGCAGGGCCGCTTTGTCACCAACGATCCGATGACCCTGGTACGCTGGCTGACCGCCGGCGTCGGGGTAGCCTATGTGCCGCTGATGTGGGCGATCGAGGAGATCAACCGTGGCGAGCTGGAGATCCTGTTACCCAGCTATCAGTCCGATCCTCGCCCGGTGTATGCGGTGTATACCGAAAAAGACAAACTGCCGCTGAAGGTGCAGGTGTGTATAAACTCGCTGACGGAGTACTTTGTCGAAGTGGCGAAAATTTATCAGGGCATGCACGGCCGCGGAATCGCCCGCTAGCGCGAACAACAGAAAGGTGGAGTGACCGGGAATCGAGGGGCAGATTGCGCCTCCGCACAAAGCGGAAGCGCAGTGACGACACTCAGGCGGTTCCGCCGACGGTGAGGTTATCTACTTTCAGCGTCGGCTGGCCAACGCCCACCGGCACGCTCTGGCCTTCTTTACCACAAACGCCAACGCCACTATCCAGTTTCAGGTCATTACCAACCATCGAAATCTGCTGCATGGCTTCAATTCCGGAGCCGATAAGGGTCGCCCCCTTCACCGCTTTAGTGACCTTCCCTTTTTCGATCAGGTAGGCTTCAGAGGTGGAGAACACAAACTTACCGGAGGTAATATCCACCTGGCCGCCGCCAAAGTTAGGTGCATAGATACCGTAATCCACCGATTCGATAATCTCCTGCGGCGTTGATTTCCCTGCCAGCATGTAGGTATTGGTCATACGCGGCATCGGTAAATGCGCATAGGATTCACGACGGCCGTTACCGGTCGGCGCAACGCCCATCAAGCGCGCATTGAGTTTATCCTGCATATAGCCTTTAAGGATCCCGTTCTCAATCAATACGTTGTATTGACCTGGGGTCCCTTCATCATCCACCGCCAGCGAACCACGACGATTGGCAATGGTGCCATCATCCACGACGGTACAGAGTTCTGATGCCACCAGCTCACCCATATGGCCGCTAAAGACCGAGGTGCCGCGACGGTTGAAATCGCCTTCCAGACCGTGCCCTACCGCTTCATGCAGTAACACGCCAGGCCAGCCGGCGCCGAGTACCACCGGCAACATGCCGGCCGGTGCCGCAACGGCTGACAAGTTCACCAGCGCCATACGCACCGCTTCTCGCGCCCAGGCATCCGCTCGAACATCGCCATCTTCGGAGGCCAGGAAATAGTCGTAACCAAAACGACCGCCGCCGCCGCTGGAACCTCGTTCGCGTTTGCCATCATCTTCCACCAGCACGCTGACGGACAGGCGTACTAACGGGCGAACATCTGCCGCCAGCGTTCCATCGGTCGCCGCGACCAGAATCAGTTCATAGACACCGCTCAGGCTAGCGGACACTTCCTGCACACGCTTATCGGCAGCACGAGCAACTTTATCGACGCGACGCAGGATATCCAGCTTCTCTTCACGACTCATGCTTTGCAACGGATCGATACTGGTGTACAGCGAGCTGTACTCAACCGCGCCCAGGGTGTGTACTTTGCCATCACCGCTGTCGCGCACGATGGTACGGGCCGCCTGCGCGCTCTGTTCCAGTGCCAGTCGGCTGATTTGGTCGGCATAGGCAAAACCGGTTTTCTCACCGCTGACCGCACGCACGCCGACACCCTGGTCAATGTTATACGAGCCATCTTTAATGATGCTGTCTTCCAGAACCCAGGATTCGTGATAGCTCGACTGAAAATAGAGATCGCCGTAATCAAGACGGCGCTCGGCCAACTGGCCAAGAATGGCAAAAAGATCCTGATGGTTCAGGCCATTTGCCGACAGTAATTGTTCACTTACCAGGTTCAGACTCATCGTTTGCTACTCATATGTTGTCGCGTATCAGGCGGAAGAATATACCCTAAATCGTTCAGGCTGCAGCCTGCGGCGATAGCGGGTATAAAACGCTATCTATTGAGATTGCGATAATTCCCCGTAATCGTCAAATCATTGCTTTTTGTCGCTGCGCGCCTGGCGCAGAACTTCATTGATTTGCGGCTGGTCGATAGGACCGGTGATGCGATAACGCAGGATCGACACTTTGTTCCACAGCGGCCCCAGCACCTTACTGGCAGCAAAGACGGCGGCGCCGACAATCGGGTTAATCACAAACGCCGTTGCCACGCCGACGGTAGCGGAGATTTCCGGCGCCACCACCGCTTGCAGATCGAGCTCGCGTCGCACCAGGTCGACCGAACCTCTCATGGCAATATCCGCTTCAAGGCCATCGACCAGGGTATCGTCGGTATTCAGCACGCCATCTTTAATCCACGCCGTGCTGTTGATCGAATCGAAATAGAAGCCTTCGCTAAAGGTATCGCTAAAGTCGAAGCGCAGCTTGCGCAGCAGCGCATCGACGCTCAGCAAACGCAGCAGCTGACCGGCGTGGCCAGTGCTGATATCGGTAAACTCGCCTTTCCCAAGGTGGCTTTTCAGCACCCCGTTAAGCGACGCTACATCCGGCTGCCACGGCGGCGCGCGCCAGTGTAAATCGTAGTCGACATCAAACGACGAGCCTTTCACCGGCGTGGAGATACCGAAGAAGCTCACGAAAGCATCCGTTTTGTTGCCGTGGAGTTTGCCCTTCAGCGATGTCCGCACGCCGCCGGGCGCATTCACCCACACGCCTTCAGAGGTGAGGCGGCCAAAACCGGTGTCCACCAGGCCGTTAGCCAGCGACAGGGTATCGCCTTTAATGGCGAAATCGCCATCGATACGCCCGTACTTCTGCCCCCATAACCAACACTCCGCGCAGCGAAGCTGGAGATCGGGCCAGCCGCGGAAATCAAGGCGGTTATCGGCAAGCGGGGCGCTGCTCGTGGTGTCAGCGGACTTTTGGGCGCTGGTCGGGTTGTAATACAGATAACGAATGGCTGCCTGCCAGGGCGCATGGTCGCGCATGGTCAGGGTGGCGTTGATTTCCCGCCCCTGGGCTTCCACCTTCGAGCCGCCCGCATCCGGCTGGCTCACCAGGCTGACGTTGTTCCAGCGTTGGCCGGCGAAGGTCAGCGACGGCGTACGTAACGTAATGCGCTGCGGGAAGACGATATTGCTGCTGACTTCATTGACGGCGCCGCCCTGGAACAGAGCCAGCCACTCAGCACCATCCATCGGCGGCATATTCAGCTCAACCCCGGCCTGATCCGGCAGCGGAGAAATCGCCTTGCTATCAGAAGTTAAAATAGCGCGATCGAGAGTCAGCTTACGGTTCAGCAGCCAGCGGCTGTTGAAATGATTTTTCCCGCCGATGGTCCCGGTCAGTTCAAAGCTGTTTAACCCGCCTTCGGCATTAATTTTCACCGGCAGCGCGACGCCCGCCGGTTTATCCACCGGAGAAGGTAAGTGGCTACTTACATTTTTCAGGTCGCCGCTGATATCAACTTTATAGCTCGCGCTCCCGCGATACGGCAGTTCAATCGCCACCTTACCTTCCCACGGCACGCTACCGCTCAGGGCGTCATCGACCGCTTTTGGCAGCAGCCCCATGCGTGAAGGCTGCCAGTTGGCGTTCATTCCCACGTTCACGTCAAAGGCTTTTGGCCCCTCGGTGGTGGAAAAATCGACATTCAACGGTTGATTGAACCAGTTGGCTTTCAGGGTATCGCTTTTCAGATCGCCATTCACAAAGCTGAATTTACCGTTGAGGTCTTTCAGCGTCGTATCGATTGGCTTGATATACAGATTGTTATTAGCCAGTACCACATCGCCTTTGGCGGTGGTGAGCTCGCCGTCCAGCGGAATATCAAGATGTAAGCGAGCGCTCACATTTCCATCTAACTGCAGTTCATCCAGCGCCGATCCCAGCGTCTCTTTCAGCGGGGTCTCTTTGAAGTACGGGCCGACTTCTTTCCCCGGACCGTTCACATCGGCATCGATAAGCAGTTTTTCCCGCGAATAATCCGGAATGACGGCATCAAGGTGAGTGGCGGCAACTTTACCCAGCATCACCTTATCGGACTTCATCCATAAGCCGTTGTTGATAAAGTCGAGGTTGATATCCAGCCCGGTCAATGCCGGCCAGTCGGGTTGAAAAGCAAAGGTGGCGTTGGTTAATGGCACCGACACCTGGAACTGGCCTTCGTTATGAAGGTACGGGAACAGATGTGGATTGCCGCCGTATACCAGGGTGGCGTTGGTCGCATTGCCCCCTTTAATCGCGCCGCTGAGATAATCCACCAGCGCTTTCCCCATCAGGTTTTCCGGGAAATAGCGCCATGCCTGGCCGCCATCGTTGGTGCTGATCCCTGCCAGAATACCCAACCACGGCTCATCGTCCTGCGGCTGTAGATAACGGAACCCGCCGCGGGCGCGTACGCCGGTCGCCTGCACGTCGATATTGCGCCCGTCGAGCATGAAGCCTTTTTCATTCTTCACCCAACTGAGGGTGGCATCGCCTTGTGCAATTTCCAGCGGCGCACGGAAGACCGTGGCATAGGGCATTTTCGCATCCGTCATACTGGCATGCAGCGCGCCGTTCTCCACGCTACCGGCTGCGTTTCCGGAGAAATGCTCGGCCCCTGGTAACAGCTTCCACTGTTTCCAGGAGAGATCGCTCCAGCGTGCCTGAAAGCGGGACTTATCCGCCGCCTGCAGCGGAATATCCAGCGCCAGAACATCGATGATGCCGGTAGGCTGCGTAGTCCGCCAGATGTCGCCCAGCGCCGGAGCTAACTTATCTGCAAAAGGCTGCAGTCCGACCAGGCCATTCAGATCGAGATTGCTGGCGCGGATGCGCAATTCATCACTGCGTAAATGGTCATCGCCACCCACGCCCTGCGCCGGGATCCACGCCATCGCCAGCGCGCCGCGTGGCCAGGCTTTACCATCTATCGAGATGCGGGTATCCGTGATATGAAAACCCCAGCCCTGCTTCTCACGGAAGATTTGCGCCGTCAGGTTATCCACCGTCAAATAATGAGGCTCGCGATCGCCCTTCCAGCTGGCGCCGCCCTTTTTCAGCCAGACGTCGCCCCCGGCGATATCGCCTTTGTCGATGTTCATCCAACCTTCAAGGCTAAAGCGCGCGTTTTGTAACGCGATATTGTCCTGCATCCAACGCCCGAGCCACGGCTTAACGTCAATGTCGTCGGCTTGCAGCCACACCCGCCCCTTGTTGAGCAAGCCATTTTCATCACGCAGGTCCATGCGCACCTGCATCACCCCATGCTGGCCGTTCAGGCTGGAGAGGCTCAACTGACCTTCCGCGCGGTGGCGGTTATTCGTATTCAGCCAGGTGAGCTGCGGTATGGCTAACTCTGCACGCTGGCCGGAAATGGTCACAAAGCTCAAATGACTGTCGCGCAGGATAAAGTGGTCGAACTGACGCAGGAACAGATCGCCAATATGGTCGGTTTTCAGGCTATCGCCGCCATCATTGGTCTGGATCGGTGAATTGGTATGGACTTTTAACTGCCAGAAAGTGAGATCGCGGAACTGCCAGCGCATATGCAGCAAGCTTTGCCAGACATCCAGTGCCAGAGTGACACGTTTGGCAGAGAGCTGACCGCCATCTTTCAGGCCAGCGCTGATATCACGCACATCGAGCGCCGGGCCAAAATTCTGCCAGCTGGCTGTCAGCTGTGAGGCATTGACCGGCGTGCCTGACATCGCGGAGATTTTTGCCAGCAGCTGTGGGCGCCATGCATCTAACTGCGGCAGCACGAGACGCAGGCCACTCACCAGCAGAGCGACGACAACAGTCAATGTTGCCGCGGTGAGCAGTAATATCCCGGGCAGTCGTCTCACGCCTCTCTCCTTGTCAGACTTTTACACATCATCCATCTGGTTGCCTCTGCGTCAGCGACCTTCACTTTACGGTGAAGCATCGCCAGTTTGTGTCCATAAATACCTGAACAGAGGCTGACGGATGATTACATCATAACGACATCGAACTGCTCTTGATTATAGAGCGGCTCAATTTGAACTTTGACCTGCTTGCCAACAAAGATTTCGACTTCCGCCAGCGCGTGCGACTCTTCACCTTTTAAGGTTTCCGCGACAGCAGGAGAAGCATAGACCAGGAAACGGTCGGAATCGTAGGCATGGTGCACACGGACAATCTCACGCATGATTTCATAGCACACGGTTTCGACTGATTTCACCGTACCGCGGCCATGACAGGTAGGGCAGTCTTTACACAAGACATGCTCAACGCTTTCACGCGTACGCTTACGGGTCATCTCAACCAGTCCGAGCTGAGAGAAACCGTTAATACTGGTTTTCACCCGGTCTTTACTCAGCGCCTGTTCCAGCGAATGCAGTACCCGGCGGCGGTGATCCTCATTATTCATATCAATGAAATCAATGATAATAATGCCGCCCAGGTTGCGCAGACGGAGCTGGCGAGCGATAGCCTGAGTCGCCTCGATATTGGTATTGAAGATGGTGTCATCGAGATTACGGTGGCCCACGAATGCGCCGGTGTTGATATCCACGGTGGTCATCGCTTCGGTCTGATCGATAACCAGATAGCCACCGGACTTCAGCTCCACTTTGCGCTCCAGCGCGCGCTGGATCTCGTTCTCGACGTCAAAGAGATCGAAGATCGGCTGGCGGCCGCTGTAATGCTCCAGCTTGCTGGTCATCTCAGGCATATATTCGGCGGTAAACTCGACCAGCGATTCATAAGTCAGGCGCGAATCGACGCGAATGCGATCGAGGTGTTCGTCGGCGAAGTCACGCAGCACACGCTGAGCCAGCGCCAGCTCTCCGTAGAGTTGATAGCGCGTCTGCTGACGTTTCTTACGCTCCATGACCTTGGTCCAGACCCGCTTAAGATAAGCGGCATCGGCGGCCAGTTCCTGTTCGTGTACGCCTTCCGCGGCGGTACGGATGATAAAACCGCCCTGCTCATCGCAGTAGTCGGCCACCACGCGCTTCAACCGTTCGCGTTCCGCTTCACTTTCAATACGTTGGGATACACCAACATGAGACGCGCCGGGCATAAACACCAGATAGCGGGAGGGGAGCGTAATATCGGTGGTCAGGCGAGCGCCTTTGGTGCCGAGCGGATCTTTCACCACCTGCACCATCAGGTCCTGGCCCTGGCGCACCAGTTCGGAAATATCACGCACGGTGAACTGTTTTTGCTCTTCCCCGGCAACGCATTCGGTATGCGGCATAATATCTGACGCATGCAGAAATGCGGCCTTATCCAGGCCAATATCTACAAAAGCCGCCTGCATTCCCGGCAGCACACGACTGACACGCCCTTTGTAGATATTGCCTACGATCCCGCGTCGCGCTTCGCGCTCAATATGAATTTCCTGCAGAATACCGCCATCGATGTACGCAACGCGCGTCTCCGATGGTGTTACGTTAACGAGTAGTTCAGCCGTCATCTTTATCCCTTTTCTTCACGCAGTGAGTTAAAGTTACTCAGCAACTCATACGTTTCTACCAGCGGTAAGCCGACTACGGCGTGATAGCTGCCATTAATCTTCCTGACGAAACAGCCACCCAGCCCTTGAATACCGTATGCACCTGCTTTATCGAGCGGTTCGCCGCTGGTCACGTAGCCGGCAATATCCTGCTCTGAGAGCAGGCGGAAGGTCACTTCCGTCATCACCAGACAATCCAGCGTTTGCTGCTTGTCGGCCAACGCCACGGCCGTCATGACCTGGTGCGTTTTCCCGGAAAGCATACGCAGCATCTCTGCGGCATGGTCAGCGTCGCGGGGTTTTTCCAGCACTTCGCCGTTCAGTATGACAATGGTATCCGCACCCAGCACCGGCAGATCCCGCTCGGCCAGCGCCACGCCCGCCTGCGCTTTTTCGCGCGCCAGACGAACGACATAATGCTCGGCGCTCTCCTGCGGTAAACGTTGCTCCTCAATACCGGGAACCAGACGTTCAAAACACAGACCCATTTGCGTCAGCAATTCCTGCCGACGCGGAGAGCCAGAAGCGAGATACAACATCATCATATCAACCTTATTGCACCGCAAATTGCTGACGCACCTTACGCATCAGGAGGAATAACCAGGGCCACAGCACGCCGTTTACTACACTACTCCAGAACACTTCCGGACGGAAAGAGACGTTGATCACTAAAAACTCTGACCAGAAAACAACGATATCCACCGCGAGCGATAGCATCATGACCACCAGCGCCTGCTGCCAGAGTGCCAGGTTGCGGAACAGCTGATATTTCAGAGCGACCAGATAAGCGATGATACTTAACGATAGCGCGCGAACGCCCAGTGTCGACCCGCTGATGAGGTCAAGGATTGCCCCCATCACAAAACCGGTGCCGACGTTAACCCGATGCGGTAAGGCGAGGATCCAGTAAAGCAGAATAAGGAACACCCAGTTTGGCCGGTAGACGGTCAGATCCGCCGGCCAGGGCATAACCTGCAGCAATAGTGCGATAAGAAACGAGAGCCAGATAACCCAGCGTCCCTGGCTTCGGTAGCTTGCCACTATTGCCCCCCTGCAGGCAGAGGTTGCGCAGGTGGCGTCAGGCCGGTTGCCGGCGCGGGCATTTGCGGCCCCATGGCATCCGGTGCCGGCAGAACCTGCGGCATCATCTGCATCAGGCGCTCATTGGCCACGCGATGGACTTCTTCCGGCGTCATCGGATTGGCTCCGTTACGATCGGCACCCCACAGCAGCAGCAGGTAGCGCAGACGCTGCAGACCGGCGGTCGGACGCGCCTGAATCACCGTATAAGCACGCTGCGTATCCAGCTTCACGGAAGAGACCACCCCGACCGGATAACCTTCCGGGAAGCGCCCACCGAGGCCAGAAGTCACCAGCACATCACCGACGCGAATATCGGTATTGGCCGGCAGGTGTTCCAGCTGCAAATCGTCAGTACAGCCGTTACCGGCCGCAATTACGCGGATATCATTACGCAGTACCTGAATAGGCAAGGCATGGGTCGCATCGCAGATCAACAGAACGCGGCTGGTCAGCTTCGCCACCGCCACGACCTGGCCGACAACACCTTTGTCGCTGATCACCGGCTGGCCTTCATAAACGCCGTTGACGCTGCCTTTATCGATGACAACCTGATCGCTGTAGGGATCGTTAACCGTTGAGATGACCTGGGTCACCATTTTTTGCTCATCCTGGCGCAGCGGCGAGCCCAGCAGTTCACGCAGACGCGCGTTCTCCTGCTTGTACTGACCCAGCATCAGTAAATCGCTGTTCTTCAGCAGCAATTCCTGGCGCAGTGCACGGTTTTCCAGTTCGAGCTGATCGCGGGTAGCCAGCGTTTGCGATACGCTGTCCAGTAATTCCCGGGGACCATTTGAGACAAAGTAGAAAGGACTGACGGCTGTGTCCATATACGTTCGGATCTGACTGAACGTACCCAGGCGGCTGTCGGCGATAATCACGCCAAGCGCCACCAGAACCGCCAGAATAAGGCGAATCTGTAGCGACGGGCCACGGCTAAAAATTGGCTTCATAGGCTATGCGTATTCTCGTGTCAGTTAAGACCAGGGGTAGCGTTTACGAACTACCCCAGACCTTCGGCTGACTACTCTTCGCTAAACAAGTCGCCGCCGTGCATGTCGATCATTTCCAGCGCTTTACCGCCGCCACGCGCGACGCAAGTCAGTGGATCTTCTGCAACTACGACAGGAATACCTGTCTCTTCCATCAACAGACGGTCGAGGTTACGCAGCAGCGCACCACCGCCGGTCAGCACCATGCCGCGCTCGGAGATATCAGAAGCCAGCTCTGGCGGACACTGTTCCAGTGCGACCATTACTGCGCTCACGATACCGGTCAGCGGTTCCTGCAGGGCTTCGAGAATTTCATTGGAGTTCAGGGTAAAGCCACGTGGCACACCTTCTGCCAGGTTACGGCCGCGAACTTCGATCTCACGCACTTCATCACCCGGGTATGCCGAGCCGATTTCATGCTTGATACGTTCCGCCGTTGCTTCACCGATCAGTGAGCCGTAGTTACGACGCACATAATTAATCACGGCTTCATCGAAACGGTCACCGCCGATACGTACGGAAGAGGAGTACACCACACCGTTCAGGGAGATGACCGCAACCTCTGTGGTACCACCACCGATATCCACCACCATTGAACCGGTAGCTTCAGAAACCGGCAGGCCCGCACCGATTGCGGCCGCCATCGGCTCTTCAATCAGGAAGACTTCACGCGCGCCTGCGCCTTGCGCAGATTCACGAATCGCACGACGTTCAACCTGAGTCGCGCCAACCGGCACGCACACCAGAACACGCGGGCTCGGACGCATGAAGCTATTGCTGTGCACCTGTTTGATAAAGTGCTGGAGCATCTTTTCAGTAACGAAGAAGTCGGCAATAACGCCGTCTTTCATCGGGCGAATCGCCGCGATATTGCCCGGAGTACGCCCGAGCATCTGCTTCGCTTCATGACCAACAGCAGCGACGCTTTTCGGCGAACCGGCACGATCCTGACGAATGGCCACAACTGAAGGCTCATTCAATACGATGCCTTGTCCTTTTACATAGATGAGGGTATTCGCAGTACCCAGGTCAATGGACAGGTCATTGGAAAACATGCCACGAAATTTTTTTAACATACTAAGGGATAATCCTGAAAGCTGGGGCGGAAAACAAAATCCGCTTACTTTACCAACCACACGCAGCAGCGACAAGGCGCAAAAATCATCTGCTACGGTGAAAATTAGTGCAGTTCATGTCCTTTGTTACAAATTTACCGGGTCCATTCAGTGCTGAAATGTTCAACAGCGCTCCGCGCTTGAATCTGTAACCCGTTAAAGGTCATTTACTGGCATTTACATTGCGATAATCCGGCAGGTAGACAAGCACACCCCCTTCACTATGGCGCGCGTTATTCTACGTGAAATCACGCTAAACGGCAGATCAAACCGAGTATCTTTGCGAATATTTTTTCACATTTGTGTCAAGTGGCTGTGAGGCGGCAAAAAATTCCCCCTGACCACCGGTGACACCGCACTGAGACAGCACCTGCCACTCGCTACGGCTCCGGACTCCGGTGGCAAAAACCTGAACCGGCATGCCCTTACAGGCCTCCACCAGGCTCTGCACCAGCAGCTGGTTCTCACTGCGCTTTTCTATATTGCGCGACAGCCCCGGGTGTAGCTTAATGACTTCGACGTCCAACTGCTTGATCCAACTGGTGCCAACCAGCGTTAATCCAGCCTGAACAACCGCCACGCGTATACCCAAAGCGTTCACCAGGCGCATGACCGGTTGTAAGCGGCCGATATATTGACAAACATCTGCCTCTGCAAGTTCAAAAATAATCCGTCGCCGTTGCGATTTTTCACATTGCATCAAAGTATCACGCAACCAGCGCTGAAAACGCGGCCGGATCAATGACTCAACGGTGACCTGCAACGCCAGGTTTTCTTCCGGCCAAAAGCTTAAAAACGGCAGCAGTCGCGTTACCTGCAGACGGTCATACTCTTCCGCCAGACCAAACTGCTGCACCATCGGCATATATTCTGCCGCGATGACCTCTTCCGTGCCGTCGTACAGCCGTGACATCAGTTCGCGATGATGCACCCGGCCGTCACGCGTTACCGCCGGTTTCTGATACAAACGGGGTCCCCCGCGGCTGAGCATCTGCTCAATCAGCGTGCGCCAACGGACGTTACCGCGCCCTTTCTCCGGTAACGAATCATCATAAACCGCCCAGCTATTGCTGCCCTGGAGCACCGCATTGCGGGTAGCAGCTTCAGCGCGTTCCATCACCTGCGCCGCGGTCTGACCGCTACGGAAGGCACAGATGCCGATATGCATCATGTCGTCACGATCAAGAATGCGGGTCGGAGGCAGCGCATCAACCGCTTTTAACAGCAGCCCGGCGATACTATCGGCTTCTTTTAAGGTGCGATGAGGGAGGAGTACCGCAAAATCACTGCGGTGATAACGCGCCAGCAGCGATCCTGGGTAGCGCATAATAAAAGTAGAAAGCAAGTTAATCAGCGTGAAGTAATGCTCTTCGGCAGCCGCGCGTCCCCAGTTATCACGGAGCAGGTCGAACTCCGGCAGGCGAATCATCATGACGATGCCGTGTGAGCCGACTTTTTCCTGATCTTCCAGCAGGGTAGCCAGCTGGTTGTCAAAAAACAGGCGATTGCTTAGCCCGGTTTTCGAATCCTGCGCGGCATAAGAACGAATAAGCGTATCCATACGGCTGCGCTGGTCGCTGGCAAACTGCAGTTCAGAGAGCAGCATATCCAGCGCGCTACTGGTGCTGGCCGGCCACTCGTGTACCGACCCTCTCACCTGAGGCCCACGCTCGCCGCTAAGGATCCGCGCCGCCCTCACCTCCAGCAGTTCCTGCCCCGCCAGTTGACGACGTACCCAGCGTACGGAAAAGAAAATCGCCAGCACCATCAGGCCGATGGCAATCGATAACGGCGCGGTGATATGCAGCGCGCGGAAATAGTTCACCATCGGGTCGAGATAGACCAGATGAAGCGTCATCCCCGGGTGTTTTAACGACGGTACAATGATTTCACGATACTGATTATTACTTCCCAGCGGACGATAGCTGTCGCTACGCGAGTGGCTGTACACCGACTTCCCGCCGAGCAGGAAATCCACCCGGACGATCTCGACCGGCGTCATCAGCTCATCCATCTGCGGCTCAAGCTTATCAAAGGAAGAGGTCACCAGGCGGTTATCCAGCATCGTCGCCACGGCCTGGACGCGATTTTCCATTTTCAGCTGAATACCGTTATAGAAACTCAGCGAAGCGCCTATAAGCGTGACAAAGATGGTCAGGATGGTAAGCAGCGTGACAAATGCTGAGAACTTCGTCGTTAATCGCATCCCTGTGTTAACTCCGCGAGTGAATGACCGCCCGATAGAAATTCAGGCTCCTGTACTAGCGCTGCTATACCTAAAGTAAGCACTAACTTTCTAAAGCGCGAGGCATACTATCAAAGCTGGCGTATCTGGCAATTTATTGCGTTAAATCGGCGTAATAATGCCGATAGCGAGTATAGTCTGCAGAAAAATTTTTCCAATCTTTGTACATATAAGGACCCGCATATGCAGGCTTTAATATTAGAACAGCAGGATGGCAAAACAATCTCTTCGGTGCAAACCATCGACGCCGGGCAACTGCCGCAAGGCGATGTCACCGTCGATATTCAATGGTCCAGCCTCAACTATAAAGATGCGCTGGCGATCACCGGCAAGGGAAAAATCATTCGAAACTTTCCGATGATTCCTGGCATCGATTTCGCCGGCACGGTTCACGCCAGCGAAGATCCCCGTTTCCACAGCGGCCAGAAAGTGCTGCTGACCGGCTGGGGCGTCGGTGAAAACCACTGGGGCGGCCTGGCAGAGCGCGCCCGGGTGAAGGGTGACTGGCTGGTCGCCATGCCCGCTGGCCTGGATGGCCGTAAAGCTATGGCTATCGGCACCGCCGGTTTTACCGCCATGCTGTGCGTGATGGCGCTGGAAGATGCCGGTGTTCGCCCGCAGGATGGCGAAATCGTGGTGACGGGCGCCAGCGGCGGCGTTGGCAGCACCGCCGTTGCGCTGCTGCATCAACTGGGTTACCAGGTCGTCGCGGTATCGGGTCGCGAAAGCACGCATGAATACCTGAAAAGCCTCGGTGCTCAACGCATTCTCGGGCGTGAAGAGTTTGCCGAAACCCGTCCGCTGGAAAAACAGCTGTGGGCCGGTGCGGTCGATACCGTTGGGGATAAAGTGCTGGCGAAAGTGCTGGCACAGATGAACTATGGCGGCTGCGTCGCCGCCTGTGGCCTGGCCGGGGGCTTCGCGCTGCCCACCACGGTCATGCCGTTTATTTTGCGTAACGTCCGCCTGCAGGGCGTGGACTCGGTGATGACGCCACCGGCACGCCGTGCCGAAGCCTGGCAACGTCTGGTCCGCGATCTACCGGAATCGTTCTACGCCACCAGCACCACCGAGATCGCCCTCGCAGAGGCACCGGCATTCGCCGACAAAATCATCAATAACCAGATCCAGGGCCGGACGCTGGTGAAGATCGCCTAATCTGCAATTTTTCGTGACATATTCGCGATAACGCTTCGCCTCCGTCATGCTTAGGAAAAAGCATGCCGGAGGATGTCATGAAACCCAAAAAACTCACGGAAGCCGATGTAACGGCTGAATCCGTTTTTATGCTGCAGCGCCGCCAGGTTCTGAAGACCCTCGGTATTACCGCCACGGCCCTCTCACTTTCTCCTGTCGCCCAGGCCGATCTTCTGGATTGGTTCAAAGGCCATGACCGCCCTCCCGCCCCGGCAGGAAAAGCGTTAACCTTCGACAAGCCCGCACAATGGCAAAGCTCCCTCGCCCTGACACCGGAAGATAAAGTCGCGGGCTACAACAATTTCTATGAATTTGGCCTCGATAAAGCCGACCCTGCCGCCAATGCCGGCAGCCTGCGTACCGATCCCTGGACGCTGACCATTGGCGGTGAAGTCGCTAAACCACTGACCCTTGATCATGATGACCTCACCAGGCGTTTCCCACTGGAGGAACGGATTTACCGGATGCGCTGCGTGGAGGCCTGGTCGATGGTGGTGCCGTGGGTCGGTTTCCCGCTGCATAAACTGCTGGCGCTGGTTGAACCCACCAGCAATGCCCGGTTCGTGGCGTTTAAAACGATCTACGCTCCGGACCAGATGCCGGGGCAGAAGGACCGTTTTATCGGCGGCGGACTGGCTTATCCTTATGTGGAAGGGTTGCGACTGGATGAAGCGATGCACCCTCTGACACTGTTAAGCGTCGGCGTCTATGGTAAAGCATTGCCGCCGCAAAACGGCGCGCCGGTGCGCCTGACCGTGCCGTGGAAATATGGTTTTAAAGGCATTAAATCGATCGTCAGCATCGAGTTGACCCGCGAGCGCCCCCCCACCACCTGGAATCTGGCTGGCCCGGAAGAATATGGCTTTTACGCCAATGTGAATCCTCATGTCGACCATCCGCGCTGGTCACAGGCCACAGAACGCTTTATCGGTTCCGGGGGCGTGCTCGACGTTAAGCGCCAGCCCACCTTGTTATTCAACGGCTATGCTGACGAAGTGGCCTCGCTCTATCGGGGTCTTAATCTGCGGGAGAACTACTAGTGCGCCTGAGTGTAAAACAGATTACCTGGCTGAAAGTGGTTCTCCATCTGGCCGGTTTTTTACCGTTCATCTGGCTGTTCTGGGCCGGACAGCAGGGCTACTTTAGCGCCGACCCGGCAAAAGATATTCAACACTTTACCGGTAGGATGGCTCTTAAATTTTTGCTCGCGACCTTGCTTGTCTCGCCGCTGGCGCGCTACGCTAAACAACCATTATTGATTCGTACCCGGCGTTTGTTGGGATTATGGTGTTTCGCCTGGGCGACGCTGCATCTCACCAGCTACACATTGCTGGAGTTAGGGATCAACAACCTGGCGCTGCTGGGTTCAGAGGTAGTCAGCAGACCGTATCTCACACTCGGCCTTATCAGCTGGTTGATTTTGCTGGCGCTGGCCGCGACCTCGACTCAGGCACTACAGCGAAAATTAGGCCGTCGTTGGCAAACATTGCACAACTTCGTCTATCTGGTGGCGATCCTCGCGCCGGTTCATTACCTGTGGTCGGTGAAGATTTTATCCCCGCAACCGGTGATTTATGCGGTACTCGCCGCACTGCTTTTAGCATGGCGTTACAAGAAGTTCCGTCAGTGGTGGCGTTAATCACCGGATATGTGCAGTTTCCCGCAGATCTTTTATCAACCGCGACGCTTTTAACAATAGCGGTTGATAATCTTCCCTGATAAGACCAGTATTTAGCTGCCAAATGCTACGAAATCGTTATAATGTGCGACTTTGGTTTTCCTGACAGGGTTTTCGGACTCTGAAAAGGTGACAAGCGCGCTTCGAAGGTATATTTTGTTTTTTACCCGAGAATGGCAGGAGATAGCCGCACAATGGCTGACAAGTTTCGCATTTTGCTTTTAAACGGACCCAACCTTAACATGCTTGGAACACGCGAGCCTGAGAAGTACGGAACCCTTAAGCTTTCTGAGATTGTTAACCAATTGCAGTCAGAAGCCTCGGCTCTGAATGTCACGCTGGATCACCTGCAGTCCAATGCGGAGTTCGCGCTCATCGACCGAATTCATCAGGCTAAAGACACTGTGGACTATATCCTGATTAATCCGGCCGCGTTTACGCACACCAGCGTGGCTATCCGCGATGCGTTACTTGCGGTGAGTATCCCGTTTATCGAGATCCACCTGAGCAACGTACATGCACGCGAACCGTTCCGTCACCACTCCTATCTGTCGGATATCGCCTCGGGCGTCATCTGCGGACTTGGTGCGGACGGCTATTCATACGCTTTACAGACGGCGGTAAAACGCCTGTCACAATCACACTAAACAAAGAGTACGGAACCCACTCATGGATATTCGTAAGATTAAAAAGCTGATCGAGCTGGTTGAAGAATCAGGCATCTCCGAACTGGAAATTTCTGAAGGCGAAGAGTCTGTACGCATCAGCCGTGCCGCACCAAATGCGGGCTACCCGGTCATGCAGCAGGCCTATGCCGCACCAATGATGCAGGCTCCGGTTGCAGCAGCACCAGCAGCTGCCGCTCAGGCAGAAGCAGCGCCGGCGAAAGCAGAAATCAGCGGTCACATCGTACGTTCCCCGATGGTCGGTACTTTCTACCGTACCCCGAGCCCGGACGCTAAAGCGTTTGTGGAAATCGGTCAGAAAGTTAACGTGGGCGACACCCTGTGCATCGTAGAAGCAATGAAAATGATGAACCAGATCGAAGCCGATAAAGCCGGCGTGGTGAAAGCCATTCTGATCGAAAGTGGCCAACCGGTAGAATTTGACGAGCCGCTGGTAGTCATCGAGTAACGAGGCGAACATGCTGGATAAAATTGTTATCGCCAACCGTGGCGAGATTGCACTGCGTATCCTGCGTGCCTGTAAAGAACTGGGCATCAAGACCGTTGCTGTGCACTCCACTGCGGATCGCGATCTAAAACACGTATTGTTAGCGGATGAGACGGTCTGTATCGGCCCGGCTCCGTCCGTAAAAAGCTATCTGAACATCCCGGCGATCATCAGCGCAGCTGAAATCACCGGTGCGGTGGCTATCCACCCGGGATACGGCTTCCTCTCGGAGAACGCGAACT
Organism: Klebsiella sp. BIGb0399; assembly: GCF_003752615.1. Classification (NCBI taxonomy): domain Bacteria; kingdom Pseudomonadati; phylum Pseudomonadota; class Gammaproteobacteria; order Enterobacterales; family Enterobacteriaceae; genus Klebsiella; species Klebsiella sp. BIGb0399. The sequence continues at coordinate 6,720 of NZ_RKHT01000007.1, read as the reverse complement.
TCGCCGAGCAGGTAGAACGTTCTGGCTTTATCTTTATCGGCCCGAAAGCCGACACGATTCGCCTGATGGGCGACAAAGTGTCCGCAATCACCGCGATGAAGAAAGCGGGCGTTCCGACCGTTCCAGGTTCTGACGGCCCTCTGGGTGAAGATATGGATGCTAACCGTGCCCATGCGAAACGCATCGGCTACCCGGTTATCATCAAAGCCTCCGGCGGCGGCGGCGGTCGCGGCATGCGCGTTGTGCGCAGCGATGCCGAACTGGCGCAATCCATCTCCATGACCAAAGCTGAAGCGAAAGCCGCGTTCAACAATGACATGGTCTACATGGAAAAGTATCTGGAAAATCCGCGTCACATCGAGATCCAGGTACTGGCTGACGGCCAGGGCAACGCTATCTATCTGGCAGAACGCGACTGTTCTATGCAGCGTCGTCACCAGAAAGTGGTCGAAGAAGCGCCAGCACCGGGTATTACGCCGGAACTGCGTCGCTACATCGGCGAGCGCTGCTCCAAAGCCTGTGTCGACATCGGCTATCGTGGCGCCGGGACTTTCGAGTTCCTGTTCGAAAACGGCGAGTTCTACTTCATTGAAATGAACACCCGTATTCAGGTTGAACACCCGGTCACTGAAATGATCACCGGCGTTGACCTGATCAAAGAACAGCTGCGTATTGCTGCAGGTCAGCCGCTGTCCATCAAGCAAGAAGAAGTTCATGTCCGTGGCCATGCGGTTGAATGCCGTATCAACGCCGAAGACCCGAACACCTTCCTGCCGAGCCCGGGTAAAATTACCCGCTTCCACGCGCCTGGCGGTTTTGGCGTGCGCTGGGAGTCTCATATCTACGCAGGCTATACCGTGCCTCCGTACTATGACTCAATGATTGGCAAGCTGATTTGTTACGGTGAGAACCGTGATGTTGCCATTTCACGCATGAAAAATGCGCTGCAGGAACTGATCATCGATGGTATCAAAACCAACGTCGATCTGCAGATTCGCATCATGAATGACGAGAATTTCCAGCACGGTGGAACCAACATCCACTATCTGGAGAAAAAACTCGGTCTGCAGGAAAAATAATCCTGCACATGCAGCAAAAGGCCGGTTAACCCGGCCTTTTTTCTTTTTCTCTCCCCTCATCTTTACCATGCGGTACAATCCCCGCTTTCTTCATCCTCCCGGGACTCAAAAATGGACAAACGGTTTGTTCAGGCCCACAAAGAAGCGCGCTGGGCGCTGTGGCTGACCCTTCTCTATCTTGCTGCCTGGCTGCTCGCGGCTTACCTACCGGGTAATGGCATTGGCATCACCGGTCTGCCGCACTGGTTCGAAATGGCCTGCCTGCTGGTGCCCCTGCTGTTTACGCTGCTGTGCTGGGCCATGGTGAAGTTTATCTACTGCGACATTCCTCTGGAGGATGACGATGCAGCCTGAAGTGATCCTGCCGCTGGTCGCCTACCTGGTGGTGGTGTTTGGCCTGTCGATTTATGCGATGCGCAAACGCACGACCGGCACCTTCCTCAACGAATATTTTCTCGGCAGCCGTTCAATGGGCGGCTTCGTGCTGGCCATGACCCTGACCGCCACCTATATCAGCGCCAGTTCATTCATTGGTGGCCCGGGTGCGGCCTATAAATACGGGCTTGGCTGGGTCCTGCTGGCGATGATCCAGCTGCCTGCCGTGTGGTTGTCTCTGGGCGTGCTGGGAAAAAAATTCGCGATCCTTGCCCGTCGTTATAACGCGGTGACCCTCAACGATATGCTGTTCGCTCGCTACCAAAGCCGTCTGCTGGTGTGGCTGGCAAGCCTCAGCCTGCTGGTTGCGTTTATCGGCGCAATGACGGTGCAGTTTATCGGCGGCGCGCGATTACTGGAAACCGCTGCCGGTATCCCGTACGAAACCGGCCTGCTGATTTTCGGCATCAGTATCGCGCTCTACACCGCTTTCGGCGGCTTCCGCGCCAGCGTGCTGAATGATGCGATGCAGGGGCTGGTGATGCTGGTTGGCACCATCGTGCTGCTGGTCGGTATCGTTCATGCAGCCGGTGGCCTGAGCCAGGCGGTGCAGACCCTGGAACACATCGATCCGAAGCTGGTTGCGCCTCAGGGAGCGGACGATATTCTGTCACCGACCTTTATGACCTCTTTCTGGGTGCTGGTCTGCTTTGGGGTTATCGGGCTGCCGCACACGGCGGTGCGCTGTATCTCCTATAAAGACAGCAAGGCGGTGCACCGCGGGATTATTCTCGGCACCATCGTGGTGGCGATCCTGATGTTTGGTATGCACCTCGCCGGCGCCCTGGGCCGTGCGGTGATCCCGGATCTGACGATTCCGGATCTGGTGATCCCGACACTGATGGTGAAAGTGCTGCCGCCGTTTGCCGCCGGGATCTTCCTTGCCGCACCGATGGCGGCAATCATGTCGACGATCAACGCGCAGTTATTACAGAGTTCCGCTACGATCATTAAGGATTTGTACCTGAACCTGCACCCGGAACAGCTGCATAACGAGAAACGCCTGAAGCGGATGTCGGCACTGATTACGCTGATCCTCGGCGCGCTGCTGCTGCTGGCGGCCTGGCGGCCACCTGAAATGATCATCTGGCTGAACCTGTTAGCCTTTGGTGGCCTGGAAGCGGTGTTCCTATGGCCGCTGGTGCTGGGACTGTACTGGGAGCGTGCGAATGCGGCCGGTGCGCTCAGCGCCATGCTGGTCGGCGGCATACTGTATGCCGTCCTCGCCACGTTCAAGATTCAGTACCTGGGCTTTCATCCGATCGTGCCCTCGCTACTGCTAAGTTTGCTGGCTTTTGTGGTGGGAAACCGTTTTGGTCAACCCGTACCACCTGCCCCTATTATGACTACTGACAAATAAAGAGTTTTGCTATGCCATGGATCCAACTGAAACTGAACACCACCGGCGCCCACGCTGAAGAGCTGAGCGACGCGTTGATGGAGGCCGGTGCGGTCTCCATCACCTTCCAGGATACCCACGATACACCGGTATTCGAGCCGCTGCCGGGCGAAACCCGCCTGTGGGGCGATACTGACGTTATCGGCCTGTTTGATGCCGAAAGCGATATGCATGAGGTCGTGGCTATCCTTGAGCAGCATCCGCTGCTGGGGGCCGGCTTTGCGCATAAAATCGAACAGCTGGAAGATAAAGACTGGGAACGCGAATGGATGGATAACTTCCACCCGATGCGTTTCGGCGAGCGCCTGTGGATTTGTCCGAGCTGGCGTGACGTGCCGGATGAAAACGCGGTCAACGTGATGCTCGATCCGGGCCTCGCATTTGGTACCGGCACGCACCCGACCACCTCGCTGTGTCTGCAGTGGCTGGACAGCCTGGATCTGGCGGGCAAAACGATCATCGATTTCGGCTGTGGTTCGGGCATCCTGGCCATTGCCGCGCTGAAGCTCGGCGCAGCTAAAGCGATCGGCATTGATATCGATCCCCAGGCGATTCAGGCCAGCCGTGATAACGCCGAGCGCAATGGCGTTTCCGACCGTCTGGAACTCTATTTACCTCAGGACCAGCCAGACGCGCTCAGCGCCGATGTCGTGGTCGCCAACATTCTGGCCGGCCCGTTACGTGAGTTAGCCCCGTTAATCAGCGTGCTGCCCGTCTCAGGCGGTCTGCTGGGCCTTTCAGGTATTCTTGCCAGCCAGGCGGAAAGCGTCTGCGAAGCGTATATCGACCGCTTTACTCTCGACCCGGTGGTGGAGAAAGAAGAGTGGTGCCGCATTACCGGCCAGCGCAAATAACACCGCAGTGCGGCCTGCGGGCCGCCCTTTTGTTTCCAGTAACCGCTGAATGACGTCAAGAAATGAGAGCCAGATCGCATTACGATGCGCTTTTTTGGCTACAAAAACAGCGTTTTATGCCGTCAATGGTCGCCATTTTCTAAGAAAAATCGAGAAGTTTTGCGATTTTATAAATGGGCACAAATTATCCGCTATTGATTAAGACAATGATTAATATGGTAATTTAATCATCTCTTTTATGTCGATACTGGATTCATTGATCTGTGACAGAGGATTGCTCAAAGTTTGGCCTTTCATCTCGTGCAAAAAATGCGTAATATACGCCGCCTTGCAGTCACAGTATGGTCATTTCTTAATTCATGCGCATCGGACACTATCAGCTCAGAAATCGCCTGATCGCAGCGCCTATGGCTGGCATCACTGACAGACCATTCAGGACGCTGTGTTATGAGATGGGAGCCGGTTTAACCGTTTCCGAGATGATGTCCTCCAACCCTCAGGTTTGGGAGAGTGACAAGTCCCGTTTACGGATGGTGCACGTTGATGAGCCCGGTATTCGTACCGTGCAAATCGCCGGTAGCGTACCGGAAGAGATGGCCGCAGCCGCCCGTATTAATGTGGAAAGCGGTGCCCAGATTATTGATATTAATATGGGGTGCCCGGCGAAAAAGGTGAATCGCAAGCTCGCAGGTTCAGCCCTCTTGCAGTATCCCGATCAGGTGAAGTTAATCCTGACGGCGGTCGTCAAGGCAGTGGACGTTCCCGTGACACTCAAGATTCGCACCGGTTGGGAGCCGGAACACCGTAACTGTGTAGAGATTGCCCAACTGGCCGAAGACTGCGGCATTCAGGCTCTGACCATTCATGGACGCACTCGCGCCTGTTTGTTCAATGGCGAAGCTGAATACGACAGCATTCGGGCAGTAAAGCAGACAGTTTCCATTCCGATTATCGCGAATGGTGACATTACTGACCCGCTTAAAGCCAGAGCTGTGCTCGACTATACGGGAGCTGATGCTCTGATGATAGGACGTGCGGCTCAGGGAAGACCCTGGATCTTTCGGGAAATCCAGCATTATCTGGACACTGGAGAGCTGCTTGCCCCACTGCCACTGGCAGAGGTTAAGCGCTTGCTTTGTTCGCATGTTCGGGAATTGCATGACTTTTATGGCCATGCAAAAGGGTACCGAATTGCGCGTAAACACGTATCCTGGTATCTCCAGGAGCACGCTCCAAATGACCAGTTTCGGCGCACATTCAACGCCATAGAGGATGCCAGCGAACAGCTGGAGGCGTTGGAGGCATACTTCGAAAATCTTGCGTAATGAAATAAAGAGCTGACAGAACTATGTTCGAACAACGCGTAAATTCTGACGTACTGACCGTTTCTACCGTTAACTCTCAGGATCAGGTAACTCAAAAACCCCTGCGTGACTCGGTTAAACAGGCACTGAAGAACTATTTTGCTCAACTGAATGGTCAGGATGTTAATGACCTGTATGAGCTAGTACTGGCTGAAGTTGAACAGCCCCTGTTGGACATGGTGATGCAATACACCCGTGGTAACCAGACCCGTGCGGCCCTGATGATGGGCATCAACCGCGGTACTCTGCGTAAAAAACTGAAAAAATACGGCATGAACTGATACTAATCAGTTAATTGCTTGTGATAAAAGGCGCTCTTCGGCATGGGGAAGCGCCTTTTTATTTTCTGGCACCTCCCTCCCCCTGAACACCTTCCTGATGAAACAGCGCACATTACGCGCTCATTGCTAAAAGATTAGCCTGAACCAAAGAGGTGACCGGGAAACCGATGTCGTGGATTCTGGGGGCTCTCATTGGCATACGATACCCTCTGCGCGTATAGCGTGATTCTGACACCGGCTTCCAGTTCGAGACCAGAGAGAAAAAGTGTGAGTTTCAGACCTTTCACCGGGCATGACTTACGAAGCCGTTAAAAATACGTTTCTTTGTTCCACTCTGCATATTTTCCACATAATCCCACAACCTTCTCCATGATATTTACGCTGGTCATAAATTGAGATTATTTCGCCTGCCGGGCCCTGATCATGCTGATGGTAAAATAACGCATTCCGTCATGTATCTGAGTCGATACAACCAGGCGGTTTATTCAGAGGTCCTGTCATGAAAAAATTCATTATAGTGTCACTGCTGGCGGCTTTACTCGCAGGCTGTGCTCACGATTCCCCCTGCGTGCCGGTCTATGATTCTGAGGGCAGACTGGTCCATACCAACACCTGCATGAAAGGGACCACCCAGGATAACTGGGAAACGGCAGGCGCTATCGCAGGCGGTGCTGCAGCCGTTGCCGGTTTAACCCTTGGCATTGTGGCGTTAACTCGTTAAGTTTGAGTACAGCGGCATACCGCCAGGATAAATAGCAGATAAAACAAAGGGCCCCATCGCAAGACGGGGCCCTTTTGTATAACGTGATGTCTGGTAATGATAGGGCGGACCTTCCTGCCCGTCCCCTATTCGGGCCGTTGCTGCGCAACGTTCACTTTCGTTCCCAACGAACCTGAACCGCCGAACAATGCTCACTGACAAACAACAGATAAACAAAAGGCCCAGTCTTTCGACTGAGCCCTTTGCTTTATTTGATGCCTGGCAGTTCCCTACTCTCACATGGGGAGACCCCACACTACCATCGGCGCTACGGCGTTTCACTTCTGAGTTCGGCATGGGGTCAGGTGGGACCACCGCGCTATCGCCGCCAGGCAAATTCTTTCTAAGTGCCGAACTTAAACCTAAAAACTGGTGCTGATACCCAGAGTCGAACTGGGGACCTCACCCTTACCAAGGGTGCGCTCTACCAACTGAGCCATATCAGCACACTAAATTTGATGCCTGGCAGTTCCCTACTCTCACATGGGGAGACCCCACACTACCATCGGCGCTACGGCGTTTCACTTCTGAGTTCGGCATGGGGTCAG
>NZ_RKHT01000006.1:661464-838047 GCF_003752615.1 Klebsiella sp. BIGb0399 | reverse complement strand
TCAGAATCCGAGTCACTATCCGAGTCCGAATCACTGTCCGAGTCGGAGTCGCTGTCAGAGTCAGAGTCACTATCCGAGTCAGAGTCGCTGTCAGAGTCAGAATCCGAGTCGCTGTCAGAGTCAGAATCCGAATCGCTGTCGGAATCCGAATCGCTGTCAGAGTCCGAATCGCTGTCAGAATCGGAATCGCTATCGGAGTCGGAGTCACTGTCGGAATCCGAATCGCTGTCCGAGTCGGAATCACTGTCGGAATCCGAATCGCTGTCCGAGTCGGAATCGCTGTCCGAGTCGGAGTCGCTGTCAGAGTCCGAATCGCTGTCAGAGTCCGAATCGCTGTCCGAGTCGGAATCACTGTCGGAATCCGAATCGCTGTCCGAGTCGGAATCGCTGTCCGAGTCGGAATCGCTGTCCGAATCGCTGTCAGAATCCGAGTCGCTGTCAGAGTCGGAGTCGCTGTCCGAGTCAGAGTCGCTGTCAGAGTCGGAGTCGCTGTCGCTATCCGAGTCGCTGTCGCTATCCGAGTCGCTGTCAGAGTCCGAGTCGCTGTCAGAGTCAGAATCCGAGTCGCTGTCAGAGTCCGAGTCACTGTCCGAGTCAGAGTCGCTGTCAGAATCCGAGTCAGAATCACTGTCGGAATCCGAATCACTGTCAGAATCCGAGTCACTGTCGGAGTCACTGTCAGAATCCGAGTCGCTGTCGGAATCCGAGTCGCTGTCCGAGTCAGAATCGCTGTCCGAATCGGAGTCACTATCCGAGTCAGAGTCGCTGTCAGAGTCCGAGTCAGAATCACTGTCAGAATCCGAGTCGCTGTCGGAATCCGAATCACTGTCAGAGTCCGAATCGCTGTCGGAATCCGAGTCGCTGTCAGAATCGGAGTCGCTGTCCGAGTCCGAATCGCTGTCCGAGTCGGAGTCGCTGTCCGAGTCCGAATCGCTGTCCGAGTCGGAGTCGCTGTCAGAATCCGAATCGCTGTCAGAATCCGAGTCGCTGTCAGAATCCGAATCGCTGTCAGAATCCGAGTCGCTGTCAGAATCGCTGTCGGAATCCGAATCGCTGTCAGAGTCAGAATCCGAGTCGCTGTCGGAATCCGAATCGCTGTCAGAGTCAGAATCCGAGTCACTGTCAGAATCGCTGTCGGAATCCGAATCGCTGTCAGAGTCAGAATCCGAGTCGCTGTCGGAATCCGAATCGCTGTCAGAGTCGGAGTCGGAATCCGAGTCGGAGTCACTGTCAGAATCCGAGTCACTGTCCGAGTCGGAGTCACTGTCGGAATCCGAGTCGCTGTCAGAGTCAGAATCCGAGTCGCTGTCAGAGTCCGAGTCGCTGTCAGAGTCCGAGTCGCTGTCAGAGTCCGAGTCGCTGTCAGAGTCTGAGTCGCTGTCGGAGTCCGAGTCACTGTCCGAGTCAGAGTCGCTGTCAGAATCCGAGTCACTGTCAGAATCGCTGTCGGAATCCGAATCGCTGTCAGAGTCAGAATCGCTGTCAGAGTCAGAATCGCTGTCAGAATCCGAGTCGCTGTCGGAGTCAGAATCACTGTCAGAATCCGAATCAGAATCCGAGTCAGAATCACTGTCGGAATCCGAATCACTGTCGGAATCCGAATCACTGTCAGAATCCGAGTCACTGTCAGAATCCGAGTCACTGTCCGAGTCGGAGTCACTGTCAGAATCCGAGTCACTGTCCGAGTCAGAGTCACTGTCGGAATCCGAGTCGCTGTCCGAGTCAGAATCGCTGTCCGAATCGGAGTCACTATCCGAGTCAGAGTCACTATCCGAGTCAGAGTCGCTGTCAGAGTCAGAATCACTGTCAGAATCCGAGTCGCTGTCGGAATCCGAATCACTGTCAGAGTCCGAATCGCTGTCGGAATCCGAGTCGCTGTCCGAGTCGGAGTCGCTGTCGCTATCCGAGTCAGAGTCGCTATCCGAGTCAGAGTCGCTGTCAGAGTCGGAGTCACTGTCGCTATCCGAGTCGCTGTCGGAGTCGGAGTCGCTGTCAGAATCCGAATCGCTGTCAGAATCCGAGTCGCTGTCAGAATCCGAATCGCTGTCAGAATCCGAATCGCTGTCAGAATCCGAGTCGCTGTCAGAATCCGAGTCGCTGTCGGAGTCCGAGTCGCTGTCAGAATCCGAGTCGCTGTCGGAGTCCGAGTCGCTGTCAGAATCGGAGTCGCTGTCAGAATCCGAATCGCTGTCAGAATCCGAGTCGCTGTCAGAATCCGAATCGCTGTCAGAGTCGGAGTCGGAATCCGAGTCGGAGTCACTATCAGAATCCGAGTCGCTGTCAGAGTCCGAATCGCTGTCCGAGTCGGAGTCGGAGTCGCTGTCAGAGTCCGAATCACTGTCCGAGTCGGAGTCACTGTCAGAATCCGAGTCGCTGTCAGAGTCGGAGTCACTGTCAGAATCCGAGTCGCTGTCGGAGTCAGAATCACTGTCGGAGTCTGAATCGCTGTCGGAATCCGAGTCGCTGTCAGAGTCCGAATCGCTGTCAGAATCCGAGTCGCTGTCAGAATCCGAGTCGCTGTCAGAATCCGAGTCGCTGTCAGAATCCGAGTCGCTGTCAGAGTCGGAATCGCTGTCCGAGTCGGAGTCGCTGTCAGAGTCCGAATCGCTGTCAGAATCCGAGTCACTGTCAGAGTCCGAATCGCTGTCAGAGTCAGAATCGCTGTCAGAGTCAGAATCACTGTCCGAGTCGGAGTCGCTGTCAGAATCCGAGTCGCTGTCAGAGTCCGAATCACTGTCCGAGTCGGAGTCGCTGTCAGAATCCGAGTCGCTGTCAGAGTCCGAATCGCTGTCAGAGTCAGAGTCGCTGTCAGAATCCGAGTCGCTGTCGGAGTCGGAATCGCTGTCAGAATCCGAATCGCTGTCAGAATCCGAGTCGCTGTCAGAGTCCGAATCGCTGTCAGAGTCCGAATCGCTGTCAGAGTCCGAGTCGCTGTCGGAGTCAGAATCGCTGTCAGAATCCGAATCGCTGTCAGAATCCGAGTCACTGTCGGAGTCACTGTCAGAATCCGAGTCGCTGTCGGAATCCGAGTCGCTGTCCGAGTCAGAATCGCTGTCCGAATCGGAGTCACTATCCGAGTCAGAGTCGCTGTCAGAGTCCGAGTCAGAATCACTGTCAGAATCCGAGTCGCTGTCGGAATCCGAATCACTGTCAGAGTCCGAATCGCTGTCGGAATCCGAGTCGCTGTCAGAATCCGAATCGCTGTCAGAGTCGGAGTCGCTGTCAGAGTCGGAATCGCTGTCCGAATCGGAGTCACTATCCGAATCGCTGTCAGAATCCGAGTCGCTGTCAGAGTCCGAGTCGCTGTCAGAGTCAGAGTCGCTGTCCGAGTCGGAATCACTGTCGGAATCCGAGTCGCTGTCGGAGTCGGAGTCACTGTCAGAGTCGGAGTCGCTGTCAGAATCCGAGTCGCTGTCAGAATCGCTGTCAGAGTCAGAATCACTGTCCGAGTCGGAGTCGCTGTCAGAATCCGAGTCGCTGTCAGAGTCCGAATCGCTGTCAGAGTCGCTGTCAGAGTCGCTGTCAGAGTCCGAATCGCTGTCAGAATCCGAGTCGCTGTCGGAGTCAGAATCGCTGTCAGAATCCGAATCGCTGTCGGAATCCGAGTCGCTGTCAGAGTCCGAATCGCTGTCGGAATCCGAGTCACTGTCAGAGTCAGAGTCGCTGTCAGAGTCAGAGTCGCTGTCCGAGTCGGAATCACTGTCGGAATCCGAATCGCTGTCCGAGTCGGAATCGCTGTCAGAGTCGGAGTCACTGTCAGAATCCGAGTCGCTGTCCGAGTCGGAATCACTGTCAGAGTCCGAGTCACTGTCAGAATCGGAGTCGCTGTCAGAGTCGGAGTCGGAGTCACTGTCAGAATCCGAGTCACTGTCAGAATCAGAATCGCTGTCCGAATCAGAATCGCTGTCCGAATCCGAGTCGCTGTCAGAGTCCGAGTCACTGTCAGAGTCAGAATCACTGTCAGAATCCGAGTCACTGTCGGAATCCGAATCGCTGTCGGAGTCAGAGTCGGAGTCGGAGTCGGAGTCACTGTCTGAATCCGTGTCGCTATCGGAATCCGCATCCCCCTCTTTCACACCGCCATCTGTATCCGAGTCAGCATCTGAGTCACTGTCTGAATCAGAATCAGAGTCATCAGGAAATGAAGCTGCCGAATGATGATCTTTATCAGATGCGCCCGCAAACATCGCAGCAATGCCAAGCAACGCAGCCCCAGCCATTACCCAACCAGAAATACTGTTGCCAGCACTCCCCGCAGCTAAAACTTCAGAAAGGTCACTAATTAGTGAGTAATGGGCCTCATTAGTGCCAACCCCCTCCAGCCACCATAACGCCCCAGTATCATCCTGAAGAACTAAATCACTGTGTAATCCATGCTCGTCAACGACGAAGAAATTTTTGATAGTTAAGGTATTACCATCATTAAATTTCAGAACAAGATCATTACCTTCGCGGGTGTAAGAACTAACATCCTCTCGCTTAATGTGCAAAAGCACTACTGACTGCGAATTTAAACTCATTTGATCGCCATTGACGGTGTATTTAACACCTGTCTCTTTCACTGTCACATTTATGTTTTTCATCAAGAGGCACCCTTGAGATGAGTCGCAGTCAGATGTGTAGGATAATTCTTAATTATGCATCTTATTAGATATACCAGAACATGCAGGCTCGCAAGAATGGATTGACACAAAATAGTCACACTTGGAAATAAACATAACTAACTGATTTCAATGAAAACAAAATAACAAAGTTACATTTTGATATGTTTATTTTTTTAACAAAAACCTTCCGACGCAATAAATCCAGTCAAAATCTAAAAATCATGAATCATTAGATTTTCATATCTCAACCATGATAATTTTCATTGAAATTATAATATCCGTGATGTTCATCATAAAAATCACATCGAAAAAAACGAATTTTATTTTATCATTTAAAATTTTTTTTAAAATACCCATACCAACACTTTATGCATGGGTATAAGTTGTTAAATATATTCATTGCCGATTTTTTTGCTGCTATACAAAAAATGGTAGGTATTCTATTACAGGCATATATCCCCACCAGATGCATGGGTAAAATATTATTTACCCTCTCCTGTTGATTTATCTGTCGGAGCAAATGAAGAAATATTTCACCAGACATGAAATACGAAATGAGATGGGAGAGACGATAAAACAGCTCTTAGTCCATAAAACGTCAGACTGAGTAAGAGCTGTTTGGTAGGATGCGAATCTTTTATTTACCTCGACAAACCCAGGCGCGGAATTTCAATCGCCGGGCAGCGATCCATCACCACGTTTAGTCCCGCCTCACGCGCCAGCACGGCAGCCTGCTCGTTAATGACGCCCAGCTGTAACCACAGGGTTTTGGCGCCAATCGCGATGGCCTCTTGCGCGACGCCCAGGGCAGCATCTGAGTTACGGAATACATCAACCATATCCACCTTCTCCGGCACGTCGCCGAGCGTAGCATAGCCTTGCTGTCCCAGTAGCGTGGTGCCGGCGACTTTCGGTGAAACCGGGATCACGTGATACCCCTGCTCCAGAAGGTATTTCATCACCCGATAGCTGGGCCGGTCGGGTTTGTTACTCGCTCCCACCAGCGCAATCGTCTGTGTTGAGTTCAGAATGGCTGCGATATCGTTCTCTTTCATTTTATCCTCCCGCTATTTAGCCCAAGTGTAAGCTAATCCAGGCGAACGGGCCATCCATCCTAACTTACGGATGCGTCAAAATTTTTCGCCCAGACGCTTGCAGCAGCAGTCACTTCCAGTAATCTGTCTGCAGGTCAAAATGTGGAATGAAATTATGGAACTGACGACACGTACGTTACCGGCACGCAAACATATCGCGCTGGTTGCTCACGATCACTGTAAAGATATGCTGATGAAATGGGTTACGCGCCACCAGCCGCTGCTGGCCCAGCACGAACTCTATGCAACCGGCACCACCGGTAACCTGATTTCCCGGGCGACCGGGCTTGAGGTAAACGCGATGCTGAGCGGCCCGATGGGCGGCGATCAGCAGGTTGGCGCGCTGATCTCGGAAGGGAAAATCGATGTGCTGATTTTCTTCTGGGACCCGCTCAACGCGGTACCGCACGATCCGGACGTGAAAGCACTGCTGCGCCTGGCGACGGTCTGGAACATCCCTGTCGCTACCAATGCGTCAACGGCCGACTTTATTATTCTGTCGCCGACCTTCAATGAGCCGCTCGATATCCTGATCCCGGATTATCAACGTTACCTCGCCGAACGTCTTAAGTAAGTCCGGCTGGCGGCGAGTCCGCCAGCTTCTTACGGTTTTCTCGCCACCGGCACATCAAGCGCTTCTAACATTTCGACGAAAGGTGAAGGCTGGGCTTTGTTGAACAGCAGCCAGACGCGCAGCCGCGCGCGCGTCATCGCGACATACAACAGACGTCGTTCTTCGGCATCAGGGAAATCCTCCGGCTGCGGCAATAACGCCTGCTCCATGATCGATTCGCGGGCTGGTGCCGGAAACGCATCGTCGCCCTCCTGAAGCCCCAGAATAATCACGTAATCCGCCTGCTGGCCTTTGCTGGCATGAATAGTCATGAAATCAAGCTGCAGATGCGGCCAGCGCGTGGCGGCTTTTTCCAGCGCCTCGGGCTTCAGGTGATGGTAACGGGCCAACAATAGGATCCGCTGTTCCGGCTTTGCATAGCCGCTGAGCTTATCCAGCAGATCGTCGAGCTTGTCGTCTGCCAGCAGGGTCACCGCCTTTTTATCTCCGGCAGTCAGGCTGTTCAACGGTTTACTCATCTGGTGCGGGTTTTGCTGGATAAAGCCGTTCGCCACCTCGCCAATGCGACCGTTAAATCGGTAGGTAGTATCCAGCGCACAGCAATCGCCCTCACCAAAATAGTGGTTGAAGGCCGTTGTCAGAGAAAGCTGCGCTCCGCTAAAGCGGTAAATGGCCTGCCAGTCGTCGCCAACGGCAAACAGTGTGGTCTGGGCATTCTGGCGGCGTAAAGCGGCAAGCAGCGCGGCACGCTGGGGCGAGATATCCTGAAACTCATCCACCAGGATGTGCTTCCACGGACTGACAAACCGACCTTTATCCAGAATATTCACTGCCTGGTGTATCAGCCCGGAAAAGTCGACCGCATTTTCCTCTTTCAGCGCCGTTTTCCACGCTTTCAGCAGCGGTGCCATCAGCTTAACGCGCTTGCCGAACAGATCGCGCACCGCTTCTGGCGCCCCGGCGATCATCTCGGCTTGCGAACCTCCGTGCATGCGCATCAAACTGACCCAGCGATCGAGGCGGCTGGCCATCCGCCGTTGTATTTTCTTGTCCTGCCAGAATTCGCCGTCCGGCACCTGCCAGTCCATCTCTTCTTCCAGCCACTGGCGCCAGCCTTTTGCCTGTGCTTTTTTCTCCTGGCACTGCAGACGCCAGTTTTTTAACAGCAAGGTCTGACGCGCGGAGCTATCGCTCTCCAGCTTGCTGATGGCGGGTACTTTTTTGCTGCCTTGCTGAATAATATGCAGCGCCAGCGAGTGAAAGGTGCGTGCTGTAATATCGTCAGATCTCAACCGCTCGCGGATGCGCTCGTCCATTTCCTGGGCGGCCTGGCGACCAAACGCCAGCAGCAGGATCTGGTCGGGAGCGGCTTCGCCTCGCGTCAGCAACCAGCCCGCGCGGGCAACCAGGACAGACGTTTTTCCGCTTCCGGCACCGGCCAGTACCAACAGCGAGCGCTCGCCGTTTACCACCGCTCTGGCCTGCGCCGGGTTAAGCGGTGAGGATTCTATCCCGGCAAAAAAGCCGCTGTACTGTTCCAGCATCGCCTGAGTAAACGCCTGGTTATGGGCAAGGCGCGCGGTTTCGGTATCGGCCAGCCAGCCCTGGCACTCCTGCCACAGCTCACGGCAGTTATCAAAAGCATCGAGGCGGCTGGTCGGTATCGGCAGTCCGGCGAGCGCCCGACGAATTTTTCCCTGTACTTCAACAACCTGTTGACGAGTCAACCATTTGCCTTTTGCGCTGGCGCGACCCGCATCCACCAGCAGCTGGCGAAGAACATCGGCGGAAATGTTGCTCATTTCCGCACTCCACTGCTGCCAGAGCGTATTCAGGTGATGAAAGAAACGTTGCGTCTCATTCCATTCGGTTCCGTGCAAACGCACCACTTTGCTGTCCGGCAGAACGAACTCCAGCTCGCCCCACACCAGGCCTCGCTTGCAATGAATGGACAATAACTGATTGAAAGGTATGATATATTCATGGTTATCACCAGAAACCTTTACTCCGGCGTTGAGCAGTTGCACCCTGTCGTAAGGATGCTGTGCCATGCGCTTGCCTAATGTTGTCGCTTTAAGTTCCATATAATGCCGAATATCAATCAGGTTGGATGTTTTCAAGTTTAACCGCCTGCGACCAGGTGCTCCAGCGTAAAAAACGTTACAATGGTCGGGTCTTATACCCGGCATACTGCAAGTTGCAGCACAGCGGCAGGTGGGCGAACCCCGATGAGCGTACTCAGGTCAGTCGTTCCGGTAAGCGAGCATCGCCAGCGCACAGGCAGCCTGAAGTATGACGGGGATATTATCTCCAGGACTGAACTGAGGGTTTATGCGTACCATTCTGAATATTTTGAACTTTATCCTTGGTGGTTTCGCAACCACCCTGGGCTGGCTGCTGGCAACACTGGTCAGCATCATTCTGATCTTCACGCTGCCGTTAACCCGCTCCTGCTGGGAAATTACCCGACTGTCGCTTCTGCCTTATGGCAATGAAGCGATTCATGTTGATGAACTGGAACCGCAAAGAAAAAGCGCGCTGCTCAACACCGGCGGTACGCTGTTAAATATTCTGTGGTTTATCTTCTTTGGCTGGTGGCTTTGCCTGATGCATATCTTTAGCGGCATCGCACAATGTGTGACCATCATCGGGATCCCGGTTGGTATCGCCAATTTTAAAATCGCCGCCATTGCACTGTGGCCGGTAGGACGCAGAGTGGTTTCCGTCGAAACTGCCCGCGCTGCGCGTGAAGCCAATGCGCGCCGTCGCTTTCAGTAACCGGACGGAAGAACCCCATGCTTAGCCCCTTGCTACGTCGTTATACATGGAACAGCACCTGGCTATATAACGCCAGGATTTTTATCGCACTTTGCGGCACAACCGCCGTTCCGTGGTGGCTTGGCGAAGTTAAACTCACCATTCCTCTGACGCTGGGAGTGGTTGCTGCAGCCCTGACTGATCTCGATGACCGTTTGACCGGCCGACTGCGCAATCTGGCCATTACGCTGGTGTGCTTTTTTATTGCATCTGCGTCGGTGGAATTGCTTTTTCCGTGGCCGTGGCTGTTTGCGCTCGGCTTAACGGTCTCGACGACGGGATTTATTCTGCTCGGCGGTCTGGGGCAGCGTTACGCCACTATCGCATTTGGCGCGTTGCTGATTGCCATCTATACCATGCTGGGGACCACGCTCTACGACCGCTGGTACCTGCAGCCTCTGTTTTTGTTGACCGGTGCCGTCTGGTACAACGTGCTGACGCTCGCCGGACATATTATTTTCCCGATTCGTCCTCTCCAGGACAATCTGGCACGTAGTTATGAGCAACTGGCGCGCTATCTGGAACTCAAATCTCGCCTGTTTGACCCCGATATCGAAGATGAAAGTCAGGCGCCGTTATACGATCTAGCCATTGCGAATGGCCAGTTGGTCACCACCCTGAATCAGACAAAAGCCTCGCTGCTGACTCGTCTGCGGGGCGACCGTGGCCAACGCGGTACTCGCCGGACGTTGCAGTATTACTTCGTGGCCCAGGATATTCACGAACGCGCCAGCTCCTCCCATATCCAGTATCAAACGCTGCGCGACCATTTCCGCTATAGCGATGTGATGTTCCGCTTTCAGCGAATGCTGTCGATGCAGGCCCAGGCGTGTCAGAAATTATCCCGCGCTATTTTGTTACGTGAGCCCTATCAGCACGATGCCCATTTCGAACGTGCCTTTATGCATCTTGATTCCGCCCTCGATCGCGTACGTGCCAGTGGCGCCCCGGCCGAGCAAATCAAGGCGCTGGGCTTTCTGCTTAATAATTTACGGGCGATCGACGCCCAGCTGGCGACCATTGAGTCAGCGCAAACCATCGCACCTTCCAACAGCAATACCGAAAGTTTGCTGCTGGACGACAGGCTAAGCGGCTTCAGCGATATATGGCTGCGCCTGCGTCGTAATATGTCGCCTGAATCCGCGTTGTTCCGCCACGCGGTGCGAATGTCGCTGGTGCTCTGTGCAGGCTATGCGTTTATTCAGTTTACCGGGCTGAATCACGGCTACTGGATACTTCTGACCAGCCTGTTTGTCTGTCAGCCAAACTATAACGCCACGCGACACCGGCTCGCCCTGAGGATTATCGGCACCCTGATTGGCGTCGCCATCGGCCTGCCTTTATTACTGCTGGTGCCCTCCGTGGAAGGCCAACTGCTGTTGATTGTCCTGACTGGTGTCCTGTTCTTCGCTTTTCGCAATGTGCAGTATGCCCACGCGACCATGTTTATCACCCTGCTGGTCCTGCTCTGTTTTAATCTGTTGGGCGAAGGATTCGAAGTCGCGTTACCGCGTATCTTCGATACGTTAATGGGCTGTGCTATCGCCTGGGCGGCAGTGAGTTTCATCTGGCCTGACTGGAAGTTCCGTAATCTACCACGCGTGCTGGCTCAGGCAATCAACGCCAACTGCCGCTACCTGGATGCCATTCTTGAGCAGTATCACCAGGGACGCGACAATCGTCTGGCATATCGTGTCGCGCGTCGCGATGCCCATAGTCGGGATGGCGAACTTGCCTCAGTGGTATCTAACCTGTCCACAGAGCCACGGGCTGACGCCGCACTGCGCGAAACCGCATTCCGTCTGTTGTGCCTGAACCATACGTTTACCAGCTACATTTCCGCTCTGGGCGCACACCGGGAGAAACTCACTACCCCGGATATTCTGGCGCTGCTTGATGATGCCGTCTGCTACGTTGATGATGCGCTGCACCACAGGCCTTCCGACGAACATCGGGTGCAGCAGGCGCTCAATAGTTTGCAGACCCGGATCCAGCATCTTGAGCCCCAGCCTGACAGTAAAGAGCCGCTGGTGCTCCAGCAGGTTGGCCTGCTGCTGGCGCTGTTGCCGGAAATATGCCGCTTACAAAAACAGGTTGCGGTTCAACCGGAGTAGCCCTGGATATCACGGTGCTGGCCGCCAGCCCATTCTGCAAGCTCCCGCCGACGTTGCGCCGGGAGCGCTGCAGCATGCACACCGACAATCGCGCCCTCTAATGCATAAAGAAAATTCAGAGAGAGGGCTTTATTTGATTCGCGCAATTTTAGCCAGACGTCCTGAGCCCCCAAATTCCGCAGCGTCTGCTCATCGGTTACGCCGACATGAATTAGCATTAGCTCCATTTGGAAATTTATATTTGGCAGGTCTTTCAACCGCCCTGTTGCACGCAGCTGGTTTTTTTCATTTCGCGCGGTTTGCAATGAAAACACGGATAGTTTGAGCAACATTTTACTGTCACGCCAAAGCGCTTCATCAATTTGATAATATTTCAATAAAACCGGGCGACCGTTTTTTCGCATAATCAAAAGAGGGGCAGCCTTTACTACATGATAGCCCGCGCTTTGCTCACAGAGTTTGAGGTAGACTTCACCCTCTGTTGCCATGGCAAAAACAGTATTTTCTATCGCCAGACTATAACCACCAAAAAGCGGCCGGCAACGTATTTTCCCGAGTGATGATAAACATTCTTGAAATTGATGGAACCGTTGATGTGTGATTTTCTTCATGATTATTCCTTTGTTAATCATGTGAATGGAATTTATTTTTTAACGGAACCGTTAATACTGAAAATAAGTGACTTCGTTTATTGCAGCAAGATGATTTTTAGATTCTGTTCAATTAACGTATCGTTTTGCGAGGGGCTTTCAGAAAATTATCGCCAAAAATAGAGGATGCCATGAAGAATCTCCCCGTTCCCTGAAGCCTGCATCGCCCGGTAAGATCGCGTCAGGACACATGTACGATTTTCAACCACAAAAATGATAAATGAGGTTGATCTTTTCTTCAGGTAGATATACTGTACATTCATACAGTAACTCACAGGCGGGATAGACTATGTTCACTTCAGCTTACGCAAACCGTTCATCACTGACTTCTGCTTCCGTACGTCGCCATTCGCAAGACGTCACCGAACAACCAGCCAGCGGGCTGATTAGTGAAATTGTCTACCGCGAAGATCAGCCTATGATGACGCAGCTACTCCTGCTACCTTTATTACAGCAGTTGGGGCAGCAGTCTCGCTGGCAGCTCTGGCTCACGCCGAAACAGAAACTGAGCCGCGAGTGGGTACAGTCTTCCGGTTTACCGCTAACCAAGGTTATGCAGATCAGCCAACTGTCGCCGTGCAACACCGTAGAATCGATGATCCGCGCGCTCCGTACCGGCAATTACAGTGTCGTCATTGGCTGGTTGTCAGATGAGCTCACTGCAGAAGAACATGAACGTCTGGTCGTTGCTGCAGAGGAAGGCCATGCTATGGGTTTCATCATGCGCCCTGTTGGGAATATGAACCTGGGTGGCAGACAACACAGCGGGCTAAAAATTCACTCTAATTTGTATCATTAAGCCAAATTAGGATGAATCCTAGAATTTTTTTTGATCACACCAATCCCATACTCTGAACAGGGCCATTTTTGCTGGAATGCCTGTCTGATGCGGTTTCGCAGCTTTTTTTACCGAACGAAAATCAACCATATTTGTTAAATATTGTGTATACAACCCTTTTTTTTCATATGCCTGACGGAGTTCACACTTGTAAGTTTCGAACTAAGTTGTAGACTTTACATCGCCAGGGGTGATCGGCTTACGCTGCATGTATCAGCATAGTTAACAACAAGTCACGCCCCGGGTGAAGGATTTAACCGTGAGGTCTTTTGTACCTTCATGGCGAATTTTGGATGATAATGAGGCGCAAAAAATGAAAAAGACAGCTATCGCGATTGCAGTGGCACTGGCTGGCTTCGCTACCGTAGCGCAGGCCGCACCGAAAGATAACACCTGGTATGCAGGTGGTAAACTGGGTTGGTCCCAGTTTCACGATACCGGTTTCTACGGTAACGGTTTCCAGGGCAACAATGGTCCTACCCATAACAGCCAGCTTGGTGCTGGTGCGTTCGGTGGTTACCAGGTTAACCCGTACCTCGGTTTTGAAATGGGTTATGACTGGCTGGGTCGCGTTGCATACAAAGGCAGCGTAGACAACGGCGCATTCAAAGCTCAGGGCGTTCAGCTGACCGCTAAACTGGGTTACCCGATCACTGACGATCTGGATATCTATACCCGTCTGGGTGGTATGGTTTGGCGTGCAGACGCTGATGGCAACTACGGTTCTACCGGCGTTTCCCGCAGCGAACACGACACTGGCGTATCCCCGGTATTTGCTGGTGGTTTAGAGTGGGCTGTTACTCGTGACATCGCTACTCGTCTGGAATACCAGTGGGTTAACAACATCGGTGATGCAGGTACCGTTGGCGCGCGTCCGGATAACGGCATGCTGAGCCTGGGTGTTTCCTACCGTTTCGGTCAGGACGATGTAGCTCCAGTTGTAGCTCCGGCTCCGGCTCCGGCTCCAGAAGTTACTACCAAACACTTCACCCTGAAGTCTGACGTACTGTTCAACTTCAACAAATCTACCCTGAAACCGGAAGGTCAGCAGGCTCTGGATCAGCTGTACACCCAGCTGAGCAACATGGATCCGAAAGACGGTTCTGCAGTGGTTCTGGGCTATACCGACCGTATCGGTTCTGACGCTTACAACCAGCAGCTGTCCGAGAAACGTGCTCAGTCTGTTGTTGATTACCTGGTTTCTAAAGGTATCCCGGCTGGCAAAATCTCCGCACGTGGCATGGGTGAATCCAACCCGGTTACCGGCAATACCTGTGACAACGTGAAAGCTCGCGCTGCACTGATCGACTGCCTGGGCCCAGATCGTCGCGTAGAGATCGAAGTTAAAGGTTACAAAGACGTAGTATCTCAGCCGCAGGCTTAAGATTACTACCTATAAAAAACCCCGCTGATGCGGGGTTTTTTTTTACGCTAAATTCAGGTATCGAAGTAAACGGCCACCCGCCACGACACGACACGACACGACACGACACGAGCACACCCTACCCTTAACATCACTCTTTACCGAGCAGTACCTGCAAATCGTGCTTCAGGCTGGACATTTTGCTGGCATATTTCTCTTTATGCTCCGCGTCCTCGATCAACTGCACGATGGTTTCTGACAATGTTTTGCCACGTCGATGCGCTAACCCAGCCAGACGCTGCCAGACGATAAACTCCAGGTCGATCGACTTTTTGCGCGTATGTTGATGCTCCGCGTTAAAGTGACGCTTGCGACGCGCCCGGATAGTCTGCTTCATGCGGTTGGTTAATTCCGGATTCATATGCTGCTCAATCCAGGTATGCACCAGAACCGGTTCATTTTCGAGCGTCAGTAAGACATCGACCGCGGCTTTTGCTGCGCTGGCTTCAATATGGCGGGTAATCAGCTCACCTTCCCGGTGCTTCTTTACCAGATAATTCCATTTCCAGCCGCTTTCAAGATTTTCCAGTTGTTGATATTTCATTGCGATCTCAATGTGACCGTGTAACTCATTTCAGGATATCAGTTTTTTCCCGATGTGCTGAGAATAAATCATCATTCGTGATGCAGGTAACCCGCTTATCATCACTGCACATGTAATCCTCCGTGTGCTCGGACGCAGCATAAGGTATAATCGCGCGCTTTACATCTGACTAAAAACAGCGACTTTGACCATTACGAAACTGACCCGAAAAGACCTTGCTCCTGATACGGAAAGTTATCAGGCGCTGTTTGCACAAGCTGATTTAGCCCATGCTGAGGAATCCCTCGCAGGCGAGCTGCAGCCCCGTTTATTCTATGGTCTGGAACAACTTCTTGTGACCCCGACCATCTCGCCATTCATGCTGGTTAAAGCCCCTGAAGAAGCGGAATACCTGCAATGGCTGGCGACAGAAACCCGCACGCTGTTTGAACCGACGGACCCACTGTACGGCGTTCGCTACCAGGTCAACGGCGGAAACGTCACCCTGACACCGGCAACGCACGCTGACGATAATTTTGCCAGCACCGCCCCGGTTGAAACTGCCGATTGGGTCGAAGCAGAGCAGCTGTTTGGCTGCGTACGGCAATTTAACGGCGAAATCTCGCTGCAGCCGGGCCTGGTGCATCGCACAAATGGCGGCGTCTTAATTATTTCTCTGCGTGCATTACTGGCACAGCCACTGCTGTGGATGCGCCTGAAAAGCATGGTTATTCGCCAGCGCTTTGACTGGCTGTCCATTGACGAGTCCCGTCCTCTGCCGGTCAGCATTCCCTCAATGCCGCTCAACCTGAAGGTCATTCTGGTTGGTGAGCGTGAATCACTGGCTGATTTCCAGGAGATGGAGCCTGAGCTCTCTGCGCAGGCGATTTACAGCGAGTACGAAGACAACCTGCAAATTGCTGATGAAGACACCCTGAAGCAATGGTGTCAGTGGGTCTGGAAAAATGCGCAGCAGCTCGAGCTGCCTGGCCTGGCGGCGGACGCCTGGCCCTTGCTGATTCAGGAAGCGGCCCGCTATACCGGTGACCAGGAGATGCTGCCGCTGTGTCCGCAATGGATCGCTCGTCAGCTGCGTGAGGCCGCCGCCTTCTGTGAAGGTGAGCAGATCACCGCCGAAGAGATGCAAACCATGCTGGCACGCCGTGAGTGGCGTGAAGGCTATCTTGCCGAGCGTATCCAGGATGAAATCCTGCAGGAACAGATCCTGATTGAAACCGAAGGCGAATGCATTGGTCAGATCAACGCCCTGTCAGTTATCGAATTCCCGGGCCATCCTCGCGCATTTGGCGAGCCATCGCGCATTAGCTGCGTCGTACACATCGGTGACGGTGAGTTTATCGACGTGGAGCGCAAGGCGGAGCTGGGCGGTAATATTCATGCCAAAGGCATGATGATCATGCAGGCGTTTCTGATGTCCGAGCTGGAGCTCGAACAACAGCTGCCTTTCAGCGCCTCACTGACCTTCGAACAATCCTACAGTGAAGTGGACGGCGACAGCGCCTCAATGGCCGAGCTGTGCGCCTTAATCAGCGCACTGGCAGGAGTCCCTATCAATCAAAGCATCGCCATCACCGGTTCCGTAGACCAGTTTGGTCGCGTACAGCCGGTTGGCGGGCTCAATGAAAAAGTCGAAGGCTTCTTTACCATTTGCCAGCAGCGCGAGCTGACCGGCAAACAGGGTGTGATCATTCCTGCAGCGAACGTCCGCCATCTGAGCCTGTCCGCAGAGCTCCAGCAGGCCGTCGCCGATGAGCAGTTTTTCATCTGGGCAGTCGAAGATGTCACTGAAGCAATACCCATTTTGACCCAGTTGCTATGGGATGGCGAAGGGCAAACGTTACGGCAAACCATTCAGGAACGGATTGCACAGGCGACGCAGCAAGAGAGTCGCCACCGTTTTCCGTGGCCGCTACGCTGGTTAGGCGGTTCAGGTTCGAACTGATCGGACTTGTTCAGCTTACACGTGTTAGCTATCCTGCGTCCCGAACTCAAAATAAGGCTTACTGAAAACATGGTAGATAAACGCGAATCCTATACAAAAGAAGATCTTCTTGCCTCTGGCCGTGGTGAACTGTTTGGCGCGAAAGGCCCGCAGTTACCAGCGCCAAATATGCTGATGATGGACCGCGTCATCAAAATGACCGAAACCGGTGGTAACTACGATAAAGGTTTTGTTGAGGCAGAACTCGATATCAACCCGGACCTGTGGTTCTTCGGTTGCCACTTTATTGGCGATCCGGTGATGCCTGGCTGTCTGGGTCTGGATGCCATGTGGCAGCTGGTTGGTTTTTATCTGGGCTGGCTCGGCGGCGAAGGCAAAGGCCGCGCGCTGGGCGTAGGCGAAGTCAAATTCACCGGCCAGGTTCTGCCAACGGCGAAGAAAGTGACCTACCGTATTCACTTCAAACGTGTCGTTAACCGTCGTCTGATCATGGGCCTGGCGGATGGCGAAGTGCTGGTTGATGGTCGTCTGATCTACACCGCAAACGATCTGAAAGTGGGCCTGTTCCAGGACACATCTGCGTTCTGATAAGCAGAGATAAGTTATAAAAGGCGAAGCCCCCGCTCGGCGGAGGCTTCTTTTTTTAAAGAGACAGTCAGGCAGTTTGTACCCTGTCCTCCATGGCTTCTCGCCAGCCTCCTAGCCAGTAGGACCTTTGGTTCAAGGTCTGGTAGGGACACATTTCTTTCGATCTACCGGTGATGCCGGCCTGATATCCACGTTGATGTGCCCGTTCCAGGCGATCTCGTTTTTGTCTCTTCATGCCTCGTTTCCCTCATTATTTGATCTGGTGGAAAAGAAAACAGTGGTCACTAAATATGCAACCACGGTTAACGAATACCGCGAATCAGAGGTAACGTCAATGCGCAAAATTCACGCCATTGTCATAATTGTGAGCTATATGAAAGTTCATTTGTACAAAAAATGTGAACCGGCACAAGTAACGGCCTGACAAGGCAAATAAAAAAGCCGCGGGTGTTTTTCGACCTCCGCGGCTTTAAATCTGTATTCATTTTACTTATGGCAAGCGATTCAGCTCACTGGCAATTGCCGTCGCTTCCTGAGACCAGGCCTGCGCCATCGTCTTCACCATCGCGTCATAACCGTCCTGCTGCTGCTTCAGTTCGATATTGAACGGACGCTTGATCAGCTGTCCCTGATGCTTCAGCAACCACTCCCCGCTGACAATCACCCGTCCATCGTAACGCCCATGGAAACCATTTATTGCCACGTTGAGGGTATCCTGGTCGCTGCCCAGAGGCTGCGAAGAAACCACCCAACCCGGCAGTTGAATACTCAAATTGGCCACCAGCGTGGTTCGCAGCTGCTGATCAAGCGGGCTCGCCCACAGATTATTGCTCGCAATCACATACTGCACGTCCGTCGTCTGATAGACCACGCCGTTGCCCGCCAGATAATCCGGGATGCTCACCTGCTCAACCCACAGCAGGTTTTTGCTTTGGTGAGCGGCGCTTTGCGCGCCACCCTGTGCAACCGGAAGCTGATAGTAGGTTTTATTTTCCCCACTGCTGCTGCACGCCGCCAGCGCACATGTCGCGGCAACCACTAACCATTTTTTCATTATTTCGCTCCCTTCGGCTGAGGATCTTTTTTATCCTTGGCCTCAAATACCAGCGCGTTGCTCTTATCATTGAGCGTTTTCAGTACGGGTTGCAGTTCGCGAAGAACCTGATCCAGTCGCTGCATATCCGCAACCATCTTGTTGTATGCCGCAGAACCAGGCTGGAAGCCCTGCATACTCCGGTTGAGTTCACGCAACGTATTCTGCATATCTCCCGGCAGCTGCTGCATTGACGGGCTTGCCGCAATCTTATTCAGGCTATCCAGTGTCGTCTGAACACGCTGCATGGTTTTTTCACTCTGCGCCAGCGTGCTGGTCGCTTGCTCCAGCAGCGGGTTAATCGGCAGATTGTTGATCTTATCCAGAGCCTCCATCAGGCGCTGCTGGATCTGGGCCAGGCCACCGCTAATGGTAGGAATGATCGGATAACCGCCAAACTCCAGAATTTTGCCACGCGGCGGTGCTTTCTGATAGAAATCGAGATCGATGTACAGTGCGCCGGTCACCAGGTTACCGGTTTTCAGCGATCCGCGTAATCCGCGATTGATCAGATCGTCGATATGAGTGCGAATGTTAGGATCCCCGCCCAGTTGATTGATCAAGCGCTGCGGTTCAATTCGAATCTCCACCGGAATGCGATAGTCATCATTCAGACGCTGATGTAAGCCCGGAATAAAGAACGGAACTTTACCGACGGTACCTAAACGTATCCCACGGAACTCTACAGGTGCTCCAGGTTGCAGACCGCGTACGGAATCTTTAAAGAACATCACGTAATCGATGTGCTGGGTATAGATCGAATCCTGAATGCTCTTTTGATCGTCAAAAAGATGATAGCCGGTTTTATTGGCCGCCGGCTCACCGAGGTCGAGCCCTTCCGGGATATCAAAGCTGACGCCGCCGCCAAACAGGGTTGCTAATGACCCCATTTCTACCCGCATCCCCGCCGAGGTTAAGTCGACCGCAATGCCGCTGTCTTTCCAGAAGCGCACGTTGGTCGTTACCAGACGATCGTTAGGCGCGTTGATAAACAGCTGATAGGTGATGCTGCGTTTTTGCGGGTCGAAGGTGCTGGTTTCCACCGAACCGACGCGATAGCCACGGAACAGCACCGGGTCGCCCGGAGAGAGCTGTCCGGCTTTATCGCTTTCCAGCAGCACCCGAATACCTTTTGCATCCGGTGACGCCAGCGGCGGTGAATCCAGCAGCGGATATTGTGCGGAATCGCCGCCTTTGGTGCCCGGTTGAAGCTCAATATAGGCACCGGAAAGTAAGGTCCCCAGGCCGCTGATCCCTTCACGCCCAACCTGCGGCTTCACGACCCAAAAGACCGAATCTGTATGCAGGAGCTTTTTCATGCCGGAATTGAGGCGCGCCTTAATCTCAACGTGCGTCAGGTCATCCGTCAGGATAGCGCTTTCCACCACCCCGACGTCCACGCTACGGCTTTTAATCCGGGTTTTTCCCCCTTCTATACCTTCCGCGTTGGTGGTGATCAGCGTCACTTCCGGCCCTTGATGGCTGTAGTGATAAAAAAGGATCCACGCGCCGATTAGCACAGTGACGATGGGGAAGATCCACACGGGTGACCAGTTCTTCACCTTTTGCACCTTTGCTTCTCCGCTCTTATTTTCCATGCTGCTGCATTTCCTCATGGCTTGAATCTGGTTCACGGTCCCACAACAAACGAGGGTCAAAGGTCATGGCTGAGAACATTGTCATGACAACAACGAGCGCAAACATCACCGCCCCGATCGCAGGATAGATACTCATCAACCCTCCCATGCGCACCAGCGCCGAGAGTACCGCGATGACAAAAACATCAATCATTGACCAACGGCCAACAAACTCCACTACTTCATAAATCAGGTGCATGCGCTCTGAGTCACGTTGGCCGTTGCCATTGGCGTTCCAACAGAGCCAGGCAATCGCCATCATTTTTAGCGTCGGGACCATAATACTGGCAATAAAAATCACCAATGCCACCGGGTACGATCCTTCGCTCCAGAGCAATATCACCCCAGCCATAATCGTGGAGGGTAGCTTATCCCCGAGCAAATCGGTGATCATGATCGGCAGAATATTTGCCGGGAGATACAGGACGAAAGAGGTGATCAGCAGAGCCATGGTCCACTGCAGACTATGCTTACGCCGGGCCGTCCCTTTAGTCTGACAGCGCGGACAAACCGCCTCATCAGCAGGCAAAATGGCCGTACAGCACGAACAGGAACGCAGACCCTGGCGGATCCCCGTCTGGCCAATTTTCAGCGGCTGTCTGAGGGCGGGCATCGGTGCAATGTCATCCCATAGCCAGCGTCGGTCGACGCATTGCAGCGCCCGCAGCTGGAGCATACAGAACAAACACCAGGGCACAAAGCTTAGCCCCACGCCAATATCGCCATAGGCCATCAGTTTGACAAAGCTCACCAGCACGCCGGCGAGGAAAATCTCTGCCATTCCCCAGGTCTTAAGATGGAACAGAATCCGCGCCAGAAACGCCTTGAGTCGCGCCGGCAGATGCACCCGGTTGACCAGTAACAGGATCGTCACCAGGCAAAACGCCGGCACCAGCTGCACAAAGAGGAGAAAGAAGGTGCCCAGGCTGGCGTAATCTTCGCTGAACAGAACGTCAGGAATTTCCAGCAGCTTAATCTCGCTGCGCAGACCGCCAACGCTCATATCGACGAAGGGAAACAGATTCGCCAGCAGCAGCATAAACAGCGCCACCAGCGCATAGGCCGTGGGACGCTGCCGAGGCGCGTCCCACGTGGTTGTCAGCGTCGTACCGCAACGCGGACACGCGGCTTTCTGGCGATGCTCCAGCTGCGGCAAAGCCACCAGCAAATCACATTGTGGGCACAGGATATGCCGCGCAGCATGATGATGATCGCACATGAAAACTCCTCAGCTCAGGCGCCGTTTTTTAATCCTTCGAGATATTCCCAGCGTTCAAAGGCCGTTTCCAGCGCCTGTTCCGCTTCGGCCAGCTGAGCCAGCACTTGCTGCGTATGGTCATGGGACTGGCCAAAGAAAGAAGGATCGGCAACCTGCTCCTGCAGACTCTGCAGTTGGGTTTCCAGTTCTTCAAGTCGTTGTGGCAACTGTTCCAGTTCGCGCTGCAGGTTATAGCTTAGTTTGTTAGGCGCACGTTTGACACTTTCTGCTTTCGATTGAGCAACTTCTGCAGATTTTTTAGCAGCAGTCTGTTTTAGCGCCAGATGCTGCGATTGTTGACCGCGCGCATCATGATATCCGCCGACATACTGACCAATTTTTCCGCCGCCTTCGAAGATCCAGCACTCGGTAACGGTGTTATCGACAAACTGACGGTCGTGGCTGACCAGCATTACGCTGCCCTGATAGCCATCGACTAGCTCTTCCAGCAGTTCCAGCGTTTCCACATCCAGATCGTTTGTCGGTTCATCGAGAATCAACAGGTTGCTTGGCTTGAGGAACAGACGTGCCAGCAGCAGTCGGTTACGTTCCCCGCCAGACAGCGCCCGGACCGGCGTCATTGCGCGTTTTGGATGGAACAGGAAGTCCTGCAAATAGCCCAGCACATGGCGCGGCTTACCGTTCACCAGCACTTCCTGTTTGCCTTCGGCCAGGTTATCCATCACGGTTTTATCCGGATCCAGCTCGGCGCGGTGCTGATCGAAGTAGGCCACTTCCAGCTTGGTGCCGACATGAACCCGACCGCTATCAGCCTTCAGCTGACCGAGCATCAGTTTCAACAGCGTGGTTTTCCCACACCCGTTCGGACCGATCAGCGCAATTTTGTCACCGCGCTGGATTTGCGCCGTGAAATCTTTGACCAGCACCTTACCGTCAATCTGGTAGTTAACATCTTCCATTTCGAAGACGATTTTGCCTGAACGAGCCGCCTCTTCGACCTGCATCTTCGCGCTGCCCATCACTTCGCGACGCTCGCCACGTTCACGACGCATCGCTTTCAGGGCGCGAACGCGACCTTCGTTACGGGTACGACGCGCTTTAATGCCCTGGCGAATCCACACTTCTTCCTGGGCCAGCTTGCGGTCAAACTCGGCGTTTTGCAGCTCTTCAACACGCAGGGCTTCTTCTTTCTCCAGCAGATACTGATCGTAGCTGCCCGGATAGGTCACCAGCTTACCGCGATCGAGATCGACGATACGGGTGGCCATATTGCGAATGAAGGAACGGTCGTGCGAGATGAAAATGATGGTTCCTTTGAAGGTCTTGAGGAAGCCTTCCAGCCAGTCAATGGTTTCGATATCCAGGTGGTTGGTCGGTTCATCCAGCAGCAGCACGCGCGGGCCGCTGACCAGCGCACGCCCGAGAGCGGCTTTACGTAACCAGCCGCCGGAAAGAGACGCCAGCTCGGCGTTCGCATCCAGACCCAGCTGTTCCAGCACCTCGTTAATACGGTTTTCAAGCTGCCACAAGCCCAGGTTATCCAGCAGATCCTGCAGGCGCGCCAGCTCGTTTAAATTTTTGGTGCTTGGATCGGTCATCACCAGGCGAGAGACATCATGGTATCCCTTCAGATAAGCCGCCTGCTCGGCGATCCCTTCCGCCACAAAGTCGTATACCGTACCGGCAATATTGCGCGGCGGATCCTGCTGCAAACGAGCCACAACCAGATCCTGCTCATAGATGATCCGTCCATCGTCCAGCCCCTGCTCCCGGTTGAGGATCTTCATCAGGGTGGATTTGCCCGCACCGTTGCGCCCGACCAGACAGACGCGCTCGTTATCTTCGATATGCAACTCGGCGTTATCCAGCAGCGGTGAGTCGCTAAAGGAGAGCCAGGCACCATGCATACTAATTAATGACATTCTTTATTCCTTTCAGGCTGCGGTAATCAGCCAGCAGTTGTGAATCTGACGGTTACGGGCGAAATCCTGAGACAGCGTTTTTTGCGTAATTTCTTGCGCCTTCAGCCCCAGCTGTGCCAGTCCGTCATGATCCATACGGAAACCGCGTTTGTTGTTCGAGAACATAATGGTGCCGCCTTTGCGCAGCAGACGTTTAAGATCCGTCATCAGACGCAGGTGATCGCGCTGCACGTCGAAGGCATCATCCATACGTTTGGAGTTGGAGAACGTCGGCGGATCGATAAAGATCAGATCGAACTGTTCATCGCTTTCGCGCAGCCAGCCCAGCACGTCGGCCTGCATCAGACGATGCGCACGCCCGGTCAGCCCGTTGAGGCGCAAGTTGCGCTCCGCCCATTCAAGATAGGTGCGGGACATATCCACGGTGGTGGTGGAACGTGCGCCGCCGAGGCCGGCGTGGACGCTGGCGCTGCCGGTGTAGGCGAAGAGGTTCAGGAAGTCTTTCCCTTTGCTCATCTGGCCCAGCAGGCGACGGGCGATACGGTGGTCAAGGAACAGGCCGGTATCGAGATAATCCGTCAGGTTGACCCACAGACGGGCGTTATACTCCTGAACTTCCAGGAAATCGCCCTTCTCGGCCATTTTTTGGTACTGATTCTTACCTTTCTGCCGTTCACGGGTTTTCAGCACCAGCTTGTTCGGCGCAATGCCCAGCACGGAGATCGTCGCCGCGATGATGTCAAACAGACGCTGGCGCGCTTTGTGCGCATCAACCGTTTTCGGCGGCGCGTATTCCTGCACCACCACCCAATCGGCGTAGCGGTCGATCGCCACGTTGTATTCCGGCAGATCGGCATCATACAGGCGGTAGCATTCGATCCCTTCCTGACGTGCCCATTTCTCAAATTTCTTCAGGTTTTTACGCAGGCGGTTGGCGAAATCATCCGCCATGGATGCCACGCTGCTGCCATCGGTTTCCGCCAGATGGTAGTTTTTCTGCACGCAATCCAGCGGGCCGTTTTTCGCTTTAAACTGTTTGTCCGCACGCAACTGCAGGCAGCTGAGCAGCTCCGGCGAGGCGCTGAACAGTGACAGGTTCCAGCCGCCAAACTGCGTTTTCATCGCCCGACCAAGCAGACTGTGCAGGGCAATCAGCGCCGGCTCGCTTTCCAGACGTTCGCCGTATGGCGGGTTGCTGATAACGGTCCCGTAAGGGCCTTTCGGCAGCGGATTGCTCAACTGGGCCACATCTTTGGCTTCGAAAGCGATCAGCTCGCCTACCCCGGCGCGACGGGCGTTGCTGCGCGCACGCTCAATCACACGGGCATCCACGTCAGAGCCGTAAAAACGTGACTCATAGGCAGCCAGCCCTTTACGGGCGCGGGTCTGCGCTTCGGCTTTGACTTCTTTCCACACCTCGTCATCGTGCTGCAACCAGCCGTTAAAGCCCCAGTGTCCACGATGCAGACCCGGCGCGCGATCGGTTGCCAGCATCGCGGCTTCAATCAGCAGCGTACCGGAGCCACACATCGGATCGAGCAGCGGCGTACCCTGAACCCAGCCAGAACGCATAACAATCGCCGCCGCCAGGGTTTCTTTGATCGGCGCCATGCCGGTACCATCGCGGTAGCCGCGAAGATGCAGGCCTTCTCCGCTGAGATCCAGCGAGATGTGCGCGGTCTCTTTATTCAGCCAGACGTTAATGCGCAGATCGGGTTGTTCACGATCGACGTTTGGACGCGGCAGATTTTTACGCGTGAAGCTGTCAACGATCGCATCTTTGACCTTTAACGCGCCGTACTGGCTGTTACGAATCTCGTCGTTCAGCCCGCTAAAATGGACGGCAAAAGTGGCGTCTGGGGTGAAAATCTCCGTCCATGGAATGGACTGCACGCCGAGGTACAGATCCAAATCGCTGTACACGCTACACTGGCCCAGCGGCATCATGATGCGCGAAGCCAGCCGGCTCCACATCAGGCTTTGATAGCGTACTCGCGTATCTCCCTGAAAATGGACACCGCCCTGGACTACCTGGCAGTCCAGCGCGCCAAGCCCTTCCAGTTCAGTTTTTAACAGCTCTTCAAGGCCACGAGCCGTACTGGCAAACAGAGAATTCATATCGTCACTTTTACTAAAAGAAAATTGTTGCGCATTATAGCCAATATGCGCCCCATGTCATAAAGTTAAAGGCTTATTTTTAAGCCTGGAGGCAGCGCATGCTAACGCTATCGCGACTTTTTATTCATCCCGTCAAATCCATGCGTGGAATTGGCCTGACGCACGCGTTTGCCGATATCAGCGGTCTGGCCTTCGATCGTGCCTTCATGGTGACGGAAATCGATGGCACCTTTATTACTGCCCGCCAGTTTCCTCAGATGGTCAAGTTTACCCCCTCGCCTTTGCACGACGGGATTCACCTGGCGGCGGCCGACGGCAGCAGCGCGGTTATCCGCTTTGCGGATTTTGCCCCTCAGGGCGAGCCGACCGAAGTGTGGGGGAACCACTTCACCGCGCTGATCGCGCCCGCCTCGGTGAACCAGTGGCTCAGCGGCTTCTTTAATCGTGACGTGCAGCTCCGCTGGTTAGGGCCACAGCTGACCCGACGGGTGAAGCGCCATGACGCGGTTCCCCTGACCTTCGCCGACGGCTTTCCCTATTTATTAACCAATGAAGCCTCATTGCGCGATCTGCAAAGCCGCTGCCCGGCCAGCGTATGCATGGAACAGTTTCGCCCAAATCTGGTGGTGACCGGCGCCGCGGCCTGGGAAGAAGACAGCTGGAAAGTGATTCGTATCGGCGAGGTGGTGTTTGAGGTAGCAAAGCCCTGCAGCCGCTGCGTGCTGACCACCGTCAGCCCGGAACGTGGGCAAAAACACCCCTCCGGCGAACCGCTGGCCACCCTGCAGCGCTTCCGTACCGCGCTGGATAACGGCGACGTCGATTTCGGTCAGAACCTGATCGCCCGCAACAGCGGCGTCGTGCGGGTTGGCGATGAAGTGGAAGTGTTAACGCGTGGTCCGGCAAAAGCCTACGGCGCAGGCGAGAGCGACGAGACGCTGGCGGTAGATTCGCAGCAGGATTCCGTGGTGGAGATCGCATGGCAGGGGCAGAGTTTTAACGGCAATACGCAGCAGGTCCTGCTGGAGCAACTGGAGCAAAAGGGCATTCGCATTCCCTACTCCTGTCGGGCCGGCATCTGTGGCAGCTGCCGTATCCGGCTGGAAGAAGGTGAAGTCAGCCCGCTGAAGAAAAACGCGGTGGCGGCAGATGGCACCATTCTGTGCTGTAGCTGCGTACCTAAAACTGCTTTACGGCTGGCGCCTTAGCCAACGGCTGTTTACACCGCCTGACCCAGACTGTAGCTGGCGGCACCTGATGCCGGTTGCAGTCGGTCGTTCATAATTTTAATCACATCACCAAGCTGCAAAATACGTCCTGCGACCGTCACTCCCGGCTGGGCCAGCAAACACAGGGCCGCATTTTCCCCGGGTTCAACCACCAGCAAATTCACCTGTTGCCCGGTATCGCTGAGCCAGGCGCTGGCGGCATCACCGGTGACCGGCTGCCAGCTGGCGTCATGAGAAGTGAAATGCCAGCTTTTCGGCATTTGCGGTTTCAGGAAGCGAATCGCGACCAGCGCATTAAGGACTAATTCCGCGCGCTGCTCTTTCGATAATTCTATATCGCGACATTTCTCTTCGAAGGAAAAATAAAGCGCAGCATCGTCAACGCAGAATCCGGACGGCGCGAAGGCGTCCGGGGTTAACATCCGACGCGCAAAACGCGAACGGAACAACATACCATTGGCCAAATCGAGCATCATACGATCGTGCTCTTCATCGTAATACCAACGCCAGTTATCGTCAGGTTTAATTCGCATCGTCTACCAATCCTCTTTTGCGTCCAGCCCTATATCCGTCATACTTCAAGTTGCATAAACGTTGGCTGTATTCGTTCACCCCAGTCACTTACTTCAGTAAGCTCCTGGGGATGCCCTGCGTCGCCGCCTTCCTGCAACTCGAATTATTTTGGCTATAAATTCATGGCATCCTGCAACAAAATTATTTCCAAAATTAAGAAAAGACTAAAATGTCTAAATAAGCAACAATGAAGGAATATAAAACAACCAGGGCCGGAAATAAAGCCCTGGGTGGGATCAGAGGGGGAAAAGATTAGATATGGGTAACAATTTCTTTAATCAGGGGGGGCCCTTTAAAAATAAACCCGGAATAAATCTGGACCAGACTCGCCCCCGCAGCCATTTTTTCCCGCGCGGCGATCACCGAATCAATCCCGCCGACACCGATAATAGGTAACCGACCATTTAATTCCGCCGCCAGCATACGGATAATTTCTGTACTCTTCAGCTGCAACGGACGACCGCTAAGACCGCCGGTTTCATCACAGAATTTCATTCCCTGTACCAGCGAACGATCGAGGGTGGTATTGGTCGCGATGACGCCATCAATATTATGACGAACTAAACTATCGGCGACCTGGATCAATTCTTCGAGAGAAAGATCCGGCGCGATCTTCACCGCTACTGGAACATATTTTTGATGCTTCTGCTGAAGCTCCAGTTGCTTATTTTTAATACCGGAAAGCAGATCGTCGAGGGCCTCACCATATTGTAAGGTTCGCAGCCCTGGCGTATTCGGCGAGGAGATATTAATGGCGATATAACCGGCATAGGGATAGATTTTTTCCATACAAATCAGATAATCATCTTTACCCTGCTCGACCGGCGTATCTTTATTCTTGCCGATATTAATGCCGAGGATACCGTCAAAATGCGCCTTTTTGACGTTCTCAACCAGGTTATCAACGCCGTGGTTATTAAAGCCCATGCGGTTGATCAAACCTTCCGCATCGACCAGACGGAAGATCCTCGGCTTGTCGTTGCCCGGTTGCGGGCGTGGCGTCACGGTGCCAATTTCAATAGAGCCGAACCCCATGGCACCGAGCGCGTCGATGCACTCGCCATTCTTATCCAGCCCTGCGGCCAGACCCAGCGGATTCTTAAATGTGAGACCCATGCAGGTAACCGGTTTGGTCGGCACCTTCTGGCGAACCAGCATTTCCAGCGGCGTACCTGATACTCGGCGTAATTGTTGAAAAGTAACTTCATGAGCGCGCTCAGGATCGAGCTGAAAAAGGGCTTTACGAACGAAGGGGTAGTACATGAACTCTCCTGGATTCCCGGTGGCAAACCGGGGGCGTATTATGTTCGATCGGCGCCAGAAAGGGAATTGACCTACAACAAAAAATCTCGCATCCGACGCAAACGTTTTCTTCTCTTCCCTTCCATTATGCAAATTCTGACAAAACAAGGGTGGAAAAATCATTTAGGGAAATAAATCGCCTCTGTCACACTGCACGCAAATGTTATCAATTATAGATAAATGCAAACATTTAGTTATAAGGAGAGAGACGATGCGTGTCATTACACTTGCGGGCAGCCCGCGCTACCCTTCCCGTTCCAGTGCGCTTCTGGAATATGCCAGAGCAACACTCTCCGCGGCTGATGTTGAAGTTTGCCACTGGCACCTGCAAAACTTTGCCCCGGAAGACCTGCTTTATGCCCGTTTCGATAGCCCGGCGCTGCAGACCCTTAACGAACAACTGTCCGGCGCTGACGGGCTGATTATCGCCACCCCGGTCTATAAAGCATCATTTTCCGGCGCCCTGAAGACCCTGCTCGACCTGCTTCCGGAGCGGGCGCTGGAGGGGAAAATCGTCCTGCCGCTGGCCACCGGCGGCACTATCGCCCATATGCTGGCGGTGGATTATGCCCTGAAGCCGGTTCTCAACGCCCTGAAAGCCCAGGAGATCCTCCACGGCGTCTTTGCTGACGATAGCCAGATTACCGACTATCAGCACAAGCCGCAGTTTACGCCCAACCTGCAGGGCCGCCTCGATCAGGCGCTGGAAACATTCTGGCAAGCGCTGCACCGCACCGCCAGCCGGGCCCCTGGCCTCAAGAGCATTCGCGGGGTGGAGCATGCGTAAAATCCTGCGAACCCTGACCCTCAGCGGGTTACTGACGTTTTCTGCCCTGAGCCACGCGGCGGAAAGCGCGCCTGACGCGCTGCGCATCGGCTACCAAAAAGGCAGCGTCAGCATGGTGCTGGCCAAAAGCCACCAGCTGCTGGAAAAACGCTATCCGCATACCACCATCTCCTGGGTGGAATTCCCGGCGGGACCGCAGATGCTCGAAGCGTTAAATGTCGGCAGCATCGATCTGGGCAGTACCGGTGACATTCCGCCGATATTTGCCCAGGCCGCCGGAGCCGATCTGGTTTACGTCGGTGCCGAACCGCCGAAGCCCAAAGCGGAAGTGATTCTGGTGGCCCAGGACAGTCCGATAAAAAGCGTGGCGGAACTCAAAGGACGTAAAGTCGCGTTCCAGAAAGGTTCCAGCTCCCACAACCTGCTGCTGCGGGCCCTACAGCAAGCTGGCCTGAAAATCAGCGATATTCAACCGGTCTATCTGGCTCCTGCCGACGCTCGAGCGGCGTTCCAGCAGGGCAACGTGGATGCCTGGGCTATCTGGGATCCGTACTACTCTGCGGCGCTGCAGCAAACCCACGCCCGGGTGTTGAAAGATGGCAGCGACCTGAAACAAACCGGCTCTTTCTATCTCGCAGCGCGCCCCTATGCCGACAAAAACCCGGCCTTTATTACCGGCGTACTGGAAACATTCAGCCAGGCGGATGCCCTGACCCTGAGCCAGCGCCCGCAAAGCATTACCTTACTGGCGAAAACCATGGGTGTGCCGGAAGCGGTGATCGCCAGCTATCTTGACCATCGCCCGCCCACTACCATTACCCCGGTCAGTGCCGAAACGGCCGCTCGCCAGCAGCAAACCGCCGACCTGTTCTATGAGAACAAACTGGTACCGAAAAAAGTCGATATCCGCACCCGAATCTGGCAGCCCGCCGTGGCGCAAGGAGCAAAATCATGAGTTTAAATATGTTCTGGTTTTTACCGACCCACGGCGATGGCCGCTATCTTGGCACTGACGAAGGCGCTCGTCCGGTAGATCATGGTTATCTGCAACAGATCGCACAAACCGCCGACCGTCTTGGGTTTACCGGCGTGCTGATCCCGACCGGCCGCTCCTGCGAAGATGCCTGGCTGGTTGCCGCCTCGATGATCCCGGTGACGCAACGGCTGAAGTTTCTCGTGGCCCTGCGCCCCAGCGTGATGTCCCCGACGGTTGCCGCTCGCCAGGCCGCAACGCTCGACCGCCTGTCCAACGGCCGGGCGTTGTTTAACCTGGTAACAGGTAGCGATCCGCAGGAGCTGGCCGGCGACGGGGTATTCCTCGACCATACCGAGCGCTATGAAGCCTCCGCGGAATTTACCCATATCTGGCGCCGCCTGATGGAGGGAGAAACGGTCACTTATAACGGTAATCACCAGCGGGTGCGCGGCGCGAAGCTGCTGTTTCCCCCGATCCAGCAGCCGCGGCCGCCGCTCTACTTCGGCGGATCCTCTGACGTCGCGCAGGATCTGGCGGCGGAACAGGTCGACCTCTATCTGACCTGGGGAGAACCGCCGGAGCAGGTGGCGGAAAAAATTGCCCAGGTGCGGGAAAAAGCCGCGCGTCATGGTCGCCAGGTCCGCTTCGGGATCCGTCTGCATGTGATTGTCCGGGAAACCAATGAAGAGGCCTGGCAGGCGGCTGACAGCCTCATTTCGCACCTTGATGATGAGACCATTGCCCGCGCGCAGGCGGCCTTCGCCAAAACCGACTCGGTCGGCCAACAGCGGATGGCGGCGTTGCATAACGGTCAGCGTGACAAACTGGAAATCAGCCCCAACCTGTGGGCTGGCGTCGGGCTGGCACGTGGCGGCGCCGGAACCGCGCTGGTGGGCGATGCGGCCACCGTGGCCGAGCGCATCAATGAATACGCGGCACTGGGTATCGATAGCTTTATCTTCTCCGGCTACCCGCATCTTGAAGAAGCTTATCGCGTCGGGGAGCTGCTGTTCCCGCTGCTGGATGTCAATATTCCGTCGGTTCCGCAACCGCAGAGCCTGCGCCAACAGGGCGAAGCGGTCGCCAATGAGTTTATCCCGCGTAAAGTCGCGCAAAGCTAAGGAGCACACATCATGGCAAGGTCTGCGCAAAAACTGCTGATGCGGGTTGCTCCCTGGCTGCTGCCGGTGGGAACCGTCATCATCTGGCAACTCGCGTCGTCGGTCGGCTGGTTATCCACCCGCATTCTCCCCTCTCCGGAGGGGGTCCTGAAAGCCTTCTGGACGCTCTCCGCCAGCGGCGAGCTGTGGCAGCATCTGGCTATCAGCTCATGGCGTGCGCTGCTGGGCTTTGCCATCGGCGGCTCTATCGGGCTGGTGCTCGGGCTGATCAGTGGCCTCTCGCGCTGGGGCGAACGTCTGCTGGATACCTCGATTCAGATGCTGCGCAATGTGCCGCATCTGGCCCTGATTCCGCTGGTGATTTTATGGTTCGGCATTGACGAAAGCGCCAAAATTTTCCTCGTCGCGCTGGGGACCATGTTCCCTATTTACATCAACACCTGGCACGGCATTCGTAACATCGACCGTGGGCTGCTGGAGATGGCGCGGAGCTACGGCTTATCCGGCTTTGCCCTCTTCCGCCATGTGATTCTGCCAGGCGCCCTGCCCTCCATCATGGTCGGGATCCGCTTCGCCCTTGGCCTGATGTGGCTGACGCTGATCGTGGCCGAAACCATCTCCGCCAACGCCGGCATTGGTTATCTGGCCATGAACGCCCGCGAGTTTTTACAAACCGATGTGGTGGTGGTAGCCATCATTCTTTACGCCATTCTTGGCAAACTGGCCGACGTCAGCGCACAGCTGCTGGAGCGCGTGTGGTTACGCTGGAACCCGGCTTATCATCTTCAGGAGGCCAACGCATGACCACAGCCCGTCTCAACCCAGGGATCCCGCTGTTACTGAACGGCGTAAGTAAGCGCTACGGCGACAATACCATTCTGAACGCGCTGGATTTACATATTCCTACCGGGCAATTTGTCGCGGTAGTCGGGCGCAGCGGCGGCGGCAAAAGCACCCTGCTGCGTCTGCTCGCCGGGCTGGAAAAGCCCAATGATGGCGAACTGCTGGCCGGTGCCACCCCGCTGGCGCAGATCCAGGACGATACGCGAATGATGTTTCAGGATGCGCGATTGCTGCCATGGAAAACGGTGATCGACAACGTCGGACTGGGCCTGAAAGGCGCCTGGCACGACGCGGCCCGCCAGGCATTGGCCAGCGTGGGTCTGGAAAGCCGTGCCGGCGACTGGCCGGCGGCGCTCTCCGGCGGGCAAAAGCAGCGGGTGGCGTTGGCCCGCGCCTTGATTCACCGTCCGGGCCTGCTGCTGCTCGACGAGCCGCTGGGGGCGCTGGATGCGTTAACCCGCCTGGAAATGCAGGATTTGATTGTGTCGTTGTGGGAACAACATGGCTTCACCGTGCTGCTGGTGACGCATGACGTCAGCGAAGCGGTGGCGATGGCCGACCGGGTGCTGTTGATTGAAGACGGTAAAATTGGGCTGGATTTAGTGGTGGATATTCCACGTCCACGGCGGACCGGTTCGGCGCGCCTGGCCGAGCTGGAAGCCGAGGTGCTGGACCGGGTTATGCAGCGCGGCAAGAGCGAGTCTGCGCCGCGCTTATTGAATCACGGTTAACCACCGTTTTTGATCTCCCCGGTCGCGCTGCGCGTACCGGGGATCCCCTGACCGTTACGCCAGTGCTTTACTGATTTTTTCGAACAGATCCCCGGAGAGATTCTCCAGACCTTTCAGCTGCTCCAGCGCCCCACGCATCAGCGCCTGACGTTTGGCATCGTAACGTTTCAGACGAATCAACGGCTCAATCAGGCGAGACGCCACCTGCGGGTTACGGCTGTTGAGTTCAGTCAGCATTTCAACCAGGAACTGGTAGCCGCTGCCGTCTTCCGCATGGAACGCCGCCGGGTTGCTGCCGGCAAAGGCGCCAATCAGCGAACGAACGCGGTTCGGGTTGCTGATGCTGAAGGAGCGGTGATTCAGCAGGCCGCGCACCGTTTCCACGACATTCGCCGCCGGGCTGGTGGACTGCAGGATAAACCATTTATCCATCACCAGACCGTCCTGATGCCACTTATCGTCATACTCCTGCATCAGCGCATCGCGGCACGGCAGTTCCGCCGCCACCGCCGCCGACAGTGCCGCCAGCGCGTCGGTCATATTGTCCGCCTGATGATACTGCGCGACGACCAGTTTGTTTGCCAGCTCAACGTCGCCGAACGCCAGGTAACGTAGGCAGGTATTGCGCAGTGAACGTTTGCCGATATCGGCATGTTCCACGCGATAGCTCGCGAGCTTGTTGGCGTTGTAGATTGCCAGGAACTCGTCCGCCAGCTCTTTCGCCAGCGTGCGGGTCAGCGCTTCCCGTACCGCCGCAATGGCGATCGGATCGATGATGGCAAACAATTCCGCGATTTCGTTGGCGGAAGGCAGCGTCAGAATTTCTGCCGCCAGCGCCGGGTCAATCTTCTCATCCAGCAGGATCGCGCGGAACGCGTCGGCCACATGAATCGGCAGCGACAGCGGCTGACCCTGCTGATGGCGATTGACGTTCAGCTTGATGTAGGTTGCCAGCAGGCTCTGCGCAGCATCCCAGCGGGAGAAGTCGTTACGCGCATGGCGCATCAGGAACGTCAGCTGTTGATCGCTCCATTTATACTCCAGCTTCACCGGAGCGGAAAATTCGCACAGCAGCGCCGGTACCGGCTGGAAGTAGACGTTGTCGAACACAAACGTCTGCTCGGCCTGGGTCACGTTCAGCACATGATGCACCGGATGACCGCCCTTCTGCAGCGGGATCACCTTGCCTTCGTTGTCATACAGTTCGATGTCGAACGGAATGTGCAGCGGCTGTTTTTCCGGCTGTTCCGCGGTCGGCGGAGTACGCTGGCTGATGGTCAAAGTATACTGTTCGGTTTCCGGGTTGTAGTCATCATGGACGCTCACCACCGGCGTACCGGACTGGCTGTACCAGCGACGGAAATGGGACAGGTCGACATTGGACGCATCTTCCATCGCCTGGACAAAGTCGTCGCAGGTGGCGGCGCTGCCGTCATGACGTTCGAAGTACAGCTGCATCCCTTTCTGGAAGTTGGCTTCGCCCAACAAGGTGTGCAGCATGCGGATCACTTCCGCCCCTTTTTCATATACCGTCAGGGTGTAGAAGTTGTTCATCTCAATGACCATATCCGGGCGGATAGTATGGGCCATCGGGCTGGCATCTTCAGCGAACTGCATGCCGCGCATGGTGCGAACGTTACTAATCCGGTTGACCGCACGTGAACCGAGGTCGGAGCTGAACTCCTGATCGCGGAAGACGGTCAGCCCCTCTTTGAGGCTCAACTGGAACCAGTCGCGACAGGTGACGCGGTTACCGGTCCAGTTATGGAAATATTCGTGGCCAATCACCCGTTCGATATCGAGGTAGTCTTTATCGGTCGCGGTATCGGTACGGGCCAGCACGTATTTGGAGTTAAAGACGTTCAGTCCTTTGTTCTCCATGGCGCCCATATTGAAGAAGTCGACGGCGACAATCATATAGATGTCGAGGTCGTACTCGAGGCCGAAACGGGTTTCGTCCCATTTCATGGAGTTTTTCAGCGACGTCATCGCCCACGGCGCGCGATCGAGGTTGCCGCGGTCAACGAACAGCTCCAGCGCCACTTCACGCCCGGAGCGGGTTTTGAAGGTATCGCGCAGCACGTCGAAATCGCCGGCCACCAGCGCAAACAGATAGCACGGTTTCGGGAACGGGTCCTGCCACTGGATCCAGTGACGCCCCTGTTCCAGTTCCCCCTGCGCAACGCGGTTGCCGTTGGAGAGCAGGTACGGATACTTCGCTTTATCGGCGATAATTTTGGTGGTGAAACGCGCCAGGACATCCGGGCGATCCAGATACCAGGTAATATGTCGGAACCCTTCGGCTTCACATTGGGTGCACAGCGCTTCGCCGGACTGATACAGGCCTTCCAGCGCGGTATTGGCCGCCGGGCTGATTTCATTGACGATAGTCAGGGTGAAATGTTCCGGTAATCCTTCGATCACCAGTTGGTTATTTTCTTCTTTATAGTGGCTCCACGGCTGGCCATCCACGTTCAGGGAGACCAGCGTCAGGTCTTCGCCATCCAGACGCAACGGCACATCAGACGCCGCCGCGTGACGGGAGACTTTACTCTCTGCCGTAACAACGGTTTTCTCGGCATCCAGGTCAAAGGTCAAATCGATATCGCTAATCAGATAATCCGGCGCACGGTAATCGTGGCGGTATTTGGCTTGGGGCTGTTGTGTCATAAAAAACCTTTAGCATGTTCCATAAAGTGTCAAACCCAGTCTATTCCTGTTGTGTAGATCGCGCTACGCAGAATCTTCATCTTTTCAATGCCAAACACGAAAATTGCTACATATCGATAACATTAGAGGCACGAAATGCACTCGACCCGCTATAAAGCTTGTGGTGTGATCCCTGTTCAATATATTAAACTAGGCCTCGCAAATGACCGCCAGCGTCGCCATCGATCGCCACTGCGGGACAGAGTCGGGTAATAAAGGTATACTCCGCCTCCTTTTTTCTGCTTCGGTTTTGATGGAAACGCTCCAGTGAGAGGACGCTACTGCGCACCATGACACAATTCACTTCTCCTGTACTGCACTCGCTGCTTGATACGGATGCCTACAAGCTGCATATGCAGCAGGCTGTCTTCCACCGCTACGAAGATGTGCATGTTGCGGCGGAGTTCCGCTGCCGCGGCGACGATCTGCTTGGTATCTATGCCGATGCGATCCGCGAGCAGGTTGAGACCATGCGTGACCTGACGCTGCAGGACGATGAATATCACTGGTTGTCTACCCTACCGTTCTTTTCTCAGGATTACCTCGACTGGCTGCGTGACTTCCGTTACGACCCG
The DNA here is from genome assembly GCF_003752615.1 of Klebsiella sp. BIGb0399. Taxonomy (NCBI): domain Bacteria; kingdom Pseudomonadati; phylum Pseudomonadota; class Gammaproteobacteria; order Enterobacterales; family Enterobacteriaceae; genus Klebsiella; species Klebsiella sp. BIGb0399. The sequence goes on along the minus strand of NZ_RKHT01000006.1, from coordinate 802,024 downwards.
AGCCAGGTCAGCGTCAGCAATGACAACGGCAAGTTGAATATTCGCCTGTCCGGCCCGTGGCGTGAAGTGATCATGTGGGAAGTCCCGCTGCTGGCAGTGATCAGCGAGCTGGTTCACCATTATCGCTCGCCGGAAATCAGCGTCGATTTGGCGTTGGACACGCTCGAACACAAGCTGGCCGATTTCAGGCAGATGACCGCCGACCTCGATCTCAGCGGCTTCCGCCTGATGGACTTCGGCACCCGCCGCCGTTTCTCGCGTGAGGTGCAGCAGGCCATCGTTGAACGCCTGCAGCAGGAGCCGTGGTTTGTCGGCACCAGCAACTACGATCTGGCCCGCCGCCTGAATCTGACGCCCATGGGCACCCAGGCACACGAATGGTTCCAGGCGCATCAGCAAATTAGCCCTAACCTCGCCAGCAGCCAGCGCGCGGCACTGGCCGCATGGCTGGAAGAGTACCCCGACCAGTTGGGGATCGCCCTGACCGACTGCATTACCATGGATGCGTTCCTGCGAGATTTCGGCCCGGAGTTTGCCACCCGCTATCAGGGCCTGCGCCATGATTCCGGCGATCCGGTTGAGTGGGGAGAGAAAGCCATCGCGCACTACCACAAGCTGGGGATCGACCCGCTGAGTAAAGTGCTGGTGTTCTCCGATAATCTCGATCTGGCCAAAGCGGTGGATTTATATCGCCACTTCGCGTCACGGGTTAATCTCAGCTTCGGAATTGGTACGCGCTTAACCTGCGACATTCCTCAGGTGAAACCGCTCAATATCGTCATCAAGCTCGTGGAGTGTAACGGTAAGCCCGTCGCCAAACTCTCTGACAGCCCCGGCAAAACCATCTGCCACGATAAAGCCTTTGTCCGGGCGCTGCGTAAAGCCTTCGATCTACCGCCGGTGAAAAAGGCCAGTTAATCATCATAAGGAGCCGTTCTGGCTCCTTTCCTTTATTTATTTCCGAATTCTCCCCTTCGCGGTGCGAAATCTACTTGTCTGATGGAAGATGACAGGTAACATAGATATCCCCCCATCACCGGGGGATACAGATTTTTTTATTGGACTACGAATAGAGAGACTATTATGAGCGTTGTGCCTGTAGCCGACGTACTCCAGGGCCGTGTTGCCGTTGACAGCGAAGTCACCGTGCGCGGATGGGTGCGTACTCGCCGAGATTCAAAAGCTGGCTTTTCCTTCCTGGCCGTCTATGACGGTTCCTGCTTTGATCCTGTACAGGCCGTCATTAGTAATTCTCTGCCCAATTACAATCAGGAAGTGCTGCGTCTGACTACCGGCTGTTCGGTCATCGTCACCGGTAAAGTCGTGGCATCTCAGGGCCAGGGCCAGAGCTTCGAAATTCAGGCCAGCAGCGTAGAAGTGACCGGCTGGGTCGAAGATCCGGATACCTATCCGATGGCCGCTAAGCGCCACAGCATTGAGTACCTGCGTGAAGTCGCGCACCTGCGCCCGCGTACCAACCTGATTGGCGCCGTTGCCCGTGTTCGTCATACCCTGGCGCAAGCACTGCATCGTTTCTTTGACGAGCAAGGTTTCTTCTGGGTATCGACGCCGCTGATCACCGCATCCGATACCGAAGGTGCCGGCGAAATGTTCCGCGTTTCCACCCTGGATCTGGAAAACCTGCCGCGCAACGATCAGGGCAAAGTGGATTTCGATAAAGACTTCTTCGGCAAAGAGTCGTTCCTGACCGTATCCGGCCAGCTGAACGGTGAAACGTATGCCTGCGCGCTGTCCAAAATCTACACCTTCGGCCCGACTTTCCGCGCCGAAAACTCCAACACCAGCCGCCACCTTGCGGAGTTCTGGATGCTGGAGCCGGAAGTGGCCTTCGCTAACCTGAACGACGTTGCCGGCCTGGCGGAAGCCATGCTGAAGTATGTCTTCAAAGCGGTGCTGGAAGAGCGTGCCGACGATATGAAATTCTTCGCCGAGCGCGTAGATAAAGAAGCCGTATCGCGTCTGGAACGCTTTATTGATGCCGATTTCGCCCAGGTCGATTACACCGATGCTGTCACCATTCTGGAAAACTGCGGCAAGCAGTTTGAAAACCCGGTGTACTGGGGCGTAGACCTCTCTTCCGAGCATGAGCGCTATCTGGCAGAAGAGCACTTCAAAGCACCGGTCGTCGTCAAAAACTACCCGAAAGACATCAAGGCGTTCTATATGCGCCTTAACGAAGACGGTAAAACCGTCGCGGCAATGGATGTTCTGGCACCGGGTATCGGCGAAATCATCGGCGGTTCTCAGCGTGAAGAGCGTCTGGACGTGCTGGATGCCCGCATGGCAGAAATGGGCCTGAATAAAGAAGACTACTGGTGGTACCGCGATCTGCGTCGTTATGGCACCGTTCCGCACTCTGGCTTCGGTCTGGGCTTTGAGCGTCTGATCGCCTATGTCACCGGCGTACAGAACGTGCGTGATGTGATTGCGTTCCCGCGGACCCCGCGTAGCGCCACATTCTGATTGTTTTTCCTTATTACCCGAAAGGCCAGCGTATGCTGGCCTTTTTTTATGTCAAGATTTGTTAACGAATCTTAATTAATCTAAACATCAACCCTTCCGCGTCACATTTATGTTACTCACTATTACGACTCCCTGAGTAAGGATAAATCGCATCTTATGTTCATTTCTCGGTGAAACACCTGATAATTTTGTTCATTTTTTAACCTCCCGCAGCACGAGATGCAAAGACAAACGCTGAGCGAAAAAAAAGCGAAATGCAGCCATAAAATGCACAATCGCGGCTTTATATAAATTAATCATAATTAATTCATATAGATATATATAGGTTGGCGATTTAACGCACAAAGTGGAACGGAATTTTGATTGAGTTCACAAAGTTCCCTAAAAAACACATTTTGTTACATACTCTTTCTTATTGTTACTCATATGCGACATTGGTAGCATTTTCCGGCTAGCGAAACGCTGGCGCGGATGGAAAGATGCCTTCAGACACCAAACTATCATCAATGGTTCTGTAAGTTTTTATTGACAGAATGTATTGGCGGCAGTGGCAAGTGTTCATATAAAAATATTAATGAGGGTAATAAATAATGATGAAGCGCAATATTCTGGCAGTGGTAATTCCTGCCCTGCTGGTAGCCGGCGCAGCGAATGCTGCAGAAATCTATAACAAAAACGGCAACAAACTGGATTTCTACGGCAAAATGGTTGGCGAGCACGTCTGGACCACCAACGGTGACACCAGCAGCGAAGACACCACCTACGCTCGTATCGGCCTGAAAGGCGAAACCCAGATCAACGACCAGCTGACCGGTTACGGCCAGTGGGAATACAACATGGACGCGTCCAACGTTGAAGGTTCCCAGGGGACTAAAACTCGTCTGGCATTCGCTGGTCTGAAAGCGGGTGAATACGGTTCATTCGACTACGGTCGTAACTACGGTGCGATCTACGACGTTGAAGCTGCAACCGATATGCTGGTTGAGTGGGGCGGCGACGGCTGGAACTACACCGACAACTTCATGACTGGCCGTACCAACGGCGTTGCAACCTATCGTAACTCTGACTTCTTCGGTCTGGTTGACGGCCTGAGCTTCGCGCTGCAGTACCAGGGCAAAAACGACGCAAGCACTCGTAACGTTCACAAACAGAACGGCGACGGCGTCAGCACCTCCGCAACCTACGCGTTTGACAACGGTATCGCGCTGTCTGCTGGCTACTCCAGCTCTAACCGTAGCGTAGATCAGAAAGCTGATGGCAACGGCGACAAAGCTGAAGCATGGGCAACTTCTGCGAAGTATGATGCGAACAACGTCTACGCTGCAGTGATGTACTCCCAGACTTACAACATGACCCCGGAAAACCAGGGTAACTACTTCGCCGGCAAAACTCAGAACTTTGAAGCCGTTGCTCAGTACCAGTTCGACTTCGGTCTGCGTCCGTCCGTTGGTTACGTACAGACCAAAGGTAAAGACCTGCAGGGCCGTGCTGGCTTCTCCGGCGGCGATGCTGACCTGGTTAAATACGTTGAACTGGGTACCTGGTACTACTTCAACAAGAACATGAACGTCTACGCAGCATACAAATTCAACCTGCTGGACGACAACGATTACACCAAAACTGCTGGCGTTGCTACCGACGACCAGGCAGCTGTTGGTATCGTTTACCAGTTCTAATCTGCAGTACACCCCTTCGTGATATGCCTAAAAAGCAGGACTTCGGTCCTGCTTTTCTCATTTAGTAAGATAAAGATCGTAACTTTCGAAAACCTTCTCGCTTTTTGTCGCAAACGGTTGGCAATTTGTAAATCTCCCGTTACCCTGATAGCGAAATTCCCTCAGTAATCACAATGGAACCTCGTCATGTTTGAGAACATTACTGCCGCCCCTGCTGACCCCATTTTAGGCCTGGCCGATCTGTTTCGTGCCGATGACCGTCCGACTAAAATTAACCTCGGAATTGGTGTTTACAAAGATGAAACGGGAAAAACCCCGGTCCTGACCAGTGTCAAAAAAGCAGAGCAATACCTGCTGGAAAATGAAACCACGAAAAACTATCTGGGTATCGACGGTATTCCGGAGTTTGGCCGCTGCACTCAGGAGCTGCTGTTTGGTAAAGGTAGCCCGATCGTCAGCGATAAGCGCGCACGTACCGCTCAGACGCCAGGTGGCACCGGTGCTCTGCGCGTTGCCGCAGACTTCCTGGCCAAAAATACCTCGGCAAAACGCGTCTGGGTAAGCAACCCAAGCTGGCCGAACCACAAGAGCGTGTTCAACTCCGCCGGCCTCGAAGTATGTGAATACACCTATTACGATGCGGCCAACCACGCGCTGGATTTTGACGGTCTGCTGGCAAGCCTCAGTGAAGCCCAGGCGGGTGACGTGGTTCTGTTCCACGGTTGCTGCCATAACCCAACCGGTATCGACCCGACGCTGGATCAGTGGCAACAGCTGGCACAGATGTCCGTCGAAAAAGGCTGGCTACCGCTGTTCGATTTCGCCTACCAGGGCTTTGCCCGTGGTCTGGAAGAAGATGCTGAAGGTCTGCGTGCATTCGTTGCGCTGCATAAAGAGCTGCTGGTTGCCAGCTCCTACTCGAAGAACTTCGGTCTGTATAACGAGCGTGTCGGTGCCTGTACGCTGGTGGCCGCCGATGCCGATACCGTTGACCGCGCGTTCAGCCAGATGAAGTCGGTGATCCGCGCCAACTACTCCAACCCGCCGGCTCACGGTGCTTCCGTGGTCGCCACGATCCTCAGCAATGACGCACTGCGTGCAATCTGGGAACAAGAGCTGACCGATATGCGCCAGCGCATTCAGCGCATGCGTCTGCTGTTTGTTAATACGCTGCAGGAAAAAGGCGCCAGCCGTGACTTCTCTTTCATCATCAAGCAAAACGGCATGTTCTCGTTTAGCGGCCTGACCAAAGAGCAGGTACTGCGTCTGCGTGAAGAGTTCGGCATCTACGCCGTGGCTTCCGGGCGTATCAACGTGGCGGGCATGACGCCAGATAACATGGCGCCGCTGTGTGAAGCGATCGTCGCCGTGCTGTAATCTCGCCGGCAGAAAAAATAAAGGCCGCTGACGCGGCCTTTATTACATTCCCCACACGATAAATTACCAGACCGGCATTTCATCCTGCAGGAAGGGGTTGTGCAGACGCTCATAGCCCAGCGTCGATATCGGACCGTGACCAGGAATAAACGTCACATCATCACCTAACGGCAATAATTTACGTTTAATCGCATCAATCAGCTGCCCATGATCGCCGCGTGGGAAATCGCTGCGCCCGACTCCCCCTTTAAAAATCACATCGCCGGAAATCAGCAAGCGTGAAGCATCATCAAAAAAGACAACGTGTCCAGGCGTATGCCCCGGGCAGTGCAGTACCTGCAGAGAGACATTCCCTACGCTGACCACATCGCCTTCATTGAGCCAGCGGTCCGGCTGCAGCGGCTGGCAATCTTCCAGACCGAACATCCGGCTTTGCGCTGGCAGCCCTTCCAGCCAGAACTCATCTTCTTTTTCCGGGCCGATAACCGGCACACCATAATGCTGTGCCAGTTCAGCCGCCGCACCAACGTGGTCGAGATGACCGTGGGTGAGCAAAATCTGCATCAGGCTAACGCCCGCTGCGGCCACTTCCTGTTTGATTCGCTCGGCGTCGCCGCCCGGATCGACCAATGCGGCGAGCCGGGTTTGTTCACACCAGATTAAAGAACAGTTCTGAGCGAACGCGGTGACCGGAATAATACGATAGTTCATGATGCTCCTTTCGTTACCAGTGCCTGACCGGACCGGTATCAATATGCACAAAATTGCTACGTGGGTAGTATCCTACACCACCTGCGCCCATAGATAACGCCGCTTTGCGAACATTGCTTAACGAAATGCCTTCAATATGAAAATCCATGGCCTGTCCCTTGGTGTGATAGCTATGTTTAGCCACACCACGGCTTCGTGCGCGAAGCTCGTCATTGGTATCGAGTGAACGATAGCCAGAGATGAGCTGGACAGGTTTATTCGTGCCAAGTAATCCCTGCAGACGATAGAGGTGATCAAACAAACTCGGATCGATAGTCTTAATTTTATTCGCGCGGAAATCGCGGAAGAAATGATTAAGTCTTGCTAATTCATCCTGAATATAGCCTCTGCCATCGAAAAACTCCGCCTTGAGTGATTCACCAGTATGCAGGTTATTCAACGTCAGAATACGCGGTCGGGGGGTCGAGAGGGTGGCAAATGCCGGCGCAGGCAGGATGGCTGCAGCACCGAGCGCAGCCCCGCCTAACGCCAGCAGTTTGCGGCGATTAGCGTCAAATTTGTCCATGATAATCAGGTCTACAAGTAAATGAATCGAATATATGCACTTCTGGCGCACGAAAGGCACCTTACCGGGCATTATTGCCAACGTCAAGGTAGCCTAACCCCAGTAAATACAGGCCCTGCAGACGCACAGAGCCTGTTTCCACCGAGAGTTAGGACAACAAATTTTGTTGAACTACTTCATTTACCTGATTAATTGTTCCGCTTTTGGCAGAATTTGTGCGCCAGATCGCGCGGTGAGATCGTAATTGTAAATATCTGTACGATATTGCATGCGGCCATCGGAGCCGACGAACGCGGTTAAATAGTAAAGATTGACCGGAATATTTTGACGGATATTCACATAACGGGTGTCGCCCTGCTTCAGCGCATCGGAAATCCGCGTATCGTTCCAGCCCGCATCCTGCAACAGCATATTCGCCAGTTCAGAGGCTTTATTCACCCGCACGCAGCCGGAGCTTAACGCCCGGACATCTTTCTGGAACAGGTTATGGTTCGGCGTATCATGCAGATAGATGGCATCGGAGCTTGGCATGTTGAACTTATAGCGACCCAGTGAATTACGCGCGCCTGGCGCCTGCTGGAAGCGGAACGGCAGATTGTTTTCGGTGATCGTCGACCAGTCAACCCGGTACGGATCGATCGCCTCTTTGCTGTTCCAGCCGCGCATCACGGTATAACCGTGCTGTTCAAGATAACCGGGGTCGTTACGCACCTTCGGCAGAATATCTTTGCGCGCCAGCGTCGGCGGAACGTTCCACGGCGGGTTAACCACCACGTTATTCAGCGCGCTGCTCATCATCGGCGTTTTACGATCCGGACGACCGACGATAACCCGCGATGCCAGAACCTGGCTGCCATCCTGGTAGTAGACCAGTGAGAATGCCGGGATATTCACCATGATACCGGTCGACAGTTTGCCCGGCAGCAAGCGTAAGCGTTGAATATTTAACGCCAGCACCCCGGCGCGTTGCGCCGCCGAGACATTCAACCAGTCGCGTGTGGATTGACCAATAACGCCATCGGCACCCAGTCCCTGCCAGGCCTGAAAACGCTTCACCGCGTCGACAAGCGGGCGATCATAGACCCCGCGTGCCGCGGCTTTCCCTTTCTTCACCGCCGACGGGCTGACGACATCCCCCGGCAGGGCAATGTTAGCGGCATCGTCGAGCATGCCGTTGCGCTGTAAAATTTCACGCAGCGCGCCAATATCGTTGCTCCACTCACCCGGTCGCAGCGAGGCCGTGCCGGTCAACTGCGGCCACGGACGCGAATCCGCCACCAGCGACAGCAGCGCGCGGTGCATCGCCTCATATTGCGGGTGCGTTGGCGTCAGTCCGGCAATAAACGGCACCAGCGCGCCGTTATCCAGCGCTAGCTGCCACTGATTAATCACCGACAGCGGCGGCGTCGCCATCGTGTACGGTTTGGTGCCATACAGCCAGCGATTCCCCTGTACCGGAATGCCGCTGATAAAATGCAGGTAGCCCATCATGGCGTCAGACAGCACGACATCGCGTGCCATACCGTTGACTGCCGGATCGGTCAGCAGGCTCACCCAGGTGGTGAACTGCGGTTGAAACCCGGCGATGGCGACCTCGGCCAGCTGCTGCTGGAAGGCCTGAACCGCCTCGCGGTTCTCCCACATCGGTTTCATGTCCCTGGCCGCATACAGCGCCACCAGCGGATTCATAAACACCGGCTGGTAGCCCGCTGGTAGCAGGGCTGTGATATCAGCGCGACTTTTCTCTACGGCTCCGGCAGCCTGAGGCTGCTCACCGGCCATTTTGGCCACCGCCGCCGACTGGCCGACGCTCTGGCTTAGCGCAGAAGACAGCTCTCCTAAGGTCGCGGAGCTGTCCGTTGGTACGACTTCAGGCTCTTCGGCCTGGGCATTGAACAGTGGAGCAAATGCCAGTGCCAGGCTCAAACTCAGCGCTGACAATGAACAACCATACCGTTTCTTTAGCAACATCCCTTGCCCCCCTGTTGACACATTGCTGCCCACAAATTAGGGCTTACTCTCAGTATATGAAGGCGAAAGCGCTTTTGCCTTCCCAAATGTAAAGAAGTTTAAAGATTATACAACGTTACGGTAGCAGATCCGACAACAAAAAGGGCGACATCATGTCGCCCTTCTAGCTATCAATCATCCCTCTCAGGAAGCATCCGCCGTTCCCGGCAGTGTTTCCGGCAGTTGGGCGGCAAAACCGCGCAGCCCGACCACGTGGACGTGTTCGTGATTATTAAACACTTTACGCACGAGTTTGTAGGTGGTGCCTTTTTCCGGACTGATGTTTTCCGGCGCCGCGATGATCAGCTGCATCTCGAGGCGTTCGCACAGCTCAAACAGCGTGGCGATAGAGCGGGCATCGAGACGCGCCGCTTCATCGAGGAACAGCAGGCGGCATGGCGACAGGTCTTTTCCGCGCAGGCGGCGAGACTCGTCTTCCCAGCTCTGCACAACCATCACCAGAATTGACATCCCGGTACCGATCGCTTCCCCGGTCGACAGCGCGCCGGATTCCGCACGCAGCCAGCCGTCGGAACCACGGTTGACTTCCACTTCCATCTCCAGATAGTTGCGGTAGTCGAGCAGCTCTTCGCCGATGGTCTGCGGCGTGCGCTGCCCCATATCAATCTGCGGATTCAGGCGTTGATACAGTTTCGCCAGCGCTTCGGAGAAGGTCAGACGGTTGCTGTTAAACAAGTCCTGATGCTGTTCATGCTGTTCAGACAACACGTCAAGCAGCGTCGAGTGGGTTTCCCGCACGTTGACATTCAGCCGCACGCTGTTGACCTGCCCGAAGGAGACGCTCTGCAGACCCTGGTTGAGCATACGGATACGGTTCTGCTCGCGCTGGATGGTCTTACGAATAATGTTGGCAACGCTGCGGGAGCTAATAGCCAGCTTCTGTTCGCGGTTAGTCAGCTCTTCGGTCAGACGGTTAAGCTCGATCTCCATCTGTTCAATCGCTTCAACCGGGTCATCGGTACGAATAATATCCTGACGGATACGCTCGCGCAGATGCTGATAAACGGCGACAAAGAACTGAATTTTACGTTCAGGACGTTTTGGATCTTCCGAGACGCGCAGCACATCGCGCAGGTGTTCGTTATCCGACACCGCCAGACGCAGCGCACCGAGGGCTTTATCCGACATCGAACGCAGTTCATCAGCAGAGAGATAGGCCAGCTCGCGACGGTGCAGGCGACGTTCGACGCCGTTGTCTTTCACCAGGCGCATGACCGCACACCAGCCCGCTTTGGCGCTCACCACCTGCTCACGCATTTCGCAGTAGTCACGCTCAAGCTTACGCAGTTTGCGGGTCAGGTTGTCCATTTCCGCTTCGCAGAAGGTCAACGCTTTCTCCAGCTGATTACGGCGGGCGCGGTTGTTGCTTAACTGCGTATGCAGCTCATCGCGACGCGAACGGGCGCGTTCTTCCGCACCGCTATCGGCACGAACGCCGATCTCCTGCAGCTCTTTATACAGATCGCCCAGCAGCTCTTTTTTGGTGTCATAAGAGCTTTTCAGCGAAGCCAGCACCTGATTGTACTGGTTCAGCTGCGCAGAATGGCTACGCATTGCCTCACGGGCGCGGCTACGTTCCGTTTCGGCCTGCTCCAGACGCTGGCGCAGTTTTTCGTTCAGATCGCTGTTGCCGCTCAGCATTTCCGCCGAGTCGGAGTAGCTGAAGTGGGCGCGACGCTGCACCACTTCGCTCAGCGCAAACGCCTGCTGACGCGCATCACGCTGCGTCTGCTGCGAATAGAGATAGTCTTCTTTCAGCTGTTCAAACTGTTCCGGATCGCTTTGCAGTACCGAAACGATCGGCTCCAGCTTCGCCAGTTGATTACCATGCTGCTGAATAAAGCGCGCGGCTTCCTGGGCTTCATCCAGACGTTCCTGAATTTCGTCCACCCGGTCAGCCAGGGTATCGTCCGCCAACAGGCTAAGACGCGGCAGCAGACGGTTAAGGGCCGAGACGCCCTCTTTCGCCTGTTCAAACTGTACCCGGTTCTGCTGGTTATCACTTTCGTGCGTCGTCAGCGCGCGCTCCAGCTCGCCACGGCGGCTGTTGAGCTTGCGGATTTCTTCTTCCGGATCGTCTTCAAAGGCGACCGCCAGATGACTGCCGATAAAGCGGCTGAAAGCCTGATGCTGACGCTGCGTTTTCTGAACATCAAAAGAGAGGGTCGCAAAACGCTCGGACAAATCTTCACGTTCGGCGTGCAGGCTCTCGATACGGCTTTCACGTGCGGCGCGGCCGAACAGCGGCAGCGTCGGGAAGCGTGAATAACGCCATTGACGATCGGCGACCTTCACCACCACCGCTTTTTCCATCTCATCGACGCTGAATACGCTGTCATCGAATGACTGCGGATCGCCCTCGATCAGATAGAGATCTTCCGGGCAATCTTCCAGCCCTTCAAGATGTTCGGTGATCTGCGACAGATCCGGCACCACGATCGCATGGCGCGACGGGCCGTACAGCGCGGAGAAGTACGGGGCATCTTCGAGGCTGACATCGTCATAAATTTCCGACAACAGCACGCCGCCAAAACGTTCCGCCAGCGCATTAAGACGCGGGTCTTCAGAACCGCCCGGCTGACTGAGACGTTCGATCTCTTCGTCAATGGCCCGTTTACGTGCGCCAACTTCGTCACGCTCAACAATCGCTTCGCGCTCGCGCTCCAGCAGCTGCTGCAGATATTCGGTGACGTCCTGGCTCGATTCAAACTGTTCGCCGCTCTGCTCGCAGAGCTGGTTGAGGCTGTTCTGTGCCGCCAGCCAGACCGGCGCACGACGCAGCAGAGACTGGGTGCGCGACTGCAGCTGTTCCAGCTCCTGGCGCAGGTTCATGCGCTGTTCGCTGGCGGAAGAGACGCTATCGGACAACGACGCAATACGCGCTTCCAGCTCCTGATGCAGGGCTTCCAGCTCGTCAAAGTCGTAGCGTTTACCCTGGCGCTTGCAGAAATCGCTCAGCTGACGTTCGGCATCCTGCTGTTCGCGCAGGCGCTGTTCCAGCTCGGTCAGGCGACTCCGCAGCCCTTGCGCTTGCTCGGCATGATGTCGCTGATTCACGCCATCACGCAGCAGTTCCCGCGCGATGTCCCAGGCTTCATTACGCGCCAGTGGGCCGTTAATCGCCGCGACCAGCTGATAAGCCTGTTCAAACTGACCGTGCGCCGTTTGCGCGACGCTCATTTTTTGTTCCAGCGACAGCATTTTCTCCGTCGCTTCTTGCTCTTTCGCCTGGAAGGTTTCCAGCCATTCGCCAGCGCTTTCCGGCGTTAAATCCGGCAAATGGCACAGCGCTTTCGCACGCTCTAGCGCCTGCAGCGCCTGGTTGTACTGAATTGCCCGGGTCTGCTGCACGTCCAGCGCCTGCTGATAGTCGGCAAGCTGGCTTTTCAGCTCATCCACTTCCAGTTCAGCGGCTTCTGCGCGGGCTTCGTTCTCTTCCTGCAGATCGGTCGCTTCTGCGACCACTTCATTCTGCTCTTCAAGACGAATCTGCAGCTCTTCGAGGTCCGCTTCATAGCGCTCGATTTTTTCCTGCTGGCGCAGCGCGGTTTGCACCAGATTCAGATGGTCGCTGGCCGCCTGATAATCAGCTTCCAGATCGCCCTCTGCGCCGTTATGCTCCTGCAGTTCGCGGGCCATATCGACGTGCTTATACTGCTCTGCCGCCAGCTGCGCCCGTGAGGTAAACAGGTCGCGACGGTACTCCAGCGCTTTGTCCAGATGCACCCGACGTTCGTTGGCGTGACGCATGTAGTCCGCCGCCACGTAGTTCGTCGCTTCGCTGATCAGGTGTTTAAACAGATCACGATCGGACTGCGTCACCCGGATCGCTTCAAGGGTCATGCGGTTTTCACGCAGCGCGGCTTCCATGTCCTGGAACGCCTTACGCACGCCGCTGTTTTCCGGCAACAGATAGTCGCGCAGCGAGCGGGTAATGGTGTTGGAGATGCCGCCATACAGCGAGGCTTCAATCAGGCGATAGTATTTACTACGATCCGAGGCCGAGCGTAAACGACGGGCGACGACGCCCAGATCGAACATCAGCGAGTGATAATCGGTGATCGAGTTGAACTGCTTGAACTGCACCCCTTCCATCGCTTCGAGCTTTTCTTTCAGCTCATTGAGGCTCAGAACACGCGCCTGGCGTTCGTTCAGGGTCTCGGTCAGCAGCTGGGTCGGCTGAATCGCCATCGGCAGCCCCTGGATCGCGAAGGGCTTGATATCCACTTTACGATCGCGACCGGCGATCTGCTGCAGGCGCACGCCCACGACCACGCGCTGATGATGGGAGTTGATAACGTCCAGCACCGAATAACAAACCCCGGCACGCAGCTTACCGTGCAGGCCTTTATCGCGCGAACCGCTGGTGGCGCCGGCCTCGGTGGTGTTACGGAAGTGCAGCAGGGTCAGGTCAGGGATCAACGCTGTGACGAAGGCCGCCATGGTGGTTGATTTCCCGGCCCCGTTACCGCCGGAGAGGGTCGTGACCAGCTCATCCAGATCGAAGGTTCGGGCAAAAAAGCCGTTCCAGTTAACCAGCGTTAGCGAGCGAAATTTACCGCGTTCAATCATTACTCTTCCTCCCCGCTATCCGGCTGATGCTCTTCATTTTCGTCATGAAGCTGCAGATGATTTTCCAGCGCCATCGCTTCGCCATCGCGAATCATGCGCAGCTGCGCTTCGCGCGGATCGTCGCCCACGCGCACGTCAGCGCCAAAGCGGAACACCGATTCGGTAATGCGGAATTTGCTGCTGTCATGGCCCATAAACCAGACCATGCCCAGACGGCGCAGACGGTTAAGCGAAGCGCGGACTTTTTCCTGCAGCTTCTGGCGGTCGAGATCCGACCCGGTGGAGCGGTTGTTCACCAGTTTCAGCAGCTTGGCTTCGTCGGCCAGGCTCAGCAGCTCATCGTACAGCTCCTGTTGGGTAAAGATCCCTTCATTGGCCAGACGTTCCGGGCTGAGGTAGAGATAGCAAAGAATTTTGCCCACCATCATATCCAGTTCGGACAGCACCGAACGCGGGATCAGCGTGGTGGAACGCGGGCGCAGATAGAAAAACCCTTCCGGCGCGCGAATCAGCTCAACGTTATAGCGAGCGTAAAATTCTTCCAGGTAGTCCTGGAAATCCATCAAAAATGCGTGATTATCCAGCTCGTCCAGACCCACATGGCGGCCTGCACGCAAGGCGCTATCCAGCGCCGGAAATAACGGATTGCCCAACGCCTGCGCCAGTTTAACTGGCATCACTTGTTCAATATTTGTCGATGACATGCGCCTGTACCTTGGCTCCGTAATCATTAATCGGCTGCCATTTTGCCGGCAGTCCGGTGAAATCTGCTTGTGCGACGCCCAGGCGAACGGCCTGGTCAACAACGATTCGCGCCACATCAAAATGGCGAGCCCGCGGATACTGCGCCAGATATTCGCGCACCACCAGACCCAGGTCCAGCGGCACACCTTTGTCTTTATAGACCACCAGCTGCGCTTCAATCAGCGCGGCAAGCTGTTCGCGAATTTCGTTAAACTCTTCGTACTCCAGATCGGCCGGAAGTTCCCCGGTGACCTCTTCGTCGCGCAGCGCCATCTCTTCATCACGCATATCCAGCAGACGATCGGCGCTGGCGTGGGTCAATGCCCACGGTGCATCAAAGTAGGTTTGAATCGACTGGCGCAGACGCTGGGCGAACACGCGGTTTTTATCCATATCGATGGCGGTACGGATAAATTTGTGGACGTGACGATCGTAGCCGATCCACAGGTCGATAGCCTGTTGGCCCCAGCTGACGATGCGGTCGAGTTTGCTTTGCAGATCGAAAACCAGACGGTCAACAAAATGCAAATCATCGCGCGCGATTGTCGCGTCCTGAATTCTCAACAGGTTTGCCTGAAGCTTGTCGCCCGCAGCGTCCAGCGTATCCTGCAGCTCACGCAGCGTGCCTGAGGTTTCTGACAGCAGCAGTTCACAGCTGGAGATCGCCGCACGCCAGTCTTTATTCAGCAACTGAGCAATATCATCTTTGACCAGCTGCTGCTGCTCATCCATGATGCGCTGCGTCAGGTCGATACTGTCGAAAATCTCAGCCACCGAGTATTTCAGCGGCGCAAAGACGTTGCGATGCCAGTGAAACTCATCGCCGCCCTCTTCAGCAGAATCGGCGGCGCGCTTAAGCTCACCGGCAACGATCGACAGCTGCATCGACAGGCGCAGAGTAGAAAATTCGCGTTGGCGAATATAGTAGTCGGTAATGCCGATACCCAACGGCGTCAGGCGATAAATCGCATTACCTTCCGTAATTTCGCTGGTAAAGCGGTTCAGCAGACGCTGGCGCACCATATCGTTGATCGCGTTATTGGCGCGCTGGCTGATGGTTTCGCTGGTCTGCTCAAACGCATCACTGACGTGGCGGAACGCATCCACCAGTTCTCCCTCAGTCATTTCCCCTTCGAGCCGCTCGCCGTTCAGCGTAGCAACCGCCAGCAGAAAAGAGAGTCTGTCCACCGGCAGCGAAATAGAAAAATCATTTTTTCTGGCCCAGGCAACCAGTTCGGGGACTGTCTGGGAAAATTCACTCATAGTTTATCCTTGCATCTGCGGCTTAAGCGCTGTGACATGAATGTAGCGACCCAGGCTGATATACGGCTCCTGGCGACAGTAGCGCGTCTCCAGCTCCAGCAGCGCCGCAAAATCGTCGCGCTGTTTGCGTTTTTCACGCAGATAATCATGAAACACCCGCACGCCGGTTTTCCCGGTAATGTGCCAGCCCTGCTCTTCCAGCCAGCCATAAACCTGCTGCGGTGAGCGCGGATAGTCCGGCGACAACGTGCGTTTTTTCTTTTTCGGCATACCTAGCTGTACGTAGTCGAAGTTTCCGACCACCATATTGTGCATCAGCAGACCGTTAGCATTGTAGAACATTAGCGACAATGCACCGCCGGGTCTGACAACGGACCACAGCACGCGCAGCATCTCCTGCGGTTCAGCCACCCACTCCAGTACCGCATGAAACAGTACCAGATCGACCGGGCTTTCCAAATGCTGCGCAATATCCTGAGCTGCGCATTGTACAAAATGCATGTTGTCGATCACACCTTTATCGACAGCCGCCTGACGGGCGCGAGCCACCATTTCGCCAGAGAGATCGCATAACGTCACATGATGACCCATTTCCGCCACTTTGACCGCCGTCTGGCCTTCCCCGCCGCCCGCATCGAGCACCCGAAGCGGCCCAGGGCCAAGCTGGCTCAGTAACGGGTGGAGATCCTGCCAGAGGATCGCCTGGCGCAGTTCGCCCTTGGTGGTGCCGTAGATATTGCGCGAAAACTTTTCAGCCATGTCATCGAAATTACGATCCTTCACCGGCGACTCCACCTGCCAAAACAAAACCGCTATTTTGTCATACCCACGCGGAGAATGTAGCGATCTGTTATAAGATCCGGGCATAACTTTGGTTATATGGTTAAAAAAGGAACCACCTGGCATGCTTTTTACTCTGAAAAAGTATTTAGGCGGCATGATGCTGCCGCTTCCCTTGCTGCTGTTGCTGATTGCCGCAGGCATCGCCCTGCTGTGGTTCAGCCGTTTCCAGCGAACCGGTAAAGTGTGCGTCAGCGTTGGCTGGCTGCTGTTGGTTGCGCTCAGCCTGCAACCGGTGGCCGATGGTTTACTCAAACCGATCGAGGACAAGTACCCAACATGGCGCGACAGCGAACGGGTTCAGTATGTGGTGGTACTCGGTGGCGGATATACCTGGAATCCGGACTGGGCGCCCAGCTCTAACCTGATCAATAACAGCCTGCCGCGCCTGGCTGAAGGGATCCGGCTGTGGCAGGAAAATCCGGGGGCGAAGATGATCTTTACCGGCGCTGCGGCGAAAACCAACCCGGTCAGCACCGCTGAGGCCGGCGCCAGGGTGGCGCAAAGCCTTGGCGTCCCGCGCAGCGAAATAATGGTTCTCGATAGCCCGAAAGATACGGAAGAGGAAGCCGCTGCGGTCAAACAGGCCATCGGCGATGCCCCTTTCCTGCTGGTGACCTCCGCGTCGCATTTGCCCAGAGCGATGATATTCTTCCGCCATGCCGGGCTTAATCCACTGCCGGCGCCGGCTAATCAGCTGGCGATTGAATCGCCGCTTAACCCGTGGGAGCGCGCGATCCCGTCGCCGGTATGGCTGATGCACAGCGATCGCGTCGGTTACGAAACGCTGGGGCGCCTCTGGCAGTGGCTAAAAGGGGTGTCAGGCGAGCCAGGGCAGGAGTGATTTAGCAGCCAGATCAAACCGGGTGCGGTCAAAGCGCCCGGTGTTGACCAGGTTGTCCACTTCATCCCACAGCAGATACAGCCAGCGCCGCCAGACGAATGATTCCGACACCGGTGCGCGGCGCAGATAGTGCCACAGCAGTTGCTCCCCCTGCCCGCCGTCCGACAGCCGGAACAGTTCGTACTCGCGGGGCGCCCAGAGCATCATGCCCGGCCCGACCATTGCCAGCAGCTGATCGCTACGCGCGTCTTTCAACATACTGCGCAGCGTGAAGCTCCCGTGCACCAGCACGCAGTTATCGCTGAAATCTTCAAATAGCGCCGGCAGGCACTCCCGGGAGCGGAACAGGATCCGTTTGTCCTGCATCGTCAGGCCGGTGTCCTGATACAGGTTTAGCGTACTCCATAGCATCTCTACCCGTTGGCGATACCAGTTCGACCACAGGTTTTCCTGGGTGCTGTCGACCATGCCAACGCAGCCGCCGCTGTCATGCCGATGCCAGGCCAGCAGGGCTTCCACGATCTGCTCCTGCAGCTGTTCCCAGCGTTGCGGCGTCCGGGCTGGCGCCTCCACGGACACGCCGCGCAGTCGTTCAATCAACAGCACATCGGGCCCGGGATGTTCCTCATGGGTTAACACGCCGTACACCACCGGCATCCGCGCGGTGCCGCTGCGCGCAAGCATCGAGATTTTCCAGGCCAGCTGACGGGCAATGCCGGGGGTGGTGAAGCTCCTCGCCAGCAGCGGTAACGGATTTCCTTGTGCATCGTAGAGCGACCATAGCGCCGACAAGGGCTTCTCGCTGACACACTCCACGCGGCTGAGTTTTTCACCCAGCAGGTGGCTCAGTTCGGTTCGCAACTGTTCCATTCAGATTACCCCTGTGAATACTACTGGTTTCATAATGAGCGCCAGCCGCAGGGATGTCATCGGGTAAGATCAAATTTGGGGCAAATAGTATGGAAAAACAGCGTGAGGATATCCCCTCGCGATGGAGGGGATGAGGAGATTATCGTAGCTCTGCGCGAACGCGGGCCAGATCTTCCGGCGTATCGACACCGGTGCCGGGAACCACTTCGGCTACCGCAACATGGATTTTTTCGCCGTACCACAGCACCCGCAGCTGCTCCAGCATTTCGATCTGCTCCAGCGGACCAGGCGCCCAGCTGACGTAGCGACGGATAAAGCCCGCGCGATACCCGTAAATCCCGATATGACGCAGCAGTGAATCGCCGATGGTTTCGCGGGACTGCGCAAAACGATCGCGATCCCATGGGATCGTGGCGCGGGAGAAATAGAGCGCATAGCCCTGCGCATCCATCACCACCTTCACCGCATTAGGGTTAAAAGCTTCGTCGGCATCATGAATCGGCACCGCCAGCGTCGCCATACCGCAGGTATTAGCCGCCAGATTCGCCGCCACCTGGCGCACAATCGCCGGCGGGATCATCGGCTCATCACCCTGAATATTGACGATGATGGTGTCGTCACTGAAGCCACATTTCTCAACGACTTCGGCCAGACGTTCAGTGCCGGACTGATGGTCAGCGCGCGTCATGCACACTTCGCCACCGGCGGCTTCTACCGCACGCGCCACTTCATCATGGTCCGTCGCGACGATAATCCGGTCGGCCCCGGACTCACGCGCGCGTTCGAGCACGTGCACGATCATCGGCTTACCGTTGATGTCCTGTAACGGTTTTCCGGGCAAACGTGTGGAGGCAAAACGGGCAGGAATAATGACCACGAAACTCATGAGTGGCTCTCTCCGACGGCTAATGCGCGGGCTTCGGTTTCCAGCAAGACGGGAATGCCGTCACGCAGCGGAAAGGCCAGGCTGTCAATTTTACAGATCAGCTCTTGCTTATCCTGGCTGTAGTAGAGTTTACCGTTGCAGACAGGACAGGCGATGATTTCTAATAAACGGTGATCCATAATTCCTCCTGATGGACCGAATAGATTCCGCAGCAGCATATCACATGATGACAAGCTCAGGGATCCGTTTGCGGCAATGGCTACGCGAGCCATCGCCAGGGGGTCAGGCTGAAGCGATTTCCCAGCCCTGACGCCGGTCAGCAAACAGCCCCGGCGGCAGACGACCCAGAGTGATGTGCTGCACCGACTGCCAGCGGGCAAAGGCTTCTATTGCACGTATCAGCCCTTTTTCCAGCCCGCCGCTAACCTTAACCCCCTCTTCCAGCCACAGCGAGATAATTTCCAGTACCCCGGTTTTACGATGCACTTTGCTGTCCATTCTGCCCACCAGTTTGCCCTGATGCAGCAGCGGTAGCACAAAGTAGCCATACTGACGTTTAGGCGCTGGGGTATAGCACTCAAGACGGTAGCTGAAATTGAATAGCTGTTCGGCGCGTTTACGGTCCCAGACCACCGGGTCAAACGGTGAGAGCACGGCGCTATGACTGGCGGTGAGTTTGCCTGCGGGCGCGGATTCAAGCTGCGCTCGCGCATCGTGATGCAGCCACATTTCACCGAGTTCTTCAACGTTCACCGGCGTCACCA
Organism: Klebsiella sp. BIGb0399; assembly: GCF_003752615.1. Classification (NCBI taxonomy): domain Bacteria; kingdom Pseudomonadati; phylum Pseudomonadota; class Gammaproteobacteria; order Enterobacterales; family Enterobacteriaceae; genus Klebsiella; species Klebsiella sp. BIGb0399. Next base: position 782,397 of record NZ_RKHT01000006.1, on the reverse strand, counting down.
GCCCCTCGTCCTGCCAGCGCTTGAGCAGCGCCGGCAATGCGGGCTGACGCAGCCGGTAGTAATCGGCCAGCCACTGGGGACGGAAGATACCGAGGCTGCGGGCGCTATTACGCAGCATCAGTGCTTCGGCGTCGGCCTGCGACAGCGCGTCGCGCGCATCATCCCAGAGCGGCATCACCCGATGCGTCAGATCGTACACCCGCTGGAAATTACGGCGTTCGACAACCATGACTTTCCCGGCGGTAAACAGCCCTTCCAGATGACGTTTATGCGGTTTCCACTCCCACCAGCCGCTGGTACCTTTGCGCGGGTGTTCAAAATCGGCGGAACGTACCGGGCCATTCTGGGTAATATGCTCCAGCAGCTGTTGAATATCGGTGGCGTGTTCAGCCATCCATCCTTTGTGGTACTTCCAGCCCATATTATCCGGCGTCAGCATGCGGTGGCGTACCAGGGCAAAATCGCTGCGGGGTAAAAAGCAGGCCTCATGGGCCCAGTACTCCATCAGCTCGCCGCTGCGCAGCGCCTCTTCCAGCCAGGCTGCCGAATAGCTACCGAGACGACTAAAAAGCACCAGATAGGGGCTGCGGGCGACGACGTTGATGGTATCGATTTGCAGCAGTGACATCTGCTGGATGGTGGGAAGAATATCGCTGGCACGAGCACGGCGCCGGGGCGTTTTCAGTAACCCCTGCGCCGCAAGATGGAGATGGCGGGCATCTTTAAGTGAAAGTTGTAATACCGACATGCAGGTTCTCCGTGAAGGACTCCGGCACAGCGTTATTGAGGCTTACGTTGCGCCAGCGCGACCAGTTCCGTCAGCAGTTGCTGAGCGCGTTCATCCGCCATTATGGCGTCGACGGGTAAATACCACCAGTTCGCGTCGGCAAAACCGCGGCATTTCACCGCGTCTTTTTCAGTCATCAGCAGCGTTTGCTGTGCCGTCACGAGAGCGGAAACGCTCGCCTGGGTCAGCGCCTGATGATCTGCCAGCGCCACGGTGTTCACCGGCTGTACGCCGCAGCTTTCCAGGGTGGCGAAGAACCGCGGAGGATGACCGATTCCGGCCATAGCGACAACATTGTCGAATGAGGCCACATCACGCCGTTCACCGCTGAGTAAATTCACCGCCAGCCCCGGACGCAATTGCATCGGCATTTCACCCGTTCGCGCCACGCCGCCGTTCACGATGATGGCGTCGACGCTCTGCAGGCGTGATGCGCGTTCGCGCATCGGCCCGGCCGGTAGCCACCAGCCATTGCCAAAACGACGCACGCCGTCAATCACCACGATTTCTTTGTCCCGCGCCAGCTTATAGTGCTGCAGGCCGTCATCGGTAACAATGAGCTGGAGGTCGTGGGCTGCAAGCAGAGCGCGTACCGCATCGCTGCGAACCGGCGAGACGGCAACCGGCGCTCCGGTTCGTTGGAAAATCAGCACCGGTTCGTCACCGGCTTCGGCGGTACTGGTGCTGGCGCCCAGCAGCAACGGATAGCTTGCCGCTTTCCCGCCATAGCCGCGGGACACCACGCCAACGCGAATGCCGCGCTGCTGGAGTTGTTCCACCAGCCAGATAACCACCGGGGTCTTACCGTTGCCCCCGGCGGTCAGGTTACCGACAACCACCACTGGTACCGGCGCGCGCCAGGCTTTCTTCAGCCCCAGCCGGTAGCTGAGGCGAATCAGCCCACTCACCAGGCCATACAGCCAGGAGAGCGGGAGCAACAGCCGCCATAACGGCGACTCACCGGACCAGATTCGGGCAATCATTGGCCAAACTGCATCTTATGCAGTTGGGCATAGACGCCACGATGCTCCAGCAGATCGGCATGGCTGCCACGTTCTACGATGCGGCCATCTTCTACCACGACGATTTCGTCGGCTTGCTCGATGGTAGACAGGCGGTGCGCAATCACCAGCGAAGTGCGGTTTTTTTGCAGTTCGTCCAGTGCCGCCTGGATGGCGCGTTCAGATTCGGTATCCAGCGCCGAGGTTGCTTCGTCGAGGATCAGAATCGGGCTGTTACGCAGCAGCGCTCGCGCGATGGCAATACGCTGGCGCTGACCGCCGGAGAGCAGGACGCCATTCTCACCAATAACGGTATCAAGGCCGTTATCCATTTTGCTGATAAAGTCCATCGCATAGGCCATCCGCGCGGCTTCTTCAATCTGCTCGCGGCTGTACTCGTCCGTACGGGCGTAGGCGATGTTGTTCGCCACGGTATCGTTGAACAGATGGACGTTTTGTGACACCAGCGCCACCTGATTACGCAGAGAGGCCAGGGTATATTCACGCAGATCGTGACCATCCAGCTTAATCTGGCCTTCATCGATATCATAAAAGCGGGTAATCAGGCTGGCGATGGTCGATTTGCCCGACCCGGAACGCCCGACCAGAGCAACCGTTTTACCTTCCTGAATGTTCAGGTCGATATTGCGCAGAGCCGGCGTTTCACGCCCTGGGTAGGTGAAGGTGACATTGTTGAACTCAAGGTTGCCCTTCGCACGCTCAATCACCAGCTTACCTTCGTCTTTTTCCTGCTCGGAATCGAGGATAGCAAACAGCGTCTGACAGGCCGCCATACCGCGCTGGAACTGGGCGTTGACGTTAGTCAGTGATTTCAGCGGACGCATCAGGGCAATCATCGAAGAGAACACCACGGTGATCGTACCGGCGGTCAACGTTTCCATCACGCTTGGGAAGCTCGCCGCATAGAGGACAAACGCCAGTGCCAGCGAGGCAATCAGCTGAATGATGGGATCAGAGATTGACGAGGCAGAGACCATTTTCATCCCCTGCAAACGCATCTTGTTGCTGACCTTATCAAAACGCTTGGTTTCTACGCCCTGGCCGCCAAACATCAGCACTTCTTTATGGCCTTTCAGCATCTGCTCAGCGCTGGTGGTCACCTGCCCCATCGTATTCTGCATATTTTTACTGATATTACGAAAACGCTTGGAGACCACACGAATCGCGATGGAGACGATAGGCGCCAGCACGATGAGGATCAGCGACAGCTGCCAGCTGTAATAGAACATCATCACAAACAGACCGATGATCGAGGCGCCTTCACGCACCACGGTAATCAACGCGCTGGAAGAGGATGACGCCACCTGTTCGGAGTCATAGGTAATACGTGACAGCAACGTCCCCGTGGACTGCTTATCGAAGAACGAGACCGGCATTCCCATCATATGGCTGAACAGACGACGACGCATCGTCATAACCACTTTTCCGGAAACCCAGGAGATACAATAGCTTGAAATGTAGCTGGTGACACCACGTAGCACCATCAGGCCGATCACCACCAGCGGCATCCATAGCAGCACTGAGCGATCCGTTTTACCAAAACCATCATCCAATAACGGTTTAAGAAGCGATAACATGAAAGTATCACTAGCTGCGTTAAAGACTAACGCAACTGCCGCGACGATCAGTCCGGGTTTAAATGGCGCTATAATCGGCCAGAGTCGGCGGAAGGTCTGCCACGTGGAGAGATCTTTATCGTTCTGCATTCAATAAACCAGCTTATGTTGAAATAGCCGCATATTCTACCCGTTATCCACGGTCTCGCCAAACCACTGATGATACCAACGCGGTAAAAGTTGATCTCGTAAGCCGTGGATTTGCCAGCTTTCTGCGGAAAAAATAACCGTTATTTGCCCCTGATGGGGCGTATCGAACCACCGGTAACCTTGCTGCCGGTAGCGCTGCACAACCTTATCCGCTGGCATGCGCCAGGCATTGTATCGCGACACCGACGCCAGCGCCGCCGCCCCGCCCACCCGCTGCAACAGCGCGAGGGAAGACGACGTATTGCTGCCATGATGCGGGACCTGGATAAGTGTAGACGCAAGATGCTGCCAGTAGTGACTCATCATCGCGCGTTCTGCTGGAATTTCAATATCTCCGGTTAACAGAATGCTGTGTTTGCCATCGTCAATGCGCACCACGCAGGAGCGATTATTGCCCGTCGTGTTTGCCTCCGGGAGCGGCCAGAGTGCGCGGAAGGTCAATCCCTGCCAGCGCCAGCTTTCGCCTCGCCGGCACGGGAGATGCCCCTGCCAGCCAAGCGGACTGCGGATCCACAGGCCGGGCCAGGCCTGCAACAACGAATTCAGACCGCCGCGATGATCGAGGTGTTCATGACTCAAAATAATCCCCTCAGGACGCAGGTTATGCCAGCGCAACCACGGGATAATAATCTGCTGCCCACTATCGCCACCGGGCCAGGCCAACCCGGTATCATAGAGAATCGCCGCCCCTTCACGTTCAATAACCAGCGCCAGCCCCTGCCCGACATCAAGCATCGTGACCCGCCACTCCCCCTGCGGCAACGGGCGCCATAACGGCCAGCTCAACAGCACGGTGCTGCTGAGGCACAGCGCCGGGAGCGAACGCCAGGCATGAAAGCGCCAGATAAGGAGCCACAGCCAGGGCAGCAGGCTCACCCCGGCCCAGCGGAAATCCAGGCTCAGCCACCCTGACGGTAACAGCCGTAAAAACCAGAATAATCCGACCAGCAGACGGTCAGCCAGCGGCCACAACGCCATCTCGAGAAACGTGGGACCACTGAGATGCAGCAACATGGCCAGCAGAATGCAGGGAACGATAACAAAGGTAACCAGCGGCACGGCAATAAGATTAGCCAACCAGGAGGTCAGGCTGATGCCATGGAAAATAACAATCTGAATGGGCAGCAGTAAAAACATCAGGCCCAGCTGCAGGTGACTTAATGCCAGTAGCTGCCGCAACGGCCAACGCCAGTTGTGCAACGACACGGGCACAACCTGATACCAGAAAATCAGCGTTGCGACTGCAAATACCGAAAGCCACAGGCTATCCGATAACACCGCCAGCGGGTCGGCAAGCAGAATCGCGCCAATACAGCATAACCACACCTGCCAGGGCGACCAGCGCTTGCCGGATAATCGCAAAGCGACCGCCGTGCCCAGCGCAATACAGGTCCGCAGGGCCGGCGGCTGCATGCCGGTCAACCAGGCGTAACCGAGGGCACAGATCAGTCCCGCGAGTAACGGCGTTTTCCAGTTGATCCATCGGCAGGGGAAAAAGAACTGCAGGCCACGTACTGCCAGCCCACCCAGCAGCGCACCTAGCGCGATATGCAAACCAGAGATCGCCATCAGATGGGAGGTTCCGGTCTCTTGCATCAGGCGTTTGATATCCCCGGGGATCACCAGGCGCTCCCCCATCCCGAGGCCGAGGATCACTGGCTGCCAGGGGAATGCCGCGAGAGTATGACCCAGCGAGGCCAGAAAGCGCGCCCGATAGCTGCATTCAGGGTCGAGCGCTTGTGCAGAGGTAAAGCGGCCGCTCAGAGAACGATGCTGCGATAGCGCGTAGCGCTGGCTGTCAAAGCCTCCGGCGTTAAGCTGGCTATGGACCGGACGAAGCCGGACCGCCATCTTCCAGCGCTGCCCGGCACAAGGCGCAATGGGAAGAGGATTGCCATACAGCGTAATCCCCGGGGCCGGAAACAGCCGCTGCCCGTTCAGGTGGGTGATAACCCCCTGATGGGTTGTCCCGGCGTCGGTCGCGGTCAGCGTTATCTCAACCGACGGGTGGCTACCGGCCAATGCGCGGGTTGGCCAGAGTGCCTGATGGGCGCTCAGCGCGCCCCAGGCAAAAAAGAGGATGGTCAGCGCCAGGTAGCGTAAGACGACATAGCGGGAAAACGAGATCGCGATGGCCCCGAGGATACATCCCTGAATGGTGCTCAGCGTCGGCAGCACCGGCAGTACCAACAGCGGAAATATTCCGGCAATGACGCACCCTGCCAGCTGTGATAAACGCATGGAGACCTCCCTGTTAGCGGGAAGTATTGCGTGAATGCGGGAGAGCGTCAGCTGTCGTCCATCGGCTATGGATTGCGGTTTCCACAGAATTGGTCGGAGTGCTGCAAAGCGGAGAATAAACTGCGAGGAGCAGCAAATTGCGGGCATAAAAAAAGCACCAGTGAGGTGCTTTTTTTATCTTCGGAGTACGTGGTCGCCGTCTGGCGAGACTTACTCTTCGTAAATATTGGCGCGGTCGCGTAGTTCTTTCCCAGGCTTAAAGTGCGGAACGTACTTACCTTCCAGTTCGACTTTATCGCCAGTTTTCGGGTTACGCCCGGTGCGAGGTGCTCGATAGTGCAAAGAGAAGCTGCCGAAACCGCGGATTTCAATGCGCTCACCTTGAGCAAGCGTTGAGGCCATATGCTCCAGCATCTCTTTAACAGCATCTTCAACCGCTTTCGCAGGAATGTGAGATTGCTGGCTGGCAAGTCGTTCTATCAATTCGGACTTGGTCATTATTCCTCCGGTTTCCTTCAAGGCAAATTAGCTAACTGCTTTAAACAAGGGCGGCCGTAGCCGCCCTTTGTGCATGATTACAGGACGAATCCTGCAATCTGTCAAGTAAACTCGTCATAATTCAGGTTGTTGTAACCTGAATGACTAAGATTACTCGCCTTTAGCTGCTTTGAAAGCTTCAGCCATTGCGTTGTTAGAGAAGTTTGCATCTTCCTGTTTGTTAACAGTTGCGATTGCATCTTTCTCATCAGCTTCGTCTTTAGCACGAACAGACAGGCTGATTGCGCGGTTTTTACGATCAACGCCGGTGAACTTAGCTTCAACGTCGTCGCCAACGCTCAGAACCAGAGTTGCATCTTCAACGCGGTCGCGGGAAGCTTCAGAAGCGCGCAGGTAACCTTCAACGCCGTCAGCCAGTTCTACGGTTGCGCCTTTAGCGTCAACTGCAGTGACTTTACCGTTTACGATTGCGCCTTTCTTGTTCAGTGCAACCCAGTTGTTGAACGGATCTTCTGCGAGCTGTTTAACGCCCAGAGAGATACGCTCACGCTCTGCGTCAACCTGCAGAACAACTGCTGCGATTTCGTCGCCTTTTTTGTATTCACGTACTGCTTCTTCGCCTGCAACGTTCCAGGAGATGTCAGACAGGTGAACCAGGCCGTCGATGCCGCCGTCCAGGCCGATGAAGATACCGAAGTCAGTGATAGACTTGATTTTACCTTCAACACGGTCGCCCTTGTTGTGGGTTTCCGCAAACTGCTGCCACGGGTTGTTTTTGCACTGCTTCAGACCCAGGGAGATACGACGACGTTCTTCGTCGATATCCAGAACCATAACTTCCACTACGTCGCCAACGTTAACAACTTTGGACGGGTGGATGTTTTTGTTGGTCCAATCCATTTCGGATACGTGAACCAGGCCTTCAACGCCTTCTTCGATTTCAACGAAGCAGCCGTAGTCGGTCAGGTTGGTCACGCGACCGGTCAGTTTGGTACCTTCCGGATAACGCTTAGCGATAGCTACCCACGGATCTTCGCCCAGCTGTTTCAGGCCCAGAGATACACGAGTACGCTCGCGGTCGAACTTCAGCACTTTAACAGTGATTTCGTCGCCAACGTTTACGATTTCGCTCGGGTGCTTAACGCGTTTCCACGCCATGTCGGTGATGTGCAGCAGGCCGTCAACGCCGCCCAGATCAACGAATGCGCCGTAGTCAGTGAGGTTCTTAACGATACCTTTGACTTCCATGCCTTCCTGCAGGTTTTCCAGCAGCTGATCGCGTTCTGCACTGTTTTCGGATTCGATAACAGCACGACGGGAAACAACAACGTTGTTACGCTTCTGGTCCAGCTTGATTACTTTGAACTCAAGCTCTTTGCCTTCCAGGTGCAGCGTGTCGCGAACTGGACGAACGTCAACCAGGGAGCCTGGCAGGAACGCGCGAATACCATTCAGCTCAACAGTGAAGCCACCTTTAACTTTGCCGTTGATGACACCGACTACAGTTTCAGCTTCTTCGTAAGCTTTTTCCAGCGTGATCCAAGCTTCGTGACGTTTAGCTTTCTCACGGGACAGCAGGGTTTCACCGAAGCCGTCTTCTACTGCATCCAGAGCAACGTCAACTTCGTCACCAACCTGGATTTCCAGCTCGCCCTGGGCGTTTTTGAACTGCTCTGCCGGAATGGCAGACTCAGATTTCAGACCGGCGTCAACCAGTACGATATCTTTGTCGATAGCAACAACAACACCACGAACGATGGAACCCGGACGGGTTTCGATTGTTTTTAAGGATTCTTCAAATAGTTGAGCAAAAGATTCAGTCATGTTTAATCTTCAGGTTTCATATTTAACGTCCACCTGGCTCCGTGCCGGATGGGGTTGTTTAACATACCCGCTAACACTCCATTGCTGCGGGGGTACTGCTATAATTCGGAGGCCGTGTCGCTTAACGATCAGGCGACTGCCAGTTTTTCGCGCGCATAGTGTAGCGCTTTTTCAATTACTTGCTCAATGTTTAGTTCAGTAGAATCGAGAACTAACGCATCAGCAGCCGGGACAAGCGGCGCCACGCTGCGATTTCGGTCGCGATCGTCACGCTCTTTTATCTCGGACAAAAGACGTTCAAAGTTAACACTAAAGCCCTTATCCTGCAACTGCAGCATGCGCCGATGGGCGCGCTCTTCAGCGGATGCATCAAGGAAAATTTTCACTGGCGCATCGGGAAATACTACGGTTCCCATGTCGCGTCCGTCGGCAATCAGGCCCGGCAATTCGCGGAACGCACGCTGGCGACGCAATAAGGCTTCGCGCACGCGTGGAAACGCCGCCACTTTCGAGGCGGTATTGGCGACTTCCTGAGTACGGATCTCAGCGCTGACGTCTTCGCCTTCAAGCACCACTTCGAGACTGCCGTCAGTAGAGATAAAACGCACGTCCAGATGCGCGGCCAGCGGCACCAGCGCCTCTTCAGATTCAACATCTACATGGTGATGCAGCGCGGCGAGTGCCAGCACGCGATAGATGGCACCGGAATCCAGCAGATGCCAGCTCAGCGCTTCTGCCATTGCCTTGCACAATGTGCCCTTACCCGCACCGCCAGGCCCATCAATGGTGATTACCGGAATCGTTGCCGTCATCTTTTTCTCCTTCAGCAAGGCGCATAGAATGTAAACGCCGCGCATTATACGCATCTATACGCGGGAAAGTGAGCATTGCTTGCAAATTACGGACTACCAGAAAAGGATCGCAGAAGAATTGCGCAATTATAGCGGGCTGATGGAATATCAGCCCGGGAGATGACAATGTTTTACTTTTTGTTTTACGTCTTACCGAAGCGCATTACGCCAGGGTGCTGATTCGCGCCAGCTGCTCGAAGTAATCCGGGAAGGTTTTCGCCGTACACTTCGGGTCGAGAATCGTCACCGGCGTATCGGAAAGCGCCACCAGCGAGAAGCACATTGCCATACGGTGATCGTTATAGGTGCCAATCTCCGCAAACTGCAGCGTCAGCGGAGGCGTAATGCGGATGTAATCCTCGCCCTCTTCCACTTCAGCGCCCACTTTACGCAGTTCAGTTGCCATCGCAAACAGACGGTCGGTCTCTTTGACGCGCCAGTTATAGATATTACGCAGCGTGGTGGTCCCTTTTGCGAACAGCGCCGCGGTGGCGATGGTCATTGCCGCATCCGGAATATGGTTCATATCCATATCGATGGCGTTCAGTTCGCCGTGGGTACAGGCAATAAAATCGTCGCCCCAGGTAACGGTAGCGCCCATTTTTTCCAGCACGTCAGCAAAACGAATATCGCCCTGAACGCTGTTACGGCCAATACCGGTCACTTTCACCGTGCCGCCTTTAATCGCGCCTGCAGCGAGGAAGTACGATGCCGATGAGGCATCCCCTTCAACCAGGTAATCACCCGGCGACTGGTACTGCTGATTGCCTTTAACCACGAAACGCTGGTAGGCCTGGTTTTCGACCTCAACGCCGAAGGTTTTCATCAGATGCAGCGTGATATCGATATACGGTTTTGACACCAGTTCGCCTTTAATGGCGATAACAGTATCCTGCGGCGCCAGCGGAGCCGCCATCAGCAGCGCGGTCAGGAACTGGCTGGAGACGCTGCCGTCCACTTCCACCTGGCCGCCGGCAAAACCGCCGCGCAGACGCAGAGGCGGGTAGTTTTCCTGCTCCAGATAATCAATTTGTGCGCCGCCCTGGCGAAGGGCATCGACCAGGTGACCAATCGGGCGTTCTTTCATGCGCGGTTCGCCGGTCAGCACGATATCGTTGCTACCCAGACACAGCGCCGCCGCCAGCGGACGCATGGCGGTTCCGGCGTTACCGAGGAACAGCTCGAGGGCATTACCGGCCTGCAGCGGACCCGCGTTACCGACAACGTCACAACGGGTACGGTCAGAAGACAGGGTGTAATGAACTCCCAGGGCGCTCAGGGCATTCAGCATGTGGCGTACATCGTCGCTGTCCAGCAGGTTGGTCAGCACCGTGGTGCCACGGGCTAATGCCGCCAGCAGCAAAGCGCGGTTAGAGACACTTTTTGACCCAGGCAGGTTTACGGTGCCATCCACTCGCGCAATGGGTTGTAACGTCAGGGATTCCATCAAACTCAACTCTCAAACAAACAGAATAAAAACCCCGCAGACCGGCTGCGGGGATGAAAAGCAGAACGGTGATCAGCCGTGGCGGCGTTCAAAGTCCTGCATAAAGTCGGTCAGTGCCTTCACGCCCGCCAGCGGCATCGCGTTATAGATAGAAGCACGCATCCCGCCAACCACGCGGTGGCCTTTCAGCGCATGCAGACCTGCAGCGAAGGACTCTTCAAGGAACAGCTTATCCAGCGCGCTGTCAGCCAGCTGGAACGGCACGTTCATCCGCGAGCGGTTAGCCGCGGCGACGTCGTTACGATAGAAGCCGCTGTTATCGATGACACCGTAGAGTAAATCGGCTTTTTGCTGGTTGATGTTGTCCATAACGGCAACACCGCCCTGCTCTTTCAGCCATTTGAACACCAGGCCCGCCAGGTACCAGGCAAAGGTCGGCGGGGTGTTGAACATCGAGTCGTTGGCATCCAGCACGGAGTAGTCAAGGATCGAAGGACACGCGATGCTGGCTTTACCCAGCAGATCTTCACGCACAATCACCAGCGTCAGGCCTGCCGGACCGATGTTTTTCTGCGCGCCCGCGTAGATCACGCCGTAACGGCTGACATCGATAGGGGAAGACAGAATGGTGGAGGAGAAGTCCGCCGCAACAACCACGTCGTCGGCAAAATTGGGCGTTTCATTAATCGCGATGCCATCGATGGTTTCGTTCGGGCAATAGTGCAGGTAGGCTGCACCCGGCGTCAGTTGCCATTCGCTCATCGGTTTCACCGCGCGCAGGCCATCAACCGTCACTTTGGCGTCAATGCTGTTCGGTGAACAATATTTCTTCGCTTCTTTGATTGCGCTGGCGGCCCAGTAGCCGGCATCAACATAGTCAGCGGTGGTTTTATCACCGAGCAGGTTCAGCGGAACACCGGCGAACTGCCCGCGACCGCCGCCGTGGCAGAATAAAACTTTATAGTTGGAAGGGATATTGAGCAGATCGCGAAAATCCTGTTCCGCCGTCTCGGCCACCTGGATAAACTCTTTACCACGGTGGCTGATCTCCATCACCGACGTACCCAGCCCCTGCCAGTTGCACAGTTCTTGCTGCGCCAGTTTGAGAACTTCCGCCGGCAGCATTGCCGGGCCCGAACTAAAGTTATAGACCTGAGCCATTTCCCCTCACCACGTTGCTATGTTATTTGCTCGCGAACCGCCGCGGGCTATCAGTAATCCCTGTATCGGTGCACCACATCTATTCCACACGCGTCAAGATGACAGGTCCGGGCGTGACCAGGCGCTGAGAGTAGCAACCAGGGTAAGCAGACTGAGCCAGCAAAGAGGCGGTTGGAAAGAGGATGTATATATCGGTTTTATCATTCAGTGACACGCACCGCAATGGGTAAAACTGGCCGGGGGTGAAATGCGTTCCCCGTCACACAAAAGAATCTGCCATCTTGACGTCATAAAACCGACATAATTGCTGCCATTGCGCTGGAATTACCGCCTCTGCCTTCAACCCTGCTGCATTTATCCTTCCCCTGGAAATTGAGCCGATCGAACGATAAGAAAGCAGTGATGCATTCCTCTGCGCAACGAGATAGCGCCTGTCATCTAAAAGCCGTATCATTGCGCGCTTTACGTACGATAAAAGTGATCGCCATGACTCAAACATTTATACCCGGAAAAGACGCCGCCCTGGAAGACTCCATCGCGCGCTTCCAGCAAAAGTTGCTCGACCTCGGATTTGATATTGAAGAGGCCTCATGGCTGAATCCGGTACCGCACGTGTGGTCCGTCCATATCCGCGATAAAGCCTGCTCGCTGTGCTTCACCAACGGCAAAGGGGCAACTAAAAAAGCGGCGCTGGCCTCAGCGTTGGGCGAATATTTTGAACGCCTGTCCACCAACTACTTTTTCGCTGACTTCTGGTTAGGCGAAACCATCGCCAACGGGCCGTTCGTCCACTATCCGAATGAAAAATGGTTCCCGCTGACCGAAGATGACGAAGTGCCGGAAGGCCTGCTGGATCCGCGCCTGCGCGCCTTCTACGATCCTGACGATCAACTGACGGCCAGCATGCTGGTCGATCTGCAGTCCGGTAACGACGATCGCGGGGTATGCGGCCTGCCGTTCACCCGCCAGTCCGATGGCGAAACCGTCTATATTCCAATGAATATCGTCGGCAACTTGTATGTATCAAACGGGATGTCAGCGGGCAACACCGCGAATGAAGCCCGCGTCCAGGCGCTGTCAGAAGTCTTCGAGCGTCACATTAAAAACCGTATCATTGCCGAAAGCATCAGCCTGCCGGAAATCCCTGCCGAGGTGATGGCGCGCTATCCGGGCGTGGTGGAATCTATCGCCAAACTAGAAGCAGAAGGTTTCCCTATCTTTGCTTACGATGGCTCGCTGGGCGGCAAATATCCGGTTATCTGCGTGGTGCTGTTTAACCCGGCTAACGGCACCTGCTTCGCCTCTTTCGGTGCCCACCCGGACTTCGGTGTCGCCCTGGAGCGTACCGTTACCGAACTGCTGCAAGGCCGCAGCCTGAAGGACCTCGACGTCTTCACGCCGCCAACCTTCGATGACGAAGAAGTGGCCGAACATGCCAACCTTGAAACCCACTTCATTGATTCCAGCGGTTTGATCTCCTGGGATATGTTCAAGCAGGATGCCGACTATCCGTTTGTCGACTGGAGCTTCTCCGGTACGACGGAGCAAGAGTTCGCCACCCTGATGGCCATCTTCAAAGAAGAAGATAAAGACGTATATATCGCCGACTACGAGCACCTGAGCGTCTACGCCTGCCGTATCATCGTGCCGGGAATGTCCGACATTTATCCGGCAGAAGATCTGTGGCTGGCGAATAACAGCATGGGCAGCCATCTGCGCGACACAATCCTTTCGCTGCCAGGCAGTGAGTGGGAAAAAGAAGATTATCTGGCGCTGATCGAACAGCTGGACGACGAGGGGAACGATGACTTTACCCGCGTACGCGAGCTGCTGGGCCTGGCAACGGGTAAAGACAACGGCTGGTACACCCTACGTATTGGTGAACTGAAAGCTATGCTGGCACTGGCCGGCGGCGATCTGGACCAGGCGTTAATCTGGACTGAATGGACCATTGAATTCAATGCCTCCATCTTCAGTGCTGAACGCGCCAACTACTATCGCTGCCTGCAGACGCTGTTGCTGCTCAGTCAGGAAGACGAGCGTCAACCTCTGCAGTACCTGAATGCCTTTGTGCGCATGTACGGGGCTGACGCGGTTGAAGCCGCCAGCGCGGCGCTGAGCGGTGAAGCTCCGTTCTACGGCCTGCAGCCGGTTGATAGCGATCTCAAGGCCTTCCCGGCCCATCAGTCTTTACTGCAGGCATACGAAAAACTGCAGCGCGCAAAAGCGGCCTTCTGGCATAAATAAACGCTAGCGTGCAGGACATCAGCGGGGCCGTAAATGGCCCCGTTTTTACAGCTTCACAGGCAACCGCGCAGAATTGTGGACGCAACGTTAATTTGTCGTAAATTTTTTTCACGCTTTAAATTACGGTTGTTAATTTTAATAAAAGTACCCCATTTTAATTAACCGTCATCCGCCCCCAAAAATGAAAAAAATCAACATAAGTTGTAAATTTTAAAATTTATTTTTTCAATAAAAATCAAATATTTAATATCAATAAATCACAAAACCATACATATAAAGGGCTTATAGTTCCGGTAGGATATGATCTACATCAAATTCCCTTCTATAATGCTTTGTTAGTATCTCACCGCCAACTTTTATAAAGAGAGAGTTAGTGTGAAAGCTGACAACCCTTTTGATCTTTTACTCCCTGCTGCCATGGCGAAAGTTGCCGAAGAAGCAGGTGTCTATAAAGCGACAAAGCACCCGATGAAGACGTTTTATCTGGCGATTACCGCTGGTGTGTTCATCTCAATCGCTTTTGTCTTCTATATCACTGCGACAACCGGCACAGCCGCAATGCCTTTCGGGATTGCCAAGTTGATCGGTGGGGTCTGTTTCTCCCTGGGCCTGATTCTTTGTGTTATTTGCGGTGCTGACCTGTTTACCTCTACCGTACTTATCGTCGTGGCAAAAGCCAGCGGACGAATTACCTGGGGTCAACTGGCAAGAAACTGGCTCAACGTCTATGTTGGTAACCTGATAGGCGCATTGTTGTTTGTATTGCTCATGTGGTTGTCTGGCGAGTATATGGCCGCCAACGGTGGATGGGGCCTCAACGTCCTGCAAACCGCTGACCATAAAATGCATCATACATTTATTGAAGCCGTGTGCCTGGGTATCCTGGCGAACCTGATGGTCTGTCTGGCGGTGTGGATGAGCTACTCCGGTCGCAGCCTGATGGATAAAGCCATGATTATGGTATTACCCGTCGCCATGTTCGTTGCCAGCGGCTTTGAGCACAGTATCGCTAATATGTTTATGATCCCGATGGGTATCGTAATCCGCGACTTTGCAAGCCCGGAATTTTGGACCGCTATCGGTTCAGCTCCGGAAAATTTCTCTCACCTGACCGTCATGAACTTCATTACTGATAACCTGATTCCGGTAACTATCGGGAACATTATCGGCGGTGGTCTGCTGGTTGGGTTGACATACTGGGTCATTTACCTGCGTGGCGACGACCATCACTAAGGGTCGTTTCAGGCAGTAAATAAAAAATCCACTTAAGAAGGTAGGTGTTACATGTCCGAGCTTAATGAAAAGTTAGCCACAGCCTGGGAAGGTTTTGCGAAAGGTGACTGGCAGAAAGAAGTCAACGTACGTGACTTTATCCAGAAAAACTACACCCCGTATGAAGGTGACGAGTCCTTCCTGGCTGGCGCAACTGACGCGACAACCAAGCTGTGGGACAACGTAATGGAAGGTGTTAAACAGGAAAACCGCACTCACGCGCCTGTTGATTTCGACACTTCCCTTGCATCCACCATCACTTCTCATGACGCTGGCTACATTGAAAAAGCCCTCGAGAAAATCGTTGGTCTGCAAACTGAAGCTCCGCTGAAACGTGCGATTATCCCGTTCGGTGGCATCAAAATGGTTGAAGGTTCCTGCAAAGCGTACAATCGCGAACTGGACCCGATGCTGAAAAAAATCTTTACTGAATACCGTAAAACTCACAACCAGGGCGTTTTTGATGTTTACACCAAAGACATCCTGAACTGCCGTAAATCCGGTGTTCTAACCGGTCTGCCAGATGCGTATGGCCGTGGCCGTATCATCGGTGACTACCGTCGCGTTGCGCTGTACGGTATCGACTTCCTGATGAAAGACAAATACGCTCAGTTCCTGTCTCTGCAAGAAAGACTGGAAAATGGCGAAGATCTGGAAGCGACCATCCGTCTGCGTGAAGAGATCTCCGAGCAGTATCGTGCTCTGGGTCAGATCAAAGAAATGGCAGCAAAATATGGCTGCGATATCTCTGCGCCGGCAAAAACTGCACAAGAAGCAATCCAGTGGACCTACTTCGGTTACCTGGCTGCCGTTAAATCTCAGAACGGCGCGGCAATGTCCTTCGGTCGTACTTCCAGCTTCCTGGATATCTTCATCGAACGTGACCTGAAAGCCGGTAAAATCACCGAGCAAGACGCTCAGGAAATGATTGACCACCTGGTCATGAAACTGCGTATGGTTCGTTTCCTGCGTACTCCTGAATATGATGAACTGTTCTCCGGTGACCCGATTTGGGCAACTGAATCTATCGGTGGTATGGGCGTTGATGGCCGTACTCTGGTTACCAAAAACAGCTTCCGCTTCCTGAACACCCTGTACACCATGGGGCCGTCTCCGGAGCCGAACATCACTATTCTGTGGTCTGAAAAACTGCCACTGAGCTTCAAAAAATTCGCCGCGAAAGTGTCCATCGATACCTCTTCTCTGCAGTATGAGAACGATGACCTGATGCGTCCGGACTTCAACAACGACGACTATGCTATCGCTTGCTGCGTAAGCCCGATGGTTGTTGGTAAGCAAATGCAGTTCTTCGGTGCGCGTGCAAACCTCGCGAAAACCATGCTGTACGCTATCAACGGCGGCGTTGATGAAAAACTGAAAATGCAGGTTGGTCCTAAATCTGAACCGATCAAAGGCGACGTCCTGAACTTCGACGAAGTGATGGATCGCATGGATCACTTCATGGACTGGCTGGCTAAACAGTACGTCACCGCGCTGAACATCATCCACTACATGCATGATAAGTACAGCTACGAAGCTTCCCTGATGGCACTGCACGACCGTGATGTTGTTCGCACCATGGCATGTGGTATCGCAGGTCTGTCCGTTGCGGCTGACTCCCTGTCTGCTATCAAATATGCGAAAGTTAAACCGATTCGTGACGAAGACGGTCTGGCGATTGACTTCGAAATCGAAGGCGAATACCCGCAGTTTGGTAACAACGACTCTCGCGTTGATGACATGGCAGTTGACCTGGTTGAACGTTTCATGAAGAAAATTCAGAAACTGACCACCTATCGCAACGCTATCCCGACTCAGTCCGTTCTGACCATCACCTCTAACGTGGTTTATGGTAAGAAAACCGGTAACACCCCAGATGGTCGTCGCGCTGGCGCACCGTTCGGACCAGGTGCTAACCCGATGCACGGCCGTGACCAGAAAGGTGCTGTTGCCTCTCTGACCTCCGTTGCTAAACTGCCGTTTGCTTACGCAAAAGATGGTATTTCTTATACCTTCTCTATCGTTCCGAACGCACTGGGTAAAGACGACGAAGTTCGTAAAACCAACCTGGCTGGCCTGATGGATGGTTACTTCCACCACGAAGCGTCAATCGAAGGCGGTCAGCACCTGAACGTCAACGTTATGAACCGCGAAATGCTGCTCGACGCGATGGAAAACCCGGAAAAATATCCGCAGCTGACCATCCGTGTATCTGGCTACGCAGTACGTTTTAACTCCCTGACTAAAGAACAGCAGCAGGACGTTATTACCCGTACCTTCACTCAGACCATGTAATTGGTGCTACCCAATGGATTTCGGGTTGCATCGCGGCGGCAAGTGCACGAATCCCGATGAGCTTACTCAAGTAAGTGATTCGGGTGAGTGAACGAAGCCAACAAAGATACAGCCTGAAAGACGATGGGTACTGACTGAAATCGCAAAGTAAAAAGCGTATAATAAAGGCTCCACGTCAGTGGGGCCTTTTTAGCACCTACCCCTGTCTCTTTTGTCCGTTATCTATACTCAATGGATAACCGCCAAAACAGACTTAACACAGCCGGTTTGAGCTGTGCATCACAGGCCCCGGACGGGCCGAATCTGGAGATATCACCGCAATGTCAACTATTGGCCGTATTCACTCCTTTGAATCCTGTGGCACCGTCGATGGCCCAGGGATCCGCTTTATTACCTTCTTCCAGGGCTGCCTGATGCGCTGCCTGTATTGCCATAACCGTGACACCTGGGATACCCACGGCGGTACCGAAGTCACCGTCGAAAGCCTGATGAAAGAGGTGGTGACCTATCGCCACTTTATGAATGCTTCCGGCGGCGGCGTCACGGCATCCGGCGGTGAAGCCATTCTGCAGGCCGAGTTTGTGCGCGACTGGTTCCGCGCCTGTCAGAAAGAAGGCATTCATACCTGTCTGGATACTAACGGCTTCGTCCGCCGCTACGATCCGGTCATTGATGAACTGCTGGAAGTCACCGACCTGGTCATGCTCGACCTCAAGCAGATGAACGATGAGATCCACCAGAATCTGGTTGGCGTGTCGAACCATCGTACCCTGGAATTTGCCCGCTATCTGTCGAACAAAAATGTCAAAGTCTGGATCCGCTACGTCGTGGTGCCAGGCTGGTCAGATGATGATGACTCCGCCCATCGCCTAGGTGAGTTTACCCGCGACATGGGCAACGTCGAAAAAATCGAGCTGCTGCCTTATCACGAGTTAGGCAAACATAAATGGGTTGCGATGGGTGAAGAGTACAAGCTTGATGGCGTGCATCCGCCGAAGAAAGAGACGATGGATCGGGTGAAAGGCATTCTGGAGCAGTATGGCCACAAGGTGATGTACTAACTCCCCTGCCGTTTTAGCCATTTCCGGGGCTGCATCAACGTTGCCCCGGAAGCGCCCCTCTTCTTCCTTCTACTCTTGCCAGCAAACGTATAACGCCTACCGGCAATATTTCAGCTGTAATCAGGCGTGAGCCACCGGGGTCGGATGATGACCGGCTTTGCGCAGCAGCGTCAGCAGATAAATAAACGACACGCTGGCAATCATAATAAACAGCAGATTGTCGGAGAAGCTCTGCATCAGCATCGCGGTGAGGGTTGGCCCAAGCAGGCTCCCGATGGTATAGCTCATCAGCAACGCCTGGTTCATCGCCACCAGCTGATGGCGTTCGACTTTTTCACAGGCCCACGCCATCGCCACCGGATAGAGCGTGAAGCCCGAGGCGCCAAGAATGAATAACGCCGGCGCCATCGCGGCACCGCTCAGCATTGCCAGGCAGCCCAGAATGACGATAAAGACCTGTACCCGCAGCACCAGCAAACGGCCGTAGCGGTCAGCCATGCGGCCAATTGGCCATTGGCCAAGGATCCCTGCGCTGACCATTACCGCCATCCAGAAACCAATCCCGGCGTCACTCACGCCCTGATGGTTCAACCACAACGGCATCAGGCCATACAGCGACCCCAGCACGATCCCCGATATAATGCAGCCATTAACGCCATGGCGCGCCTGACGCAGTCTGAGCATCGGCCAGATACGAGCCGGCTCATGCGGTTCATCGCTTTGATTAACCACACGGGTAAACAGCAGAGGCAGGATCGCCGCCAGTGCCATCGCGGTGACCCACGGCAATACGCTCATCAGGTCCGTCGGCAGTTTGCTGACCATCAGCTGGCCCAGCACGGTCCCCACGTAGTAAACCATCATATAGGCGGCGAGCAGACGGCCGCGGCTACGCGACGTTCCGCTACACACCAGCGCACTTTCCACCACCACCCAAATCATCGCGCAGCCAACGCCGGCGATAAAACGCCAGCTTAGCCAGGTCCAGAAACCAATAGTGATCCCCAGCCCCACGCAGCCCACCGCAAAAATCAGGGAAGCCAGATAATAGCTCCGGTTAAACCCAAGACGCTTAATCACCCATCCAGCCAGCAGCGTACCGACCAGGTTACCGGTGAAATAGGATGAACCGACCATACCAACCTGCCATGTCGGCATATTTTCATGGGCGAGCCAAAGCGGGACGAGGGTGTTTAAAACCGCTATCGCCAGCGTCAAAAGAAGCAGGCCGCAGAGCAACATTTGCACCGGCCGGGTGTAGATGGACATGGGTATAACCGTGAGGAAGTTTAGATTTCGTGCGCATCATGCCACTGCAAAAAACATTGTCAATCCGCCAGAAATCAGGCGGGACGCGGTTTCACGAGCAACGATAGAAGTTTTTTATCCAGCGGAACGGCAACAGAATTATTCTTTATATTATTCCATTGTTTTTATTAATTTATTGGAAAATAACGGCGGGAATATCAGTAGAAAAATTTCATGAATCAATCGCACTTTTTAATTACGCCAGAGCAGGACGCCCTGGCGTAATAGCAATATCAGCTGGCGATCGCCATACCGACGGTCATATGCAGACCATAGAACACACCACGCCCGAGCATCTCACCAACCAGCACCAGTACGAATGCCAAGCTTAACAGCGGCACCGCCGGTTGATAGCCTTTAAGCAGCGGGATCACCCAGCATGCCAGCGCCAGCGCTAACGCCACCACACGCCAGGCCATCAGCGAGCCGTAATCCGGTACCAGCGCAGAAGCCTGCTGAATGGAGCTGTGGATCGTCGACAGCTCGCTGCCTTGCATCAGGGCGACGATGACGCTCGCCACCAGCGCCAGCAAGGTGATAACCGGCAGCAGACGCATTGCCCAGCCGTCAACGCCAGCGACGCGCAGCAGCAGATACCCAAGCAGCGGCCCCCCGATTAACAGCGTCAGGAAGAAGCTCAGCGGCGTCCAGACGCTATACCAGGTCGGGACGGTATCAATGGTGTTGTACACCCGCACCATCATCCAGACGAAGATAACGCCCAGCACCATCGTCGCCACCAGCCAGAGGTTACGCAAGCCGACCGGCAGCTTTTTCATCACTGCCAGCAGCCAGCCAATACCGCCTACGGCGAAGAAGAGCGCACCGCTCGCAATTTCGTTACTCAGTGACGAGGCACCGATGCGGTTAAGCGAGTTAAAGGCCCGCATGGGCGATCCCAGATGCATTGTGGAGGCGATAAAGCCAATCCCCATCAGCACCCATAAACCGAACATGCTCAGCACTACGCGCTGTTGCTGCTCGCGCGATAAATCACCTTTCATCAACGCCAGTGCCAGGACGATAAAACCCCCGGCGACGCACTGTCCAAAGACCGTGAAGATCATCAGCGGCCATTCATGCCATCCACTTCCCATCTCACACCTCCTTCGGGTTGGCCAGATAGCCGGTTGTATCACCGCACGGACGACTGTTAGCGTTCGGTTTGATGACAATACTGGGTTTCGTAAAATGAGCTGATGGCAGCGGAGCTACCGCAGCCAGCTCACCGTGTTTTTTACGCAGCTCTTCAATCGGACCAAAGTCCAGCGCGCGCAGCGGGCAGGATTCGACGCAGATCGGCTTTTTGCCGTCGGCGACACGTTCATAGCAGCCATCACACTTGGTCATGTGTCCTTTCGCCGCGTTGTACTGCGGCGCACCGTACGGACAGGCCATGTGGCAGTAGCGGCAGCCAATACACACATCTTCATCGACGACGACAAACCCGTCATCGCGCTTGTGCATGGCGCCACTCGGACAGACTTTGGTGCAGGCCGGATCTTCACAATGGTTACAGGCAATGGATAAGTAATAGGCAAAGACGTCCTGATGCCAGACGCCATTGTCCTCCTGCCAGTCGCCGCCCGCGTACTCATAAATACGGCGGAAGCTGACGTCAGGCGTTAAGTTTTTGAAGTCTTTACAAGCCAGCTCGCAGGTTTTACAACCGGTACAACGAGCAGAATCGATAAAAAATCCGTATTGAGTTGTCATCGGTTATTCCTTACAGCTTTTCGACCTGGACCAGGTTAGTGTGCGATGGATTGCCTTTCGCCAAAGGCGATGGCCGTTGGGTGGTGAGCACGTTGATGCTCCCCGCCTGATCCACACGTCCTGCGTCCGGGTTATACCAGGCGCCCTCGCCCAATGCGACCACGCCAGGCATCATGCGCGGCGTCACTTTGGCTTCGATATGCACTTCACCACGATCGTTGAAAATACGAATACGATCGCCGTTGGTGATGCCACGTTTCTTCGCATCGAGCGGGTTGATCCACATTTCCTGGCGACAGGCTGCCTTCAGCACATCAACGTTGCCATAGGTCGAGTGCACTCGTGATTTATAGTGAAAACCGGTTAACTGCAGCGGGAATTTCGCGATCAGCGGATCGTTATAGTTTTCAAAACCGGGGGTGTAAATCGGCAGCGGGTCGATCACATCGCCCTCAGGCAGCTCCCAGGTCGCGGCGATGTTGGCCAGCGCCTGCGAGTAGATCTCAATTTTGCCCGATGGGGTGGTCAGCGGATTGGCCTGCGGATCGTCACGGAAGGCTTTATAGGCAACGTGATGCCCTTCCGGGTCGCGCTGTTTGTAAATCCCCTGTTTGCGGAAGGTGTCGAAGTCCGGCAAATCCGGGATCGCCTTGCGGGACAGCTCATGCAGATGGCGCATCCACCCTTCCTGGGTACGGCCTTCGGTAAACTTCTGCTCCACGCCCATGCGTTTTGCCAGCTCGGCGGTCATGTCATAAATGGTCTTGCATTCAAACCGCGGTTTAATCACCTGGTCGGTGAAGATCACGTACGACATGTTGCCGCAGGAGGCATCCAGCGCGAAGTCCATCTGCTCGGAAGCGGTGCAGTCGGGCAGCAGAATATCGGCATATTTTGCCGATGAGGTCATGTGGCAGTCGATCACCACGATCATTTCGCACTTCTTGTCATCCTGCAGGATTTCATGCGTGCGGTTGATATCAGAGTGCTGGTTAATCAGGCAGTTGCCGGCATAGTTCCAGATCATTTTGATCGGCACATCCAGCTTGTCTTTGCCGCGGACACCGTCGCGCAGCGCGGTCATTTCCGGACCCCGTTCAATCGCGTCGGTCCACATAAACATTGAAATGCTGGTTTCAACCGGGTTTTCAAACGTTGGCATACGCTCAAACGGCAGGTCGTAGGAGCCTTCACGCGCGCCGCTGTTGCCGCCATTGATCCCGACGTTACCGGTCAGAATCGCCAGCATTGAAATCGCGCGGGTGGCAATTTCACCATTGGCATGACGCTGAGGTCCCCATCCCTGGCTGATATACGCCGGTTTGGCAGTCGCAATTTCGCGAGCCAGCTGCACGATACGATCGACCGGAATACCGGTGATCATCGAGGCCCACTGCGGGGTTTTGGCAATACCGTCGCTACCCTGGCCAAGAATATAGGCCTTGTAGTGGCCGTTAGCTGGCGCATCGGCAGGTAACGTTTTTTCGTCGTAGCCGACACAGTATTTATCGAGGAATGGCTGATCGACACGGTTTTCGGTAATCATGACCCAGGCCAGCGCGGAGATCAGCGCGGCATCGGTACCGGGACGAATCGGGATCCACTCATCTTCGCGGCCCGCACCGGTATCGGTATAACGCGGATCGACGATGATCATCCGGGCATTGGATTTCTGCCGCGCCTGTTCCAGATAGTAGGTCACCCCGCCACCGCTCATGCGCGTTTCGCCAGGGTTATTACCAAACAGCACCACTAGCTGGCTGTTTTCAATATCCGATGGACTGTTGCCATCGGCCCAGCCACCGTAGGTGTAATTCAGCCCCGCGGCAATTTGCGCCGACGAGTAATCACCATAATGGTTGAGATACCCGCCGCAGCAGTTCATCAGACGTGCGATGAGCGTTTTTCCCGGTGGCCAGGAACGGGTCATGGTGCCGCCGAGGGTGCCGGTGCCGTAGTTCAGATAGATTGACTCGTTTCCGTAGTCTTTAATCAGGCGCTGCATATTGCCGGCAATCGTATCGAAGGCTTCTTCCCAGCTAATGCGCTCGAATTTACCTTCACCACGCTTACCGACGCGCTTCATCGGGTATTTCAGACGATCGGGGTTATAGACCCGACGACGCATTGAACGCCCGCGCAGGCAGGCGCGCACCTGATGCAGGCCGTCATAGTTATCGTCACCGGTATTGTCGGTTTCAACGTATTTGATTTCACCATCAACCACATGCATCCGCAGCGGACAACGGCTACCACAGTTCACGGTACACGCGCTCCAGGTTACCGTCTCATTGACGGGGGCCAGCGCGTTGGCAGCGTGGGCAATACGTGTAAAGGGTAAAGTAAATGCACTGCTGGCCATTGCCAGACCGCCAATGGCCGTGGTTTTCATTAAACCACGCCGGCTTACTTCGGCAGCCAGTAAAGCATCGGGGGCTTTAATTTTCATGGATACTCGCTTTGATTGCTCACAGTTCACTGACAATCGCTATATAGATATTTATATAACGAAATAAGTTTATTATAGTTTTTTATGCTGGATTAACACTGAGGGAGTATGCGGGCATTCACCGGGGGGATTATTGCCCGGCATCAAGAAGGGGGTAAAAAAAAAGCGCCCGAAGGCGCTTTTGAGAGAGCGGTAAAATTTAGCCGATAAATTCAAGGCCGCGCATATAAGGGCGCAGAACTTCCGGAATTTCAATACGGCCATCTGGCTGCTGATAGTTTTCCATCACCGCCACCAGGGTACGACCTACCGCCAGTCCGGAGCCGTTCAGCGTGTGAACCAGACGCGTTTTCTTGTCTGATTTGCTGCGGCAACGAGCCTGCATACGGCGCGCCTGGAAGTCCCAGACGTTGGAGCAGGAGGAGATTTCACGGTAGGTGTTCTGCGCCGGCACCCAGACTTCGAGGTCATAGGTTTTACAGGCGCTGAAGCCCATGTCACCGGTGCACAACGCCACTTTACGGTACGGCAGACCCAGCAGCTGCAGAACTTTCTCCGCATGGCCGGTCATCTCTTCGAGCGCAGCCATGGAATCTTCCGGGCGTACGATCTGCACCATTTCAACTTTGTCGAACTGGTGCATACGGATCAGACCACGGGTATCACGACCGTAGGATCCCGCTTCAGAACGGAAGCACGGCGTGTGGGCGGTCATTTTGATCGGCAGATCGTCTTCGTCGATGATCGCATCGCGAACCAGGTTGGTCAGCGGCACTTCAGCCGTTGGGATCAACGCGTAATTACTACTGTCAGCTTCTTCTTCCAGCGGACGCGTGTGGAACAGATCGCCGGCGAATTTCGGCAGCTGACCGGTACCGTACAGCGTTTCCTGGTTGACCAGATACGGGACGTAGTTTTCGCTATAGCCATGCTGCTCGGTGTGCAGATCCAGCATGAACTGTGCCAGTGCACGATGCAGACGCGCCAGCTGCCCTTTCATGACCACAAAACGGGAACCGGTCAGCTTAACGGCTGCAGCAAAGTCCAGCCCACCGTGCATTTCGCCCAGGGTGACGTGATCGCGGACGTCGAAAGCGAACTCGCGAGGGGTGCCCCAGCGGCTGACTTCAACGTTGTCTTCTTCACTTTTACCCTGCGGAACGTCGTCGTGCGGCACGTTCGGAATGGTCAAGGCGATATCGCGGATTTCCGCCAGCAACACGTCCAGTTCGGCTTTCGCCGCATCCAGCTGTTCGCCAAGTTTGTTCACTTCCAGGCGTAATGGCTCGATATCTTCCCCGCGCGCTTTCGCCTGGCCAATGGATTTCGATCGGGAGTTACGCTCCGCCTGCAGGTTTTCAGTTTCAACCTGCAGAACTTTACGACGCTCTTCCAGAGCGCGCAGTTTATCTACATCCAGCTTAAAGCCCCGGCGTGCCAGTTTTTCAGCGACTGCGTCTGGCTCGGTACGCAGCAGATTGGGATCGAGCATGCTTATCCTGTGCTTATCGAATTAATAAAAGAAAAAGTGGCCGCAGACTACGACCACCGGAATATCTTGATAACCTTACCGCAACGTCTCAGTTAGCGGTAGCGTTTTATGGGGCTATTTTGATCCTGTTCGGTAAGCCAGGCGAGCTTTTCGCCAATTTTACCCTCCAGCCCCCGATTTGTAGGCTGATAATAACGGGTTTGGGCCATTTCCTGCGGGAAATAGGCTTCTCCGGCGGCATAAGCGTTCGGCTCATCATGGGCGTAACGATACTCTTGCCCATACCCCATGTCCTTCATCAGACGGGTTGGCGCGTTGCGCAGATGCACCGGTACATCGTAGTCGGGACGCTCGCGGGCATCGGCCATAGCGGCTTTAAAGGCAGTATAAACTGCGTTGCTTTTCGGGGCACAGGCCAGGTACACAATCGCCTGGGCAATGGCGCGCTCACCTTCTGCCGGCCCCACGCGAGTAAAGCAATCCCAGGCAGCAATCGCCACCTGCATGCCGCGCGGATCGGCATTGCCAACGTCTTCCGATGCAATCGCTAACAGACGACGGGCAACATACAGCGGATCGCCACCGGCGGTAATAATTCGCGCGTACCAGTACAGCGCGGCATCCGGTGAACTGCCGCGTACAGACTTATGCAGCGCGGAGATCAAATCGTAGAAACGGTCGCCTTTATTATCAAAGCGGGCGCTGCGCTCACCGGCAATTTCGGTCAGGAGTGCCGCTTGTAGCACCCGGTTACCGGAGGCGTCGGTCTCGGCCATATCGGCCATCATCTCAAGCGTATTGAGCGCCCGCCGCGCATCGCCGTTCACCAGCCCGGCAATCGCCTGGCGGGTCTCGTCCGGCAGAACGATGTTTTGCCCACCGTAACCGCGCTCCTTATCGTTCATCGCCTGGGTTAATACCTGCTCAATATCATCGCTGGTTAACGATTTCAGCAGATAGACACGCGCCCGGGATAACAGTGCGGAATTGAGTTCAAAAGAGGGGTTTTCCGTCGTCGCACCGATAAAGGTGATGGTGCCGTCTTCAATATGCGGCAGAAACGCATCCTGCTGGCTTTTATTGAAACGATGGACTTCGTCGACAAACAGAATGGTGCGGCGTCCGGCATTGCGGTTTTGCCTGGCACGCTCGATCGCTTCGCGGATCTCTTTCACCCCGGAGGTCACCGCCGACAGGCGTTCGACGTCGGCGCTGGCATAGCGAGCAATCACTTCAGCCAGGGTGGTTTTCCCGGTGCCTGGCGGCCCCCACAGGATCATCGAATGCAGATGCCCGGCTTCAATCGCTCGCGGCAAGGGTTTCCCCGGCGCCAGCAGATGCTGCTGGCCGATGTACTGCGCTAAATTTTCTGGCCGCATACGGGCGGCCAGAGGTTGAAACGCATTGTCGGAAAAATCGAGCGACAGATTGCTCACATTCGCCTCTATTTACGTTGATCGTCCACTGTCACCCCGTTCGGCGGTGTAAACGTGAACTTAGATGCATCGATCGCACCATTTTGCTGTGCTTTCAGCTGGTAGCTGCTGCGCTGGTCATCCTGCTCTACCGCGCTGAACTGGTGAATGGTGCCGTCACGGCCCACATTGATTGTGAACTGCTTCAGGTTGCCGCTACCGCTTTTCGGGGTCAGAACAAAATCATCGCCATTTTGCTTGATATTGTACTGCTGCCAGTCGTTCGCCTGGTTACGGGCAATCAGCATAAACGGCGTGTTGCTGGTGGCGTCTTTCAGCCAGGTCACCGTCGCCTGCTCAACAAACGGGTTATAGAACCACAGCGTTTTGCCGTCGGAGACCAGGATACTTTCATCTGGCTGAGTCATGTGCCAGTTAAAGAGATTAGGGCGTTTCACCCACAGGTCGCCCTGCCCGTCCTGAACCGCATTACCGCTACCATCCGTCACTTTTTGCGTGAAGCTGGCGTGGAAACTGCTCACCTTATCGAGGCGGCCTTTCAAATCACTGGCGGCATCCGCCCAAACCTGGCTGACCATAAAGCCAGACAGTAATGCACAGGTGATTGCGAGTTTTTTCATTGTTATTCCTTAATGTGCGTCACTCCCGACGCGGGAGCCTCTTCTGCCCCTAATTTAGGACCGCCTGAGGCGGCGGGACAGAAGACAATGCTGATTTTGCGCTTATTTACCCAACTTTGCACTTACTCGAAGGGAGGCGGCGCCAGCACTTCACGGTTGCCGTTATGGCCCTGTTCGCTGACGATACCCTGCGCTTCCATTTGCTCGATGATACGGGCTGCGCGGTTGTAACCGATACGGAACTGACGCTGCACGCCGGAAATCGACGCTTTACGCTTTTCAGTCACGAAGTTCACCGCCTGATCGAACAACGGATCCAGCTCTTCCGATCCGTCAAAACCACCGCCGCCGCCTTCGCTTTCGCTATCCGACGTGATGCCGTCGACATACTGCGGACGTCCGCGAGCTTTCCAGTCCTGGACTACCGCGTGAACTTCCTGGTCGCGTACAAACGCGCCATGCACACGAACCGGCATGGTGGAGTTCGGCCCGGAGTAGAGCATATCCCCCATGCCCAGCAGCGATTCGGCCCCACCCTGATCGAGGATGGTACGCGAGTCAATTTTACTCGACACGGTGAAGGCGATACGCGTCGGGATGTTCGCTTTGATCAGGCCCGTGATCACATCGACGGACGGACGCTGCGTTGCCAGCACCAGGTGAATACCCGCGGCACGCGCTTTCTGCGCCAGACGTGCGATCAGTTCTTCTACCTTCTTGCCGACGGTCATCATCAGGTCGGCGAATTCATCCACCAGAACCACGATATACGGCAGCTTTTCAAGCACCGGATGCACGGCATCCATGCTGTCGCCCGGTTTCCAGTACGGATCCGGGATCGGACGTCCCATCCGCGCCGCTTCGGCGATTTTCTCGTTGTAACCCGCGAGGTTACGCACGCCGAGCGCCGACATCAGCTTGTAGCGACGTTCCATCTCGTTCACGCTCCAGCGCAAGGCGTTGGCGGCGTCTTTCATGTCCGTGACCACTTCGGTTAACAGATGCGGGATACCTTCATAGACCGACAGTTCAAGCATTTTCGGGTCGATCATGATGAAACGCACATCTTCCGGCTGCGCTTTATAGAGCATGCTGAGGATCATAGCGTTCACACCGACCGATTTACCGGAACCGGTGGTACCGGCAACCAGCAGGTGCGGCATTTTCGCCAGATCGGCCACCACCGGATCGCCGGCGATATCTTTCCCCAACACCACGGTCAGCGGCGATGGGTTATCGCGGAATTTCGTGCAGTCCAGCACTTCACGCAGGTAGACGGTCTGACGCTTTTTATTCGGCAGCTCCAGGCCAACGTACGGTTTGCCCGGAATGACTTCCACGACGCGAACCGCGACGGTAGAGAGCGATCGCGCCAGATCCCGTGACAGGTTTGAAATACGCGCGGCCTTCACGCCAGGCGCCAGATTCAGCTCGAAGCGAGTGATCACCGGACCCGGAGAGTAGTTCACAACATCGGCCTTGATGCGGAAATCGGCCAGACGGGCTTCCACCAGACGCGCCATTTGCTCAAGTGCAAACGTATCAACCGGTTCGATCTCGGCTGGCGGTGGCGTCAGCAGATCCAGAGAAGGCAGCGGCGTCGTCGGACGCGGCACCGGATGGCTGTTGCCATTACGCATCAGCAGCGGGTGAATCAGGCTCTCCTGCGGCGGCTGAGCGGTGCTCTGCGAAGGCGCATGTGCCTGCTGCTGCGGCTGATAGCTTTGGGCTGCAGGATGAACCTGCGGCGCCATCTGCGGATGCTGCACCGGCTGGTGTACCTGCTGTTGATGCACTGGCTGCTGATGCACCGGTTGAGAAACCTGAGGCTGCATCGCTGGCGGCGGCGTCACCGGCTGCTGGTAGTGCTGCTGATTATGCTGCTGTACCGGCGGCTGCGCTTCTGGCGTCGGGGTAAACAGCGGCGCTTTCGGCGTGTCGTCAACCAGCGCTTTCATCGGTGAAAAATCATAATCTGCCGGGGTGAACGGCGTCGCGCCCTGCGGCTGTTCGCTGCTATAACGCTGCTGCTGAGAAGCCGCAAACTGGCGGGCCAGCTCGGCTTCAGCAGCACCGTCATCGTCGTCTTCATCCGATGCGTAGACTTCCCCGTAGCGCTGCTGCTGGGTCGCGGCAAACTGGCGAGCCAGCTCGTCCTGCTCCAACGCATCGACTTCTTCGTCCGTTAACGGTTCATCATCATAATTCTGGTCGAACTCGGCTTTACGGGCCTGTTCTTCAGCCATGCGCTGCGACGGGAGTTTAATGCCGTAGGATGCCAGCTCACGGCGTGTCGGAACGCGGACATGGTTAGGACGCGGCAGTTTTGGACCAATCCCTTCTTTCACCTGCACGCGCGGCCCACCGGATGCCGGACTGAACAGCGGTGCGGCAGAAGATGCCACAGAAGCAGCGGCTACCGTTGCCGCCGTGGCTGCCGGGCCGGTGGCCTGATGCACGCCGGCAGCAAGTGCGCTGACAGCCGCAGCTTCAGCGGCAGGTGCCGGGGCCGGCGCTGACGTTATCGGCCGAGTGGCGACCGGGCTGGCCGGCTCAGGAATCGGCTGATACCAGGCGGCCAGCTGTTCGCGCTCACGCGCCCGCTTCTCTTCGACTTCTTCGAAATAGTACATCGGCGGACGCTGCGGTTTCACATCCTCCTGCGGCGCTTCAGGCTCAACCGCAGGCGCAGAAGAAACCGGCGGCTCTGGCTGATACGCCGGCTGCTGTACCGGTGCCTGCTCAGGCTGATAGGCCTGATGCTGCGGATAAGTCGGCTCCGGCTGATACACCGGCTGCTGTACCGGTGCCTGCTCAGGCTGGTAGGCCTGATGCTGCGGGTACGTCGGTTCTGGCTGATACACCGGCTGCTGTATCGGCGCCTGCTCAGGCTGGTAGGCCTGATGCTGCGGGTAAGTCGGCTCCGGCTGATACACCGGCTGCTGTACCGGCGCCTGCTCAGGCTGATAGACCTGATGCTGCGGATAAGTCGGCTCCGGCTGATACACCGGCTGCTGTACCGGCGCCTGCTCAGGCTGATAAGCCTGATGCTGCGGGTAAGTCGGATCTGGCTGATAAACCGGCGGCTGTACCGCTTCCGGTTGATACGCCGTTTGCGGCGCAAGGCCGGCCTCTGACTCGGCCCACGCCTGCGGTGCCGCGGTCGCGGCGGCTGCAGAGGTCAGCGGGTCGGCAATATTGTGGCCATTCAGCAACGGGTCGTACGGGTCAAAATCACCAGGACGCGTTGCGCTGGCGCCAGAGAACAGGACATCGTCAGCATCTGCCGGACGTGCTGCGCTGGAACCGGAGAAGAGCACATCATCAGCCGCAACGGGAGCGCCCTTCGCGCTGAACTGCACCTCTTCTTCGGCATCGTCCATGCGCTTGCCGGAGAACAGCGCAGCATCGGTCTTGCGCCCCATCGGGTTAGAGAATTTTTCTGCCAGACGCTGCCGACGCGCTAAGGCGCTGCGTAAAATACGTGCGCGGCGCGACCCTTGCGGTTTCGCGTCGTCGTCGACGTCATCTTCATCATCTTCGTATTCGTCCTCATCCACCCAGGTGTCGTCGCGACGGGTACGGTTGCTGGCGAAGGTAAGGATAGAAAGGATAGCGCCGCCGAGTTTTTCGGCGATGCTCACCCATGACCAGCCGGTAAACAGCGTTAAACCCGCCGCCCAGATACACAGCAGTGCGATCGTGCCGCCGCTGCTGTGCAGCAACGGTTGCAGGGTGGTGCTCAGCAAGCTGCCGATAACGCCACCGGACGCGAAATACCAGATATCATCGGCATTGATTGACGCCAGACCGCAGGAGGTGAGGATCAGCGCCAGTGCGCCAATCAGCCGTAACGAGACGGCGAAATAGTCGATGTACTCGTCGTTCGTCTGGTTACGCCAGGCAAACCAGCATCCGCCGATGATGATCACCGGAATGGTGTAAGCCATCACGCCAAAGATGAAAAATAGCGTATCGGCAAGCCAGGCGCCGGGTATGCCGCCTATGTTGTGAATGGGTTCGTGCCAGGCCGTTTGTGACCAGCTAGGATCCGAGGGATTAAAGCTCAGTAATGCTGCCATCAGCCAGATGGCAAACAGAGAGCAAAGGATGAGTAACGCCTCAAGGAGTCGGCGCCCGCTGCTTAACTTTGTCAGTTTGACTTCTTTGTCTTCGGTGTATTCCTGGCTCAAAAAAGGCTCTCCAGGTATCAGGCTGTTTCCTGCCTGCTGCTAAAACGGACAACAGTGCCGGGTCTCCCCGGCACTGTTGCTGTATGGATTAACAGGAGTGTAATCAAACTGCGACGAGTTTGCACCTGTTCCGTGTTAGCGCGTCTTAATAACCAGACGATTGCTTTGCTTGACTTCTTCCATTACCACATAGGTACGGGTGTCGTTTACACCCGGCAGGCGCAGCAGGGTTTCGCCCAGTAATTTGCGATACGCTGACATATCCGGTACACGGGTTTTCAACAGATAGTCGAAATCACCGGAAACCAGATGACACTCTTGAATTTCTTCAAGTTTTTGCACAGCGGAGTTAAATTGCTCAAACACATCCGGCGCGCCACGATTCAGAGTAATCTCAACAAATACCAGAAGTGATGCATCCAGATAATGCGGGTTGAGCAGCGCCGTATAGCCCTGAATAAAACCCTGTCTTTCCAGTCGACGCACGCGCTCAAGGCAAGGCGTCGGTGAAAGTCCCACCCGTTTAGAAAGCTCGACGTTTGAAATACGCCCGTCTTTTTGCAGCTCATTCAAAATATTACGATCGATGCGGTCGAGATCTTTGCCAGGGCGCTTCTTGCTATCTACCATTATTATTGTCTCTCTGTATTCCTTCCCTACTCCTGTTCCGACTCAGAGCCTTCACTGCCCGAGTCCATCCTGTTATTACCCTTTACGACATTGAGTAACCCAGGGGTACGTGAGAAGCCCGTTGCCTGACGGCAGTCACCAACATCACGCATGGCGTCTGTCCACACCATGCGTAGATTTCGCTAACCCGGATAAAAATGGCATTTGCGTGCATGAAAATTCGCCACACGCGAAACACTTTTTTTTCTTCCATGAATGTTTTCGCAAAAGCACAGGGGATTGTCAAAGCAAAACATCGATTTTTAGTACAAGATGCCAGATATTCATTATACCCCCCCGTTGATTCTCATGTTTTCATCTTATAATTGTCCCGCTGACAGTAGAATTAGTTATATTCCTCGTTCGTAAAATCACCAATTCATCGGCTACTTCTATTGCACACATCGTTAACAAAATCGCTGTGCTCTTTTTTTACGACAACAAATTCCCTACAATCCAGCCCAATGTATGCCAATAAATTATGGGGATCTCATGGGCACGACCAAACACAGTAAACTGCTTATTCTTGGTTCTGGACCTGCGGGATATACCGCTGCCGTCTACGCAGCGCGCGCAAACCTGCAACCAGTGCTGATTACCGGCATGGAAAAAGGGGGTCAGTTGACCACCACGACAGAAGTGGAAAACTGGCCTGGCGATCCGAACGATCTGACCGGCCCGCTGCTGATGGAACGTATGCATGAGCATGCAACAAAGTTTGATACCGAAATTATTTTCGACCATATCAACAGCGTCGATCTGCAGAACCGCCCTTTCCGTCTGGTGGGTGACAGCGGTGAATACACCTGTGACGCCTTAATTATCGCCACCGGCGCGTCTGCACGTTATCTGGGACTGCCATCGGAAGAAGCGTTCAAAGGCCGCGGCGTATCCGCCTGTGCAACCTGTGACGGTTTCTTCTACCGTAACCAGAAAGTCGCCGTGATCGGCGGCGGCAACACCGCGGTTGAAGAAGCGCTGTATCTGTCTAACATCGCCTCCGAAGTCCATCTGATTCACCGTCGTGATTCGTTCCGCGCCGAAAAAATCCTCATTAATCGCCTGATGGATAAAGTGGCAAACGGCAACATCGTGCTGCACACCCATCGTACCCTGGAAGAGGTTACCGGCGATCAAATGGGCGTGAGCGGTCTGCGCCTGCGCGACACACAAAATAGCGACAATATCGAGTCTCTGGACGTTGCCGGTCTGTTTGTTGCTATCGGCCACAGCCCTAACACCGCCATCTTTGAAGGTCAGCTGGCGCTGGAAAACGGCTATATCAAAGTACAGTCTGGGATCCACGGCAACGCCACCCAGACCAGCGTTCCGGGCGTCTTCGCCGCAGGCGATGTGATGGACCACATCTATCGTCAGGCGATCACCTCTGCCGGTACCGGATGCATGGCGGCACTGGATGCCGAGCGTTATCTTGATGGTTTAGCCGACGCGTGCAAATAATCTTTACAAGTCAGTAACAAAGGTAAAGAAGGCGACGAAAAGTCGCCTTTATTTTTTCCTCGTTGTAACATTGCCCAGCCTAAAAACCTCATAACTACACCTGCAAAGTGCGCAATGAATAAAACCCGTCAGCAAGAGTTAACACGTTGGTTAAAAAATCAAAGCATTCTCTCCCGTCGCTGGTTGATGATTTCCCGTGCCTTGGGGGTCATTAGCGGTCTGCTGATCGTCGGCCAGGCCTGGCTGCTGGCGCGGATCCTTCATCGTATGATCATGGAGAATATTCCGGCAACGGCGCTGGTGCTGCCGTTTATTGTGCTGGCATTAATTTTTATTCTCCGTGCCTGGGTGGTGTGGTTCCGCGAACGAGTGGGGTTCATGGCCGGACAGCATATTCGTTGCGAAATCCGCCGCCAGGTGCTCGATCGCTTACAGCAGGCGGGCCCGGCATGGATTCAGGGCAAACCAGCAGGAAGCTGGGCGACGCTCATTCTTGAGCAAATCGATGATATGCACGACTACTACGCGCGCTATCTGCCGCAGATGACGCTGGCGGCCTGCGTACCGTTGCTGATTGTCCTGACTATTTTCCCGATTAACTGGGCAGCCGCACTGATTCTGCTTGGTACCGCACCGCTGATCCCGCTGTTTATGGCGATGGTCGGCATGGGCGCGGCTGATGCCAACCGCCGTAACTTTCTGGCGCTGGCCCGGTTAAGCGGCCATTTCCTCGACCGCCTGCGCGGCATGGAGACGCTGCGACTGTTTCACCGCGGTGAAGCAGAAACCGACAATATTCGTGAAGCATCCCAGGATTTCCGCCAGCGGACGATGGAAGTGTTACGCCTCGCCTTTCTCTCGTCGGGCGTGCTGGAGTTTTTCACCTCCCTCTCTATTGCGCTGGTGGCGGTCTATTTCGGCTTCTCCTATCTCGGCGAGCTGAATTTCGGCCATTATGGCGTCGGGGTGACCTTGATGTCGGGTTTCCTGACCCTGATCCTGGCGCCGGAGTTTTTCCAGCCGCTGCGTGATTTGGGCACCTTCTACCACGCCAAAGCGCAGGCCATTGGCGCCGCGGACAGCCTGAAGACGTTTATGGAAACGCCGCTGGCACAGGATAAAAAAGGTGAAAAAGTGCTCAGTGACAATGAGCTGATTCGCCTTGAAGCGCATGATTTGTTGATTAAGTCCCCGGAAGGAAAAACGCTGGCGGGTCCGCTCAACTTTACGCTTCCAGCCGGCAAGCGCGTGGTACTGGTGGGCCAAAGTGGTTCGGGGAAAAGCTCACTCCTCAACACCCTAACCGGTTTTCTTCCTTACGAAGGTTCGCTGCTGGTCAACGGTATTGAACTGCGCGACCTCGACGCCAGCCGCTGGCATCGCCTGCTCAGTTGGGTGGGCCAGAACCCTCAACTCCCGGCGGCAACCCTGCGTGAAAACGTGCTGCTGGCCTGGCCAGAAGCCACCGACGCACAGCTTCAGCTAGCGCTGGATAAAGCCTGGGTCAGTGAATTTGTCTCTCAGCTGCCGCAAGGCATTCACACGCCGGTCGGCGATCAGGCCGGTCGCCTGTCCGTCGGCCAGGCACAGCGCATTGCCGTGGCGCGCGCGCTGCTGGTGCCCTGCCGTCTGCTGCTATTAGATGAACCTGCAGCCAGCCTCGATGCCCATAGCGAGCAGCGGGTGATGCAGGCGTTGTTTAACGCCTCGTCGCAACAAACCACGCTGATGGTCACCCACCAGTTGGAAGGTCTCGCCGATTGGGATGCGATTTGGGTGATGCGGGATGGTCAGATTGTCGAACAGGGTACCTATGCTCAGCTGGCCGCCGCCGAGGGTCATTTTGCGACCCTGCTAGCCCACCGTCAGGAGGAGATTTAAATGCGTGCATTACTGCCTTATCTGGCGTTGTACAAGCGGCATATCTGGCTGCTGACGATCGGCGTAGTCCTGGCGATTATCACCCTGCTGGCCAGCATTGGCCTGCTGACGCTTTCGGGCTGGTTCTTATCCGCCAGTGCCGTAGTGGGAGTCGCCGGCATCTACAGCTTCAACTATATGCTCCCGGCCGCAGGCGTGCGTGGTGCGGCAATTCTGCGTACCGCCGGTCGCTATTTTGAGCGTCTTGTCAGCCATGACGCCACCTTCCGCGTGCTGCAACATCTGCGGGTATTCACCTTCAGCAAACTGCTGCCGCTCTCCCCTGCCGGGCTGGCGCGTTTTCGTCAGGGTGAACTCCTTAACCGGGTGGTTGCCGACGTCGATACGCTGGACCACCTCTACTTGCGGGTGATCTCCCCGCTGGTTGGCGCGCTGGTTGTCATTCTGGTGGTTACCGCTGGCCTGAGTATTCTCGACGTCACGCTGGCGCTGACTCTGGGCGGGATCATGCTGTTAACGCTGGTTATTTTGCCGCCGCTGTTTTATCGCGCCGGAAAACCGACGGGTGAACATATCACCCAGCAGCGCGGACAATATCGCCAGCAGTTGACCTCCTGGTTACAAGGCCAGGCAGAGCTGATGCTGTTCAGCGCCAGTGACCGCTACCGGGCGCAGATGGAAAAGACCGAACAGCGCTGGCAGGAAGCACAACGTCGCCAGGCGGATCTCACTGCCCTGTCGCAGGCGCTGATGCTGCTGATTGGCGGTATCGCGGTGATTGCCATGCTGTGGCTGGCCTCTGCCGGGGTTGGCGGAAACAGCCAGCCTGGCGCGCTGATCGCCCTGTTTGTTTTTTGCGCCCTGGCCGCATTTGAAGCGCTGGCCCCGGTCACCGGCGCGTTTCAGCATCTTGGTCAGGTCATTGCTTCCGCTCGTCGGATCACGCAAATTACCGAACAACAGCCAGAAGTCACTTTCGTGCCTGGTGCGGAACAAGCGCCTGAGCGGGTTGCGCTGACCCTGGATAAGGTCACCTTTAGCTATCCGCAACAGCCGGCTCCGGCACTGGATACCGTCTCGTTGCAGGTCAAGGCAGGCGAGCATATCGCGATTCTGGGGCGTACCGGCTGCGGCAAATCGACACTGTTGCAACTTCTGACCCGCGCCTGGGATCCGGCGCAGGGTGAGATCCTGCTTAACGGTCAACCGTTAACGCACATCAATGAAGCTTCCCTGCGTCGGGCGATGAGCGTTGTTCCTCAGCGGGTGCATCTGTTCAGCGCCACGCTGCGCGACAACCTGCTGCTGGCCGCCCCTGGCGCCAGCGATGCTCAGCTCACCAGCACCCTGGAACGCGTGGGTCTGGAGAAACTGCTGGAAGACAGCGGCCTCAATGCCTGGTTGGGTGAAGGCGGTCGTCAACTTTCCGGCGGCGAGCTACGCCGGCTGGCCATCGCCCGTGCCCTGCTGCATGATGCGCCGCTGATGCTGCTTGATGAGCCCACCGAAGGGCTTGATGCGACAACAGAAAGCCAAATCCTTGATTTACTGAGTGACGTGATGCGTGAAAAAACCGTCCTGATGGTTACCCACCGTCTGCGCGGACTGGCACGTTTTAATCAGATAATTATCATGGACAACGGGAAGATTATTGAGCAAGGTAATCACGCAGAACTGCTGGCGAAACAAGGGCGTTATTACCAGTTTAAACAGCGTCTGTAGACGGGATATTTCCCCTCGTTTTGCGTATATACTTTAGGCGTTTCAGGGCACCGACATGGTGCCCTTGTGCCAGCCGTTAGCCTGAAACGACAACGGTGGTGGCTAGCTGAAACGCCACGAGTCTATTGGACAATTGCCTGGTGCGTATTGAGGTTAAAATGCGTCTGGTTCAGCTCTCCCGTCAGTCCATTGCCTTCCCTTCCCCGGAAGGCGCCCTGCGCGAACCGAATGGCCTGCTGGCGCTCGGCGGCGATCTCAGCCCGTCACGCCTGTTGATGGCCTATCAGCACGGCATTTTCCCCTGGTTCTCTCCGGGCGATCCTATTTTATGGTGGTCTCCCGATCCCCGCGCGGTCCTGTGGCCAGAACAGTTTCACCTCAGCCGCAGCATGAAGCGTTTTCACCAACGCTCTCCC
The DNA here is from genome assembly GCF_003752615.1 of Klebsiella sp. BIGb0399. Classification (NCBI taxonomy): domain Bacteria; kingdom Pseudomonadati; phylum Pseudomonadota; class Gammaproteobacteria; order Enterobacterales; family Enterobacteriaceae; genus Klebsiella; species Klebsiella sp. BIGb0399. The sequence continues at coordinate 744,562 of NZ_RKHT01000006.1, read as the reverse complement.
TATCGCGTCACGCTCAACCATGCATTTGGCCAGGTCATTGAAGGTTGCGCCGAGAACCGTGACGAAGGCACGTGGATCACCCCCGGCATCGTTAAGGCCTATCACCAGCTCCATGAGCTGGGCCATGCGCACTCGATTGAAGTCTGGCAAGACGACACCCTGGTGGGCGGCATGTATGGCGTGGCTCAGGGGGCGTTGTTTTGTGGTGAGTCGATGTTCAGCCATGCAGAAAATGCCTCAAAAACGGCGTTACTGATTTTCTGCCAGTCATTTAGCCGCGACGGCGGTAAATTGATTGACTGCCAGGTGCTGAATAATCATACGGCATCGCTGGGGGCCGTCGAAATCCCCCGCCGTGATTACCTTGACCGTCTGGCCGAATTGCGTACCCGCCGCCTGCCTGCGCGGTTTTGGGTACCGAGGGTGCTATTTGCCGGCCACGAGTAAATGTTTTCAGCACATTTTTCACCATGATGGTATAATTGCGCCGTAGAGTAGCTTCTGCCTGTTGCCCCGCCGCCGTTTGGGAATCATAAGAGTCAGATAACGCCCATCGTTCTGTCACTCCCCCTTTACGTTTGCGCCTGTCATACGGCTTTTCCGTGTGGATTACGGGCAATGCGCCAAAACTACTTCAGAAATTTATATCCTGAACAATTTAGGATGCGTCGGGTTGGCAACGTTAAGCCCCTGGCAGCATCAATAACTATGTGACCGCGTAAGCGAAGACAGCCAGAAAGATAAACGTCTATACCCTAAATAATTTGATTTGCAGGCAGACGGCGACGCAGGGAATCCGCAGAAGCTTACCGAAGAAAGTGACTGTGGTGAACGAGGACAGCCAATGCTCATGCAATTTGAAGTATGCCGGGTATAACGTAAAACTTTACTTACTCGCTGAACTTCGGCATTATCTTGCCGGTTCAAAACTACGGTAGTGATACCCCAGAGGACTAGATGGCCAAAGAAGACAATATTGAAATGCAGGGCACCGTACTTGACACGTTGCCTAACACAATGTTCCGCGTAGAACTGGAAAACGGTCACGTGGTAACTGCGCATATTTCCGGTAAAATGCGTAAGAACTACATCCGCATTCTGACGGGCGACAAAGTGACTGTTGAGCTGACCCCGTACGACCTGAGCAAAGGCCGCATTGTCTTCCGTAGTCGCTGATAGTTTTCCGCCCTCGTGGCGTCAGATGCTGAAGGCCGGGATAATTCCCGGCCTTTTCATTTCTGCATCCGACTAAAACCGCATCAATTCCCCCGACCGTAAACTCACGCGCACCGGAATACCCGCCTGTCGATTACGCCGCTTTGTTGCAGTAAAACAGCGGTGTAGAGACAAAACTAATGAGCCAGGACCCATTTCTCACCTTGGTGAGCGAAAACGTGATCTCTTTATCGGGCTGGTAAAAAAAAGCGGGATAGTGTTTGGCCAACAGCGTATCGGGTACATCATCCACAGGAATCAGGCGCAAATCTTTGCTTTTCGCATGATACATGCCGTTCTCCAGCTGATAGTCAAAGATGATGTTTCTGCTAATCACATTTCTCTTCCCATCGCTTTCAATCCTGCCATGGACCTTAAGTACACCCTTACCGTTTTCCATCGAAAAGTGATAGCCAGAGGTTATGGTGTCACCATGGTGAATGAGTTGATGATGTACATTGCAAGTAATCCCCTGAGCAGATACCGCAGCAGGCGACAGCAGAAACATTAAAAAAGACAACGCAATCAGGTATTTTTTCATTTTAAATAAAGTATATGAGTGACGGATTCACAAAATGACGAACTTTCCTTCCCACAAGAGAAGTAACTTAATCGTGGTGAGGTGGAGAAGTATGAGATGTAGTAATTTCTCTCTCCATCGCAGGTGTTTTTTTGCTCAATCATAAACTGCGTGGGAGTGCTGTTGTCGACGTTTTTGGTGTTGTAGCGATAACAGGCTGGGTAATTTTTAATTTGGACGAACCCTTCTATCCCCTCAGCCGGAGTCAGGGTAACCAAATAGATCAAAACTGCCAGCACTGTCGCAAAAGAAGCCATGACGAATGCTTTTACTTTCGATACGGGTGCTTTTTCCTTTCTGACAACCGGATTTGATACGCAAAGTAAGTCATCGTGTGTTTTATCTTCGTCACTGACGTCACGAGGTGATTCATCCTCCTGCCCAAGGAGGCTAATGTTAACCCCTGAATCTATTTTGACTCCCACTTTTCTGAGTGTAACCACTAACTCATAAGTGTAATCCAGCTCTTTTAGATTTTTTCTAAGATTAACAAAGCACTGATAATATGCTGCCGTGGTGACTGAAGCACTGACATCCTTTCCCCAACCGTACAAAACCAGTTCATTTTGAGGAATCACCGTTCCCTGATGCATAATGAGCAGTTCAAGGCAGCGAGAGACGTTGCCGTGCATTACTTTTCCCTTTCCGCTCGCCACCGACAGGAGTTTTTGTTCTGCTGGCGAAAAGATAATTTGATCATCAATTAAATACTGCTTAACCATCAGCTGCGCCTGTTATGAAATAATCATGTTGAATTATTGTTGCTTTTAAAACTCAGCGTAAAATAGACTTGTTTGTATGCACTACCTTATAAAAAAAACAAGCCTGTTTCCATACGCCATTCCTTGTTCAGGCTGCAAAAATCAATTTTTCAGATTTTCATTAAAACGAAACCAACACAACAAAAAGAAACTAAAAATCAACATGCCATTCTTATGGGTTTATTTTTCTGCATTATCTGATAAATACACATTACGCGTCACTTTTGGCACTTTGATTTCCGGACTTCAAAACCCTGACCAGCAGCCTATCAAACTGAATACGCATGGCTTTTATTTGTTTTGTTTATTTTATTTTATTTTACCGTTCAATAGTCAGCACCTGTTGCTTTGGAAGCATTGATTCCTTTAACCGACTTTCATCCCTGTCCAGTAAAACTGCATAATTATCATGAATAACTGCAAAAGGAGCCTTGATGAATCGCAGAATGGACGTTCTGACAGCATTTGCCATTATGATAGCCGGTCTGGCAGGCAGAAATGCGCTGGCTTCCTGTCAAATAGGTGAACCCGCAGAAGGTAAACCCTCACTAACTGCCCCGGCCATCAGCGTAGTACCCCTGGCCGCCTCGATATCAGCCCCGGCAGACCTGCCGGTAGGGACGGTGTTATATCGCGGCGCTTTCCAGGCAATATGGCGGGTAAGCATTATTTGTACGCAGAGTGGAGCATTTTACAGACAGCTAAAGGTCATCGATTCTGGAGCTGATATCGGTTCCGTGGATGATTTTAACGTTCCAGCGACGCTGATACCTTCAGGTTCACGAGTCTATACCACCTCATTACCCGGAGTAGGAGTAGCATTTAACACCGGTGCCCAAGGGAATGATCTTGTATCTGCTGCATCCTGTTCAGATTCCATAAATTGCTCTTTCGTGGGCGCTGTCAGCACAGGTGAGGTCATTGGTGCAGAATATACTCTGAGTGTGTTGCTCATTAAAACCGCCAGTGGGCCGGTAACCCCAGGGATGATTAACGGAGAATCGCTGCCGTCCTTTGAACGACTCTACGGCCAGGCCGATAGCATGGTTGTTGTGCAAAAGTCGTCTCTGAAAGGTTCCGTTACGGTGACAGCACCAACCTGTACGACACCGGATGTTAAGGTCATGATGGGGACATGGGACGCGTCCCAGTTTGCGGGAAAAGGCTCGGGTACGGAGTGGCAGGATGCGTCAATTCGCATGACCGGATGCGGCCAGTTTCATGGTTATTATGCCGGGCATACTCAGGTCAATGGCGGCGCAGTTTCCTCGAATGGACCCGCTACGCAGAATCAATATACCTTCAAACTGACACCGCTCACGACGATTATAGACAATACCAGTGGCATTATGGCCGTTGATGCCGGGGAGTCGTCTGCTGGTGGCGTGGGGATCCAGATAGGAATAGGTTCATTGACCAGCGCGGCATCAAATTTCATACGGTTCAATCGTGGATATTCAGCAAATTTGCCTGTAAATGGCTTTACCAGTATGTCAATTCCACTGGCCGCTCGCTATGTTCAGACCGGCGAGCGTATCACCGGGGGAACGGCGAACGGGAAAGTTACTTTCACGGTTCAGTACAAGTAATAAAAAGCGGCAGGCCCTGCGCCAAAGAGCCTAACCTCACAAAAAAACAACCTGCCAGATAAATATTGTAAAAGACAACCTGCGCTTACCCTCTCCCCCTTACCCAACCCGGTACATTCTAAAAATGTCACTATCCTGAATAACTGGGGAAATAGTACCCAGTGAAGTAGCGCAGGTACGCCTCGGGTCAATATCTGAATATTCCCTTCCAGCAGAGAAACAAACATTACTCTCATCAATAATGAAATTAGTAATGAAGCCCAGCATAAATAAACACGCCCACTCTTCCTGCGCCGTTAAGCTTCTAACCTTTATAAATCCTTATTAATAATCTGATAAATATATAACCAATGCCATCACTATCATTTTGATTGTTATTTTCTAATGAATCAATAGCCACTATCCGCATGTATTTTATAAACTTTTACTTGTTTTGTTTGTTTTGCTTTTCGCTTAATAGTCAGCACCTGTTACTTTTAGAACCATTGATTCCATCTACCGATTTTCATTCCTTGCGGACATGACAGCATAATTGCCACGAAATAAATTCAGAAAGGGAGAGAGTATATCCATCTATTCAGCCCCCTCTCACACATTAAATTACAAACACCCCGGGTTATTTCGGATTAAACACAACCTAAAACAAGGAAAGCAGTATGAAAAAAACAATCCTCTCTCTGGCTATTACAGCAATGGTCGGATTCACCGCCCAGACGATGGCTAACACCGGTACCATCACCTTTGAAGGTACTGTAACAGCAAACACCTGTACGCCTTCCATCAGTGGCGGGGCCGCAAGCAATACCGTGACCCTGCCAACCGCGTCTGCAGGTTCATTAAATGCTGCCGCCAAAACCGCGGGTGAAACTCAGTTTACCATGGCGTTGAGCGGTTGCACCGGTACTCTGGAAACTGCTTCAGCCTTCTTTGAAGCCGGCACCAACGTCAACGCCGATGGTCGCCTGATCAACACCGGCGATGCTGAAAACGTGGACGTTCAGCTGTTAGACGGTACTACCGGGAACGTGATTAAAGCCGGTAGCACGGAGCAGATTACCGATGCTGGCTATCTCTCTGTTAAAGGCGGTACCGCCACTCTGCCGTATACCGCCCGTTACTATGCAACCGGCGTGGCGAAGGCTGGTGCCGTGTCCGCAAGCGTAGTTTACAACCTTCAGTACAAATAAGTTCTCCCTCAGGCGGGCCTGTCCCGCCTCTTTATTCTACGGTCATGGAGTACCGCAGATGGCAATACGTTCCTCAGTTTTTCCCCTTATGGCCGTAGGGCTTTCCACCATGCTCTGCACATCAGCCTTGGCGGCTACGACCATTTCATCCACTCGGGTCATCTATCCGCAGTCCGAACGTGAGGTGACGGTACAGATAAGTAACCAGGGCAAAGAACCTGTTCTGCTGCAGAGCTGGATTGATGATGGCCATGCTGATGTTTCTCCGGACCTGATGAAGGTTCCGTTTGTATTGACGCCCCCCGTTAACCGCATTGATTCCGGCAAAAGCCAGTCAGTACGTATTCGTTACACCGGCAGCGGTTTAGCGGCGGACCGTGAATCGCTGCTGTGGTTTAACGCGCTGGAAGTCCCGCCAAAACTTAAAGGCGAAGAAAGTAAAAGCTTCCTGCAGATGGCGTTTCGTACCCGGATAAAACTACTTTTCCGCCCTGCCGGTCTGCAAGGGACCCCGGAAGCGGCCGCCAGTACTCTGCGCTGGAAAAGTTCGGGTAACCGTCTGACCGCCACCAACGACACCCCCTGGAATATCAATCTGGTGGATGTCGTTGGTGGCGGTCAGACGGTTACCAACGACACCCCCTGGAATATCAATCTGGTGGATGTCGAAACCACGCTTGATGGCCGCAGGGTTGTGACAGAAGCCGATACCGTACCGCCGTTTAGCCATCGAACATTTACCGCCAAGGGCAGCCAGGCCGGCACAGTGAGCAGCTGGCGAAGCGTCAATGATTACGGGGCGATACGCCAGCATTCGCCAAAATAGATTACCGCAACAGGCTCAGGACAACAGGGCCGTAACATAACAATAAAAGAGACAAGGAGCCGGAGGATGGCGGAGAAGAACCCAGCCCAAAAGCCCAGGCGCGACAACACTCATTTTCCCGCACTGCATCCACTTCTGGCAGCCATTACCTTAGCGCTGTCATCTTTTGCTAGTGCGGACGACACGATGGAGTTTGACCCATCGTTTTTGAATCTTCAGAATCCCGATCAGCTTGACCTGACGCGTTTTCGTTACGGCGCCGCAGCGATGCCAGGCGTACACGAAACCGAAATCTGGCTGAACGGTGAATTTTTTAGCAAGGAAAATATTACCTTCCGGGCGCTTCCGGACGGCGGCACCCTACTCTGTGCGCCGGAAAGTCTGCTGCGGTCCCTGCCCCTGGCTGACGATACCCTTAAACCAGCAGAAACGGGTGATTGTCAGAACCTGGCAACCCGACTGCCTGATGCCACCCGCGATTATGACAGCGGCCGTCAGCGACTGAACCTGACGCTGCCACAGATCCTCGTGCAGCGTACGGCCCGCGGCACGGTGCCCTACGCCCAGTGGGACCAGGGCGTGACGGCGGCGATACTGGGTTATAACCTCGGAGCCTGGCGCACATCGTCCTATGGCCGCGATTATCAGCAGGCCTACGGGCTGATAAATGCCGGGTTCAACCTTGGCGGCTGGTATCTGCGGCACAATGGCAGCTACAGCTGGCAGGAGCATCAGTCAGGCCAATACGACGCCATCAATACCTACCTACAGCGTGACATCCCCTTCCTGCGGGGTCGACTGCTGATGGGTGAGAGTAACACCCAGGGCCAACTGTTCGACACCGTTCCATTTACCGGCGTGTCGCTGACCAGCGATGACCGAATGCTCCCAGAATCCCTGCGCGGTTATGCGCCGGAAATACGTGGCATAGCCCGGACAAACGCGCTGGTGAGCGTCAGTCAGAATGGCCAGGTTATCTATGAAACCACCGTCACACCGGGCGAATTTGTCATTAATGATCTCTACCCGACGGGATATGGCGGCTCGCTGAATGTCACCGTAAAAGAGGCTGACGGCCAGCAGCAACGATTCGAAGTACCCTACGCGGCAGTCGCCCAGCTGCTGCGCCCGGGAAGCTGGCGCTACAGCTTTACCGCAGGGAAACTGCGTAACGATGTACTCAACAACAAACCGGGCTTCGGTGAAATCACCTGGCAGCAGGGGCTGACCAATCAACTTACCGCTTATACCGGCGCGCAGATGGCGCCTGACTATTATGCCGCCCAGGGTGGTCTGGCGGTTGGCACGATCATTGGTGCCGTGTCGGCGGATGCCACGCACACGAACTTTAAGGCCCCGAGAGGAGAAAACATGCAGGGGCAGAGCTATCGTCTGAGCTACAGCAAATATATCCCCGAAACAGGCAGCAACTTTTCTTTAGCCACCTACCGTTTTTCGACCCAGAGCTATCTCAGTATTCAGGATGCGATGCAGCTGCGTGAGCGGGCTACCACACCAGACCGTCTTATTCGTCCGCGCAACCGGGCCACCCTGACCTTTAACCAACGGCTGGGTGAGCGCTTAGGGCAGGTCTATCTGAGCGGATCCGTGCAGAACTATTGGGGGCGCGAGGGCCACGACCAGCAATACCAACTGGGGTATAACATCAGTACTGGCAAGCTCTCCTGGGGGCTGTCGGCAACCCGCGGGCGTAACAGCAGCGGCAAATTTGAAAACACCTGGCTGCTGAGTCTCAATATGCCGCTGGGGGATAATAGCAAACGGAATACGCCGTACCTGCGCAGCAGTCTGACCCGTGACGCCCAGGGAAAATACGGTGAGCAACTGTCGCTGTTCGGCAGCGCAGGCGAAAATCAGCAGTTTAGTTACGGGGTCGATACCAGTCATCACAGTGCCAACGGCAATGCCGGTACGCTGTCAGGCCAGTATCGAGGCCCGTGGTCGTCGCTATCTGCCACCGCCAGCAAGGGCCGACACTACATCAGTACTTCGTTAGGGTTGAACGGTACCCTGGTTGCCCACAGCGGTGGACTCAGCGCCACATCTTATACCAGCGATACCTTTGCCATCGTTGAAGCAAAAGGCGCGGAAGGCGCCGGTATCAGCTCCTTGCCTGGAATTCGGGTAGACAGCCGGGGCTATGCGCTGGTCCCCAACCTTAATCCTTACCAGTTCAATGATGTCAGCGTTGATCTTAAAGGCGCCGCGGATGGCGTCGAGTTAAGTACCACCCGACAAAAAGTGGCTCCTTATTCCGGGGCGGTAGTGAAGCTGGAGTACGGCGTCCGCCAGGGAAATACCCTGATACTGAATCTGACACAGCACAACGGGCAACCAGTACCATTTGGCGCACAAGCTACCGACAGTGAGGGGACACTTGCGGGCTACGTCGGCCAGGCTGGCCAGCTGTACGCCCTGGTAGGACCTCTGCAAGGGAACATAACGCTTAAGTGGGGAGAAGGCCGCAGCGAACAATGTCAGGTTGATTATCGGATACCGGAAAGCGGAACGGGAAACGTTGTCACTCAACAGATAACGGCGCAGTGCCGCTCGCTGGTCACAATGGTGTCAATCCCGACAGTTCTGCCGCTGGAAGGATAACAATAACGACGATGTAGAACTCACCCCGTACCAGGCGCTGGCACTCCCGGAAGCTGACCAGTAAGAATATTTTCAGCCGGTATCAATAAAAAAGGGTCCATGTTTACCATGGACCCTTTTGCCGATAACCACACGGTAGAACTTAGTGTGCCGTTTCCGGTTTATGTTTCTGCGCGCTCTGGAAGTTATAGGTCAACGCACCTTTGTCTTTATCCAGCGCGACGGTCACCTGCCCACCATCAACCAGCGAACCAAACAGCAGCTCGTTAGCCAGCGGTTTTTTCAGGTTATCCTGGATAACACGCGCCATTGGACGTGCGCCCATTGCCCGGTCGTAGCCTTTTTCTGCCAGCCAGTCTCGTGCTTCCTGGCTCACTTCCAGCGAGACGCCTTTCTGATCCAGCTGAACCTGCAGCTCGACGATAAACTTATCCACCACCTGATGGATCACCGTCGTAGAGAGATGATCGAACCAGATAATGTTGTCGAGACGGTTGCGGAATTCCGGCGTAAAGATCTTTTTGATCTCATCCATCGCATCCGGGCTGTTATCCTGCTGGATAAGGCCGATCGATTTACGTTCGGTCTCACGCACCCCGGCGTTGGTGGTCATCACCAGCACCACGTTACGGAAGTCCGCCTTACGGCCGTTATTGTCGGTCAGCGTGCCGTTATCCATCACCTGCAGCAGCAGGTTAAAGACGTCCGGGTGCGCTTTTTCGATCTCATCAAGCAGCAGCACCGCATGCGGATGCTTAATCACCGCATCGGTCAGCAACCCGCCCTGATCGAAACCGACGTAGCCCGGAGGCGCGCCAATCAGGCGGCTGACGGTATGACGTTCCATATATTCGGACATATCAAAACGCAGCAGCTCAATACCCAGCGCTTTCGCCAGCTGCACGGTCACCTCGGTTTTCCCGACCCCGGTCGGCCCGGCGAAGAGGAATGAACCAACAGGTTTGTGCTCGTGGCCCAGGCCCGCACGCGCCATCTTGATGGCCTCAGTCAAGGCTTCAATCGCTTTACCCTGACCAAAGACCAGCATTTTCAGACGGTCGCCGAGATTTTTCAGCGTATCGCGATCGCTCTGCGAGACGCTCTTCTCAGGAATACGGGCAATGCGTGCCACCACCGACTCGATATCCGCCACGTTGACGGTTTTCTTACGCTTGCTGGCTGGCATTAAACGCGCCCGCGCCCCGGCCTCGTCGATCACGTCGATAGCCTTGTCCGGCAGATGGCGGTCGTTAATGTATTTCACCGCCAGCTCGACCGCCGCACGTACCGCTTTCGCGGTGTAACGCACATCGTGGTGCGCTTCGTACTTCGGTTTCAGGCCGTTGATGATCTGCACCGTCTCTTCCACAGAAGGTTCGGTAATATCAATCTTCTGGAAGCGACGCGCCAGAGCACGGTCTTTTTCGAAGATGTTGCTGAACTCCTGGTAAGTGGTTGAGCCCATCACCCGAATTTTGCCGCTGGAGAGCAGCGGTTTAATCAGGTTGGCCGCATCGACCTGGCCACCAGAAGCCGCACCCGCACCGATAATGGTGTGGATTTCGTCAATAAACAGAATGCTGTTGGTATCCTGTTCAAGCTGTTTAAGCAGCGCTTTGAAACGTTTTTCAAAATCACCGCGGTATTTTGTCCCCGCCAGCAGAGAGCCAATATCCAGCGAGTAGATGGTGCAATCGGCCATAATCTCTGGCACGTCGCCTTGCACAATACGCCAGGCAAGCCCTTCGGCAATGGCGGTTTTACCGACCCCGGATTCGCCCACCAGCAGCGGGTTATTTTTCCGGCGACGGCACAGAACCTGAATCGCACGCTCCAGCTCTTTTTCGCGGCCGATCAACGGATCGATTCCGCCGACGCGAGCAAGCTGATTGAGATTGGTGGTGAAGTTTTCCATACGATCCTCCCCGCCTGCTTGCTCTTCATTGCTGGGCTGGCTTCCGCTGTTATCGGAAGGCTGGCTCGGCTCGTCTTTGCGTGTACCGTGAGAAATGAAGTTAACGATGTCGAGACGGCTGACTTCGTGTTTACGCAGCAGATAGGCCGCCTGCGATTCCTGTTCGCTGAAAATCGCGACCAGAACGTTGGCGCCGGTGACTTCACTGCGGCCAGAGGATTGGACGTGGAAGACCGCGCGTTGCAGCACACGCTGGAAACTCAGCGTCGGCTGAGTGTCGCGCTCTTCTTCCGTGGCGGGCAGTACGGGTGTGGTCTGTTCGATGAAGGCTTCGAGTTCCTGACGCAGCGCCACCAGGTCCACGGAGCAGGCTTCTAACGCCTCGCGGGCCGAAGGGTTGCTGAGCAGCGCCAGCAACAAGTGCTCGACGGTCATGAACTCATGACGGTGCTCGCGCGCTCTGGCGAAAGCCATATTTAAACTGAGTTCCAGTTCTTGATTGAGCATAGGCACCTCCCCCAATTTTCATGCCTGTCTTCAGGCTTTCTCTAGCGTACACAGCAATGGATGCTCGTTCTCCTTCGCGTATTCGTTCACCATCGCGACTTTGGTTTCCGCGACTTCTGCAGTAAATACACCACAAATCGCTTTACCTTGATAGTGAACCGTCAGCATCAGTTGCGTTGCACGTTCTACATCATAAGAAAAGAATTTTTGTAACACGTCAATAACAAACTCCATTGGAGTGTAGTCATCATTGAGCAATATCACTTTATACATAGATGGTGGTTTAAGTTCATTACGAACTTCGTCTTCTACCAGCTGATCGAAATCCAGCCAATCTCTCTTACTCATCGTCAATGTTCATCAATGGTTGCTGTTGCCAACAGGCGGCGGCCTGTTGATGACCAGTGGCTATGCACATCACAAATCTACAATAGATCATAGATAACTATCATCTATTACTTCCATCCGCGATGTCTGTCACATTCCCCGGCAATAGCGTTAACTGCTTCAAATTTTGACGCATTTTTCGCCTTCCACTACCGTCAATCGCTTGACGCATTTCCGTATTTCTCTAAATTGTACTAGCGAGAGTTGGCGAGCATTTGAACAACTCGTCACTCCACTACCGGTTCATTCCATCTTACTTATAAAGAATTACGAAGGATGTCGAAGTATGGAAATGGGTACTGTTAAGTGGTTCAACAATGCCAAAGGGTTCGGTTTTATCTGCCCTGAGGGCGGCGGCGAAGACATTTTCGCCCATTACTCCACCATCCAGATGGATGGTTACAGAACGCTAAAAGCCGGACAAGCCGTTCGGTTTGATGTTCACCAGGGGCCGAAAGGCAATCACGCCAGCGTGATTGTTCCTGTGGAAGCCGAAGTGGCTGCATAACGCTTTCGCTTCATTGTGTACATCCCGCCAGTAAAATGCCAGTCCTTCTGACTGGCATTTTTTTGTTTCTACTCGCGGGCCAGCGCATCCACCGGATCAAGTCGCGCGGCATTGCGAGCCGGAAGCCAGCCAAACAGTACGCCGGTCAACGTCGAACATAAAAAGGCGGTGACCAGCGCCAGCGGCGAAAAACCGATCTCCCAGCCGGGCAAAAACAGCTGCAGAATGAAGGCGATCATCAACGATAACGTCACGCCCAGCGCGCCGCCGACCAGGCAGACCAACACCGCTTCGATCAAAAACTGCTGCAGCACATCGCTGGCCCGCGCCCCGACCGCCATCCGAATACCAATTTCACGGGTCCGCTCGGTCACCGATACCAGCATGATGTTCATGACTCCGATACCGCCCACCACCAGCGCAATCACCGCCACCAGGGTCAGAAACAGCTGTAATGTATGTGTGGTCCGCTCCGCCGTTTTCAAGATGCTGTCCATATTCCAGGTAAAAACATCTTTTTTGCCGTGACGGAGCTCCAGCAGACGCAGCAGCTGCTGTTCGGCGGTCGCACTGTCATAGCCTTCACGTACGCGCACGGTAATGGAGTTCAGCCACGATTGTCCCATCACTCTGCCGGCCATGGTGGAGTACGGCAGCCACACCCGCAGAATTTTACTGCTGCCAAACATCGACTGCTTCTCATCCGCTACACCAACGATGGTGGCTGGCATATTGCCCACCAGAATGATTTCGCCGACGACACGTGCTTTATGCGGGAACAACTGACGACGGGTGTTGCTATCCAGCACCACCACCTGCGCCCGGCTGTTAAGCTGCAGCTCGTTGAAGGTGTTGCCTTCGCTGAAGGTCATGCCGTAAACGTTAAAATACTGTGGCCCTACCCCTTCCGCGCTGGCGGCAACGTCAACGTTGTCGGCACGCAGGCGCAGGCTTTTTGACACCGCCGGCGTCGCAGAGCTCACCCAGGGCTGCTTTTGAATTGCCAGCAGGTCGTCATACTTCAGCGCCTGCTGGTAGCGAGGGTCGTCATCGCCGAAATCTTTGCCGGGATAGACATCAATGGTGTTGGTGCCAATGGCGCGAATATCGGCCAGCACCATCTGCTTCGCCGCATCCCCGACCACCACAATCGACACCACAGACGCGATACCGATGATAATGCCGAGCATGGTCAGCAGCGTGCGCATTTTGTTCGCCGCCATCGCCCGCCAGGCCATCACCAGCGCCTCACGAAATCCGCTGGTGAACTGGCGCCACGGAGAAGGCTCCGCCCGCTTCGCCTGACGCAGCACGCCGCCGGTTGTTTCCTTCGCAGGCGGGTTACGCACAATTTCGCCATCGTGGATCTCGATGATCCGTTCAGCCTGCGCCGCGACTAACGGATCGTGGGTGACGATGATCACCGTATGTCCCTGGGATTTCAGCTGATGGAGGATCGCCATCACCTCTTCCCCCGAGCGGCTGTCCAGCGCGCCGGTGGGTTCATCGGCCAGAATCACCTCGCCGCCGTTCATGAGCGCCCGGGCAATACTGACGCGCTGCTGCTGGCCGCCGGAGAGCTGCGAAGGCTGATACTCCGCCCGATCGCCAAGGCCCAGCCGCACCAGCAGCTCGCGCGCCCGCTCCAGACGCGCCCGCCGTTCCGTACCGGCGTAAACCGCCGGAACTTCAACGTTCTGTGCCGCCGTCAGGTGCGACAGCAGATGGTAACGCTGGAAGATAAAACCAAAATGCTCCCGACGCAGCCGGGCCAGTTCGTCACCGCTCAGCAACGCAACGTCCGTCCCGGCCACGCGATAGGTGCCGCTGGTCGGTTTATCGAGGCAGCCGAGGATATTCATTAAGGTCGATTTACCCGAGCCGGAGGCCCCGACGATGGCGACCATTTCACCGGCGGCAATGTTCAGCGTGACGCCTTTCAACACCTCCACGCTGCCGTCACCGGAAAGGTAGCTGCGACGGATATCACGCAGTTCCAGCAATGCCGTCATTTTGCGGTCCCGGCATGGCTTTCGCCGGTGATCACTTCATCACCCTCATCCAGCCCTTTCACCACCGCAACATCGGTATCGTTGCGCGCGCCAATCGTCACTTCACGCTCTTTGACCTCGCCGGTACGCAGCAGACGCACGTTGTACCGGTTATCGCCGACGGCATCGCCCAGCGCGCTAAGCGGGATGGTGATGACATTTTTCACTTCCGCCATCTGGATATGCACCTGAGCCGTCATCTCCAGACGCAGAATGCCCTGCGGGTTCGGCACTTCAAAGCGGGCGTAGTAAAAAATAGCGTCATTGACCTTTTCCGGGGTCGGCAGGATATCTTTCAGGCGTCCTTCATAACGGGTCAGCGGATCGCCAAGCACCGTAAACCACGCTTTCTGCCCGGGACGAAGGTGAATCACATCGGCTTCAGAGACCTGGGCTTTCACCAGCATGGTACTGAGGTCAGCCAGCGTCAGGATGTTCGGCGCCTGCTGCGCAGCGATCACCGTTTGCCCTTGCAGGGTGGTAATTTGAGTCACTTCGCCGGACATCGGCGCCAGGATGCGCGTGTAGTCGAGGTTGGTTTTTGCGGTATCTAAGGTTGCCTGATTGCGCTTAATCTGCGCCTCGATGGTGCCGATTTGCGCCTCTTTCACCGCCAAATCCGTGGCCGCGGTATCGAGCTCCTGGCGTGATACCAGTTGACGCTGGGCCAGCTGCTGCTGACGCGCTAAGGTGACCGCCGCCAGTTTGCGCTCTGCGCGCGCCTGATTGAGCTGGGCGCGAAGCTCCATCAGCGTGGCGTCGACTTCTTTAATTTGGTTTTCTGCCTGCTTGGGATCAATCACCCCCAGCAGCTGATCTTTCTGGACTTTGTCGCCGATATTCACCCGCAGCGTTTTCAACTGCCCGCTCACCTGTGCCCCGACATCGACCTTACGCAGGGCGTCCAGCTTACCGGTCGCCAGCACGCTCTGCTGTAAATCCCCCTGGCGCACCACCAGCGTCTGATACTGCGGTAACGGCGCATTCAGTATCCGCCATCCCCAAACGGCCACGGCCAGTACGACGACGGCCAGCAGCCACCAGAGTTTCCTGCGCTTTCCATTAAGCTTCATAACTATTCCTGATGTATTTACCCGCAGAGCAAGATGCCAATTCTATCCGCAGCGCGCGCAAACATAACGCGGAATTTGGCTAAAGCGGATAATTCCGTGCGTTAGCGCCAGGCCTAATGGGCCAGGCGCTTAGTCGGCGCGACCCCGCGCCAGCCACAGCACACGGGAAAACATTTTTTTCAACAGCGTAGGCACCGACTCGATGCCGCGACGCCCGGCTTCCATTGCCACTTCAATCGCCAGATCCGGTTTCGACGAGCGATGAATCGCTTTGGTGATCACCCGGCGCATGTTCATCGGCACGTTCGGCGGCAGTTGCGCTACCCGATGATAAACATCGTTAAAGCCCTGGCGGTACATAAAGTGTTCCATATCCAGCGCCGGCAGCACGGTCAGATGGTCGCGTTCCAGATCGCGATCGTCGTTGAGCAGGCTGCGCACCGTGGCGGCATATTTTTTCCCGGCTTCGTCGCCATCGACCAACACGTGCCACTGAATGCCCATCCGGCGGGCAAACTTAATCAGCGGCTTAAGGCCCGACTGGGCAAACTCAATGACCTTGACCCCTTCGGCGTCGAAATGGTGCCCGCACTGCCGGGCCAGTTCGTTGATCACCCAGGTCTCGGTCTCCCCTTCCACCAGCAGCCAACAGCGGGCAAACAGCGATGAGGCGCGATTAAAGCGGATATGAAACGCAATGCGTCGGCTGTCTTCGGCGTTCATGCCACCCGGTCCGAGCCGCCAGGCCGAGACGCGCGAGGACTCGCGCACCAGTCGACAAACGTGCTCCACCGGCGTTAGCGACAGCAGTTCACCGGAATTGGTGGTGGTGACCTGCTGCAACGGCAGCAAATTCAGGAGATGCCAGGCCACCGACAGCATGATCGGATGCAGGCGGGTTTCCGGGTCTTCGATCAGCAATAAAGGGCGCGCATCGCGGTCAAGCCGTACCGTCCCTTTGGCCTGTAACAAGGTTGAAAACAGCCCCAGCAGAATCACCCGATGGCTGCGGCCGCCGGGTTTATCAATCATCCGGTTGATAATGTCCAGATAACGCCAGCTGCGTTGTTCATCATGGGAGTGCCGGCGCATCAGCCGGTGGCGGGACTGGGCGCTGCTCTGCTCGGCAAAGTAGTGTTCCAGTAGCTGCACCATGGCCGATAACCCCTGGCGAATCTGGCTGTCGGTTAAGTTTTGCGGGTGATTCACCAGCTCGCGGGAGAGAAAGTCCAGCTGTCGGGCGGTTATCTCAATTTGCGGCGAATGCGGCACGCTGTCGTTATGAATGCGGCGCATAAAACGCGCATCGCGCAGGCGCAACACCGGCATCAGCCGCACCAGATGCCGCACCATCTCATCGATATCGTCCAGCTCCAGCGCTTCGCCTTTGCCGTTGATAAAGCTGCGCAGCGTCATCACGCTACCATCTTCCGTCAACTCACCTTCCAGCCGATAGAAAATACGCTGGTAGCCATCTTCGCAGGGCACCCAGCAGTCGTTAAGCGGACGGAAACGGCGCACCCGGTGGTGGCCCGGTTCGTTCTCACGGAAGGTTAAAATAATATGCAGATGGTGCTCACGTCCCTGCACATCACCCGGCGGGAACCAAAAATCATCGCGCACAAAATGGTACAGCTCGAATTCTGGCGACAACAGTAGCGTCAGCGCATCCAGCAGGCTGGATTTACCCCAGGCATTTTCGCCGATCAGAACGTTATTTTGCTCCAGCATCAACGATAACCGATTGATACCGCGAAAACCGACGATCTCTACCCGCTCAAGATGCATATCCCCTCCGCTCAGTAGCCACTTTCTCCTTCAGTTATCAGCAGTATAGCGACACATGCCTGAACATGACACTGTTCACCAGCATCGCGGTGCGACGTAAAGTCCATAATAGGACCGGGATATGATTATTCACCATGCTATCCGCTTTAAAAATAATTCATGCTGTAAAGTGGTTATCTTTATTATTTTTGTTCTACACTTTTCTTGAATGACCACTGGCAAAAGGATTACGATCACATTGCCCTAAATCAAATTATATTTAGTTATTTGGCTAGCCGCAGGATGACGATTGTTCATAGAATAGCGTCGCTTTATTTTTATCTTCATCCTTTGCGTCGATAAATAAAGATCGGCACGAAAATTCGTGCTCGTTTACATTATTTTTTTGAGGTGGTTATGTTTAGAAAATTAGCAGCGGAATGCTTTGGGACATTCTGGCTTGTGTTTGGCGGTTGCGGTAGCGCCGTTCTCGCAGCAGCCTTCCCGGAACTGGGAATTGGTTTTGCCGGCGTCGCACTGGCCTTCGGTTTAACTGTATTAACCATGGCGTATGCTGTTGGTCATATTTCCGGCGGCCACTTCAACCCGGCGGTCACCTTAGGTCTGTGGGCCGGCGGTCGTTTCCCGGCGAAAGACGTGATTGGTTATATTATCGCTCAGGTGGTTGGCGGTATCATTGCGGCAGCCGTCCTGTATGTCGTTGCCAGCGGTAAAGCCGGCTTTGATGTTGCTGCCAGCGGTTTCGCTTCGAACGGCTTCGGCGAGCACTCACCGGGCGGTTACTCCATGCTTTCCGCGATTGTTATCGAAATCGTCCTGACCTGCGGCTTCCTGCTGGTCATTCATGGCGCAACGGATAAAAACGCACCGGCTGGCTTCGCACCTATCGCGATTGGTCTGGCACTGACTCTAATCCACCTGATCAGCATTCCGGTCACCAACACCTCCGTTAACCCGGCACGTAGCACCGCGGTCGCTATTTTCCAGGGCGGTTGGGCGCTGCAGCAGCTGTGGCTGTTCTGGGTGATGCCAATCATCGGCGGTATTCTGGGTGGCGTACTGTATCGTACTCTGCTGGAAAAACGCGATTAATCACCAGTTTGATTTCCTGAGAGGCCCGGCAATGCCGGGCTTTTCTTTTTTTTGACGCATCTTTACTCGGTTCGGTGATTTGGGTAGTGTCAGTGGCGCTATTCTCACTCTGCAAGGACCAGACCGTTCATGTTTTCGGGATTATTAATCATTCTTCTGCCGCTGGTTATCGGCTACCTTATTCCTCTGCGTCACCCCTCGGCACTGAAGCTGATTACACGGTTGTTGAGCTGGATTGTTTACGTCATCCTCTTTTTCATGGGGATCAGCCTCGCCTTCCTCGACAATTTATCCAGCAACCTGCTGTCGATACTCCATTATGCTGCGGTCAGCGTCGTGGTGATCCTGCTGTGCAATATTGCGGCGCTGCTGTGGCTGGAACAGAAAATGCCGTGGCGCCACCCGCACCGCCAGGGGAAATTACCGTCCCGGGTCGCAATGGCAATGGAATCCCTGCAACTGTGCGGCGTGGTGTTTATTGGTTTCCTCATTGGTCTGAGCGGTTTGTCATTTTTACAGCACGCTGTCGAGGCCAGCGAATATACGCTGATCTTCCTGCTGTTCCTGATTGGTATTCAGCTGCGAAATAATGGAATGACCCTGCGCCAGATAGTGCTTAACCGGCGCGGAATGATTGTGGCGGTGGTGGTGGCGGCCAGCTCAATGATCGCAGGGGTCATTAACGCCTTTATTCTCGACCTGCCGCTGAAGACCGGCCTGGCAATGGCCTCCGGCTTCGGCTGGTATTCACTCTCCGGGATCCTGTTAACCGAATCCTACGGCCCGGTGATCGGCAGCGCGGCTTTCTTTAACGACCTCGCCCGCGAACTGCTGGCTATTATGCTAATCCCCGGTCTGGTACGTCGCAGTCGCTCAACGGCATTAGGGCTGTGCGGTGCCACCTCAATGGACTTCACCCTGCCGGTACTGCAACGTTCCGCAGGCGTCGATATCGTCCCTGCCGCCATCGTTCACGGGTTTGTACTAAGCCTGCTGGTGCCGGTGCTGATCGCCCTTTTCTCCGCCTGATCTCGTATTGCTCGCGGCTGACCACGCCTGTTATCCCCTGGATAGACGGCGTGGTTTTCAGACCACCGCGATGACTTTCCGCCGCCAGACCCCGGCAAATTTGCGTTAAATCAATCTCCCTTTAAATTGCATTAGAAATACCTTTTATCCCTTCGGTGACAGGCATAACCTTAAACATGTATCTAAAATATAACTTTAAAAGGTGTGACCATGTTTTGTGTGCAATGTGAACAAACCATCCGTACTCCGGCAGGGAACGGCTGCTCTTACGCGCAGGGTATGTGCGGAAAAACAGCAGAAACCTCCGATCTCCAGGATCTGCTGATTGCCTCTTTGCAAGGCCTGTCCGCATGGGCGTTGAAGGCGCGTGAATATGGCATCATCGATCATGATATTGATAACTTTGCCCCACGGGCATTTTTCTCCACCCTGACCAACGTCAACTTCGATTCCCCGCGAATCATTGGCTATGCGCGCGAAGCTATCGCCATGCGTGACGCGCTCAAGGCGCAGTGCCAGCAGATTGCGCCCGGTGCCAGCGTCGACAACCCGATGGCCGATCTGCAGTTGGTCAGCGACGACCTCGGCGACCTGCAGCGTCAGGCGGCGGAATTTACCCCGAACAAAGACAAAGCGGCGATTGGCGAGAACATTCTCGGCCTGCGCCTGCTGTGCCTGTACGGCCTGAAAGGCGCGGCAGCCTATATGGAACACGCCCACGTGCTCGGCCAGTATGACAACGACATCTACGCTCAGTACCACAAAATCATGGCATGGCTCGGCACCTGGCCTGCCGATCTGGAGGCGCTGCTGGCGTGTTCGATGGAAATCGGCCAGATGAACTTCAAAGTGATGAGCATTCTGGATGCCGGTGAAACCACCAAATACGGCCACCCGACCCCGACTCAGGTCAACGTGAAAGCGACGGAAGGTAAGTGCATCCTGATCTCCGGCCATGACCTGAAAGATCTGTACAACCTACTGGAACAGACCGAAGGCACCGGCGTTAACGTCTACACCCACGGCGAGATGCTGCCGGCTCACGGTTACCCGGAACTGCGCAAATTCAAACATCTGATCGGTAACTACGGCAGCGGCTGGCAGAACCAGCAGGTGGAGTTCGCCCGCTTCCCTGGACCTATCGTGATGACCTCCAACTGCATCATCGACCCTACCGTAGGGGCATACGATGACCGTATCTGGACCCGCAGCATCGTCGGCTGGCCGGGCGTGAGCCACCTTGAAGGCGACGACTTCGCACCGGTTATCACTCAGGCACAGCAGATGGCAGGCTTCCCGTACAGCGAAATTCCGCACCTGATTACCGTCGGCTTTGGCCGTCAGACGTTGCTCGGTGCAGCAGACACGCTGATTGACCTGGTGAGCCGCGAAAAACTGCGCCACATCTTCCTGGTCGGCGGCTGCGACGGCGCGCGCGGCGAACGTAACTACTTTACCGATTTCGCCACCAGCGTCCCTGACGACTGCCTGATCCTGACCCTGGCCTGCGGTAAATACCGCTTCAATAAACTGGATTTCGGCGATATCGAAGGGCTGCCGCGTCTGGTGGATGCCGGTCAGTGCAACGACGCCTACTCGGCGATTATTCTGGCGGTCACCCTGGCCGAAAAACTGGGCTGCGGCGTCAACGACCTGCCGCTGTCGCTGGTGCTCTCCTGGTTTGAGCAGAAAGCCATTGTCATCCTGCTGACCCTGCTGTCTCTGGGCGTGAAGAATATCGTCACCGGGCCAACCGCGCCGGGCTTCTTCACCCCGGACCTGCTGGCCATTCTCAATGAGAAATTTGGTCTGCGTTCGGTCACCACCGTCGAACAAGATATGCAGCAGTTGCTGAGCGCGTAAGGAGTTAAGCCATGACCATGCCAACCCATCAATGCCCGTGGCGGATGCAGGTTCATCATATCCAGCAGGAGACGCCGGATGTGTGGACCCTCTCGCTGCTGTGCCACGACTACTATCCGTATCGTGCCGGGCAGTACGCTCTGGTCAGCGTGCGCCAGTCGGCGGACACCCTGCGCGCCTACACCCTCTCTTCAACGCCGGGGGTGAGCGAATATATTACGCTGACCGTTCGCCGTATTGATGACGGTACCGGCTCACAGTGGCTGACCCGCGACCTGAAGCGCGGCGACTACCTCTGGCTGTCCGATGCGATGGGTGATTTTACCTGTGATGATAAAGCGGATGACAAGTTCCTGATGCTGGCGGCCGGCTGTGGCGTAACGCCGATCATGTCAATGCGTCGCTGGCTGGCAGCCTATCGCCCGCAGGCCGATGTACAGGTGATTTATAATGTCCGCTCGCCGCAGGATGTGATTTTTGCCGACGAATGGCGTCAGTATCCGCTGACGCTGGTGGCGGAAAACAACGCCCCCCACGGTTTTGTCGCCGGTCGCCTGACGACGGAGTTACTGCAAAGCGTGCCGGATCTCGCTTCACGTACCGTGATGACCTGCGGACCGGCGCCTTACATGGAGTGGGTTGAGCGGGAAGTGAAAGCGCTGGGTGTAACTCGGTTTTATAAAGAGAAGTTCTTTACGCCGGTAGCGGAAGCGGCCAGCGAAGGGCTGACGTTTACGAAGCTCCAGCCGGCGATGTCGTTTTATGCACCGGTTGGCACCACGCTGCTGGAAGCAATGGAAAGCAACCGCGTCCCGGTTGTCGCCGCCTGCCGCGCGGGCGTTTGCGGCTGCTGCAAAACCAAAGTGGTCTCCGGGGATTACACGGTCAACAGCACCATGACGCTGAGCGACGCGGAAATCGCCGAGGGCTACGTGCTGGCCTGCTCCTGCCACCCGCAGGGTGACCTGGTCCTGGCGTAATCCTGTGTTCTTATCCGGCCTGTGCCCGCCGCGGCAGGCCGGATATGTTGTTTACATCACATCCGGCGATTTTTAGCGCCAGACCGAATTTCCCGCCAGCGAATAGCGCCCCGCCCCAAGACAGGCAATCGCCAGGGCACCAATAAAGAAATAGACCAGGCTCTCAATCGCCCAGGCCCCTACCGCATCCAGCATAAAGGTTTTGCCGGTTCCCACCATCAGCCATGCCACCACCATGGTAAAGGCCAGCACCAGCGCCGCCGGACGCGTCAGGATCCCAAGGATCAGCAGGCACGGCACCACCACTTCTCCCACCAGCACGCCGTACGCAATAAATCCCGGTAATCCTTTGGCGACCAGCATCGCGCTGATCCCGCCCACGCCATCAAACAGCTTATGCAACCCGTGAAAAAGCATCAGTCCGCCGACGGCAAGTCGTAACAAGAGTTTGCCGGCATCCTCATGCGATAGCATTTTATTAACAGTATTTAACAGTGATTTAACCATTTGAAATGATTCCTGTTTACCCTTTTTCGTGTTCACAGAGTATGCGGAATTTGTGCGGAATAACACCAGCGGAAAATGAGGGGGATCAGGGCGCAGAACGGTCAGTTTCATCTAAGCTTGTAAGCGTTATCACAAAAAGGAGATGGAGAACCATGAAACAGACCGTGGCGGCATACATAGCAAAAACGCTGGAACAGGCAGGCGTCAAACGTATTTGGGGCGTCACCGGCGACTCCCTCAACGGGCTGAGCGACAGTCTCAATCGAATGGGCACCATCGCCTGGATGCCTACCCGTCATGAAGAAGTTGCCGCTTTTGCCGCGGGTGCGGAAGCGCAGCTCACCGGCGAACTGGCGGTGTGCGCTGGCTCCTGCGGTCCTGGCAACCTCCATCTGATCAACGGCCTCTTTGACTGCCATCGCAACCACGTCCCGGTGCTGGCGATCGCCGCCCATATTCCCTCCAGTGAAATCGGCAGCGGCTATTTCCAGGAAACCCATCCGCAGGAACTGTTTCGCGAATGCAGCCATTATTGCGAGCTGGTCTCGACGCCAGAGCAGATCCCGCAGGTGCTGGCCATCGCCATGCGCAAAGCGGTGATCAATCGCGGCGTTTCGGTGGTGGTGTTACCCGGCGATGTTGCTCTGAAAGCGGCGCCGGAAAGCGCCAGCACCCACTGGTACCCGGCACCGCTTCCGCGGGTTGTCCCTGCGGAAGAGGAGATCAAAAAGCTGGCCCAGGTGCTGCGCTACTCCAGTAACATCGCGCTGATGTGCGGCAGCGGCTGCGCCGGGGCCCACGCCGAACTGCTGGCGCTGGCGGAAAAATTAAAAGCCCCGATTGTCCACGCCCTGCGCGGCAAAGAACACGTTGAGTACGATAACCCCTATGATGTCGGGATGACCGGGCTGATTGGTTTCTCCTCCGGCTTCCATACCATGATGAACGCCGATACCCTGCTGCTGCTCGGTACACAGTTCCCTTATCGCCCCTTCTACCCCACCGACGCCAAAATTATCCAGATCGATATCAACCCCGGCAGCATCGGCGCCCACAGTAAGATCGATATGGCGCTGGTCGGCGATATTAAATCTACCCTCAGCGCGCTGCTGCCGCACCTGGAGGAGAAAACCGACCGTCAGTTCCTCAATACCGCCCTTGAGCACTATCGCGACGCGCGTAAGGGCCTCGACGATCTGGCGAAGCCGAGCGAAAAAGCGATCCATCCGCAGTACCTGGCGCAGCAGATCAGCCATTTCGCCGCCGACGACGCCATTTTCACCTGCGATGTCGGGACGCCCACCGTCTGGGCCGCGCGCTATCTGAAAATGAACGGCAAGCGCCGGCTGATCGGCTCATTTACCCACGGCTCGATGGCCAATGCGATGCCGCAGGCGATTGGGGCCAAAGCCACGGCGCCGGAACGGCAGGTGGTGGCCATGTGCGGCGATGGCGGTTTCAGCATGTTGATGGGCGACTTCCTCTCGCTGGCGCAAATGAAGCTGCCGGTGAAAATTGTCATCTTCAACAACAGCGTGCTGGGCTTCGTGGCGATGGAAATGAAGGCCGGAGGCTACCTGACCGACGGCACCGAGCTGCACGACACCAACTTCGCGCGCATTGCCGAGGCCTGCGGGATCACCGGGATCCGCGTTGAGAAAGCCAGCGAGGTTGATGCGGCCTTGCAGACCGCCTTCAGCACCGATGGCCCGGTGCTGGTCGATGTCGTCGTCGCCAAAGAAGAGCTGGCGATCCCGCCGCAGATCAAACTGGAACAGGCCAAAGGTTTCAGTCTGTATATGCTGCGCGCCATCATCAGCGGACGCGGTGATGAAGTGATCGAACTGGCGAAAACCAACTGGCTCAGGTAAAACAGTCTTTTGGTTTATCCCCACCATCATGCCTGACATCGTCATGTGGTCAGCCTGATAACGCCGACGACAGCCGCAAGGGTGTCGTCGGTGTCAATTGAGGCGCCCGCAGCGAATCCCTGCAGGATGACGCACCCAGAAGGAAATGCCGTGATAGATTTACGCAGTGATACCGTAACCCGCCCAGGACTCGCCATGCGAGAAGCGATGATGGCCGCACCGGTCGGAGACGATGTTTATGGCGACGACCCAACCGTCAATGAACTCCAGCGTTATGCCGCCGAACTTGCCGGCAAAGAGGCCGCGCTGTTCCTGCCAACCGGTACCCAGGCCAACCTCGTCGGCCTGCTCAGCCACTGTCAGCGTGGCGAGGAGTATATCGTCGGCCAGGGCGCGCATAACTACCTGTATGAAGCGGGCGGCGCGGCGGTTCTCGGCAGCATTCAGCCGCAGCCCATTGACGCCGCGGCCGACGGCTCGTTACCGCTGGATAAAGTCGCAGCGAAAATTAAGCCCGACGATATCCACTTTGCTCCGACCCGTCTGCTCAGCCTGGAAAACACCCATAACGGGAAAGTGCTGCCGCGCGACTACCTTAAATCCGCCTGGGAATTCACCCGCGAACACAACCTCGCGTTGCACGTCGACGGTGCGCGAATCTTCAACGCGGTGGTTGAATACGGCTGTGAACTGCGCGACATCACGCAATATTGTGACTCCTTTACCATCTGCCTCTCCAAAGGACTGGGCACGCCGGTCGGTTCACTGCTGGTAGGGAGCCATGACTATATTCGTCGCGCCACCCGCTGGCGGAAAATGGTCGGCGGCGGTATGCGTCAGGCCGGTATTCTGGCGGCGGCGGGCCTGTATGCCCTGCAAAACAACGTGCAACGGCTCAAAGAAGATCATGACAACGCGGCGTGGATGGCCGGGCAGCTCAGCGCCATTGGTGCCGACGTCACTCGCCATGACACCAACATGCTGTTTGTCCGCGTGGGCGAAGAGCATGCGCAGGCGTTAGGCGCGTTTATGCAGGAACGTGGTGTCCTGATTAACGCCTCGCCGGTGGTGCGTCTGGTGATGCATCTCGACGTTAATCGCCAGCAGCTCACGGATGTCGTCAGCCACTGGCAGGCATTTTTACAACGCTAAGGAGTCGGCGTGTCGCAACGAATTCTGGTGCTCGGCGCCAGCGGTTATATCGGCCAGCATCTGGTAGAGGCGCTCAGTCAGCAAGGTTACCCGGTCCTGGCGGCGGCACGCCATATCGACAGGTTACAGAGACTAAACCTGCCTGGCGTCAGCTGCTTTTCGCTCGACCTGAATCAGCCGCAGGGGCTCGCTGCCCTGCTGGCGCAGGCGGATACCGTTTACTATCTGGTGCACGGGATGGGCGAAGGCGGCGATTTTATTGCCCATGAGCGCCGGGTGGCGCTGAATGTTCGCGATGCCCTGCGCGCCGCGCCGGTTCGCCAGCTGATTTTTCTCAGCTCCCTGCAGGCGCCAGAAGCGGAACAATCGGATCATCTGCGTGCCCGGCAAATCACCGCCGATATTCTGCGCGAGTCCGGGGTGCCGATCACCGAATTACGCGCCGGTATTATTATCGGTGCCGGCTCCGCCGCGTTCGAAGTCATGCGCGATATGGTTTATAACCTGCCGATCCTGACGCCACCGCGCTGGGTCCGCTCGCGCACGACGCCGATCGCGCTGGAAAATCTGCTCTACTATCTGGTACAGCTGCTCCACCATCCGGCCAGCGAACATCGCGTGCTGGAGGCCGCTGGCCCGGAAATCTTAAGCTACCAACAGCAGTTCAGCCGTTTTATGGCGGTGAGCGGCAAGCACCGTCTGCTGATCCCGATCCCCTTCCCGACCCGCTGGATTTCGGTGTGGTTTCTCAACGTGATCACCTCCGTTCCGCCCACCATCGCCCGGGCCTTAATTCAGGGGCTGAAACACGATTTGCTCGCCGACGATCGCGCCCTGCGCACGCTGATCCCGCAGCCCTTGATCCCTTTCGATGAGGCCGTGCGCCGTACCTTAAAAGAGGAACAGCAGCTCGCGAACTCCAGCGACTGGGGTTATGACGCCCAGGCCTTTGCCCGTTGGCGGCCGGAATATGGCTACTACCCGAAACAGGCGGGCTGTACCGTCCGTACCCACGCCAGTGCGGCAGCCATCTGGCAGGTCGTTAATCAAATCGGCGGCAAAGAGGGCTACTTCTTTGGCAATATCCTGTGGAAGATCCGCGGCGCCATGGACCTGCTGGTGGGCCATCGGCTGGCGAAAGGTCGCCCGGAACGTGCCGAGCTGCGCACCGGCGATGGCGTTGACAGCTGGAAGGTGATTATCGTCGAACCAGAAAAGCAGCTAACCTTATTATTTGGCATGAAAGCGCCGGGGCTGGGCCGTCTGAGCTTTACCCTCAGCGATCAAGGCGATCACCGTACCCTGGATGTGCGGGCCTGGTGGCATCCGCATGGGATGCCTGGGCTGTTCTACTGGCTGCTGATGATCCCTGCCCATCTGTTTATCTTTCGCGGCATGGCACGGCGCATTGCCCGGCTGGCAGAACAAATCACAGACAAATAGGCAGTATGTATTGGATTCTTTCATCATTCTCATTGCATCATGAGGAGAATCACGGAAAAATGCGCACGAAATTCTTTTCTGGGACAGTAGGTTGATATGAAGGTACTGGTTACCGGTGCGACCAGCGGATTAGGCCGCAACGCGGTGGAATATCTGCGTAACAAAGGCATCAGCGTCAGAGCGACCGGGCGTAACGAAGCGATGGGTCGTCTGCTGAGCAAAATGGGCGCCGAGTTTGTACCGGCAGATTTAACCGAGCTGGTCTCTTCTCAGGCCAAAGTGATGCTCGCCGGTATCGACACCCTGTGGCACTGCTCAAGCTTTACCTCGCCCTGGGGTACACAGCAAGCCTTCGACCTCGCGAATGTTCGGGCCACCCGCCGCCTTGGCGAATGGGCCGTTGCCTGGGGAGTACGCAATTTCGTGCATATCTCCTCGCCGTCGCTGTACTTCGACTATCACCATCACCGCGCCGTACAAGAAGACTTTCGTCCCCAGCGTTTTGCCAACGAGTTTGCCCGCAGCAAAGCCGCCAGTGAAGAGGTGATCAACCTGCTGGCGCAGGCCAACCCCAACACCCGATTTACAATTCTGCGCCCGCAAAGCCTGTTTGGCGCCCATGATAAAGTGTTTATTCCGCGCCTGGCGCAGATGATGCAGCACTATGGCAGCGTCCTGCTGCCACGGGGCGGCAATGCGCTGGTGGATATGACCTATTACGAAAATGCCGTGCATGCCATGTGGCTGGCCAGCCAGCCGCACTGCGACCATCTGCCTTCCGCCCGGGCGTGGAACATCACCAACGGCGAGCCGCGTCCGCTGCATACCATCGTGCAAAAGCTGATTGATGAACTGGGGATCAAATGCCGGATTCGCTCGGTGCCCTACCCGATGCTGGATATCATCGCCCGCAGCATGGAGCATTTTGGCAATAAGTCCGCCAAAGAGCCGGCCTTTACCCACTACGGCGTCTCGAAGCTGAACTTTGATTTTACCCTGGATATCACCCGCGCTCAGGAAGAGCTAGGCTATCAGCCGGTGGTGACGTTGGATGACGGGATTGTCCGTACCGCAGCCTGGCTCAAAGACCACGGTAAATTACACCGCTGACCGCGCCCTATCCCTGACCGTATTTCTCCAGCAGCGCTTCGGCGATAGCCTGGGTTTCGGCGTCGGCGACGCCGTCCCAGCGGGCCGGGCGGAAATGCATCTGGAAGACCATAATCACCCGTTGCTGCTGCGCCGGTGTCATCTCCGGCGTCACCTGGTAGCCGTATCGGGCCAGTAAATCCAGCAGTGCGGCGCTATCGACAGGTTCATTTGACGGACGGCCGTGCAGGTAGAAACTCACCCGGTCGGCATCCGGCCAGGCACCGATCCCCTGCTGCGCCAGCTGCCGCCACGGGAACAGCGGCCCGGGATCGTCTTTGCGTTGTGGGGCAATATCGGCATGAGCAACCACATTCTGGGGGCTGATGTGATAGCGAGAAATAATGTCTTTCGCCAGAGGAACGAGCGCATTAATTTGCGCAGGATTAAACGGCGTAAAGCTTTTCACCCCGGCGACCTGTTGCCAGCCGCGGTTTTCCAGCTCAATACCGATTGAAGTATCGTTAATCCGCGTGCTGCCGCGCCAGAAGCTCACTCCCGCATGCCAGGCTAAATCTTCTTCAGGTACCAGCTGCCAGATGCGCGGCTTACCTTGATACAGCGGTGGCTGTTGGGGGATTAAATAATGAGAGCTGACCTGCTCGTCGGTTAAGGTCGCGAGCGAAACGTCAAAATCATCCGCGGTATAATGGATGACCAGCACCTTCACTCGCGGATAAGCGGCCTGTGCCGGGTGGCGCGTATCCAGTTGATAACCATCGCGGTCGATAATTCCTTTCTCAGAGCTGCAGCCGGCGAGCAGCAACAGCAAAAGCGCGATAAGCCCGGAACGTTTCATCAAGAGGCGAACGCCCCGCTTACAGTAGATAAAGCCATCAATCAGATCCTTCATGTCAACAAGCGACCGCCTGATTCAGATTCAGTATGCGGCTTATCGCATAATAGACCATCCCCCCGGCGATGTCTTCCGACACCTTTTTGGTTTTGTATACGGCAATTTATATAAGATAAATTTATACTATCTTTCGTTAAAAACGAGCATAAGTAGAGTCTCAACACCTTTCAGCAGAATTGACAACGTAAATCAATGCCCTGAGCTCATCTTTTCCTTATGAGTTCACAAGTTAGAGGTCATATTTTTGTAGTATTTAGCTTGAAAAAAAAATTCACTTGATTCAATCTGGTGCCGCTCATTGGTTAGTTAAAACAAGAGCATGATGATAGCAAGTTAAACAATGGAGATAAAAAATATGAAATATGCAGCTTTAGTGGCAGGTGCAGCATTGTTTTTAACCGCAAACGCATTCTCTGCAGAAATCTTATCTAAAGAAGATTTCGCGAAAGTGCAAACCCAGTATCAGAAAGTGGGTACCATTTCCTCTACAGGCCAGACTGCTCCTAGCGATGCGCGTGCAGAGCTGCTGAAGAAAGCTGAAGAAAAAGGCGCGGATGTTGTGGTTCTGTCTTCTGGCAACACCGACAAGAAACTTCACGTTTCTGCCAATATTTATAAGAAAAAATAATTAGTTTTGATCTCTGAAGGAGCATTATCATCGACTGGTGATAATGTTCCATCTACGGTTCTGACAAGATTTATTTTTAGATAGCGTTTAAATTTACAAACCCTTCATTTTATTATCAAATAACCACCTCCGCACAATAAACACTCGCATATCCAGGTCATTACTTCTAATCATCTACGAAATTATTCTTATATCGCTGAAGGCAATATTGTTTCGCAAAAGAATTTCTTCCGCAGAAAGAGGTGTTGACTATACTTACCGGGTATAAAAACGAGACATAAATTAACAACATTGCAGGTGGCAAATGAAAAAAGTCGCATTACTTATCTCTGGATTACTCTGTTCCAGTTTTTCGCACGCCAGTGCGCTCTATTTTTATGAAATAGGCACCGAAGATGTCGGTCTTGCAGGCGCAGGACAGGCCGCACGGGCGCAGGATGCTTCCACTATCGTCACCAACCCTGCCGGGATGACCCGTCTGCCGGACCATATGTTCACCGGGGGCATGCAGGTGATGGGCGGCGATATTTCCTATCAGCTAAAAGATGAAGATGGCAGAAGCAGTCCGGGAAATGTGATGAACCTGTTTCCTAATGCCAGTGGTTTCTATTCGCAAAAAATTAATGATGATTTATATGCCGGCATCGGTTTATACGGCAACTACGGCTTAGGTATCGATTTTGGCGACTGGGCCGGCGACCGCCTGATTAAAAAGAGCACCATGGTGGCGATGACCCTGAGTCCGTCGCTGGCCTATAAGCTCAACGACCGTCTGTCTATCGGCGCCTCCGCCAACCTGAACTACGGCTATCTCTCCCTGACCCGCAACGTTGATGGCAGCGATCAGAAAGACAAAGATTACGACTGGGCGATGAGCTATCGCCTCGGTCTGTTGATGCAGTTAACCGATCAAACCCGCGCCGGGATCACCTGGACCAGCAAGACCGACTACGACTTTGATATTGATGGGAAAGCCCGTTTCCCTAACCTACCGAATACCTCTTACGACCTGCCAATATCGGCCCAGGTCCGCGCTCCGCAGCAAATTATGTTAAGCCTGGTGCATGACATCAACAATCAGTGGTCGGTGATGGGTGATTTAGGCTGGCAGGACTGGAGCCAGTTCGGCAGCCCGCAAATTACCGTCGCCGGACAGCAGAGCGACAAGCAGAACCGCCTGAAAGATTCCTGGCACACCGCGCTCGGGGTTCAGTATCGCCCTACGCCGCTCTGGCGTCTGAACGCAGGCGTCGGCTTCGACAGTACGGTCTACAACTCGCAAAGCGATGTGGCACTGTCATTACCGACGGGTGATGAGTGGCGTTTTGCCACCGGGGCGCAGTACCAGATTACCCCATCAAGCAACATTGGCGTGGCGGTATCTTACCTGCATATGCAGTCGGGACATGTGAAAACACCAGAGATTGTTGCCGGTGATTATGACCATCCGTACCTGTGGTTTGCGAGCATGAACTACAGCTATCAGTTTTAATTCACTACAGAGTCTGGGGCGTTCACCGCGCCAGGCTCTGCATTCTTCCTGCTAGATCAATTTAAATAAAAAACGCACCGGCTTAATCTGCAAAATATCCTGCCAGATTTTATGTAAATCAATCACCCCAGCCAGGCCGAGTAATGCCAGGGTAATAAAAACGGTGGCGACGGTGATGACCAGCATCAGACGGATCATATTGCGCTGCATTTTGTCCTGCTGCTGCGAACGGCGCTCATCTTTTTCAAATTCAACCAGGGTAGTGATGGCGTTACCCTGAACGGTATAGCGCTGGTTTTCAACCACCAGATCCCCTGACAGCACCAGGGATTCAATCAGCAGCGTCACTTTATATCTGAACTGCTCATTGCGGATATGCTTGTACCACAGCTTGCCATACAGAAGCTCAATCACTTCATCAATGGTAAGACCTGCAACAGGCCTCGACGGGCGACGCTTCACAAACTCGTTGACGATCAGGCCGAGTAAAAAAACACGTTCCCGGCTTTTTAATTCACGTTCTCTGAAGAAGGTGGAGACCAGCGCGCCTTTCCCGCGCAAGAGAAACGTTTTGATATCGATAAGGTGCAAATAGTGATTAATGGCATAAACAAATATAGAGTTAAGCGTTATTTTGCCATATTTTTTATAGCTGACGATTTCACTTTCCATCTTCAGCAATTGTGACAGCGAAAATTTATTTCGTAGCTCGCAGTCATCTGGCTGGGGATCTAAATATTCGAGGGTAGCGTGACGGCCATTATACCTGACCAGGCGGTAGCGGCATCGATTAACGTCAGCAAAATAGACGGCGTAGTAATCATACGGATCGCCGGCATTATCATCGTTTTTAATGAAATACGGCAAAAACTTTACCCAGAGCTTAGCCTTAGCACTCGCTAGTATATTTTTAATCATTGTCAACCCAACATAAATATGTGTATTGCTATAAACATAGCAAACTTCAATATATATTATTGAGTATTTAAGCCGCACGTACAGTTTACTTTTATGCAAAAAAAAATATTCTGCGATGAACGGTTAAACATGCCGACCATTGCACATCGCGGAGATAAATATCCGTCAACGTTAATGCGCGATCCGTGGTTTACCTTTTCCTGCAAAGACATAACCTGAGCTCTTAGAGTCAAGCACATCCTGGAAGCAGTAAGCTATGCTTGAACAGAAACTAATAACGTAGTGAGCTTATAAGGAAATCATCATGCGCTACAAACTCGTTGCATTTATTCTCCCTTGCGCGCTCGCGCTGAGTGCCTGTACCACCGTGACACCAGCCTATAAAGATAACGGCACCCGTAGCGGCGCCTGCATTGAGGGTGGGCCAGATGCCGTGGCACAGAAATTTTACGATTATCAGATCCAGCACCGTAATAACGATCTGACGGCGTTGCGTCCTTATCTGAGCGACGATCTGGCGAAGCTGCTGGATAGCGCCCGTCAGGACCCGGCGCGCAGTTCCCTGCTCCAGTCTAATCCTTTCTCAAGTTCCGCCACGCCGGCAGATAGCGCTACGGTAGCCAGTGCTTCGACTATTCCTAACCGCGACGCCCGCAATATCCCGCTGCGCGTCGATTTAAAACAGGGTAGCCAAAGCTGGCAGGATGAAGTGCTGATGATTCAGGAAGGACAGTGCTGGGCCGTCGATGACGTGCGCTATCTCGGCATAAACTCGCATGCTCCGGCCGGATCGCTGCAACAGAGTCTGGAAAAACGCGGATAAGGGGGTGGAAGCCACGCCGCTGAAACGATAACCCCGGTAAAATGTCGGTATTTCTCCAGGTTATGCCGACATTTGTTCCTCCCCACCCCACGAACCCCTATTTTGTGCTAAGTTTAGAGGTAAATGTGGTTTACATTTAACTTTTAACGCATAAATATTGCATAACTATTCTGTCAAAGGTAGTATTTGCGGCCTCAATAGCTATTTGTATCAGACAGCCCAGATGAGTATTAAACTAAACGGCATTAACTGCTTCTACGGCGCGCATCAGGCGCTGTTCGACATCACGCTGGATTGCCCGCAGGGGGAAACGCTGGTGCTGCTCGGCCCCAGTGGCGCCGGGAAAAGCTCGCTGCTTCGCGTACTCAACCTGCTGGAAATGCCGCGTTCCGGTACATTACATATCGCCGGTAACCACTTTGACTTTACTAAAGCGCCTTCTGACAAAGCCATCCGTGAGCTGCGCCAGAACGTCGGTATGGTCTTCCAACAGTACAATCTGTGGCCGCACCTGACCGTGCAGCAAAATCTGATCGAAGCCCCCTGCCGCGTGCTGGGCTTAAGCAAAGATCAGGCTCTGGCTCGCGCCGAGAAGCTGCTGGAACGTCTTCGCCTCAAACCTTACAGCGATCGCTACCCGCTGCATCTCTCCGGCGGGCAGCAGCAGCGCGTCGCCATTGCGCGGGCGCTGATGATGGAACCTCAGGTTCTGCTGTTTGACGAACCAACGGCGGCACTCGATCCGGAAATCACCGCCCAGATCGTCAGCATTATTCGTGAGCTGGCCGGCACCGGCATTACCCAGGTTATCGTCACCCACGAAGTGGAAGTGGCGCGTAAGACCGCGAGCCGGGTGGTGTACATGGAAAATGGCCATATCGTTGAACAAGGGGATGCCAGCTGCTTTACGCATCCGCAGACCGACGCGTTTAAAAACTATCTTTCACATTGATGTTTTTCGGGGAAATGACGATGAAAAAAGTACTGATTGCCGCGATCCTGGCAAGCATGAGCCTTTCAGCTACTGCCGCCCAGACCATTCGTTTCGCCACCGAGGCGTCCTACCCTCCGTTTGAATCGATCGATGCCAACAATAAAATTGTCGGCTTTGACGTCGATCTGGCAAACGCGCTGTGTAAAGAAATTGACGCCACCTGTACCTTTACCAACCAGGCGTTCGACAGCCTGATCCCAAGCCTTAAGTTCCGTCGTTTCGACGCGGTCATGGCCGGGATGGATATCACGCCTGAGCGTGAAAAACAGGTGCTGTTCACGACCCCTTACTATGAAAACTCTGCGCTGTTCGTCGGCCAGCAGGGTAAATTTACCAGCATCGACCAGCTGAAAGGCAAGAAAGTCGGCGTGCAGAACGGCACCACCCACCAGAAATTCATTAACGACAAACACCCGGAAATCACCACCGTGCCATACGACAGCTACCAGAATGCCAAGCTGGATCTGCAAAATGGCCGTATTGACGCAGTGTTTGGCGACAACGCCGTCGTCACCGAATGGCTGAAGAGCAATCCGAAGCTGGCCGCGGTGGGTGATAAAGTCACCGATAAAGACTACTTCGGTACCGGCCTCGGCATCGCGCTTCGCCAGGGCAATACCGAGCTGCAGCAGAAATTTAACGCTGCGCTGGAAAAAGTGAAAAAAGATGGGACTTACCAGACCATCTATAGCAAATGGTTTCAGAAGTAACGCTAAATGAATGAAATTTTTCCATTAGCAAGTGCCGCCGGGATGACCGTCGGCCTTGCCGTTTGCGCGCTCATCATCGGCCTTGTGCTGGCGATGCTG
This sequence comes from Klebsiella sp. BIGb0399, assembly GCF_003752615.1. NCBI lineage: Bacteria > Pseudomonadati > Pseudomonadota > Gammaproteobacteria > Enterobacterales > Enterobacteriaceae > Klebsiella > Klebsiella sp. BIGb0399. Next base: position 709,947 of record NZ_RKHT01000006.1, on the reverse strand, counting down.
TTTGCCGTGCTGGAGTCAGTAAAATGGCGCCCGCTGGCATGGCTCGCAACCGGCGTGGTCACCGTCCTGCGCGGACTACCGGAAATTCTGGTGGTCCTGTTCATCTATTTCGGCTCTTCGCAGCTGCTGCTCACCCTGTCAGACGGTTTTACGATCAATCTCGGGTTCGTGCAGATCCCGGTGCAGATGCAGATTGAGAACTTCGACGTCAGTCCGTTCCTCTGCGGTGCCATTGCCCTCTCCTTGCTGTACGCGGCTTACGCTTCGCAAACCCTGCGCGGCGCGCTGAAAGCGGTCCCTCAGGGACAGTGGGAGTCTGGCCAGGCGCTGGGATTGTCCAAAGGGGCAATCTTCTTCCGTCTGGTGATGCCGCAGATGTGGCGCCATGCGCTGCCGGGTCTGGGCAACCAGTGGCTGGTGCTGCTGAAAGATACCGCGCTGGTGAGCTTAATCAGCGTGAACGATCTGATGCTGCAAACCAAAAGTATCGCCACCCGCACCCAGGAGCCTTTCAACTGGTATATCATCGCGGCGGCCATCTATCTGGTTATCACCCTGCTCAGTCAGTACATTCTCAAACGTATTGACCAACGTGCGACGCGCTTCGAACGGAGACCAGGCTGATGCTTGATTATTTACCCGAACTGCTGAAAGGGCTGCATACCAGCCTGACGCTGACGGTGGCCTCCATCGTCGTTGCGCTGATCCTGTCGCTGATCTTCACCATCGTGCTGACGCTGAAAACGCCGGTGCTCGTGTGGATCGTTCGCGCTTACATCACGTTGTTTACCGGTACGCCGCTGCTGGTGCAGATCTTCCTGATTTACTACGGCCCAGGGCAGTTCCCGTCATTGCAGAACTACCCGGTACTGTGGCATCTGATTTCTGAACCGTGGCTGTGCGCGCTGATTGCTCTGTCCCTCAACAGCGCGGCTTATACCACCCAGCTGTTTTATGGCGCGATTCGCGCGATTCCTGACGGCCAGTGGCAATCCTGCAGCGCGTTGGGCATGAGCAAGAAAGACACCCTGGCGATCCTGCTGCCGTACGCGTTTAAACGCGCGCTGTCCTCGTATTCCAACGAAGTCGTGCTGGTTTTCAAAAGCACCTCGCTGGCGTACACCATTACCTTAATGGAAGTGATGGGCCACGGTCAGCTGCTGTACGGACGAACCTACGATGTGATGGTGTTCGGCGCGGCCGGTATTGTCTATCTCGTCGTCAACGGTCTGCTGACCCTGATGATGCGATTGCTGGAACGCAAAGCGCTGGCCTTTGAACGGCGTAATTAATGCCCGGCGCTAAGGGCATCCGAACGGCGGGCTCACCGCCGTTCATCAATGCATAATTAATATACTTAAAAACGGGCTGGTCTCATCACCGCCCGTTTTTCACATCCCATAAAAAATAATTATACATAATTATTGAATATAAATTCATTTAATGGCATTGTGAAAATCAGCCGCAGACACGGCACAACATCATAAGATTGACCGACGGGAGTTCCACGATGAAAAAGTTAGTTTTGGCTGCACTGCTTTCCTCTTTCGCCTTTGGCGCCGCTGCCGCGGAAAAAATCAGCTTTGGCGTATCCGCCACCTATCCGCCGTTTGAATCCATGGATGCCAATAATCAGATCGTCGGTTTCGATCTCGACCTGGCGAAAGCGCTGTGCAAGCAGATGCAGGCCGACTGCACCTTTACCAACCATGCGTTCGATAGCCTGATCCCGGCGCTGAAATTTAAAAAATATGACGCGGTGATTTCCGGCATGGACATTACCCCGGAGCGTAGCAAGCAGGTGGCGTTTACCGAACCGTACTACGCAAACTCGGCGCTGGTTATCGCCAAAAAAGATGCCTACCACTCCTTTGCTGACCTGAAAGGCAAACGTATTGGTATGGAGAACGGCACCACGCACCAGAAATACCTGCAGGACAAACATCCGGAAGTCAAAACCGTCGCCTATGACAGCTATCAAAATGCGATTATCGACCTGAAAAATGGCCGTATCGATGGGGTGTTCGGTGACACTGCGGTGGTTAATGAGTGGCTGAAGACCAACCCGCAGCTGGGCGTGGCAACGCCAAAAGTGACCGACCCGCAATACTTCGGCACCGGTCTTGGCATTGCGGTACGTCCGGATAACAAAGCCCTGCTGGAGAAACTGAACAGCGCGCTGAAAGCGATTAAAGCCGACGGTACCTATCAGAAAATCAGCAACCAGTGGTTCCCGGAATAATCCTCCGCCGAACGGGCTACTGCTGTAGCCCGTTATGCCGCGCGGGGAAACTTCCCCGCTACTGACGCAGCGGCAGGGTGAAGCGGAAGCTGGCTCCTGTCGTAACCTCCAACAGATGAATATCGCCGCCGTGCAGTTGCAGCATACGCCGGACAATCATCAGCCCTAACCCGCCTCGCGTTCCGCGACTCTGTCCGGGTTCCAGCACCGAAGGCCGTTCAAACAATGTGGCCCGTAGCTCACCGGCAACGCCCGGCCCGCTGTCCGTCACTTCCACCACCATTTCCGTACCCTGCTGGCGCGCCGTCAGGCTGATGCTGCCCCCGTCCGGGGTGTGGCGAATAGCGTTATCCAGCAGGTTGGTCAGCACCCGTTCCATCATCGACAAATCCGCAACCACCGGCGGCAAACCGCTGGCCAGCCCCAGCTGCAGACGAATATTGCGGGTGGCAATCGACAGATCGAACTTCTGCGCCACGTCCTGGACCAGCTCTGCCAGGTAAAATTTCTCCGGCTGCGGTTTAATACCGCCGTGTTCCAGCCGCGCCAGTTCAAACAGCTGCGACGAGAGATAGCGGACTTTATTTCCCTGGCGCAGCGCGATATCAAGGTAACGCCGACGTTCTTCCGCGCTGAGCCGGTCGGCTTTCAGCGTCAGAGTCTCAAGGTATCCCAGCAGCGACGTCAGCGGCGTCCGCAGGTCGTGGGAGATATTAGCCACAAACTCCCGACGCTGGCGATCGCTGTCGGCCAGACGATCCCACTGCCCGGCGATCTGTCGGGCGAGGTCGATAAAGCGGTTATGCAAAATCGCCACTTCATTTCCCGGATGCGGATCGGGAGTTTGCGCCGCCAGTAATTTGATCGCCCCGATGCTGTCTTCTTCAGGGATGACCACCTGGGCGGTCAACTGACGCACCGGACGCGTGACCCAGTACCAGGCAAGCCCGCCGGCCAGCAGGCCAAACAGCGCCACCAGCAGCAAGGTCCAGACCAGCAGGCTGCCCAGCGTCTTCTGCCAGGCGTTAGCCGCCAGTTCATTAAAGGTTTCCCCTTGCAGAATGATATAGAGATAGCCACGAAGCTGACCGTCAACGTTCAGCGGCGCGACGCTGAAGACTTTCTGCTGATCCGGGCTGCGCGGATCGTCGCCGTACACCGGCCAGGTGCCGCCGGACAGAAACGCCTGTATCGGTTCGATCGCCACTCGCTGGCGTTTGATATGGCCGGGAGGCGCGGCATCGGCCAGCAGTTCACCGTCGGCAGAAATCAGGTACAGCTCTACGCTGGGGTTAAAAACCATCAGCCGGTCAAAAAGCGGCTTCAGCGCCTGACGGTTGACCTGCCCCTGCGCATCGAGAAGCGGTTCGCGGGCCACGATTTGCTGGGCCAGTCCGGCGGAAAGCCGCTGCACCATCGCATTACCGTATTGCGCACTGCTGTACAACTGCACTACGCAGACCGCCGCGGCACACAGCAACAGCAGCGAGGTAAAAACCAGTGCCAGACGCTGACTCAGGCTCAGTCGACGCATCATTGCCCCGCTCCTTGACGAGCCGGCGCAAATTTATAGCCCTTGCCCCAGACCGTCAGAATAATTTCCGGCTCGGCCGGATCGTGTTCGATTTTGCTGCGCAGGCGGTTGATGTGGGTATTGACCGTATGCTCATAGCCTTCGTGCTGATAGCCCCATACGTGATCGAGCAGGGCCAGACGGGAAAAGACTTCGCCGGGGTGGCGGGCGAAGTAGTACAGCAGGTCGAATTCGCGCGGGGTTAGGTCTACCGGTTCGCCGCGTAGCCTGACCTCCCGCGCCAGCGGATCGATGCTCAGGCCGTGACACTCAATGCGCCCGGCGTCCATCAGCAGATTCTGTCCCATCGCCTCCTGGCGGCGAAACAGCGCCTTAACCCGCGCCACCAGTTCGATGATTGAAAACGGCTTGGCCAGGTAGTCGTCCGCCCCCATCTCCAGCCCCAGCACGCGGTGGGTCTCACTGGCGCGGGCGCTGATGATAATCACCGGCAGGTAGCGGGTCATCTGGCGAATGCGGCGGCAGATCTCCAGACCGTCGACATGGGGCAGCATCAGGTCAAGGATCACCGCATCCCAGCTGCTCTTTTCGAGCTGCACCAGCGCCTGGGCGCCATCGGCCTCGTGGACAATCTGAAACCCTTCATCCTGCAAATTCAGGCGCAGCAAAGTGGCGATATCGTCGTCATCTTCGACCAACAGAATTTTCTTTGCCATCGTCTCGCTCCGCTCATCTCACTCGTTATTCGCCAAGCTTACTCGATTTACGCCTGCAGGAGAGTTCACATTTTGTTTAAACTTCGCGGACCAGTAGCGTCAGCACTTCATAGTGTGCGGTGTGAGGGAACATATCGAACAGCTGCACCCGCTCAACCCGATAACCGGGCAGCAGCGCGAAATCTTTCGCCATTGTCCGGGCGTTGCAGCTTGAGTAGATAATATACGGGGGCGCCATCCGGCCTAAATAGTCGCACAGCTCGTGGCCGATACCGCGACGTGGTGGGTTCACCAGCACCAGGTCCGGAATATCGCCCTCGGCGGTGGCAAACTGCGTCGAGTCCAGCGCCTGAAAATGGAGGTTCGTCAGCCCCAGTTCAGCGGCAGATTGCCGCGCGCTGGCAATGGCTTCCGGCGCAATTTCAATGCCCGTCAGCCGCATTTGCGCCGTAGCACAGTGCAGGCCAAAGCCGCCTACGCCGCAGAACAGATCCCACATATGCTTCACCGGCAGCTGGCGCACCCAGTCACGGGCGGTGGCATACAGCTGGCTGGCAACGGCCGGGTTGGTTTGAAAGAAGCTCTGCGGGCGGATCCACAGCGGAACGCCGTTAAAGTTTTCCGCCAGCGCGGGCTGCTCGCCGAGCAGAATTTCCTGCTCGCCTTCCATAATGGCCATATGCACCGGCTGAATATTGGCGGTAATCACCTTCAGCTGCGGCAGCTGCGCCTGCAGCCAGGGTAGCGCGGCGCGAAGCTGCTCCAGTTTTGCCGTCGAACGCAGGACAAAACGCAGCATCATTCCGCCATCCAGCTGGCTTTCGGTCAGCAGCAGATACTTCAGCTCGCCACGCTTGCGGGCGACGTTGTAGGGGGTTAACCCGGTCCGGGCAATAAACGGCTTTAATACACTAAACACCGGCGCAAAATGGGGCGGATAGAGCGGGCAGTCGGTCAGGTCTTCGGGGGTGCCGTCGCGGTGCAGCATGCCCAGCAGCGGGCGTTCAACGCTGCCGCTGACTACCATTTTGGCTTTGTTGCGAAAACCAGCCTCCGGGCCGGAAACCGGCATATCCCATTGCGCTACCGGGAAGTCCGCTAACAACGTCCTGAGGTCGGCCATTTTACTGGCGAGTTGTTGTGTTAACGGCAGTTCCAGCCACTGACAGGAGCGACAGCGGCCCGCGTCATAGAGTGCGCAGTGCATAAAAAGACCTTCAAAAAAACAGGGGCGGGGATTGTATCATCGTTATTGTAGTCGGAAAAACCGTCGGCACGAAGTCGGGACAAACAGCAGCAGCAATACCAGGTAATCAGGCAGTTTCTGCATCACCAGAGAACGGAATATTTCCCGCTTTGACTCGCCGGCAATACTGAACAGTTCCGGGTAGCCATACCCCAGCGAAGCCGCCCACAGGTAGCCGGTGACAATGATTTGCGTCAGCAGGAAGATCCAGCGCGCCAGATTGCGCCCCTTCACCAGCGAGAAGGCGCACCATATCTCGATGAACACCAGCAGCAGGCTGGAGAGAAACACCAGCGTCAGGTTCCAGGTCTGGACGCTGCGGCGAATAAACTCTTCGATGCCGCTGACCCCCAACTGGTTGAAGATCATCAGCAGGTCAACGCCACGAATCAAAATAATGGCGAACGCCGCCACCTGCACCAGGGCAGGAACGTTCAGGCGTGCATGAGAGGAACGTGCTTTAGTAAACAATCCCAACGGAAACGTCTTCCATGAAAACGGCGTCGCACTATCACGACGCCGATACCAGTTTTACCGTAGATTTTAGGGGGTTCAGCTGCGTCTTGCACGCTGGATATCGCGTACTCGCTGCTTTTCTGCGCGGGCCATCAAATACCAGGCGATAAAACCAACAACCCCGACCACCGCGAGGATTAACGTCGCCAGGGCGTTGATTTCCGGGTTCACCCCCATCCGCACGCTGGAGAAGACCAGCATTGGTAAGGTGGTGGCGCCCGGGCCGGAGACAAAGCTGGCAATAACCAGATCGTCCAGCGACAAGGTAAAGGCCAGCAGCCAGCCGGAGATCACCGCCGGCATAATCATCGGCAGCGTGATGATGAAAAAGACCTTCAGCGGCGGCGCGCCCAAATCCATCGCCGCTTCTTCAATAGAGTGGTCCAGTTCACGCAGCCGTGACGAAATGACCACCGCCACGTAGGCGGTACAGAAGGTCACGTGCGCCAGCCAGATGGTCAGCATCCCGCGATCCGACGGCCAGCCGATTGCGTGCCCCAACGCCACAAACAGCAGCAGCAGCGACAGCCCGGTGATCACATCAGGCATAACCAGCGGCGCGGTAATCATAAACGCAAAGCCGGTTGATCCGCGGAAGCGGCCAAAACGCACCATCACCACGGCCGCAATGGTCCCCAGCACCACCGCCGCCGTTGCCGCGCAGGTGGCGATGGTCAGACTCAGCCCGACGGCGCTCATCATCGCATCATCATGGAACAGCTCGCTGTACCAGCGCGTTGACCACCCGGCCCACACCGTCACCAGCTTCGAACTGTTGAATGAGTAGATCACCAGCATCAACATCGGGGCATACAAAAACGTAAAGCCGATCACGAGGATTAAAATTCGCCATGGCGAACGTACTACCGGCAAATCATTCATCCGTGTTCCCCTATCTGTTTTTGCTGATGCTTGTGGAACCACATGATCGGCACGATCAACAGCAGCAACATCACAATCGCCACCGCCGAGGCCACCGGCCAGTCGCGGTTATTAAAGAACTCCTGCCACAGGACGCGCCCGATCATAATGCTGTCCGGCCCGCCTAACAGTTCCGGGATCACAAACTCCCCTACCGCCGGGATAAACACCAGCATCGACCCGGCGATAATCCCGCCTTTGGTCAGCGGGACGATCACCTGGAAGAAGGTTTTCAGCGGTCGCGCACCCAGATCCAGCGAAGCCTCCACCAGCGAGTAGTCGATACGCGTCAACGCGGTATAAATAGGCAGCACCATAAACGGCAGATAGGCGTAAACAATGCCGATATACACCGCGAGATTGGTATGCAGGATCTCCAGAGGCTGGTCGATAACCCCAAGCCACAGCAGAAAATTATTCAGCACGCCGTTGCTTTTCAACAGCCCCATCCACGCATACACGCGGATCAGGAATGAGGTCCACGACGGCAGGATCACCAGCAGCAGCAGAATATTTCGCGTGGATGGTTTGCTGTGCGCCACCGCCCATGCCAGCGGATAGCCCAGTAACAGACAGCAGAACGTCGAGATGCCCGCCACCTGCAGCGACTGCAGATAGGCTTCGAAATAGAGCGGATCGTCGGTCAGCTGCAGGAAGTTGCCGAGGTTCAACGTTAACGTCAGCTGGCCTTCCGCCCACTCCCACAGATCGGTGTAGGGCGGGATCGCTCGCGCCATCTCTGCGAGGCTGATTTTAAATACGATCAGGAACGGCAGCAGAAACAGCAGGATCAGCCACAGATACGGCAGCGCGATCACCAGCTTGCGGCCATGGGCCATCTGCAGACGCGCGAGCCAGAGCGCAAAACCGCCCGGTTTTTTGGCCCCGGCCGGTGGTTCTAATGTACTCATCGCCCTCTCCTTACACCGTCAGAACAACGCAGCTGTCGGCATCCCAGCACAAACGAACTTCATCACCCCAGGTCGGCGACCCTTTACGATGACGGTGTTCATTCTGTAACTGCGCGCTGATCATCTGCCCGCTTTTCAGGCGTACGTGGTAGATAGAGAGATCGCCGAGGTAGGCAATATAAATCACCTCCCCCACCGCGAAGTTATAGCCATCCGCCGGCGGCTCATCGCAGAGCATGATTTTTTCCGGACGCAGGGCCACCCACACCGGAACATTATCAATAACCGACGCATCAGGATCGACCTTCAGCGGATGGGTCAGCCCCGGCGAGTTCAACACCAGGCCATCTTCCAGCCGCTCTTTCACCAGTCCTTCAAACACGTTGACCGAACCGATAAACTCCGCGCTATAGCGGGTTGTCGGATGTTCATAGATCTCTTCCGGCTCGCCGATTTGCACGAACTTACCGCGGTTCATAATGGCGATACGCCCGGCCATGGTCATCGCCTCTTCCTGATCGTGAGTCACCATCACGCAGGTCGCGCCGACACGCTCGAGAATATCCACCACTTCCAACTGCATGCGGTCACGCAGTTTTTTATCCAGCGCGCCCATCGGTTCGTCGAGCAGCAGCAGTTTTGGCCGCTTCGCCAGGCTGCGCGCCAGCGCAACACGCTGGCGCTGCCCGCCGGACAGCTGGTGCGGTTTACGTTTGGCAAACTCCTGCATATGCACCAGCGCGAGCATCTCCTGCACTCTGCTGGTGATTTCGGCTTTCGGCAGTTTGTCCTGCTTCAGGCCGAACGCGATGTTCTGCTCCACCGTCATATGGGGGAACAGGGCGTAGGACTGAAACATCATATTGATCGGCCGCTGATAAGGCGGTACGCGAGACAGGTCGACGCCATCAAGCATAATTTGGCCGGCCGTCGGTTCTTCAAAGCCTGCCAGCATGCGCAGCAGCGTTGATTTACCACAGCCAGATGCGCCCAGCAGTGCGAAAATTTCGCCTTTATAAATGGTGAGATTGACGTCATCGACGGCATGTTGGCCATCAAAGGATTTCGTCAGATTACGGATTTCCAGCAGCGGGGTCAGCGCTTTGGGGGTTTTCGCCTGTGGGCGGGAAATTGCGTCATTCACTCGGGTGCTCTCCGGCAAAAAAGCTAACCACCGTATGGCCCGGTTGCCATACATTCTACTTTACAGTGCAGGCGCACCATCCTGGTGCATACATTCGCTGCACGTTGCATCAGCGTTTACACCGACCGGGGAGTGCAATCTCCCGGCCGGGTAAGATCTGTTCAGGCCCGGCGAACCGGGCCATCAGGCTTTATTTGCCGCTTTTCACTTTCGTCCACGCACGGGTACGCACGCGGTCGATTTTCGGATCCTGAACTTTCAGGGTGAACAGCTTGGCAAACACATCCGCCGGCGGGTAGATAGCCGGGTTGTTACGGATCGTTTCGCTCACCAGCGGAGTCGACGCTTTGTTACCGTTCGCGTAGTACACCTGGTCGCTGATTTTGGCGATAACTTCCGGACGCATCAGATAGTTAAGGAACTGATAAGCTTCATCTTTATTCTTGGCGTCCGCAGGCATTGCAAAGACGTCAAAGAAGGCCAGCGCCCCTTCTTTCGGGATAAAGTAGGAGACGTTCACGCCATTCTTCGCCTCTTTCGCCCGGTTTGCCGCCTGCCAGACGTCGCCCGCCCAGCCGATAGCGACGCAGATATCGCCGTTAGCCAGGTCGTTGATGTATTGCGAGGAGTGGAAGTAGCGAATATTCGGCCGCAGCTTAAGCAGCAGGTCGGTTGCCGGCCCGGTGTAGTCATTGGCTTTTGTGCTGTTAGGATCTTTGCCCAGATAGTTCAGGACCGTCGCAAAAATCTCTTCCGGTGCATCGAGGAAGGAGACGCCGCAGCTTTTCAGCTTTTCGAGGTTCTCAGGCTTGAGGACCAGATCCCAGCTATCCAGCGGGGCATCTTTACCCAACACGGCTTTCACTTTATCGACGTTGTAGCCGATCCCGGTTGTCGCCCACAGATACGGCATCGCGTATTTATTTTCCGGGTCGTGCTTAGCCACCAGCTTCAGCACTTCCGGGTCGAGATTTTTCCAGTTCGGCAGCTTACTCTTGTCCAGCGGCTGGAAAACGCCGGCAGCCAGCTGCCGCTCAAGGAAACTCGCCGACGGTACGACCAGGTCAAAACCGGTGCTGCCGGCCATCAGCTTGCCTTCCAACACTTCGTTGGAATCAAAAACGTCATACACCACTTTAATACCGGTCTCTTTTTCGAAATCGGCTACCGTGTCCGGCGCGATATAATCAGACCAGTTATAAACATGTAGGGTTTTCTGTTCCGCTGCGAGTGAACCGGCAGAGACGGCCATCAACGCACCCGTAACCAGACCTGTTAACCATTTTTTACCAAAGGCGGTCATATCTCTTATTCCTTCTCAAATGCCCGTTAACAAGCGGGCTTAATATACGCACTTGTCTGCATGCAATAATCGTGCATGTTTTTTCATTGCCTAAGAAAAGGAGAGAGGACCTCTCCCGGAATGGTTGCCCGCAACTGGAAGCATCGCCAGAATAACTGTAGCCAGAATAAGAGGCTATAGCCCAGGTAAAATAACGCCTTTTATCAATTTTTTATGCAATAACGGTCTACGTGATAAGCCAAAAGCGGCAGAATGGCGGTGAAAAATTCTTTAAGGAAAGGTTAACAGCAGAATAAAAGCGCGTAATACACAGCCACTGTGGTAGTGGCTGCGCTATTCATCGACAGGTTTAGTGAAGAAAATGGTGCTGAACTTCTTCAGCGGGGTACTCTTCTTCTTCGGCTTTAAAGAGCACCTGGTTGGCGGCCGCTTCGAGGATCACCATTGATATTTGCTCTTCGCTCTGGCGGAAGAACCAGCCAAATTGCTCAACGGTAATGCCAACGCCGACGGATAACGCCTGGCACACTACCAGCTTAGGCAGGTTATCATCCTGGATATCGAGGAATGCTTTGACGGTTAACGAACTGGCGTTGATCGCCGACAGATCGGCAGACAGCGGCAGCAGCGCCGACGGCTTCACTTCCGCGAGGGCCGAAAAGAGCACCACGTTGTCTACCAGATCGATTTTGGCATCGAAAATGCCTTCGAAATTCTGCATATGCGGCAGGTGCAAAGCCTGGCAGGAATCACACTCAAAAAAGCTAATGCCTAGCTCATCGAGCCAATGACGTAGCGTATCCAGACCCGGAACGACCAGTGAATCCATATGACCTGTGACCTCTTGCTGTGTAAAAACGACGCCATAGCTTACGCAAAAAATACGCGGCATACCACGAAAGTGTCAGCGCGGACGATTATCCACCCATTTTCAGACAAAATTCAGGCGTGGCCTGGCGCTCGATCCAGGCGATCATCCGCCCGGCAATATCGATGCCGGTGGTCGTTTCAACCCCTTCCAGACCCGGTGAGGCGTTGACCTCCATCACCAGCGGCCCGCGGGTTGCGCGTAAGATATCGACCCCGGCAACGTCCAGACCGAGGGTCTGCGCCGCTTTGATGGCCATCGCCCGCTCCTGCTCGCTGATAATGGCGACCGTTGCCACCCCACCACGGTGCAGGTTAGAGCGGAAATCGCCCTCTTTTGCCCGTCGCTCAATCGCCGCCACCACTTCATTGCCCACCACCAGGCAGCGAATATCCCGCCCTTTTGCCTCGGCAATATACTCCTGAACCAGAATATGCGCGTTCAGACCCCGGAATGCATCAATCACGCTTTCGGCCGCCTGGCGCGTCTCTGCCAGCACCACGCCGATCCCCTGCGTGCCTTCCACCAGTTTGACGACCAGGGGCGCACCGCCCACCATGGCGATCAGGTCACTGGTATCATCCGGGGAGTGGGCGATCCCGGTCAGGGGAAGATCGATCCCCTGGCGTGCCAGCAGCTGTAACGAGCGCAGTTTGTCGCGGGCGCGGGTAATCGCCACCGACTCATTGAGCGGGTAGCTGCCTAACAGTTCAAACTGGCGCAGCGCCGCGGTACCGTAATAGGTAATGGCGGAACCGATCCGTGGGATCACGGCATCGAAATGCGGGAGCTGGCGGCCTTTATAGTGGATCGATGATGCCACCGGACTGACGTTCATATAACAAGAAAGCGGATCGAGGATTTCCACCTGGTGACCGCGCTTCTGCGCGGCTTCACGTAGGCGACGACATGAATAGAGCGTTCCATCCCGGGATAATATGGCAATTTTCACCCTGCACCTCTGCAAAAAGACCCGCTCCGGCGGGCCTTCACTGTATTAATTACGCCACCACCGCCCGGCCTCTGACTCTTGAGGCGCTAAGCAGGCAGCAGTGTACACGCAATCAGCGCGTTGCCCACCCCTGCTTATGCAGGTAATCCAGAATAAACGGGCGGCTTTCTTTAATAATAGTGCGGCGAATATGGTCGCTCCAGGTATCGCGACGCGTATTGCTGCCGCGTGACAGATAATACTGTGCCATCTGCTCATCATATTCTGCCAGCACGGTTTCATCCAACGGCTGCCAGCTATTTTCATGCACCAGCATCGCCGCCGGCATACGCGGCTTCACATCCGGGTTATCGGCAGGCCAGCCGAGGCACAGGCCAAACAGCGGCAGCACGTGCTGCGGCAGGTTCAACAGCTCGGTCACCGCGTCAATACTGTTACGGATCCCGCCAATGTAGACGCCGCCCAGCCCTAACGACTCGGCGGCAACCAGCGCGTTTTGCGCCAGCATCGCGGTATCTACCGCCCCCAGCAGCAGCTGCTCTGCCAGACCTAACTGAGCATCCGGGCAGATCTCCAGGTGACGGCTAAAATCGGCACAAAATACCCAGAATTCCGCTGCACGGGCCACATGCTGCTGGCCGCCGCTTAGGGTCACTAGCTGCTCGCGAAGCTGCGGGTCGGTCACGCGAATAATCGAGCTGCATTGTAAAAAGCTGGAGCTGGATGCCCCCTGTGCGCTGGCGATGATGGCGGCACGCTGTTCGTCGCTGATGGGCGCATCGGTAAAGTGGCGAATGGAGCGGTGGCTCCGCAGCAGATCAATGGTCGGCGTCATCTCGTTTTTCTCTGTCGGGTGAAGAAGGTGGTTTTTGAGTTTGCGTCAGCTGTGGCGCCACGATCCTTGCCATACGCCACATCAGCGCAATGGCCGCAGGCAGCATCAGCAGGATCCCGGCAAAAATCATCAGCAGGGCTGCCGTGGGACTGGAAAACGGCGCCGGCAGTTGCAGATACTGGTTGAGCGAAAGCCAGGCCAGGGTCAACAGCACAATACCGATAATCTCTATCACCAGGACGCTTTTTGGCAAGGCGGCGGGCGATCGCATAACTCTCCTCCGGTCAATGTAGGCTGTTCGGCGTCTGAAGCCGCACAGCGGGGACAGTATAGTCATTTAACAGAACCGACATTTATCAAACATAGCCTTAAACCATCGGAGAAAAAGGCAGAACCTTCTTTTACTCACCGCCGGAACAGGTCATCATAGTCAGTATTCGCCATCCGGCAGAGAGTTAAGGAGAAAAAGCATGTTTACGGTTATTTTTGGTCGTCCCGGTTGCCCTTATTGCGTTCGTGCCAAAGAGCTGGCTGAAAAACTGACCAATGAACGCGATGATTTTAACTATCGCTACGTTGATATTCACGCTGAAGGCATCAGTAAGAGCGATCTGGAAAAGACCGTGGGTAAACCCGTTGAGACCGTTCCGCAGATTTTTGTCGATCAGAAACACATCGGCGGCTGCACTGATTTTGAAGCCTGGGCAAAAGAGAATCTCGGCCTGTTTGCCTGAGCCGACTCATTCTCTTGACGAGTGCTTGCGCCTGGAATCTAACCAGGCGCAGATAAACATAAAGCACAGCGCGCCCAGCGCACACCAGAACACCGCACTAAACAACCACGCCAGCTGTTGCCAGAATGTCCGTTGTGCCACAAAAAAAAGCCGCATTGCCAGCAGACAGACTGGAGCCGCCAGAATAGCGCCCACCACCGGTAGGATCACCCGTCGTCCTGGAGAAAGGCTACTGGCAGCCGCACCGGGCAGCAAAAAGAACAGCAGTCCGACTTCAGAATTGCCGGCAGCACGAAAGACTCCGTTCATATGCAGTAACAGAAATAAACAGACCACGATAAACAGAAAGAACCCGCAAGTAATACCGATCCAGGCGCGCTCAGATTTCACACCATCCTCCTGATTCTGCCTCTAACCCACTTCATTACATCCAGTCAGATAAAGCATTCTGGCAATCCATGCCTTTTTTGCACCCACTCACCTAAAAACGATTGTGACTAGCCGCAGCATCCAGGAAGGATTAAACTAGCGACTCATTTTTAGTGGTTATACCGGGATGCCGGAACAAGGTTCGGAACGTCACGAACACTGGCCAACCTTAGACTAAATAACCATTTCCTTCAACAACTTACTAGTAAATGAGAAGTTGGCTTTCGTGAATATAAACGTCGCAGATTTGTTAAACGGGAATTACATCCTGTTATTATTCGTTGTACTTGCGCTGGGGCTTTGCCTCGGAAAACTGCGCCTGGGTTCGGTACAACTTGGTAATTCTATTGGCGTTTTAGTGGTTTCATTATTATTAGGCCAGCAGCATTTCAGTATTAACACTGATGCGCTGAATCTGGGCTTTATGCTGTTTATTTTTTGCGTTGGCGTGGAAGCAGGCCCCAACTTTTTTTCTATCTTTTTCCGCGACGGGAAAAACTATCTGATGCTCGCCCTGGTGATGGTCGGCAGCGCGATGCTGCTGGCGATGGGGCTGGGTAAACTGTTTGGCTGGGACATCGGCCTGACGGCGGGGATGCTGGCAGGTGCCATGACTTCAACCCCGGTGCTGGTAGGCGCCGGCGATACCCTGCGCCACTTAGGGATGCCCAGCGATCGGCTGGCGCTCTCTCTCGACCACTTGAGCCTCGGCTATGCGCTGACCTACCTGATTGGTCTCGTCAGCCTGATCGTCGGCGCCCGCTATATGCCGAAGCTGCAGCATCAGGATCTGCAGACCAGCGCCCAGCAGATTGCCCGTGAGCGCGGGCTGGATACCGACTCCAAACGTAAAGTCTATCTGCCGGTGATCCGCGCCTACCGCGTCGGCCCGGAGCTGGTGGCCTGGGCCGATGGTAAAAATCTGCGTGAGCTGGGGATCTACCGCCAAACCGGCTGCTATATCGAGCGAATTCGTCGCAACGGCATTCTGGCTAACCCGGACGGCGATGCGGTCCTGCAAATGGGCGATGATATCGCGCTGGTAGGCTACCCGGACGCCCACGCACGTCTGGATCCGAGCTTCCGTAACGGTAAAGAGGTTTTCGACCGTGACCTGCTGGATATGCGCATCGTCACCGAAGAGATCGTGGTTAAAAACCACAATGCCGTAGGTCGCCGTCTGGCGCAGCTGAAGCTGACCGACCACGGCTGTTTCTTAAACCGCGTTATCCGTAGCCAGATTGAAATGCCAATCGACGACAACGTGGTGCTTAACAAGGGCGACGTTTTACAGGTCAGCGGCGATGCGCGACGCGTCAAAACCGTGGCCGATCGTATCGGCTTTATCTCTATTCACAGCCAGGTGACCGACCTGCTGGCCTTCTGCGCCTTCTTTATCGTCGGCCTGATGATCGGGATGATTACCTTCCAGTTCAGCTCTTTCAGCTTCGGGATTGGTAATGCGGCGGGGCTGCTGTTTGCCGGGATTATGCTCGGTTTCCTGCGGGCCAACCATCCGACCTTCGGCTATATCCCGCAGGGCGCGCTGAATATGGTGAAGGAGTTCGGCCTGATGGTCTTTATGGCCGGGGTCGGCCTGAGCGCCGGCGCCGGGATTGGCCACGGCCTGGGCGCCGTTGGCGGCCAGATGCTGGCGGCGGGCCTGATCGTCAGCCTGGTACCGGTGGTGATTTGTTTCCTGTTTGGCGCCTATGTGCTGCGTATGAACCGCGCGATGCTGTTTGGCGCCATGATGGGGGCCCGTACCTGCGCCCCGGCGATGGAGATTATCAGCGACACCGCGCGCAGCAACATTCCGGCGCTGGGCTACGCGGGGACCTACGCCATCGCCAACGTGCTGTTAACCCTGGCAGGGACGCTGATCGTCATCATCTGGCCAGGGCTTCAGTAAAAATTTAAGAAAAAAATGGATAGAGGCAGAACTTTTCTCTCGGGCGTCAGTCATAAGTAGTGCCACTGCTTTTCTTTGATGTCCCCATTTTGTGGAGCCCATCAACCCCGCCACTTCGGTTCAAGGTTGATGGGTTTTTTGTTGCCTGAAATCCGTGTTTTTAAAATCATGGCGTTACGGCCGTTCGGTGAGAGCACACAACATCAACTAGCGTCTTGCTGGGTTTTCCCCATGCCTCAACCAACCATTGTTGTTCTGCCCCCCTCTTCATCGCCTGTTAATTGTCTGTTGAACGACGCAACTGCTCCCGGCGAAACATCCAAATCAGCAAACAATATGGAAACTCGCTAGCTATTTCTGGCGGTTTGCCCGAAAGTCATTTCATACCAACAAGGAATTTTTATCACAGGAGATGTTGATGTCCGATTTCAGCCCTGACTTTGCGATGTTGTCATCCGAGTTCTCCAGTGCACCACTAAGCACGACCGTCGCGATCCTGACCATTATCGCCTTTTTGTCCCGGCCACTGTACAAAGCGATCAACGGTATTTTCAAATATAAGAAAGGCCACAGCATCGTTTTAAAAACTGCGGGCGTTCCGCCATTCGTTTTGAATTTCTTTGCCATCGCCATTCCATTGAAAAAATTGCCCTCGGTAGGCTATCCCGAGAAACTAATCACCGTGCTCTTTGCCATTATTTTTTCATGGTCCTTGTGGTATTCGGTTCCGGCACTAATTCAAATCTTTAACGCACCGCCTGACTCGGCGCTGTTGATTTGGAAAAAGTCTGGCGATCGCTTTTATGTTTCTAAAACCACGGCAATGGAAGCGACGGTATTTTCTTCGCCAAAATGGACTCTTTCAGTACAAGACTGTAAAACCAATAACGCCCTCGCGAACAATGCCAGCGACCGCCTTGGTCGGGAATACCATCACGATCTGTGCCGCCTGCTCACTACATCAGAAGGCAAAGACTATTTGGATGAATCAATTAAAAAGTTTAAAAAAGAGAGAATGTTGATTTATCCCGTCATATTTATTATTGAATTCATGCTGCTGTGGCTGTTGTCAGGATTCATATTAACGATTCACTACACAAATAAAGTCCGGCACTTTATTTTGCTTGAACAGAAAAAAGCCATTCATTGCGTCCTGGGTGATTTCACCGCGACGGGCTGTTACGCTATCTATCAGGAACTGGAAAACAGAGGTAATCGCTAACCCCCCTACACCTCACCCCTCTCCGGCGATTCGTCCGACCATCAGGCGGATCGCCGGTTTAGTAAGCGGCGCACTATCCGTGACGAAATGCAGGGTCATGCCTTCAATAAACGCATCCAGTCCGCGGGCGGTGGGCGGATCAAACCACTGCTCCAGAGTTTGCTGACTGCGCCGCATCCAATGCTGCATCACCGCCTTTAACGCCGGCTGGCTGCTGCAGAACGCATAGAGCTGATACATCAGCTCCATGTTCCGCGCGGTGGTAACCTGGGCGCTGAAAATCAGCTCGGCAATGGCGTCGCAGGCCTCTTCGCGATTGCTGACCGAGGCAAAAAATTGCTGATACTGCTCCGACATATCGCGAGTAAAAATGCGAAATGCCTCTTCAATCAGCGCGTCGATACCGCTGAAATAGTAGGTCAGCGAGCCTAACGGGACCTCCGCGCAGCTGGCGATTTTACGGTGCGTAACCGCATGGATCCCGTGGGTAGCGATAGTCTCCAGCGTCGCCTGCAAAATACGCTCCCGGCGCAGCGGATCGTTCGGTCGACGGGCCATAGTTTTCCTCATTCATCGCGTTTATACATAAGCAGCTATTCCGTTCTCCGAATGCCGGACGTTGTCCTAAACAGACATCCTGAAGAATATGTACAAATGTACACAACCTTGTTACTGTTGTCTTCATCTTCTCATTCACTGGCATGGACGAATGACCGCGCAAACCTCCCGCAGAGCCTTACAGCTTCGGCTGTGGGCACTCTTTATGTTCTTTTTTATTCCCGGATTACTGATGGCGTCATGGGCCACTCGTACGCCGGCGATCCGCGACCTGCTCACGCTGTCGACGGCGGAAATGGGCATCGTGTTATTTGGCCTCTCCATTGGTTCGATGAGCGGCATTCTGTGCTCGGCGTGGCTGGTTAAGCGCTTCGGAACCCGCAAAGTCATTCGGACCACCATGTCCTGTGCGGTCGTGGGCATGATGGTCCTCAGCCTGGCCCTGTGGCTTACCTCGGCCCCCCTGTTTGCCATCGGGCTGGCCATTTTTGGTGCCAGCTTCGGTTCTGCGGAAGTGGCGATTAACGTCGAAGGCGCCGCCGTCGAACGGGAAATGAATAAAACCGTCCTGCCGATGATGCACGGCTTTTACAGCTTCGGTACGCTGTTTGGCGCCGGCGTGGGGATGGCGGTGACCGGTTTTGGTCTGCCTGCCGCACCGCATATTCTGCTGGCAGCGCTGGTGGCTATCGCCCCTATCGCTATCGCGATCCGCGCCATTCCTGACGGCACCGGGCAGAACGCCGCCGAAAGCGCCCATCATGAAGAAAAAGGGTTGCCGGTATGGCGTGACGTGCAGCTGCTGCTGATTGGCGTGGTGGTGCTGGCGATGGCCTTTGCAGAAGGTTCCGCCAACGACTGGCTGCCGCTGCTGATGGTCGATGGTCACGGCTTCAGCCCAACCTCTGGCTCCTTGATTTACGCCGGCTTTACCCTCGGCATGACCATCGGTCGCTTCACCGGCGGCTGGTTCATCGACCGCTACAGCCGGGTCACGGTAGTACGTGCCAGCGCGGTGATGGGCGCCCTGGGTATCGGCCTGATTATTTTCGTCGATAACCCATGGGTGGCCGGAATTTCAGTGCTGCTGTGGGGACTGGGGGCGTCGCTTGGCTTCCCGCTGACGATTTCCGCCGCCAGTGATACCGGTCCCGATGCGCCGAAGCGCGTCAGCGTGGTGGCGATAACCGGCTACCTCGCCTTTCTCGTCGGGCCGCCGCTGCTCGGCTTCCTCGGCGAACATTTCGGCCTGCGCAGCGCCATGATGGTGGTGCTGGGTCTGGTGATGGTGGCGGCGCTGGTTGCGAAAGCGGTGGCAAAACCACAACATGAACCTGTCATGGAGAACAGCTGATGAGTATCAAACTGATTGCGGTAGACATGGACGGCACCTTCTTAAGCGATGCCAAAACCTACAATCGCCAGCGCTTCCTGAGCCAGTATCAGCGGATGCGCGAGCAGAATATTCGTTTTGTGGTAGCCAGCGGCAACCAGTATTACCAGCTGATTTCGTTTTTCCCCGACATCGCCCATGAAATCGCCTTCGTCGCCGAAAATGGCGGCTGGGTGGTCAACGCCGGTGACGACGTCTTTAACTGCCAGATGCCGAAAGATCATTTCCACACGGTGATCGATTATCTGCAGACGCTGCCGGATATTGAGATCATCGCCTGCGGCAAACGCAGCGCCTGGACCCTCAACAGGTATAACGACGAGCTGAAAGCGGTGGCGGCGAAGTATTACCATCGCCTGCAGCTGGTGGATGATTTTAACCATATCGATGACGTTATTCTGAAGTTCGGACTCAACGTCCCCGACAGCCTGATCCCGACCATTCAGCCGCAGCTGCATGCCGCCTTAGGCGACATGGTGACCGCCGTGGCGACCGGTTTCGGCAGCATCGACCTGATTATTCCCGGCATCCATAAAGCCAACGGTCTGCGCATCCTGCAACAGCGCTGGGGTATTGAGGATCACGAAGTGGTGGCGTTTGGCGACAGCGGAAACGACATTGAAATGTTGCAGCATGCTGGATTTGGCTTTGCGATGGCTAACGCGGCGGCCCCGGTGAAGGCCGTGGCGGACTACGATGCCCCGCATAACAACGAAGAAGGTGTGCTGCATATCATCGACAAAGTGCTGAATCGCGAAGCGCCGTTTGCCTGATCTAGTTCCGGGGGCAGCGCCGCGCCCCCGAAATTATCCAGAAACGTCAGGCCTGCGGGTCGCTGGCGTTTCCTACGCTTTTGTCTTTGAGGAAATAGACAATCATCGCCAGCCACAGCACGCCGCTGAGCAGATTAAACAGGCTGAACACGCCGCTGCCGCCCAGCGCATAGGCATGCTTGCTGACTTCAATCCCGACGGTAAAAATCAGCATCTGCAGCATCCCCATCGCCGCTGACACCGTCCCCTTACTCATATCGCTGGCAAACAGCGTCAGACGAACCAGCCCGGCGTTTGCCAGACCAATCCCGAAGGCGTAAACGCTCAGTCCGGCGGTCATCCACAGGTAGGCATGGCTCGACACCACCGTTGCCGCCGCAGCCAGCAGCAGACCGAGCGAAATCGGCCAGCCGCCGAGAATAATCAGCGATCGCACCGTGCGCTTCGACGTCAGCCGCGCCAGCACCAGATTACCGGCAATCAGGGCGCCGAAAATCGGCACCTGCAGCAGCCCGTATTCATAGCTGGTGGCCTGTTCGCCGCTGATAATAATTACCGGTGACTGCGCAATCCATGCCAGCAACGGCAGGCTCACGAAACCAATCGCCAGGGAGCCGGCGACAAAGCGCAGATTCTTCAGCACCAGGGCATAGTCGCGCCCCAGTTCTTTCATCGATAGCTTCTCGCCCATGCGGGTGGCGGTTTCCGGCATCGCCCGCTGAAGACCGAAAAACGCAATGGCCGCCAGCACGGCAAACAGCACGAACATCATCTCCCACGGCAGAATATGCACCCATGCAGCCCCCACCAGCGGGCCGAGCAGCGGCGCAATCAACGCTACGTTAGCCATCAGGGCGGTGATTTTGATACACATCGCCTCCTCAAATGACTCCTGAATCGCGGCGTAGCCCACGGCGCCAATAAAGCACAGGCTGATGCCCTGTAAAAAGCGCAGCAGCGTAAATTGTTCAATGGTTTGCGCCAGCAGGGTAGCCAGGCAGGTCACGATAAACCACACCACCCCGGTGAGCATCACCGGACGACGCCCGATACGATCCGACAGCGGCCCTAACAGCCACTGTAAAAACATGCCGCCGGCGAGATAGGCGGTCATTGAGGTAGGCACCCATTCATTGCCGGCCTGGAACTCTTCCACCACCGACAGCATCCCCGGCTGAATCATATCGTTGCCGATATAGGTGGAGAATTCGTATAACACCAGGCACAACGGGAATAGCAGCGCCTGCCGTCCGAGGCGCCGACCTGAAAGCGAATAATTCTGCATGCAATCTCTTATTTAAAAAAAAATCGCGCAAAGTTTAATGAAAGTCGTGCTGAGGAGATAGTGAATTGTGAGTGACAATGCAAAATAGCGCAAAGCCCCTTCCACGCCGGCCCGCCAGTTTTATCTCAACCTCTCTTTATTTCGTTTATATTTCAATTAGGTTACAGGCGATATACTCATCGCTGCTGCGCGTACGCGAAGAAACGGCCTCACCACTCTTCCTGTAACTTGCTGACAATTAAGACAATACTGCTTTACCTCATCGCCACCGCTGCTTAAGGTGGGCGGCTTATTGCTATCGGATACAAGAGCCTGAACGTATGCTGGAAAATATCAACGACGCGCTGTTCGCCTTAATTAACGCCACGCCTGCCTCCCCGGCATGGGCTATCGAAATAGCGACCTTCATCGCCAAAGAGGTGATTTTGCTGGTGCCATTGCTGGCGGCGGCGCTGTGGCTCTGGGGGCCGAATCAGCGGCAGCTGGTATCTAAAGTGGCGCTGGCGCTGGCAATCAGTCTGAGCCTCTCGTGGATATTTGGCCATCTGTTCCCTCATGACCGTCCGTTTGTTGCCGGTGCCGGCTACCAGTTTTTACATCATGCGCCGAACAACTCCTTCCCCAGCAACCACGGCACCATCAGTTTTACCTTCGCGCTGGCCTTTTTGTTCTGGCATCGCCTGTGGTCTGGCGTCGCGTTAATGGCCACCGCCGTTGCAATCGCCTGGTCACGGGTCTATCTCGGCGTGCACTGGCCGCTGGATATGGTGGGCGGTCTGCTCACCGGGATGTGTGGTTGTCTGGCCGCCGGGCTGCTGTGGCAGGTTGCTGGTCAGGGGCTTTATCGCTACCTCGAGCAGGCATACCGCCTGTGCTTCTCCCTGCCAATTCGTAAAGGCTGGGTACGTGACTAACCCTCTCCCGACAGGTAAAATTGCCCACTAACGCCCTGCCAGTGCAGGGCGATTTCAGCTTAGAGGGTATATGGAAACACGTCGTGATGAACGTATCAGCCAGCTCATTCAGGCGCTCAAGCGCAGCGATAAGCTTCATTTAAAAGAGGCCGCAGCGCTACTGGGCGTGTCAGAGATGACCATTCGTCGCGACCTGAACGGCCATAATGGCCCGGTGGTGTTATTAGGGGGCTATATTGTTCTCGAGCCACGCAGCGCAACCCATTACCTGCTCAGCGACCAGAAAACCCGCCTCGTGGATGAAAAACGCCGCGCCGCCCGCCATGCCGCCGCTCTGCTGAAAGCCCATCAGATGGCCTTTTTTGACTGCGGTACCACGACCCCGTGGATTATCGACGCCATCGATAACGCCCTGCCCTTTACCGGCGTCTGCTATTCGCTGAACACCTTTCTGGCGCTGCAGGAGAAACCGCAGTGCCGGGCGATATTATGTGGCGGGGAATTTCACGCCAGCAACGCGATTTTTAAGCCCCTAAGCCTGCAGGATACCCTCAGCCATCTGTGCCCGGATATCGCCTATTATTCGGCCGCCGGGATCGACTGTGAACAGGGCGCCACCTGCTATAACCTCGAAGAACTGCCGGTAAAGCAATGGGCGATGCGCAGCGCGCGCTATCATGTGCTGGTGGTCGATCACAGTAAGTTTGGTAAGGTCAGGCCGGCGCGGATGGGGGATCTGGCGAGTTTTGACGTCATTGCCAGCGATGTCTGTCCGGATGACGACCTGCTGGCACTGGCAAAAGAAAAACAGATTTCACTGCTGTACTGACCGCGCCCCGCAGGGCGCGGCCTGTCGGTTACGAGAACCAGCTACCGAACCAGCCGTGCAGTTTCATCAGCACGAAGTCCATCATCCGGCTGAAGAAACCGCCTTCATTAACGGCTTCCATCACGATCAGCGGACGCTGTTCGATCGTTTTGTCGTTAAGCTTAAAGTCGATAGTCCCGACCACCTGCCCTTTAGTCAGCGGCGCCGTCAGCTGTGGATCCTTCAGGGTATAGCTGGCCTTCAGGTTTTTCAGCTGGCCTCGTGGCAGCGTAATCGAACCGGCTTCACCGGCTCCCAGCTTGGCTTCACTGCTGTCACCAAACCAGACCCGCTGGGTGATAAAGGTGGCATCCGGTTTAATCGGCGTTACCGTTTCATAGAAGCGGAAGCCCCAGGTCAGCAGCTTTTCCGATTCATTAAAGCGAATACGGTCGGTCTTCGTGCCGAGCACCACGGCAATCAGTCGCATGTCGCCCTGAGTTGCCGAAGAGACCAGGTTATAGCCGGCACCGGCGGTGGTTCCGGTCTTCACGCCATCGGCGTTCAGATTTGAGCTCCACAGCAGACGGTTGCGGTTCGGCTGGCGAATTTTATTGAACGTGAACTCTTTTTCTTTATGGATGGCGTACTCTTCAGGAACGTCATGGATCATCGCTTTGGTCAGCAGCGCCATATCACGCGCGGTACTGAACTGGCCTGGCGCATCGAGGCCGTGGACGGTCATAAAGGTGGTATTGGTCAGCCCCATTTTCTGCGCGTAGCCGTTCATCAGGCTGACAAAGGCGTCCTGGCTCCCCGCCACATAGTCAGCGATCGCGATGCTGGCATCGTTACCGGACTGAATGATGACCCCTTTATTGAGGTCTTCAACCGAGACCTGCATGCCCGGCTTGAGGAACATCACCGACGAACCGCGCAGCGCCGGGTTACCGGTCGCCCAGGCATCACGCCCGACGGTTACCATATCGGTAGACTTAATTTTGCCCGCCTTCAGCGCCTGCCCGACCACATAGCTGGTCATGATCTTGGTCAGACTCGCCGGGTCGAGTTTTTCATCGGCATTGCCTTCGCTGAGCACTTTGCCGCTGGCATAGTCCATCAGAACCCAGGCACGAGCATCAATTGACGGGGCATCAGGGAGTTGTTCCGCAGCCTGCACCGCAGGCGCCACCAGAACGAGGAGAGCGCAGCCTGCCACGAGGCCGCGTAGGGAAAAAGCATCACGCGTCATAAGAACCACCCAAGTATCCTTTCCAAACAAAATATGCCGCAAAACCCTTCCGGCACGGCAGCAGCCGGTGAGTAAAGCGTACAAATGACCTTAAAGAAACAGCGAGTTGGTAAAGTTTTTAAAGTTTACGCAATAACCCCGCTCCCTGCTGAAAACAGCGCATTTTTTTTGATCATGATGGCTAAAAATTATCGTTATTATGCCACGATGATAAATAATTGTATAAAATCAATACAATACCTTACTTCCCATACCATAGCACATCTGACTTTTGTGCCGAAACCGGCATTGTTGCTTATTCAGGCGCCACGTTGGCTTCCGGGCCGCTATTTGCCGCCATATCCCCGCCGTTCCCCTGGCGACTTCCCCACCCGGACGTTTAATAAAAAACGTTTTGGCAGATGCGTTTATTCAGCCGATTCTCTAGTATTTCGTCGTCCACTGTTGGGGACGCGTTTTTTCTGGTTTGGGCAGTAAGCATTCAGCGCTGGTACCCGTCAGCGCTATTTTTAATTTTTTGTGGCCGGGTCATCCCTCACGGCCGTTCGCTTATCTCTGCTGATCAGATGCATCACGGCCCCGGGCGGGGCCGATGGTTATTCTGATGGCGGTTGGTTTTTATTCCAGTTCAAAAAATCCCCCTTAAAGAGAGACTCCTGTTGCGCTTCAGGTCGTAAAACACAGTTATGCAGGATCGTCCGGTCGCGTCGATACAGCGTCGCCTGCTCCCCTTCAGCCCAGTACACATACACCCCATCGGAATAGCGTTTGCCAGAAGCGGATAACCCTTCATCGAGGATCAACGGTTCGCCATCGACCACCAGAGAGACCTGTTTTTTGGTGTCGTTCTCCCACAAAAACAGCGCGGTTTCATCGCACTGATATTCCAGCGTTTTGGTTTGGCCTTGTTCAACTAACTGATGGTAGTAACTGCATCCAGACAGCAAAGCCGGAAGTAAAACACAGATAATCTTTTTCATTTTTTACTCTGGAGTCACCATCTCGGACGAATGGGTCGCTGCGGGTTTCACAATCTGATCAAATACCGTCGTTAACTTGTCAAACACCGCTCTCATTTCTGTTGGATAGGTTAAAGATAACCACGTTGCTAATACTGCCCCGGCCAAAAAACCCAACTTCATACTCTGCCCCTGATTGTTTTGACTTTGCCTCCCGTCAGTGACGAAGAGCCAGTTTTAATGCGTGGTGCTTATGCCCCCTGCGAGCCAACTGACGCAACATGCCGTCGAACATGGGTGTCCACCACAGCGAAAACTAACATAAGATGCCAGACAGACTCAGGCGCTATTATGTTTAAAATTGGAGCGATATCAGGGTGAAATAAATTATCCCTGCAGGCTGGTCGGACGCCTGGGGAAATAAAATCGCGCAGGTTCGCAAGTGTGATATCAAAACAGAGAAATGCTGACGTTCGGGTTCGACAGTCAGATTTGAGGGCGGTGACAACATGGCGGGCTGGCATGGCCGCGGGTGGTTGACGGGCCAGAATTATCCCCGACATCGCTGCCGGGGAAGATCTTAATTTCCGGTCACTGCCGCAGCGGCAACAGGATGGTCAGAATTCGCGACCACGGTGGTACGGGCAATCGGATGGTTACCGTTATCGCCGGTAGCTGCAGCAACAGCAACCGGGTGGTCAGCAGAGGCCACGGCAGCGCCACGTGCAACCGGATGGCTGCCATTACCGCTGGTTGCGGTCGCCACGGCGACGGGGTGATCGGAGGTCGCGACCGCGGTGGTACGAGCAATCGGATGCGAACCAGCAAAGGTAGGGGCCGCGACAATCGCGAGAACTACAGCCAGAATTGTTTTATTCATAAAATCATCTCTTTCATTAATGCCGACCTGATATTTTCAGGCCCCGGCGTTATTTGGATAAGGCGTCGTTTAAATTAACAACCTGAGCGTCATAACGAACAACCTTAATATCCCTGTCAAGTTTCAACGACCAAAAATATTATCCAGGTAATCATAAGCTCAGCAAATATTGTTAAACAAAAAAGTTAAGTGTGAATAGTCGATTTTGATTTTATTTTAAATATTCAAAATTGCGCCTGTTCTTATTGCTTTTGCATTTATTGGCGACATGACGAGATACCCGGATAAATAAAAAGGAGATAAGCCAGTCCCACAGTCATGGCCATACTCGCCATCTCAAGCGAGGTCGTATCGCCCCATACACCCAGGGTTCGCGCGGGTTGCGCCGTGACAGGCAAATAAAAGCACTTGCCGGAATATGCGCTTTATTCCAACATGGCGGTTCACCATGCTGCAATGTTGGCTCAATAACAGACAGGAACCGATATGATTACGCTGTGGGGCAGAAATAATTCGACGAATGTGAAAAAAGTGCGCTGGGTGCTGGCAGAGCTGGAACTTCCTTATCAGCAGATCCCCGCCGGGCTGGAATTTGGTCTCAACCACGACCCTGAGTTTCTGGCGATGAACCCGAATGGCCTGGTGCCGCTCCTGAAAGATGACGCTAACGGCCTGGTACTGTGGGAATCGAATGCCATTATTCGCTATCTGGCGGCGGAATATGGTCAGGAACGTCTGTGGGTCGCCTCTCCCCTGCAGCGTACCCGGAGCGACAAATGGATGGACTGGGCGAACGGTTCGCTTTCTCCGGCCCACCGTCCGGTGCTGATGGGGCTGGTGCGAACGCCGGTGGAGAAACGTGACCCGGCGGCTATCGCTGCCGCCATTGCCGCCTGTGAAGAGCTGTTTGCTATCCTCGATGATGAACTGGCGACCACCGCCTGGCTGTCCGGCGAGCAGTTTGGTCTCGGCGACATTGCCGTGGCCCCCTTTGTCTACAACCTGCTGTCGATCGTCGACAGCTGGCAGCCGCGCCCGCACCTGCAGCGCTGGTACCAGCAGCTGCACGAGCGTCAGGCATGGCGCGATGTGGTGGTGATCCCGGTAACCTGATCCTGGGTGGCCGGACTGACCTTCAGCAGTTCGCCGTTGGACTCGTCGGTTAAAAGATACAGATAGCCGTCGGGTCCGACGCGCACATCGCGAATACGTTTACCGCGATCGCCGAGCAGGCGCGCCTCTTCATGCACCTTTTCGCCGTTCACCCGCAGCACAATCAACGACTGATCCTTCAACGCCCCGATAAACAGCTTATTGCGCCACTGGGGGAAGGTCTGCGCATCGTAAAATGCCATCCCGCTCACCGCCGGGGACTGTTTCCAGACAAACAGCGGCGCTTCGGTGCCGGCAACTGCGGTGCCCTGCGCTTCAGGAATCGCCAGGCCGCTGTAGTTAACCCCGTGCGTCGCCAGCGGCCAGCCGTAATTTTTCCCTTTCTGTGGAATGTTGATCTCATCGCCGCCGCGCGGCCCGTGTTCATTCAGCCACAGGGTATGACTCCACGGGTTCATCGCCATCCCCTGCGGGTTGCGAATACCATAAGACCAGATCTCGGCTCTGGCATCGGCTCTGCCGACAAACGGATTATCGTCCGGCACGCGACCGTCTTCGGTCAGGCGCACCACCTTGCCCTGTAGCTTGTCCAGATCCTGCGCCGTGGCTCGCTGGTTATTTTCCCCCAGTCCAATAAACAGATAGCCCTTGCCGTCAAACACCAACCGTCCGCCAAAATGGTTGCCGGTGGAGAGCTTCGGCTGCTGGCGGAATACCACGCGAAAATTTTCCAGCCGCCGCTCATCGTCACTCAGGCGGCCATACCCGACAGCGGTGCCGGCTTTGCCCTCTTCTCCGGCTTCGGCATAACTGAGCCACACCCGCCGGGATTGGGCAAAATCGGGGGCCAGCGCGACATCCAGCAGTCCGCCCTGGCCGTTGGCCCACACCTGCGGCACTCCGGATATCGCCGCTGAAAGCCCCTCGCCCTGGCGCCAGCGCTTCAGTTCGCCGCCGCGCAGGGTAATGAGCATTCCCCGGTCATCGGGCAGAAATGCCAGCGCCCACGGGTGATCCAGTTGATTTTGCAATACCTCGACGCGGACCTTTTCGGCGAGGGTCACCGCGGGAAAGCAGAGCGTGGCTATCGTCATCAGAATAACGGTCTGGCGCATGGCATACTCCTTTTGTCAGCAATTCGATAAGGGTAGCCAGCGAGGCGCATCAGGAAGGGATTTTTACATAACATTAAACAGGGGGAGCTCAACTCCCCCTGACGATCAGGCGTGGCTTGCTGCCGCCAACTTATTCAGTTTATGAATATTCAGCGACAACGCTGCCAGGTAGCGTTCCAGCATCTCGACGTTCACCGCGATATACGACGGGCAGTCATGGCGCCCGCTCATCAAGCAGATCGCCGCAGAGGCGACGGCTTCACCCGCAGAACGGAAGGCATCCTTCTCTTCCGGCGCGAGGGCATCCCGCAATTGCGCTCCGTATTCACGCATTTCACGGCAGAGTTCAAACAAGTTATCCCGCAGATGCTCATTTTCGCTGACTGACATATAGCCCTTCGCTTTGCGTAGCTGCAAATAAGCATCAAGATCGATACTGGCATTACTCAGCTTATTCAGAAGGTTACGGTAGCGTCTGTCAACGTTCATCATGGTTCCTCCTCTGTTGTTGTCCATGTTCACGATCATAATATGGTTATTTTTTGCGCAGAAAGATGCGCGAGGTCAATCATTCCGGTTAATTAACATCATTTACAATGTTAAAAAGATGGTTATCCTCTGTCGCACGCCACTGCGCCGTTAAGATACGCCAATAAAACAAAAAATGTTATACGTAACACATGCAATCAAGAGGGATGATGACTACGTAAAAATCATTAAAATGCTATTTATTGCCGGTTACATCACAAATTAACACCATAGAAATTGATCAAATTCTTTTCCGGGTGTCATATCAGCATCGCAAATGTATTACGTATAACACTTAATAAAAAACACACCCTACAGCTTAGGGCTGTAACATAACCGCGATCCGCCTGAAGGAACTGAAATCATGACGCCCGGCAAAAGAAACTACGTCTTGTTGAGTCTTTTCGATTTCCTCTATTTATTCGCCTGGTCATCGACCATGGCGTTCTTTGTTATCTGGACCACCCAGCATCTTGGGATCAGCGCCACCAAAACCGGTCTGCTGTACTCCGTTAACGCCTTTATCGCCCTGCTGATGCAGCCGTTTTTCGGCTTTATTGCCGACAAATTTGGCCTGAAAAAGCGGCTTATCTGGATCCTGCTGGCCATGCTGTTGCCGGTCGGGCCGTTCTTTATCTATCTGTACGCTCCGCTGCTGGTCCATAGCTTCTGGCTGGGTGCCTTACTGGGCGGTATCTACCTGGGGATGATTTTTAACTCCGGCTGCGGGGTGATCGATTCGTATATCGACAAAATCTCTCGCCGCTATCACTTTGAATATGGCCGGGTGCGGATGTGGGGGTCGCTGGGCTGGGCCGCCGCCGCCTGGATTGTCGGCAAGTATATCGACAGCAACCCGAACCTCGCCTTCTGGCTGGCCAGTATTGCCATCGTTATTGCCGCCATCTGTTTTATGCTGACCAAAATCGAGCTCACCGAGGAGGAGATCCAAAAAACCAGCGCGCTGAAGGTCTCCCATGCGCTGGAGCTGGCGAAAAATGGTCAGTTCTGGATGCTGCTGATCTTCACCCTGTTCGTCACCCAGATTTACGACACCTACGATCAGCAGTTTGCCCAGTACTTTTCACTCCAGTTCCCTACCCCGGAAGAAGGCAATCGCTGGTACGGTATTCTGGCGTCGATTCAGGTCTGTGGCGAAACGCTCTTTTTATGCCTGATGCCGTGGTTTGTTAACCGCACCGGGGCTAAGTGGGCGCTGATTATTGCCGGACTGATTATGTCTGTGCGCATCGTGGGTTCCGCCATCCCGCTTGGCCCGGTATGGATCGGCGCGGTGAAAATGATGCACGCGCTGGAAAAACCGCTGATCCTGGTGTCGGTATTCAAATTTATCGCCGCCAACTTCGACCATAAACTCTCCTCGACGGTCTATTTGCTGGTGCTTTTCGTGGCCTCTATTGCCACCGCGATTTACTCACCGCTGGCGGGTTACCTGTACGACACCATCGGTTTCGCCCATACCTATTACATTCTCGGCAGCATCGCCGGTCTGTTTACCCTGATCTCGATTTTCACCTTGCGGGACAAGCGCGAGCCCACCGCCCCCGGCGCTGCACCGGCAGGCAACGTCACCTCTTCCTGACTATCAGGCCCCGGGAAACCCTCCCGGGGCCGTTGTTGATAATTTAAAAATATTATTCAATGCGGCTGAAATCGCTCGGCATTTATTAATGACGAAATATTTGATGACAAAAAAATACGCTTATTATAACGCTTCGTTTTCCTGAATTAATTCCAATTCCAGCGTTTATTTTACCCTCCATCCCGCTATAAAAACCCGCCAAATCCGCACAGGACAAGGCCTGAAGCACTTTGGTCTGTTCTCGTCCAGGGGGTAACCGGGGGTCCTGGCATTTTTTATCAATATCAACTTCACTTACAACGTTTGCCCGGACACTAAATAAGATGCCGATTATTTCATGGCTACGTTGGGGTATTGAACTGATTCATCTTAGGCATCCCGGACAGCGTTAAATAATACTCATTATCAAATGCAACTGTGGTGGGGAAAAACATGAATAAAACATATAAGGGTATAGGGGTGCTGGCGTTCGCCGCCGGCTCTCTCTTACCCTATGGCGCTGTGCGGGCCGCCGATCAAAACAGTACGGCCCAAAACGGTGAATCAGCAAAGAAACCTAACATCATTTTGATCGTCTCAGACGATACCGGCTACGGCGATCTCGGCGTGTATGGCGGGGGCGAAGGTCGCGGTATGCCGACCCCCAACCTCGACCGAATGGCCGATGAAGGGATGACCTTCTTTGACTTTTATGGTCAGCCCAGCAGTACCCCTGGCCGTGCCGCCATGCAAACCGGACGGATCCCTAACCGCAGCGGGATGACCACCGTGGCCTTCCAGGGCCAGGGCGGCGGCCTGCCGAAAGAAGAGTGGACCCTGGCATCGGTGCTGAAAACCGGCGGATACAAAACCTTCTTCACCGGTAAATGGCACCTCGGCGAAGCCGACTATGCCCTGCCCAATGCCCAGGGCTACGACGAAATGAAGTATGTCGGCCTGTATCACCTCAATGCTTACACCTACGCCGACCCCACGTGGTTCCCGGATATGGACCCGAAATTGCGTGACATGTTTGCTCGCGTCACCCGCGGTGCCCTCTCAGGGAAAGCCGGTGAAGCCCCGACCGAAGACTTCAAAATCAACGGCCAGTACGTCAACACCCCGGTGATCGATGGCAAAGAAGGGGTGATCGGCATTCCGTTCTACGATCGCTACGTCGAAAAAGCCTCGCTGGATTACCTGACGGCCAATGCCAAATCGACGGAACCGTTCTTTATGAGCATTAACTTCATGAAGAACCACCAGCCGAACATGCCCGATCCTGATTACATTGGTAAATCGATGTCGAAGAGCAAGTATGCGGATTCGATGGTAGAGATGGACGCCCGCGTCGGCCACATCATGGATAAGCTGCGTGAACTGGGCCTCGATAAAGACACCCTCGTGATCTGGACCACTGATAACGGCGCCTGGCAGGATGTCTATCCTGACGCCGGCTACACGCCGTTCCGTGGTACCAAGGGCACCGATCGTGAAGGCGGCAGTCGCGTTCCGGCTATTGCCTGGTGGCCTGGGAAAATTAAAGACCATAGCCGCAACTATGACATCGTCGGGGGCCTGGATCTGATGGCCACCTTTGCTTCCGTAGCCGGTATTAAACTTCCGGACAAGGACCGCGCCGGTCAGCCCATTATCTTTGACAGTTACGACATCTCCCCGGTGCTGTTCGGTACCGGCAAAGATCCACGGACGTCATGGTTCTACTTTACGGAAAACGAACTGACCCCGGGGGCCGCACGCGTCGGGCACTATAAGGCGGTATTTAACCTGCGCGGCGACGACGGCGCCAAAACCGGCGGCCTGGCGGTTGACGCGAACCTCGGATGGAAAGGACCGGAGTCTTATGTCGCCACCGTGCCGCAGATTTTTGACCTCTGGCAGGATCCGCAGGAACGTTACGACATCTTTATGAACAACTATACCGAGCACACCTGGACGCTGGTGACCTTCAATGAGGCCATCTCAAATCTGATGAAAACCTATGTCCAGTATCCGCCGCGTAAAGCGCAGAGCGAAACCTACAATGGCCCGATCACGCTATCTCAGTATGAGCGTTTCAAAAACGTGCGCGATCAGTTGCAGAACGAAGGTTTCCAGCTAAGCATGCCTACCGGTAACTAACATCACGGTCCGGCCCGCGGCGTTCGCTCCCCGGGCCTTTTTTACTTCAGACGCTCCATGACACAGGTTAGGGTTGATGAAAAAAAGCACCGAGATCCCTCTGACGCCGTTACCGAATGAAGGGCGATATCTTCCCGCCTATAAACGACGCTACCACGTGATGGCGAAACCCAGCGGTTCAACCTGTAATCTTGACTGCCAGTACTGCTTTTATCTGCACAAAGAGCAGCTGCTGCACCAGCCGCACGATAAGGGGATGAGCGACGAGGTTCTGGAAAACTTTATCCGCCAGTATATTCAAAGCCAGGATGGCGAGGAGATCATCTTCTCCTGGCAAGGGGGAGAACCGACCCTGATGGGGCTGGATTTTTTCCACAAGGTGGTGGCGCTGCAAAATAAATATCAGCCAAAACATCAGCGTATTGAGAACGATCTGCAGACCAATGGCGTGTTGATCAACGACCAGTGGGCGGCGTTTTTAAAAGCGCATAACTTTCTTGTGGGGGTCTCCATTGATGGCCCGCGCGAGCTCCATGACCGTTTTCGCGTGACCCGCAGCGGTAAGCCCACCTTTGATAAAGTGATGGAAGGCATTGCCGCCCTCAAGCGTCATCAGGTGCCTTTCAACGCGCTGGCGGTGATCAACCGGGTCAATGCCCGTTTTCCCCACGAGGTCTACCGGTTCCTGACTCAGGAACTTGGGGCGACCTATATTCAGTTCACCCCCTGCGTGGAGGCGGCGGAGTTTAAAACCACGGCCCCGCAGTTCTGGCAGGACGACACCATTCCGCTGACCGGCAGCCGGCGGGCTAAACCGGGGGATCTCGACTCCATCGTCACCGACTGGTCCGTTGACCCGGAGGACTGGGGCCATTTTCTGACCGCAACCTTTGATGACTGGGTCACCCACGATTTAGGCCGCGTACAGGTTAATCTGTTTGAAACCGCGGTGGTACAAACCATGGGACTGCCTTCTCAGTTGTGCATCACCGCACCGTTTTGCGGCAAAGCGCTGGCCATTGAGAAAAACGGCGACGTCTATTCCTGCGATCACTACGTCTACCCCGAGTACAAACTGGGGAACATCCGCGCCCACAAACTGGCGCATATGGTCTTTTCTGAACGGCAAAAAGTATTCGGTATGGGCAAAAAAGAGACCCTGCCCGCCTACTGCAAATCCTGCCCGCATCTGAATCTGTGCTGGGGAGAGTGCCCGAAAAATCGCATCGTGCGCGCCCCGGATGGTGAAGAGGGCCTCAACTATCTGTGCCCGGGCTTTCGCCACTTTTACGCGTCGGTCACCCCGACGCTGGAGAAAATCGCCGCCATGCTGAAATAGCTCCCGGCCACCCACGCGGCAGCGATCCCCGCATCGCGCCGCGCTTTTAGCCGCGCGCTGACTATTATTGCAGCGGCTTTCTTGTTATCTGCTGTGAGGTTACGTCTTTATTCGTCTTTTGCCGCTCATAGGGGGCTAGAAACGACAATCAAGGCATAGGTATAATCGCGCCATTCCGAGCAATGAATAGTATAAAAAATGGCCAAAATTGGATTTATCTCATTAGGGTGCCCGAAAAACCTCGTGGACTCCGAGCGCATTCTGACCGAACTGCGTACCGAAGGTTATGAAGTGGTTCCCAGCTACGACAATGCCGATATGGTTATCGTCAACACCTGCGGCTTTATCGACAGCGCGGTCCAGGAATCGCTGGAAACCATCGGTGAAGCGTTAAAAGAAAACGGCAAAGTTATCGTTACCGGTTGCCTGGGCGCTAAAGAAGATCAGATTCGTGAAGTGCATCCGAAAGTGCTTGAGATCACCGGCCCGCACAGCTACGAGCAGGTTCTGGAGCATGTTCACCACTACACGCCTAAGCCAAAGCACAACCCGTTCCTGAGCCTGGTGCCGGAACAGGGCGTGAAGCTGACGCCGCGTCATTACGCCTATCTGAAAATTTCCGAAGGCTGTAACCACCGCTGCACCTTCTGCATTATCCCGTCGATGCGTGGCGACCTGGTCAGCCGTCCGATTGGCGAAGTGCTTGCCGAAGCCAAACGCCTGGCCGATGCCGGCGTTAAAGAGCTGCTGGTCATCTCCCAGGATACGTCTGCTTACGGCGTCGATGTTAAACATCGCACCGGCTTCCACGACGGCATGCCGGTCAAAACCAGCATGGTCAGCCTGTGTGAAGAGCTGGCGAAGCTGGGGATCTGGGTGCGCCTGCACTACGTCTATCCGTACCCGCACGTGGATGACGTGATCCCGTTAATGGCCGCCGGCAAAATTCTGCCGTACCTGGATATCCCGCTGCAGCACGCCAGCCCGCGTATTCTGAAACTGATGAAACGCCCGGGTTCTGCGGACCGTCAGCTGGCGCGCATCAAGCAGTGGCGTGAAATCTGCCCGGACCTGACCCTGCGTTCGACCTTTATCGTCGGCTTCCCGGGTGAAACCGAAGAAGATTTCCAGATGCTGCTCGACTTCCTGAAAGATGCCCGCCTCGATCGCGTCGGCTGCTTCAAATACAGCCCGGTTGAAGGCGCCACCGCCAACGAACTGGCGGATCAGGTCCCGGAAGAGGTAAAAGAAGAGCGCTGGAACCGCTTTATGCAGCTTCAGCAGCAGATTTCCGCCGAACGCCTGCAGGAAAAAGTGGGCCGTGAAGTGATGGTGCTGATCGACGAAGTTGACGAAGAAGGCGCGATTGGCCGCAGCATGGCCGATGCCCCGGAAATCGACGGCGCGGTCTACCTGAACGGCGAAACCAAGGTCAAACCAGGCGACGTGGTGCGTGTGAAAGTTGAACACGCCGACGAATACGACCTGTGGGGCAGCCGGGTTTAAGTCCTCTCTCTGAGCTTATCCCGGATTGCGGCGCTAACGCGCCTGATCCGGGTGTCAGTCTGTAGCCCCGGTAAGCGACAACGCCACCGGGGAATTCTACCTTATCCCTTTATCTTCGGATCCAGCGCATCGCGCAGGCCGTCTCCCAGCAGATTAAACGCCAGCACCGTCAGGAAAATCGCAATCGCCGGAAACAGCGCCACGTGCGGTGCCATTACCATATCCGCGCGCGCTTCGTTGAGCATCGCCCCCCACTCCGGCGTCGGCGGCTGCGCCCCCAGTCCGAGGAAAGAAAGACTGGCGGCAGAGATAATCGATACCCCGATACGCATGGTGAAATAGACCACGATCGACGATACCGTGCCGGGCAAAATATGGCTGAACAGGATCGTCATATCGCTGGCGCCAATGCTGCGTGCCGACTCGATAAAGGTCTGCTGCTTGAGCACCAGGGTATTCCCGCGCACCAGTCGGGCAAAGGCCGGGATCGAGAAGATCGCCACCGCAATGATCACGTTTGACATGCCGCTGCCCATCACCGCCACCACCGCAATCGCCAGCAGGATCCCAGGGAACGCGAACAGCACATCGCAGATGCGCATGATGATGCGGTCCCACCAGCCTTCGTAATACCCGGCCAGTAAACCGAGCACGGTGCCAATCACCGCGCCGATCAGCACCGCCAGCACCCCGGCCGCCAGTGAAATCCGCGCGCCGACCAGCACCCGGCTAAAGATATCCCGCCCTAACGAATCCACGCCAAACCAGTGGATCATCGACGGGCCGTCATTGAGCCGGTCATAATCGAAATAGTTTTCCGCATCGAACGGCGCGATCCACGGCGCCACCAGCGCAAGCACAATCAGCAGCAGGACAAATACCCCCGCCCCCATCGCCACCGGCTGACGACGAAATCGCCGCCAGAACTCGCGCCACGGCGTGCGGATGTGTCCGGGCCTGATGCCCGGCATCGCGTTGATAACCGCCTGCCTTCTCCAGTTGAGCAATCGCACCTTACTTGTACCTGATAGCCGGGTTAATGGCGGCATACAGCACATCCACCACTAAATTGATAAGAATAAACTCCAGCGAAAAGAGGAGAACTTCCGCCTGAATCACCGGATAATCGCGCATCTCCACCGAATCCACCAGCAACCGCCCGAGACCTGGCCAGTTAAAGACCTTCTCGACCACAATCGAACCGCCGAGCAGAAAGCCGAACTGCAGCCCCATCATGGTGACGACCGGGATCATGGCGTTGCGCAGACCATGTTTGAGCACCACCAGCGTCTCGCTCACCCCTTTGGCGCGGGCGGTGCGCATATAGTCTTCATGCAGAACATCGACAAACGAGGCCCGGGTAAACCGCGCCATCACCGCCGCCACCGCCGCCCCCAGCGTCAGCGAAGGCAAAATATAGTGTCGCCAGCTATCGGCGCCTACCGTCGGCAACCAGCCCAGCTCCACCGAGAACACCTGCATCAGCAGCATCCCCAGCGCAAAGGCCGGAAATGAGATCCCGGTGACCGCCAGCGCCATTCCCAGCCGGTCGGGCCAGCGATTCCGCCACACGGCGGCCACAATCCCCGCCGCCATGCCAAAAATCACCGCCCAGCTCATGCTGGCGAGCGTCAGCCACAGCGTCGGCATAAAGCGGCTGGCGATTTCGCTGCTGACCGGGCGACGCGACGCCATCGAGGTGCCAAAATCGCCCTGTAGCACGCTGGTGATATAGTGCCAGAACTGCACATGCAGCGGCTGGTCAAGCCCCAGTTGCTGGCGCACCATCGCCACTACCTGCGCGTCGGCCTCCGGACCGGCAATCAGCCGCGCCGGATCGCCGGGCAGCATATGCACGAACAAAAACACCAGCACCGCCACAATCAGCAGGGTTGGGATCAGGCCCAGCAGGCGCTTAAGCACATAGTTGAGCATCGTCCCCCCTTTGCCTGCAGGTCTGCATCCCTCTCCCGACGTGGGAGAGGGTCAGGGTACATACCATCACTGTGCTAAATCCGCCTGTTCAAAGCTAAATCCGGTATCCGGCTGAATATAGAAACCACTGAGGGTCTTGCTATGGGCCGAGACCAGTTTTTCGACCACCAGCGGTACCCACGGCGACTCTTTCCAGATAGTCTCCTGCGCCGCTTTGTAGAGCCGCGTTTTTTCCTGCACGTCGGTGGTTTTCAGGGCGTCGCTGAGGTCTTTATCCACCTGCGGATTGCCATAGAAGGCGGTGTTGAACAGGGTTGGCGGCCAGTTTTGCGAA
Organism: Klebsiella sp. BIGb0399; assembly: GCF_003752615.1. NCBI lineage: Bacteria > Pseudomonadati > Pseudomonadota > Gammaproteobacteria > Enterobacterales > Enterobacteriaceae > Klebsiella > Klebsiella sp. BIGb0399. The sequence continues at coordinate 672,046 of NZ_RKHT01000006.1, read as the reverse complement.
GCAAACAGCGGCGACAGCGCCCAGTCGGCTTCGCCCGTTGAGGCGGACCAGCCGGTGTAGAACATCCGCACCCCGCTCTCTTTCTGCCCTTTGCCTTCCACTTCCGCCGCGCGCTGGCCAGCATCCATCGCCGTCAGCTGCGCCTTAATCCCCACCTGCGCCAGCTGCTGTTGGGTAAACTGCAGCACTTTCTGCGCGGTGCTGTGGTTATGCGACGACCACAGGGTGGTGCTGAAACCGTTAGGGTAACCGGCCTCTTTCAGCAGTTCGCGAGCTTTCGCCGGATCGTACGGCCACGGTTTAAAGCTCTCGGCATAGGCAATCGACGGCGGCACAACGCCGGTCGCCGGGGTGGCGTAACCCGCAAAGGCGACTTTCACCAGCGCCTGGCGGTTGATGGCGTAGTTGATCGCTTCCCGCACTTTCGGGTTATCGAACGGCTTTTGCGTGACGTTCATGCTGATGTAGCGCTGCATGATTGACGGGCTGGCCACCAGCTCCAGCTTGCTGTTTTTCTCCAGCAGCGGGGCCTGCTCGTAGGGGATCGGGAAGGCAAACTGCGCCTCGCCGGTTTGCAGCATCGCCGCACGGGTATTGTTATCCACCACCGGACGCCAGGTGATCGAGTCCAGCTTCGGCAGGCCTGGCTGCCAGTAACCGGCAAATTTCGTCACTTTGACAAAATCGGTCTGATTCCAGGTGTCGAGCTTATACGGCCCGGTCCCTACCGGATGGAAGCCAATCTCCTTGCCGTATTTTTTCAGCGCCGCCGGGGAGATCATCGCCGTTGCCGGGTGGGCCAGGATGTTGATGAACGCTGAGAAAGGCTGCTTAAGGGTGATCTTCACCGTCGTCGGGTCAACGACGTCGGTGCTGGCGATATTTTTATACAGGTTGTAGCGTTTGAGGTGGTTGTCCGGGTTGCTGGCGCGGTCGAGGTTGGCCTTCACCGCATCGGCATTAAAATCGCTGCCGTCCTGGAACTTGACGCCCGAATGCAGCTTGATGGTGTAGACCAGGCCGTCCGGCGAAATCGTGTAGCTTTCCGCCAGCACGTTCTGCAGCTTCATCTCCTTATCAAGACCAAACAGGCCTTGATAAAAAGACTTTGCGACCGCCTGTGACAGGGTGTCATTGGCGTCATAAGGATCAAGGGTCGTAAAGTTAGAACCGACCGCCACGACGACATCTTTGGCGGCAAAGGCCGGGCTTGCAGCCAGCGCCGACACGATGCCCAGCGCCAACAACCCTTTGCGTAATACGCGTTGTGTCATGTTGTTCTCCTGAATACTGTTTTGTTAGTGTCGTTGTTATCTTCCCAGCACGTCGGCGACGGGTTCCCTGGCGACATAATGCCCCGGTCCCACCTGTTGTAACGGCGTGCTGATGACCTCTTCCCCGCGCTTGTAAATATTGCCCGGCAGTTCGTCAGACAGCAGCACGCGCTGCGGATGACGATGCGCCGGGTCGGCCACCGGTACGGCGGCCATCAGTTTGCGGGTATAAGGATGCTGCGGGTTTTCAAACACGGCGCGACGTGGGCCAATCTCAACGATGCGCCCACGATACATCACCGCTACGCGGTGGCTGATGCGTTCAACCACCGCCATATCGTGCGAAATAAACAGGAAGGCGATGCCCATTTCGCGCTGTAAATCGAGCATCAGATTAATAATCTGCGCGCGGATCGACACATCAAGCGCCGAGACTGCTTCATCGGCAATCACCACTTTCGGGTTGAGCGCCAGCGCGCGGGCGATGCAAACCCGCTGACGCTGGCCGCCGGAAAACTCATGCGGATAACGCCAGGCGTGTTCCGGCTGCAGGCCAACGCGCTCCAGCAGCCAGCTGACGCGCTGACGTGCGGCCTCGCCCTCAAGCATGCCGTGGATCCGCAGCGGCTCCATAATCGAATAGCCGATGGTTTGTCGCGGGTCGAGCGAGGCGAACGGATCCTGGAAAATAAACTGGATATCGCGGCGCAGCGCCTGCAGCTTGCTGTTGGCCAGGGTATCGATGCGCTCACCGTTAAAGACGATCGAACCGCCCTGCGTCGCCACCAGCCGCAATAACGCGCGCCCGGTGGTTGACTTGCCGCAGCCGGACTCGCCGACCAACGACAGGGTTTCCCCCGGCCACAAATCGAAGCTGACCTTTTCCACCGCGTGAACTTCCCGGGTGATGCGGTTCAGAATGCCGCTGCGCAGCGGAAAGCGCGCCACCAGGTCGCGCACTTTGAGAATCGGCTCGCCGCTCCCCACCGTGTTCTGTTGTTCCTCTTCCGACGGTTCTTGCGCGAGCAGCGGGAAACGGCGCGGCAGCACGCTGCCGCGCATCGCCCCCAACCGCGGTACCGCCGCCAGCAGCGCCTGGGTATACGGATGCTGCGGCGCGCGGAAAATCTCCTCCACGCTGCCGCTCTCTACCGCTTCACCGCGGTACATCACCAGCACCCGGTCGGCGATATCGGCCACCACGCCCATATCGTGGGTGATAAAAATTACCCCCATCGCCATCTCTTTTTGCAGTACGGCGATGAGCTGCAGAATCTGTGCCTGGATGGTGACATCCAGCGCGGTGGTCGGTTCATCGGCGATCAGCACCGCCGGGCGGCACGACAGCGCCATCGCGATCATCACCCGCTGGCGCATCCCGCCGGATAGCTGATGCGGATAGCGCGAGAGCATCGTTTCTGCTTCGGGAATGCGTACCTGATCGAGCATTTTCTTCGCTTCCCGCAGCGCCGCCTCACGCCCTAATCCCTGGTGTAGTCGCAGGGATTCGGCGATCTGCTCCCCGACGGTAAACACCGGGTTCAGCGAGGTCATTGGCTCCTGGAAAATCATCGCCATGTCGGCCCCGCGCACGCTGCGCATCCCGGCGTCGGACAGCGAGTCGAGGGCGATGACCTGGCCGTTGCGACGACGCAGCCTCAGCGCCTCGCTGCTGACCTGGCTCGCCGCCTGGTCGAGCAGACGCATCAGCGCCAGCGCGGTCACCGATTTGCCTGAACCAGACTCCCCGACGATGGCTAAGGTCTCGCCGCGCCGCAGGGTGAACGAAAGGTGTTGCACCGCAGCAAAGGTCGCCTGCTCCTGGCGAAACGCCACGTTCAGATCGCGTACCACCAGAACGTCACTGGCGTCGATATCTTGACTATGCGGCAACGCGCGTCCTCCTTATTCCCGATAGATCCCAATTGTCGGCGTATCGCCGGCATAGCACCAGGCCCGATACATGCCTTCGCTGTTAAACGGCAGCACCACGTTGCCTTCTCTGTCGATGGCAATCAGCCCGCCGCTGCCGCCAAGCGCCGGCAGTTTTTCCATCACCACCCGCTCGCAGGCGTCGAACAGGCTGAGGTTGCCATACTCCATCAGCGCGGCGATATCGTAGGCCGCCATCGCGCGGATAAACACCTCGCCGGTGCCGGTACAGGAGACCGCCACGCTGGCGTTATTGGCATAGCACCCGGCCCCCGGCAGCGGGCTGTCGCCAACGCGGCCGGGCAGTTTATTGGTCATGCCGCCGGTCGAGGTCGCGGCGGCCAGATTACCGTTCAGATCCAACGCCACGGCACCGACGGTGCCCATTTTTTGCCGCTCATCCAGCGGCGCGGCGTGGTGATCGAGCACGATGACATCGTCACTCTGGGCCTGCTGGAGCTGCAGCCGCCGCTCTGTGGTCGAAAACAGATCGTTGTCGACCTGCGCCATTCCGTGGGAGGCGGCAAACGCCTCGGCCCCTTCGCCAATCAGCAGCACGTGCGGGCTACGCTCAAGCACCAGACGCGCCGCCAGCACCGGGTTACGCAGATGTTTGACCCCGGCGACCGCCCCAACCTGCAACTGGTTGCCGTCCATCACGCAGGCGTCCAGTTCGTGGGTGGCGTCGCGGGTAAAGACCGAGCCGATCCCGGCATTAAACAGCGGACACTCTTCCAGCAGCCGCACCGCTTCGGTCACCGTATCCAGCGCGCTGGCCCCTGCTGCCAGCATTTTTTGCCCGCTGTCGACAATCTCTGAGAGCGCCGCCACATACTGCCGCTCGCGCTCCGGTGTCATGGTCGCGCGCGTCAATGCGCCCGCTCCGCCATGAATTGCTATCACCGCCTTGCCCATTCAGCGATCCCTTAACGATGTGTGTCTTAACCTGACATCCTGTAAACCACCACTGAGTGGCAAAGAGTGTCCATGGATAATTTTATGTATAAATATCATTATCGTGCTGACAGTCCTATACAATTTTGGAATATAGAAAGCGCATCCGCAGGTGTTAGCACAAACGGTGAAGCCGTATGGACGGCAACGCTTTTCTGGCATAATGCCCCTTTCGTAGTTTTACCCGCAGGAGAGCCCCATGGATTTTAACGCCGGACTGATGCCCCTCGACACAGCCCTGACAGAAATGCTCAATCGAATTACGCCGCTGAGTGCGGTGGAAACCGTACCGCTGTTGCAGGCCTTTTCCCGCGTGACTGCCCATGATCTTAGCTCGCCGCTGGACGTTCCTGGCTTTGATAACTCGGCGATGGATGGCTATGCCGTGCGACTGGCCGACCTCGCCGACGGCGCCGCGCTACCGGTGGCGGGTAAAGCCTTCGCCGGGCAGCCTTTTCACACGCAGTGGCCTGCCGGAAGCTGCATCCGCATTATGACCGGCGCGCCGATCCCGCCAGGCTGCGATGCGGTGGTGATGCAGGAAGAAACCGAACAGACCGACGACGGCGTGCGTTTCCTTGCACCGGTGAAAGCCGGACAGAACATTCGCCTGCGCGGGGAAGACATCGCCGCCGGCGCCGTGGTGTTCCCGGCGGGGACCCGTTTAACCGTCGCCGAACTGCCGGTCCTGGCGTCACTGGGGATTGCGCAAGTCGAAGTGGTACGCCAAGTGCGCGTCGCGGTGTTCTCAACCGGGGACGAACTCCAGCTGCCGGGCCAGCCGCTTGGCGACGGGCAAATCTACGATACCAACCGCCTGGCCGTGCACCTGATGCTGCAACAGCTGGGGTGTGAGGTCATTAACCTTGGCATTATCCCTGACGATCCGGACAAGCTGCGCGCCGCCTTTATCGAGGCGGACCAGCAGGCCGACGTGGTGATTAGCTCCGGCGGCGTCTCCGTCGGGGAAGCGGATTACACCAAAACCATCCTTGAAGAGCTGGGTGAAATTGGCTTCTGGAAGCTGGCTATCAAACCGGGCAAACCTTTTGCCTTCGGTAAACTGAACACCAGCTGGTTCTGCGGTCTGCCTGGAAACCCGGTTTCCGCGACCCTGACCTTCTACCAGCTGGTGCAGCCGCTGCTGGCGAAGCTGAGCGGCAATCACGGCCAGGTTCAGCCTACCCGCCTGCGCGTACGCGCCGCCGCCCGCTTGAAAAAATCACCGGGACGCCTCGACTTCCAGCGCGGCGTGCTCCAGCGCACTCCGGATGGTGAACTGGTGGTCAGCTCTACCGGTCACCAGGGTTCGCATATTTTCAGCTCTTTCAGCCTCGGCAACTGTTTTATTGTGCTCGAACGTGAACGCGGCCATGTTGAAGCCGGGGAATGGGTGGAAGTCGAGCCCTTCAACCATCTGTTCGGGGGACTGTAATGGGCGTCGAGCTGAGCGATGAGGAGATGCTGCGCTACAACCGACAAATCATCCTGCGCGGGTTTGATTTTGACGGTCAGGAGCAGCTGAAGGCCTCGCGGGTGCTGGTGGTCGGCCTCGGCGGACTCGGCTGCGCCGCCGCGCAGTATCTGGCCGCAGCGGGCGTCGGCCAGCTGACGCTGCTGGATTTCGATACCGTCGCGCTCTCCAATTTACAGCGCCAGACGCTGCACAGCGATGCCACCATCGGCCAGCCGAAAGTCGATTCCGCGCGCGACGCGCTGGCGCGTATTAACCCCCATGTTCAGCTCACCCCACTGAATGCCCTGCTGGACGAAGAGAGCTTGCGGGCGCAGATCGCCGCCCACGACCTGGTGCTCGACTGCACCGATAATGTCGCTATTCGTAACCAGCTGAACGCCGGCTGTTTCCTGCACAAAACGCCGCTGGTGTCCGGTGCTGCCATCCGCATGGAAGGCCAGATCAGCGTCTTTACCTGGCAGGAGGACGAGCCGTGCTATCGCTGCCTGAGCCGCCTGTTTGGTGAAAACGCCCTCACCTGCGTTGAGGCAGGGGTGATGGCGCCGCTGGTCGGGGTTATCGGCACGCTACAGGCGATGGAAGCAATCAAAGTGCTCACCCACTATGGCACTCCGGCGGCGGGTAAAATCGTGATGTACGATGCAATGACCTGCCAATTTCGCGAAATGAAGCTGCTGCGTGACCCGCAGTGCGAAGTGTGCGCTCGCCACTAATCTGCTAACCGGCGGCGCCCGCCGCCGGATAATCTGTGACCGGATCCGCCTTTCCCTCTTCTTCCTGATGAGATCTCTTCTGCTTGTTGATTTGCATCAATGTCACTTTCATTCGAAAGTAATTTAATCTTCATATGCAAAAAGAGGGTAAATCATGATCTTCAACATTCAGCGCTATTCTACCCATGACGGTCCAGGGATTCGCACCGTCGTCTTCCTGAAAGGCTGTTCGTTGGGTTGCCGCTGGTGCCAGAATCCGGAAAGCCGCGCCCGCAGCGCCGACCTGCTGTACGACGCGCGCTTGTGCCTCGACGGCTGCGACCTGTGCCAGCAGGCCGCGCCGGAAGTGATTACCCGCACTCTCGACGGTCTGATTATCCATCGCGAAAAGCTCACCGATGAACATTATACCCGGCTGCGCGAATGCTGCCCGACCACCGCCCTCAGCGTCTGCGGCGAAGAGAAGAGCGTGGCGGAGATTATGGCAACCGTGCTGCGCGATAAACCCTTTTACGATCGCAGCGGCGGCGGGATCACCCTCTCCGGCGGCGAACCGTTTATGAATCCTGAACTGGCGCAGCAGCTGTTGCAGACCAGCCATGAAGCCGGGATCCATACCGCAGTTGAAACCTGCCTGCACGTGCCGTGGAAATACATTGCCCCTTCGCTGCCGTGGACCGATCTGTTTCTCGCTGACCTGAAACATGTCAACGAAGCCATCTTCAACCAGTGGACCGACGGCAGCGCGCGGCGGGTGCTGGATAACCTGCAACGGGTGGCGCAGGCCGGCAAGAAAATTATCATTCGCGTCCCGCTGATTCAGGGGTTCAACGCCGATGAAGCCGCCATTACCGCCATCACCGATTTTGCCGCCGACCGTCTGCAGGTCGCGGAGATTCATTTCCTGCCGTACCACACGCTGGGGATGAACAAATATCAGTTACTCAACCAGCCCTATACCGCTCCGGATAAACCGCTTGCTGACCCCGAGCTGCTCGCCTTCGCGCAGCACTATGCTCAGAGCAAAGGTTTAACGGCTACTTTACGAGGATAACCCCATGACCACCCTGAAACTTGATACGCTGAGCGCACGCATTCAGGCGCACAAAATGGCACTGGTACATATCGTTAAGCCGCCGGTGTGCACCGAGCGGGCGCAGCATTACACCACCGCTTATCAGCAGCATCTGGATAAGCCGATCCCGGTGCGTCGCGCGCTGGCGCTGGCCCATCACCTGGCCGAGCGCACTATCTGGATCAAGCACGACGAACTGATCGTTGGCAACCAGGCCAGCGAAGTCCGCGCCGCGCCAATCTTCCCGGAATATACCGTCAGCTGGATCGAAAAAGAGATCGATGACCTCGCCGATCGTCCCGGTGCCGGTTTTGCGGTCAGTGAAGAGAACAAGCGGGTACTGCATGAAATCTGCCCGTGGTGGCGAGGACAAACCGTCCAGGATCGCTGCTACGGAATGTTTACCGATGAGCAAAAAGCGCTGCTGGCGACCGGCATTATTAAAGCCGAAGGCAATATGACCTCCGGCGATGCGCACCTGGCGGTTAACTATGCGCTGCTGCTGGAAAAAGGCCTCGACGGGATGCGCGCCAAGGTGGCCGAGCGCCGTTCACGCATCAACCTCACCGTGCTGGAAGATTTGCACGGCGAACAGTTCCTGAAAGCCATTGATATCGTGCTGGAGGCGGTAAGCCAGCACAGCAAGCGCTTTGCCGAACTGGCGCGGACGATGGCGGCGACCGAGACGCGCGCCACCCGCCGGGACGAGCTGCTGGCGATGGCGGAAAACTGCGACCATATCGCCCACGAGCCGCCGAAAACGTTCTGGCAGGCGCTGCAGCTGTGCTACTTCATCCAGCTGATCCTGCAGATTGAATCCAACGGCCACTCGGTCTCCTTTGGCCGTATGGACCAGTATCTCTATCCGTTCTACCGTCGCGACGTCGAGCTGCAGCAATCGCTGGAGCGCGAGCAGGCCATTGAACTGCTGCATAGCTGCTGGCTGAAGCTGCTGGAAGTGAACAAAATCCGCTCCGGCTCGCACTCGAAAGCCTCGGCGGGCAGCCCGCTGTATCAGAACGTCACCATCGGCGGACAAAACCTGATTAACGGTGCCCCGCAGGACGCGGTGAACCCGCTCTCCTATGCGATTCTGGAATCCTGCGGTCGCCTGCGTTCCACTCAGCCGAACCTCAGCGTGCGCTATCACGCCGGGATGAGTAACGACTTCCTCGACGCCTGCGTCCAGGTAATTCGCTGCGGCTTCGGGATGCCGGCGTTTAATAACGACGAAATCGTGATCCCGGAATTCATCAAGCTCGGCATCGAGCCGCAGGACGCCTACGACTACGCGGCCATCGGCTGCATCGAAACCGCGGTCGGCGGCAAGTGGGGCTATCGCTGCACCGGCATGAGCTTTATCAACTTCGCCCGGGTGATGCTGGCGGCGATGGAAGGCGGTCGCGACGCCACCAGCGGCGAGGTGTTCCTGCCGCAGGCGAAAGCCCTGTCCGCAGGCAACTTCACTGACTTCGACGAAGTGATGGCGGCATGGGATACGCAAATTCGTTACTACACCCGCAAATCGATCGAAATTGAGTATGTCGTGGATACCATGCTGGAAGAGAACGTCCATGACATTCTCTGCTCGGCGCTGGTGGATGACTGCATCGAGCGGGCGAAAAGCATTAAGCAGGGCGGCGCGAAATACGACTGGGTTTCCGGCCTGCAGGTCGGGATCGCCAACCTCGGCAACAGTCTGGTGGCGGTCAAGAAACTGGTGTTCGAGCAGGGAGCCATCGGCCAACAGCAGCTGGCGAAAGCGCTGGCGGAAGATTTCGACGGCCTGACCCACGAGCAGCTGCGTCAGCGTTTAATTAACGGCGCACCAAAATACGGTAACGATGATGACAGCGTGGACACCCTGCTGGCGCGCGCCTACCAGACCTACATCGATGAGCTGAAGCAGTATCACAACCCGCGTTATGGCCGGGGGCCGATTGGCGGCACCTACTATGCCGGGACGTCGTCTATCTCTGCTAACGTGCCGTTTGGTGCCCAGACCATGGCGACGCCGGACGGGCGTAAGGCGCATTCACCGCTGGCGGAAGGGGCCAGCCCGGCGTCCGGGACCGACCATTTGGGGCCAACGGCAGTAATCAGCTCGGTCGGCAAGCTGCCTACCGGTTCGATCCTCGGCGGCGTGCTGCTTAACCAGAAGCTGAACCCCGCGACGCTGGAGAACGAGTCCGATAAGCAGAAGCTGATGGTGCTGCTGCGCACCTTCTTCGAGGTGCATAAAGGCTGGCATATCCAGTACAACATCGTGTCGCGCGAAACGCTGCTGGAAGCGAAGAAACACCCCGACCAGTATCGCGATTTAGTGGTCCGCGTCGCCGGGTATTCTGCCTTCTTCACCGCCCTGTCGCCGGATGCCCAGGACGATATCATCGCCCGCACCGAGCATACGCTGTAAGGCACCTTCCCGGAGGCGGCGCGCTGCGCCTTGTCCGGGCTACACCCAGGCACAAGCCCCGTAGCCCGGAGAGGTGCTCAGCACCGCCTCCGGGAATAACCCCCGCACCCAACCCCATCACCCCACTCCGCCGTAGCCCGGACAGGCGGTCACGCCGCCTCCGGGATTAACCCCGCACCCAGCCCCAATCGCCCCGCTCCGTCGTAGCCCGGACAGGCGGTCACGCCGCCTCCGGGATTAACCCCCCGCACCAGCCCCATTGCCCCGCTCCGTCGTAGCCCGGACCGGCGGTCACGCTGCCTCCGGAATTACCCCCCGCACCCAGCCCTCATTGCCCGCTCCGTCGTAGCCCGGACCGGCGGTCACGCCGCCTCCGGGATTACCCCCCGCACCCAGCCCTCATTGCCCGCTCCGTCGTAGCCCGGACCGGCGGTCACGCCGCCTCCGGAATTACCCCCCGCACCCAAAACCCCATTGCTCCGCTCCGTCGTAGCCCGGCCAGGCGGTCACGCCGCCTCCGGGAATAACCCCCACACCCAGCCCCCATTGCCCGCTCCGTCGTAGCCCGGACAGGCGGTCACGCCGCCTCCGGGATTAACCCCCGCACCCAAGCCCCATTGCCCCGCTCCGTCGTAGCCCGGACAGGCGGTCACGCCGCCTCCGGGATTAACCCCCGCACCCAAGCCCCATTGCCCCGCTCCGTCGTAGCCCGGACCGGCGGTCACGCCGCCTCCGGGATTA